>NZ_JBEFLD010000005.1:0-378113 GCF_040148885.1 Vogesella oryzagri
TGTCTGGCTCGCCAGGCACTTACACCTATCGGTTATTCGTTTTGTTAAAGAGCGGGCTGACTTCGTTTCGTTGCGTCGTCAGCAGAGGAGGCGAACTATACCCAGCCAACCCACACCCGTCAACACCGGGAAGCGAAGAAAATTGCACAAATTCGCTAACCTATTGATTTGAATAAATACAAAAACACCGCCACACCGTTAATCTGACCGCGCTACACTGCGCATTCTGATTTTTGATGACGTAAACAATATTGATGAACTGGCTATTTGATCTGGATGAGACGCTGCATCACGCCGGCCATGCCGTATTTCCACGTATTAGCCAGCGCATGACCGACTATATCGTGCGGTACCTTGGCTATGACCTGCAGCAGGCCAATCTGCTACGCACACATTACTGGCGTCGTTACGGCGCCACCTTAGGTGGGCTGGTGCGCCATCACCACGTATCGGCAGACCACTTTCTGCGTTTCACCCACGACATGGACGAGCTGCTGCCCTGGATCAATTACAGCAATCGCTTACCACAGTTGCTGCGCAGCCTACCTGGTCGCAAGTGGGTATTTTCCAATGGTCCGCAACATTATGTAGAAGCCATTACCGCCCACCTGGGGATCGGACATCTGATTAGCCGCTGCTACGGCATGGAAGCACTGGACTACCAGCCCAAGCCGCACAGCAGTGGCTATCACCGGGTGTTGCGCGATGCCGGCCTGGCTGCCGGCAACTGTGTGATGATTGAAGATACTGCGGCCAACCTTAGAACGGCGAAACGCCTGGGCATGCAGACAGTGTGGATCAGCCCGACACTACGCAAACCGAGCTGGGTAGACTGGCGCATTACCGATTTGCGACAGCTAGCGACGCTGCCACTTGGCCGCTAACTGTTGCCACAGGCCAAGCCCCAGACACAGCAATGCTGTCGCTGGCCACAGGTCGGACAGAAAGTCCACTAGCGCACTCATATTGTGCAGATGCCCGTACGGCCAGCGGAACAAAGACAGGAAATCGGCCTGAACACCGCCCAGCGGCCATAACACGGCGGCAGTCTGAGCAATGGCCAGCGCAAGAATCGCGAGGAATGTCTGCACCATGCGACTACATCGAGCCAGCAACCAGGACAGTAGAAAGCCGGCAGCCCAGCCGGTTATCAGATGCGGATTTACCCACTGAAAAAATGCAAACGGCTTGAGCAACGCACCGGCAGCCAGCAACTTGAGTAGCCAGGCCGACAGCAGCAGCAGGAAAATGAACTTGCCGCGTTCTGCCTTGTTGGCAACAAAACAGGTAATGAACAGACAGACGGCCAGCATATTGCTGGCAGCCCCGCCGGCCTCCAGCAGAAACAGGAACAGCCGCGGGTTTTCCAGTGGTGAAAGATACGGTTGTGGCAGGCCTTGCGGGTAGGCAACCACCCCGAACAGCGGCAACGCGGGGTTAAGCTGGGTAAGAAACCATAGCCCCATCGCCAGCAGCGCGTAATCGACCGCACTGCCGGCAACAAAATGACGGCGACGCCACTGCCACAGATGATGCCAGTGCTTACGCAGCCAGGGAGAAACCGCCAGTACCGCCCCGAGCAATGCCCCCGCCAGATTGCACAGCACATCCAGATTGGAAGCAATGCGCGTCGGCAGGAACTCCTGCAGAAATTCGACACTGATGCTGGTCAGCGCCGCAACCAGCAGGGCAAGCAGCAGTGAAAACCAGCGCGGCACCAGCAACAACGCCAGACTGAAACCGTAGGGAATGTAGATCAGCAGGTTGGCCGCATTATCAAACAGCCGGGTGTAGTAAGGCAGTGGATAGAACAGGAACTCAAACAGCGGGCGCCCGCTATAGCTCCAACCGGAAAAGGGATACAGGCTAAGAAAGACGATGATGACCGCATTGATCAGTGCGGCATACAGCGCCACATGACTATGAGACGCGCGAGCGGGAAAGGCGGCCATCGCCAGATTCATTCCGGAGAAATAACCGGGCAAGGATACCCAGCCCCCTGTGCTGGCACAAGGAAGTAACGGCAAAAAGGGGCGCCACAGCGCCCCTTTCAGATAAATACAGCTAGCCCCAAATTAGAACTTGGTGCCGATACCTACACCGAATACCCACGGATTGATTTTCAGGGTACCCAGATCACTGCCACCAGCACTTACGTCGGTCTTGATGTAAATCTTCTTCACATCAACGTTAACGAACCAGTCCTTGTTGATAGCGATGTCGGTACCGACCTGCAGTGCGCCACCCCAGCTATTGCTATCTACATCAATTTTGGTGCCATTTGGCAATTGCAGATCGTTCTTGTAGAAGCGGGTGTAGTTGACACCAGCACCTACGTACGGACGAATCTGACCTTCCGGGTTGAAGTGATACTGCAGGGTAACGGTCGGCGGCAGATGGTTGATCTTACCCAGCGACCCCAGGTCGGAGGTCACTTCATGACGGGCAGTGCCAAGGATCAGCTCGGCACCAATATTGTTGGTGATCATGTAAGTGAAGTCCAGTTCCGGTACGGTCTGGTCATCTACATCAACATGTACGGCTGCCAAGGTCTGATCCGTCTTCACATCCGGGCTCACATTGATGATGCGCAGGCGAGCCAGGATGTCACCCTGGGCAGCAAAAGCGGAACTGGACAGCGCAGCAACCAGAGCGGCAATGGCGAACTTTTTCATATTTATCTCCAAGCATTTAGCAGACAGTCGAACTGTGCGCAGCCACTGCCAGCGGTTGACTTGCCAGTAAGCGGACAGTAGCTTGCGACGTTGGAGAAAGCTTAACCCTGCGCTGCCAAGGGCTTTTTGCGCTAGATCATGAAAGCAACATGAAATACAACGACCTGCGGGACTTCATGTCCCAGCTTGAATCGCAAGGCGAACTCAAGCGCATTCAGGTGCCGGTATCGCCGCACCTGGAAATGACCGAAATCGGCGACCGCGTGCTGAAGGCCGGCGGCCCGGCGCTGCTGTTCGAGCAGCCGCAACAGGGCGACAAACGCTATGACATCCCGGTGTTGGCCAACCTGTTCGGCACCCCCAAACGGGTAGCAATGGGCATGGGCGCGTCTGACGTGATGGAGTTACGCGAAATCGGCAAGACCTTGGCCTACCTGAAGGAGCCGGAGCCACCCAAGGGACTGCGCGATGCCTGGGACAAGCTGCCGCTGTTGAAGCAGGTGCTGTCGATGGCGCCGAAGGAAGTCAAGAAGGCGCCGTGCCAGGACATCGTGTGGGAAGGCGACGAGGTCGATCTGGCCCGCCTGCCTATCCAGCACTGCTGGCCCGGCGACGTGGCACCGCTGATCACCTGGGGCCTGACCGTTACCCGCGGCCCGCACAAAAAGCGGCAGAACCTGGGCATCTACCGCCAGCAGGTGATAGGCCGCAACCGCGTGATCATGCGCTGGCTGGCGCACCGTGGCGGCGCGCTGGACTACCGCGAATTCCGTGCGGCCAACCCGGACAAGCCCTACCCGGTGGCGGTGGTGCTGGGCTGCGACCCGGCCACCATCCTGGGCGCGGTGACGCCGGTGCCGGACACGCTGTCCGAATACCAGTTTGCCGGCCTGCTGCGCGGCAGCCGCACCGAACTGGTGAAATGCATCGGTTCCGACCTGCAAGTGCCGGCCAGTGCCGAAATCGTGCTGGAAGGCCACATTCACCCGAATGACATGGCGATGGAAGGCCCGTACGGCGACCACACCGGCTACTACAACGAACAGGACAGCTTCCCGGTATTCACCATCGACCGCATCACCATGCGCGAGAACCCGGTGTACCACAGCACCTATACCGGCAAGCCGCCGGATGAGCCGGCAGTGCTGGGTGTGGCACTGAACGAGGTGTTCGTGCCCATCCTGCAGAAGCAGTTTCCGGAGATCGTCGATTTCTACCTGCCGCCGGAAGGCTGCAGCTACCGCATGGCGGTGATCAGCATCAAGAAGCAGTACCCCGGCCACGCCAAGCGCGTGATGATGGGCTGCTGGAGCTTCCTGCGCCAGTTCATGTACACCAAGTTCATCGTGGTGGTGGACGACGACGTGAACACCCGCGACTGGAAGGAAGTGATCTGGGCTATCACTACCCGCATGGACCCGGTGCGCGATACCACGCTGATCGACAACACCCCGATCGACTACCTGGACTTTGCCAGCCCCATTTCCGGGCTGGGCGGCAAGATGGGGCTGGATGCCACCAACAAGCTGCCGGGCGAGACCAACCGTGAGTGGGGCACCCCCATCGTGATGGATGCCGACACTCGCCAGCGCGTGGATGGGCTGTGGCAGCAACTGGGGCTGTGAGCACCGGAAAGTGGCGGCCAGACCCGGCCGCCGCTGTTATCATGCCGCTTCTGATTTCTGAAAGAGTTTCACACCATGACCAACGCCAACTCCCGTAACCGCCTGAAACGCCTGAACAGCCGCCAGCGCAAAAAACTGCGCGTCGGCGAATTCCAGGAACTGGGCTTTACCGTAGTCGCCACACTGAGCTGCGACGAAGCCGCCAGCGACGCGTTCCTGAACGACTGGCTGGAAGCCGTGGATGCACAAGGCGTGAGCTTTGGCGGCCACTACAACCAGGGCGAACTGGACGGCATCGTGTTCCCGGTTGGCGCCGCGACGATTACCGCCGAGCTGCGCTCCGCGCTGGTGGCCTGGCTGCAGGGCCGTAAGGAAATCACCCAGCTGCAGGCCGGCGAGTTGATGGACGTGTGGCACAGCCACTGGTAAGCCGACGGCCTACCAGCTGCATAGCAAACGGCTCCCGCGGGAGCCGTTTTTCATGTGGACGTCGCAGCTAGCGCAACGCCTGCCGTGCATACCCCAGCAGACCGTCGCTACCGTGTCGGTGGCAGGCCGCCACGCAACGTTGGCCGCAGCGCCACAGTGGCCGCAACAGCCGTGCCGGACGCGGCACCGCCAGCAGCTGCGCCCAGTAGTGCATGCCGGCATCGAAGCAATCGTAGCCCAGCGCCAACCAGTGGCGCCGCAGCTGCTGCTGCCAGCGCGGCCAGTCATCGCTGCCGTTGGCCGCATCCAGCCACAGATGCGCGCAGCTCAGCCCTTGCGCGCGATGCCAGGCCTGCCAGCTTTGCCGCTGCGCCCGCTGGCAACGCAGCCAGGCATCCGGTAACGCTGCAACCCTTTCCCGCAACAGAGCAGCCATGGCACCCCCGATTGTGCAATGCAACAATCGTGGTATAGCCCACCCGCCGCGCTCAGACCAGCTCTTTTTCCAGCCACACGATGGCATCGTCCGGCGCCCGCGGATGCGGCTCTTCGCCGCTACGCACGTAGCCGCAGCGCAGATAGAACGCCAGGTTGCCCGGCAGCTTGCGACGGATCGACAGCCGCAGCCGCGCATAACCGTGCGCTTGCGCCAGCGGCTCCAGCCAGGCCAGCAACTGTTGGCCGCAGCCGTGGCCCTGCCACTGCGGCAACACCGCCACCCGCTTGATCTCTGCCACCCCGGCGCAATCGGTCGGCAACAGGCAGGCGGTCGCCACCGCCCTGCCCTCCAGCTCGCCGATGGCGAACAACTGCCCCTGCGCCAGCCGCTGTGTCAGCGTGGCCGCATCCTCATCCAGCGCCGTCGGGCGGCTGGACACCACCGCCTGCAGCGGGCCAAACGCCGCCTGCAACAGTGCGTGCAGGATGTCCACATCCGCCGGCCCGGCCAAGCGGCATGCAAGCTTGTCCATGCTCTCTCCCCACTCATCGTTGCCAGCCTAACAGAAGCAAAAAAATGCCGCGGCATCTTGCGACGCCGCGGCCAAGCTTCTTCACGTTACAGAGAGGGAGGGTAAATCTACAGTTGCAGCCAGCGCGGGCTGGTCAGCGCCGCCGGTTGCAGCACGGTGTCCAGCTGCGCCTGGGTGAGCAGCCCACGGCGCAGCACGATGTCGTAGACGCTGCAGCCGGTCTGGTGTGCTTCGGTCGCCACTTCGGTGGCGGCGGCATAGCCGATATAGGGGTTGAGCGCGGTCACCAGCCCCACCGAGCGGTGCACACTGTCGCGCAGGTAGTCGATATTGGCGGTGATGCCCACCACGCAGTTGTCGCGCAGCGTGTCGCAGGCATTGGCCAGGTGGCTGACGCTGCGGAACAGGCTGTAGGCGATCACCGGCTCGAAGGCATTGAGCTGCAGCTGGCCGGCTTCCGCCGCCATGGTCACCGTCATGTCGTTGCCGATCACCTCGTACGCCACCTGGGTCACCACTTCCGGAATCACCGGGTTCACCTTGCCCGGCATGATGGACGAGCCGGCCTGCCGCGCCGGCAGGTTGATCTCGCCCAGGCCGGCACGCGGGCCGGACGACAGCAGGCGCAGGTCGTTGCAGCTCTTGGACAGCTTTACCGCCACGCGCTTGAGCACGCCGGACAGCTGCACGAAGGCGCCGCAATCCTGAGTGGCCTCGATCAGGTTGGGTGCGGTCTCCAGCGCGAGGCCAGTCAGCGCCGACAGTTTCTCGCACACCAGCGGCGTGTAATCCGGGTGGGCGGTGATGCCGGTGCCGATGGCGGTGGCACCCAGGTTGATTTCCAGCATCAGCGCACTGGCCTCGTACAACCGCTGCTCGTCCTCGCCCAGCATCACCGCATAGGTGCGGAACTCCTGCCCCAGCGTCATCGGCACCGCGTCCTGCAGCTGGGTACGGCCCATCTTCAGCACGTCGGTAAACTCGTCGGCCTTGTCATCAAAGGCATCGCGCAGCCGGGCCATGGCCGCCAGCAGGCGCTGCACGCCCCAGAAGGTGGCCAGCCGCAGCGCGGTGGGATACACGTCGTTGGTGCTCTGCCCCATGTTGACGTGCTCATTGGGGTGCAGCTGCTGGTACTCACCCTTGGCGTGGCCCAGCAGCTCCAGCGCGCGATTGGCGATCACCTCGTTGGCGTTCATATTGGTGGAGGTGCCGGCGCCGCCCTGGATCACGTCGACCACGAACTGGTCATGCAATTTGCCGGCGCGGATTTCCTCGCAGGCCAGCACGATAGCGTCCTTGTGGTGGTCGCTCAGCAGCCCCAGCTGGTGGTTGGCCTGCGCCGCCGCCTGCTTGATCACCGCCAGCGCACGGATCAGATCACCGTAACTGGCGATAGTCTGCCCGGTGATGGGAAAGTTCTCGATGGCACGCAGGGTATGCACGCCCCAGTAAACATGCGCCGGCACTTCGCGGTCGCCGAGCAGATCGTGTTCCAGACGGATGGACATGGTGGCGCTCTCTTGCGTGGTTTGGATGCCGCGCACTGTAGCGCCGCCCGCCGACACGCCGCCAATTCCGAATGCCGATTGCCCCATGCAAGACTTGCATGATCCGCAAACGCGCCGGCTGCCGACGCAAAAATGGCCGCATCGCGCGGCCATCTGCAGGCTATCTATGTGCTACACCGCCGGATAGCGTGCGGCCAACCTTTGCCATAAACCATCCAGTGCCGGCAGCTCGCGGCGCGCATCACGGTAGACGCGGATCTCCATCTGCAGTGACCAGTCGTCGTCGCCGGCCAGCGCGAGCTGTCCGCCGGCCAGTTCGCGCTGTACCGTACTGTGCGGCAGGAAGGCGATGCCGTGCCCTTCCAGCACCATCGCCTTCAGCCCCTCGGCCATATCGGTTTCGAAGCACTGCTGCAGCACCGCCGGCTGCGGCACCCGCTCCAGGATCAGCTCCACCATGCGGTGGAAGTAGGCATTGGGGCCATAGGCCAGAAACGGGATCGGCAGCCGCGCCTCACCCGGCAGCTGCCATTCCGCGGTGCCGTCCGCCAGCTGGCGGGTGAACGGCCGCAGCGTCTCGCTGCCCAACACCAACGCCTGGTAGCGGTCGCCCGGCAGCTCCACCGGGTGGCGCGGATGGTGGTAGCACAGCATCAGGTCGGCGTGGCCTTCCGCCAGCGCCACCACCGCATCGTGCACATTGTGCGCCAGCAGGCGCCAGGCGATGTCGCCGACCGACTCGCGCTCTTCCGCCAGCCAGCGCGGCACGAAGCCGAACGACAGCGTGTGCGGCACCGCCAGCGTCAGCGTGGCGGCATCGGCCGCCTGTAGCGCACGCAGCTGGCTGCGGGTGGACGACAGCTCGCCCACCAGCAGGCGCGCCTTTTCGCGCAGCATCTCGCCGGCCGGCGTCAGCTGTGTCGGCCAGGTGGTGCGGTCGATCAGATCGGCGCCCAGCCAGCTCTCCAGCGCCTTGATGCGGCGCGAGAATGCCGGCTGCGTCAGGTGGCGCAGCTCGGCCGAGCGGGTAAAGCTGCCGGTTTCGGCCAGCAGCAGAAAATCTTCCAGCCAACGGGTATCCATCGGGCACTCCAGCACAAGTTGGCCGCATGCTACACCACTGCACGCCAGACGCAAAAAAGCCGCCCGTAGGCGGCTGTCTGGTGCGGCGGCAGGCAGCGGCGATCAGGCCTGCTGCTTGGCGTACGCCGGCTCCAGCTCCTGACGCGGTTCCGGATCGATATCGTCGTCCTCGTCCAGCTCCGGCTGGGCGGCACCCAGCGCATTTTCGCTCTTGGCTACCACGCTGGCGGCAATAGCGTTGCCCAGCACGTTGGTGGCGGAACGGCCCATGTCCAGGAAGTGATCCACGCCCAGCAGCAACAGCAGGCCGGCTTCCGGGATGTTGAACTGCGCCAGGGTGGCGGCAATCACCACCAGCGAGGCGCGCGGCACGCCGGCCATGCCCTTGGAGGTCACCATCAGGATCAGCATCATGGTGATTTCCTGCGACAGCGACAGGTTAATGCCGTAGGCCTGGGCGATGAAGATGCTGGCAAAGGTGCAGTAGATCATCGAGCCATCGAGGTTGAACGAGTAGCCCATCGGCAGCACGAAGCTGGCGATGCGGTCGCTGCAACCGAAGCGCTTCAGGCGATCCAGCGTCTTGGGGTAGGCGGCCTCGGAGCTGGCGGTGGAGAACGCCAGCAGCGCCGGCTCGCGCACCGCGGCCAGCAGTTCGAACACGCGGCGCCCCAGGAACACGCTACCCATCAGCAGCAGACACGTCCACAGCATGCCCAGCGTCAGGTAGAACTGCGCCATGAAGCTGCCGTAGGTGGACAGGATGCCCAGGCCTTCCTTGGCCACCATGCTGGCAATCGCCGCGAACACCGCAAACGGCGCGAAGTTCATCACGTAGCCGGTGACTTTCAGCATGATGTGCGCCACCGCGTCGATGGCGTCGATCAGGCCACGGGCCTTGTCGCCGACGGCGGCCGCGGCGGTGCCGAAGAATACCGAGAACACCACGATGGACAGGATTTCGTTCTTGGCCAGCGCATCGAACACGCTCTTGGGAATCAGGTGGCCGATGAAGTCCTTCAGCGTCAGCGCACCCTTCTCGATGCCGGAGCTGGCGGTCACGTCCGGCAGCGGCAGGCTCAGGCCCACGCCCGGCTTCAGCAGGTTCACCATGATCAGGCCCAGCGACAGCGACACGAACGACGCGGTCACGAACCAGCCCATGGTCTTGGCGCCGATGCGGCCAACGGTGGCCGAGTCGCCCATGCGTGCGATGCCCACCACCAGGGTGGAGAACACCAGCGGCGCGATGATCATCTTGATCAGGCGCAGGAAGATGTCGGTCAGAATGGAAAGCTGGTCGGCGAAGGCGGTAATGGCCTCCGGGCTGCCAGCCATTTCACGCCAGCCGTAGCCAGCAGCAATACCCAGCACCATGGCGGCCAGGATCATTGCGGTAAGTCGGTTGATTTTCACGGTGGTTTCCCTGTGCTGTCGTCACTGAAAACCTCCTTTGTAGTGCGCTGACCGGTCGTTGCCGCTCATTATCGTTGGCCTTCTTGGAGGCCTGTATTGCCGGCGGGGACCGGCCTTCATCGCGGACGCTGTCGACATCCGTCGTGAAGGGGTGGGATTAAAGCAGAAAACGCTGCGCTTGCCAGCCCTCCGTTTTCCCTATTGCCACAAAAAACCCCGTCGGCATGCGACGGGGTGCGAGAAGACCACAGCGACACACGCGGCACCATCAGCCCCTGCCGGCCTGGCTCACCCAGTCGGCCGTGGCCGCCGCGGCCTTGAATTCATGCACCACGCCCTGCAGCAGCGCAAACGCCTGGGCGGCATCCAGCTGCTGGCAGGCGGCGGCCAACGTTTGCAGATGGCGCCCCAGCTCGTCGGCCGGCAGGTGGTATTCCTGCGCCCGCATGATGCGCGGGTGATCGGTGGCCAGCACGCCGTCGCCGATCAGCAGCTCCTCGTACAGCTTCTCGCCCGGGCGCAGCCCGGTGCAGCGGATCTCGATATCGCCGTGCGGATGCTGCTCGTCGCGCACCTCAAGTCCGGACAGGTGCACCATGCGCCGCGCCAGATCGATGATCTTCACCGGCTCGCCCATGTCCAGCACGAACACGTCACCGCCCTGCCCCATCGCGCCGGCCTGGATCACCAGTTGCGCCGCTTCGGGAATGGTCATGAAGTAGCGGGTGATGTCCGGGTGCGTCAGCGTCACCGGGCCGCCGTTGGCAATCTGCTGCTTGAACAGCGGCACCACCGAGCCGGAGCTGCCCAGCACATTGCCGAAGCGCACCATCACGAAGCGGGTACGGCTGCCGGCGGCGTGGCGCGCCTGCAGTGCCAGCTCCGCCAGCCGCTTGGTGGCACCCATCACATTGGTTGGCCGCACCGCTTTATCGGTAGAAATCAGTACGAAGGTGGCGACGCCAGCGTCTTCTGCCGCCTGCGCGCAGGTATCGGTGCCGAAGGCGTTGTTGACGATGCCGGCCACCGGGTTGTGCTCCACCATCGGCACATGCTTGTAGGCGGCGGCGTGGTACACGGTGTCCACCGCAAACGCCCGCATCACCGAAGTCAGCCGCGCCAGGTCGGTAACATTGCCCAGCACCGGCAGCCGCTCCACCGTCGGCGCCATCCGCGCCAGCTCCTGGTCGATGCTGTACAGCGCGAACTCGGTCAGCTCGAACAGCACGATGCGCGCCGGCTGCTGCTTGACGATCTGGCGGCACAGCTCGGAGCCGATGGAGCCACCGGCGCCGGTGACCATCACCACCTTGCCGGTGATGTTGGCCGCCAGCAGCTCGCCGCGCGGCGGCACCGGGTCGCGGCCGAGCAAGTCTTCGATATCCACCTCGCGCAGCTCGTCCACCCGCACCTCACCGGACACCAGGTCGGCCATGCCCGGCAGGCGCTTGATCGGCACATGCAGGGTTTCCAGCTGCTCCAGAATCTGGCGGTGGCGCCCACGGCTGGCCGATGGTATCGCCAGCAGGATCAGCTCGGCCGCGGTGTCGGCCAGCAGTGCGGCCAACGTTTGCGGGTCATGTACCATCAGACCGCGATAGGTGCGGCCCCACAGCTGCGGGTTGTCGTCGACAAACGCCAGTGGCCGGTACTCGCGCCCTTCCTGCAACGCCGCCATCAGCTGCAGGCCGGCGCGGCCGGCGCCGTAGATGACCACCGGCCGCCGCGGCGCATCCAACGCATCGATACGGCGCACCACCCCGCGCAGCAGGAAGCGGCTGCCGCCGATGTAGGCAATGGCGAACACCCAGAAGATGATGATGGAGGTACGCGGAAAGGCGCCGATGCCGGCCATCAAGATCACCGCCATCAACAGCAGCACCGACAGCGACACGCCGACGAACACGGTGTACACGATGCGGTCGTCCAGAAACTTCAGCACCGCGCGGTACAGCCCCAGCTTGATGAAGATCGGCAGCACCCACAGCGGCGGCACCGCGAAAATCCACAGGTAGGCATCCAGTTTCGGGTCCCAGTTGCCGCCCAGGCGCAGCAGCACCGCGCTCCACAGCGCCAGCGGCAACAGCAGCGCATCCAGCAGCATCAGCAGCGCCATCTTGTGATGGCGCGAGAAGGAAAGCAGTTTGTCCAGCATGTCAGCTCTTGTAATGGGTTCCGCCATTCACGGCATCGCCGCGCCGATGGCCTGGCGCAGCGGGATGCCGCTCGGATCAAAGTCGTCCAGGCAACACACGTTGATGCCGAAATTGTCCGGCGTCACGCGCTTGCGATGAAACGGGTAAATACCGCACACCTTGCAGAAGAAATGCCGTGCGGTATGGGTATGAAACTGGTACTCGCTCAAGCTGTCCGCGCCGGCCAGCAGGCGGAACTGGCTCTCGTGCACCTTCACCATCAGCGCGTTCTTCTTGCGACACAGCGAGCAGTCGCACATAGTCAGCTCGGGAAAATCGCTGCGAATCTCGAACTGCACCGCGCCGCAATGGCAGCTGCCGCGATAAGTCTGTTCCGGTCGGCTCATGGCGCCCCCTCAGCGGGTAATGATCTTCAGCAAGGTGGCGAGGATGATCTGCACATCCCCGGCCAAGGTGTAGCTTTGCGCATAGCGCAGGTAATAGCCGAGCTTTTCCGGCAACACCTGCTCGATGTAGGCGCGTTCCGGGTCGGCAGCCTTACCCAGGATCTGGTTCTCGTCGATCATCCTGATCGACGCCCAGTCGGTAATGCCCGGGCGTACCGACAGCACAATGTCGCGCACCGCGGCCGGGTAATGCGCCACGTATTTGGGCACTTCCGGGCGCGGGCCGACCAGGCTCATGTCGCCGTACAGCACGTCCAGCAATTGCGGCAGTTCGTCCAGCTTGGTCTTGCGCAGGATGTGGCCGGCGCGGGTAACGCGACTGTCCGCGCCCACCGTCAGCTGGCCGGCGGCCTCGGCATTGATGCGCATGGTGCGGAACTTGTGGATGCGGAACAGCCGGCCGCCGCGCCCTACCCGCAGCTGGCGGAAGAACACCGGGCCGGGCGAATCCAGCTTCACCCACAGGCCGATCAGCAGCAGCAGCGGCCACAGCAGCCACAGCCCGGCCACTACCGCCAGCAGGTCAAACAGCCGCTTCAGCAGCGGCGAGCCGTGGGATGCGGCCAACGTTGGCCGCAGATTATCAGGCATCTCGCTCATTACTTACCCAGCAGCTGGCGCACGGCGGCAATCACGCGGCTCTGGTCGTCGTCCGTCATGCGGGTGTACAGCGGCAGCGTCACCTCGGCTTCGAACGCGGCATCGGCTACCGGGAAGCTTTCGCGTTTGAGGCTGTAGCCATCGCGCCATACCGGCTGGCGGTGCAGCGGGATGAAGTGCACCGAGCAGCCGATGCCCAGCTCGGCCATGCGCACGATAAAGTCATCGCGGCTGATGCCGGCTTCCGGCTTGAGGCGCACCGGGTACAGGTGCCAGGCGTGATTGCTGCCGGCCTCCGTGGGGCGCGCCGGCAGAATCAGCGGCAGGTCGGCCAGCTCGGCGTCGAAGCGTGCGGCCAAGGTTTCGCGTTTCTTCAGGAAGGCGTTGATCTTCTTCAGCTGATGGATGCCCATCGCCGCGGCGGTGTCCGGCATGTTGTACTTGTAGCCGGGGGCGACCACCTCGTAGTACCAGGCCGGGGTCTTGGAGGTGTAGCGGTCGAAGGCGTCGCGGCTGATGCCGTGCAGGCGCATCACCTTGCAGCGCGCAATGATGTCCTTGTTTTTGGATACCACCATGCCACCCTCGCCGGTGGTCATGGTCTTGTTGGCGTAGAAGCTGAACACCGTCACATCGGAATCCAGCGTACCGATCAGCTTGCCCTTGTAGTAGGTGGGCATGGCGTGAGCGGCGTCTTCGACGATCTTCAGGCCGTGCTCGCGGGCAATGGCAATGATCGCGTCCATGTCGCAGGCCAGGCCGGCAAAGTGCACCGGCATGATGGCGCGGGTCTTGGCCGTGATCGCGACGCGGATCGCCTCCGGGCGGATGTTGAACGTCACCGGATCGACGTCCACGATCACCGGATGGGCGCCCAGATAGCGCACCACCTCGGCGGTAGCGGTAAAGGTGTAGGACGGCACGATCACCTCGTCGCCCTCCTTCACCCCTACCGCTTCCAGCGCCAGGTGCAGGCCGGCGGTGGCGGAGTTGACGGCAATCGCCTCCACGCCGTCACCGATAAACGCCGCAAAATCGGCCTCGAACTGCTTGGTCTTGGGGCCGGTGGTTACCCAGCCGGAACGCAGCGCGTCGACCACTTCGTTGATTTCGTCTTCGCCGATATCCGGCAGTGCAAACGGGAGAAACTTCTGTTCAGCCATTGTCTTGTCTTTCGTTCATTCCGGCCGGCAACACCAGCCGGTTCATCATTCTTGTGGCCAACGTTGGCCGCGTCACTCATGCCATGTGTCGGCGGAACGCCGCGCGGCGGCTTCCGCCCTACTTGAGCTTGTCAGCCAGTTGCTTGCCGATCTTCTGCGTCGGCAGCTCCACCAGGCGGTTGATGGCCACGGCCATATACCAGGTAGCCACCAGCGCGATGGCCACCATCAGCCACCACGGGGTGCCGTATTGTGCCAGCGCGAACAGGATGGCGTAACCGGCCACCGAGTGGCACACGTACCAGGCGTAGCTGACACCGGCCACCCGCGTCAGCAACGGCGCGGCGACCAGCCGCGGCCACAGCGCGCCGGCGACGAACAACGCCACGCCGATGCCGTAGCTGGCGTACAACTCTACCGAGCCCCAGTTGCTCACCCACACGAACAGGCCCAGCATGGCGAGGAAGTGCAGCACGGTTTCCCATTTGCCGGCCTGCCCGGTCTGGTAGAAGTACAGCCAGCAGCCGGCGAACATCAGCGGAAAGTAGCAGACGATGGTCTGTAAACCGTTGGACGGAGCCAACTGGCACAGCCACACCACCAGCGGCAATAGCAGCCAGATCGCCCACTTGATGCGCCGGCCGCTGAGCGTGAACGCCGCGCCGAGCATGGCGTAGAACCACAGTTCCACCTTCAGCGTCCACATCACCGGGTCGATGTTGCGCCCGCCCAGCCAATCCTGGAACGCGATGCTGGCGTGGCCCAGTACGTCGGCGCGGGTCACGTCGAACTCGCCATCCGGTAGCAGGGAGGCCAGCCACAGCGCGCCTACAGTCAGCGCCAGCCCGGCCCAGTAGGTGGGATAAATACGAAAAAAACGCGACACCGCAAAACGCACCACGCCCATGCGAGTGAGCGACAGCGGGATCAGCAGCCCGGAGATCAGCAGGAACAGCCCCACCCCCACCGCGCCGAGGTTGAACGGCAGCACGAAGGAAGCGCCGTGGTAGCCGTCCAGCGGCGGCAGGTGCATCACCTCGCCGATGCGGTCGCGGCGCTGCCAGAAGATCTGCGTGTAGTGGAACAGCACCACGGCCAGCATGGCCAGCCCGCGCAGGCCGTCGGCAAAGTCGAAACGGAGGTGTTGTTGCTGGTTCATACCTGTCCTTGTGTGATGCGGCCAACGTTGACCGTGCTATTTGCGCTGCGCTGCCGTCGCCGCGGCAATGTCTATACCTGGCGGCCGACTCGGGCCGCAGCCTTAACGGATGCCCTGCAAAAAGCGTCTGGCCAGCACCGCGTAGTCGTGCTTGGCCAGCACGTACGCCTTGCCGGCGGCGCCCATGCGCCCGCGCTGGTTCGGCGTCAGTGCCGCCATGCGCCGCAGGCCGTCGGCGATGGCCGCCGGGTCTTCCGCGCCGACACTGATGCCGGCACCGGCATCAAGCACCATGTCGTTGCCGGCCTCTACCGAGTGCAGCACCGGCTTGGCGGCCATCAGGTAGTCGAACAGCTTGTTGGGGTTGATGCCGAAGCGGTAGATCGGCAGCTTGCGCCAGCCGATGTACAGCGCGTCACACTCGGCCAGAAAGGCCGGCACCGCGCGCTTGGGAATCGCCGGCAGGAAGCTGACATTGCCCAGCCCCAGCTGCTGTGCCTGTGCCTGCAGCGCCGCCTTGTCCGGGCCGTCGCCGACCAGCACGATGTGCAGGCCGGCGTCCGCCGGCAGCAGGCTGGCCGCCTGCAGCAGGAAGTCCAGCGCGTTGGCCAGACCGTGGCCGCCGGCATAGCCGACGATGAAACGCTTGTCGGCTTTCAGCTCTGCCAGTCGCATGCGGTGTTCGGCCGGCAGCGGCTCACTGGCGCCCTGCCACTCGGCCACGTCCACACCGTTGGGAATCACCACGTATTTTTCCGGCGCCATGCCGTGCTCAGTCATGTAGTCCTTCGCGCACGGCAGCATCGACACCACGGTGTCCGCCTTGCGGTAGCCGAAGTCCTCCGCCCACTGCAGCAGGCGGATGAACGGGTGCTTCGGGCTCATGCCGCCCACTTCCACCGGCGTCAGCGGCCACAGGTCGTGCACCTCGTACACCAGCTTGGCGCCGGTCTTGCCGGCGATGAAGGCCGCCGGCACGGTATCCAGCGGGTAGGTGGACGAGGCGATCACCACGTCCGGCCGCCACTCCTTGAGGTAGCGCCCGGACAGGCCCATCACCCGGCCGAGGAAACGGAAGATGTTGATCACCCGCTTCAGGCCGTTGCCTTCGTACTTCGGCGTCTTGCACCAGGTGTAGCGGATGCCGGCTATGTCCTCGTCGACATAGTTGGCCGCCAGCGTCGGATTGTGCTGGCGCAGGTGCGAGTAGTCCGCCGCCAGCATGTGCACTTCGTGCCCAGCCTTCACCCATTCGCGCGCCAGGTAGTAGGGGCGGAACTCCATGCCGTGCCGCGGGCTGCCGGCGTAGTGATTGATGTAGAGAATGCGCAAGTTACTGCTTTCTGAATTGGTTTAGCGCCGGCCCAGGCCGGCGCGCTGTGTGACGTGGCCTGCCCTGCGGCTACAACATGCCGGCGAGGATGTTGATCATCAGCGCCAGCACCGTGGTGTTGAACAGGAAGGACAGGATGCAATGCACGGTACCGATGCGCCGCATCTGCCGCGTGGCCAGACTGACATCAGCAGTCTGGGCCGAGGTACCGATCACCGCGGAAAAATAGAAAAAGTCGCCGTAGTCCGGGGTGTCATCGCCCGGAAACTGCAAGGCCGCCGGCGCGCCGCGCGCCAGACCGACAAAGTAGGTATGCGCGTAGTGCAGCGCGAACATGGTCTGGGTGAACAGCCACGACGTCAGGATGGTGAGCGCCGCCAGCGCCACATGGCTGGCGCGCAGCGCGCCGTGCAGCTGCCGCGCCGCCGACAGCTCCAGCGCAATCGCCAGCAGGCAGGTGATCGACGAACACACCACCAGCGCCAGGATGGTGCGCTGGCCCACGTCTTCGCGCAGCGCCTGGCGGCGGATATGCACCTCGCTGGCGCCGTACATCATGTGCGCGGCCAACAGCAGGTAGACCAGCGCGCCGGCGTTCCAGCCCAGCATGAACGCCGTCATGGTATGCAGCGGCAGCAGCGACTGGAACTGCACCAGCCACGCCACCGCCAGCCCCAGCAGGCCGGCCGACAGCAGCCGCGGCCGTGCCAGCAGCATGTGCAGCGGCAAGGCCGCGTGCGGGCGATGGGGTTTGGGCTTGGCCGCCGTCATCACGCCTCCCGTTTACGCCGCCAGCTGGCGATACAGTGCCAGCAGCTTGTCGCCCTCGGCCGCCCAACTGTATTTGGCCTGCACTGCGCGCTTGCCGGCATTGCCCATCGCCTGGGCGCGGGCATCGTCACCCAGCAGTTCGGCGACGGCATCGGCGATGGCGTGCGGGTCTTGCGGATCGACCAGCAGGCCGCAGCCGGCATCCTCGACAATGCCACGCCACAGCGGGAAATCGCTGGCGATCACCGGCATACCGGCGGCCATGTATTCGAACAGCTTGATCGGCAGCGATTCCACATAGCTGGGCGTCGGCAGCAGCGTCACCAGCCCTACCTTGCTCTGCGCCAGCACCGCGGCCACGCCGGCGCGGTCCAGCACGCCCAGATCATTGACACGGCTCCAGCCGGCCTCGCGCTGCAGCGCCGCCTTCAGCTCCGGCTCGCTCCAGATGCCGGCCAGGTTGAGGCGGGTGTCGGTGTCCGGCAAGGCGGCGATGATCGGCTCGATACCGCGGGTGCGGCTGATGCCGCCCAGGTAGCAGATCTCGTTGCGGCGGCTGGCCCACGGCGTATCGCGCACCAGCTCCTCCAGAATCGGGTAGTTGCACACGTCCACCGCGTGGCGGGCGCCGGCGCGTTCGAAGCGCTGGCGGATCACCGGCGTGGCGGCGACGATGGCGTCGAAACGGCGCGCAGCGTAGTCCTCCAGCGTTTCCACCCCGCGTGACACCCACGGTCGCGCCATGCCCGGAATCCAGTGCTTGGCCAGTACCTGGCGCGGCACGTCCTCGTGCACGTCGTACACCACCTTGATGCCGGCCTGCTGCAGGCGCAGCGCGGCGGGGATCAGCTCCGGGTCGTGAAAGTGCGCCACCTCCGGCATCAGCGCCAGCACCTTGTCGTATACCCGCTTCACCGTGCCGGTCATGCGTGCCAGCCGGCCGCCGCTCTTGGCGCCGACATCATGCAGCCGCACGCCGCGGTTGATCTCGTCGCCCAGCCCGTCGGCGACGATCAGGTGCACCTCGTGGCCGGCAGCGGCCAGGGTGGCGCACTCCTTGACGAAGATGCGGATGTCGTGGCGCGGGTGGGCGCTGGTGAGATGGGCGATTTTCATGTCTATGCTTTCCTGCTTCAGTGCGCCGCGGTGTCGCCGCGGCACACCAGCAATTCATGGTAGATGGCGGCAAAACGCGCCATATTGGCCTGCTGCAGGCCCTTGTCACTGACCAGCCGGCGGTTGAGCGCTACGGCAGCGGCCAGCTGGCGGTCATCGGCGGCGCGCAGCAGCTGGGCTTTCAGCGCATCGCCCAGCCGGCCCACGTCCTCGACGATGGCGCCGTTGACGCCGTCCAGCACCCACTCCAGGTTGGCCGGCAGGTTGGACAGCAGCGGCAGGCAGCCGTGGCCCATGGCTTCCAGCAGGCTGATGCTGGTGGCGTCGCTCTGCGGCACGCTGACAAACAGCCGCGCATCGCGGTACAGCCCGGCCAGCACCTCCGGGGTGACAAAGCCGGTGAACTCCACCCGCGTCAGCTGCAAGGACTGCGCCAGTTGCAGCAGCGCCTCGGTCTCGCTGCCGCTGGCGGCCACGGTCAGGCGCCAGCCGGCAAAGCGGGCATCCGCCTCCACCGCCGCCCAGGCGCGCACGATGGCATCGATGCGGTACAGCGGCTTGTGCAGGCGGCAGGACAGCACCTGCAGCGGCTTGGCGGCGATGTCCGGCGCCGGCGGCAGTTGGTCCATGCCGAAATTCAGCACCGCCATGCGCTGCAGTGGCGCCAGCTGGCGGCATACCGCCGCCATGTGCAGCGAATCGCTGGTCACCGCGCTGGCGGCCGCCAGGTTGGCCGCCACCATGCGTTTCATCAGCCGGCTCTGTTGCGGCAGCAGCAGCACGTCGGAGCCCCAGGTGGTGAGCACCCACGGTAGAGCCTTGCCGGCCAGCGCGCGGCGCGCGTGCCAGGCCACGCTGTTGGCCTGGTGCACGTGCACCAAGTCCGGCTGCACCGCGGCGATCAGCGCGGCGATCTTGCTGGCGGTAGTCAACGCGCGCAGGCTGAAATCCACCTGCAGCACGCGGCCAACGTTGGCCGCATGGTAGCGCGCCGGCAGCGGGCCGCTGGTCACCAGGTGGATTTCATCCACATGCGGCGCGATGCCGGCCAGGTAGCGAAAGGTATGCACCGAGGCCGAGCCGATCAGCAGCAGTTTCATGCCGACTCCTTCTGCTCGCGCAGCAAGCGGGCCAGCGCCTGCTGCAGGCGTTGCAGCTTGCGTTCCAGCGCGCCATCCACGGCGAGGTTGATGTTGACCGGCAGGTTGAACACGCTGGCCGCCAGCGTCTCGGCATGCGGCGCACTGCCGGCGGCATAGCCGTGGCGGAAGGAGCCGGCCGGATGGATCACGTCGTCGAACCACACACCGATGTTCAGGCCGCAGGCGGCGGACAGCTCGCGCGCCAGCCGCGCCTTGTCCACCACGTGGAACGGCAGCGCAAACGGGTAACGCACCCAGTGGCAATCGGCCGCGGCCGGCCACTGCTGGATGCCGGGCACCGCGCCGAGGGCGGCCTGATAGCGCGTCACCAGCTGCTGCTTGTGCGCCAGCGTCGCCGGCAGCCGCGCCAGCTGCGCGCGGAGCAGTACCGCCGACAGCAGCGGCAGCTCGCGCGCCGGATGCGCAGCGCCGTCGACTACCTCGTGATCGCCGGAGCGGTACACCAGCCCCAGCCGGCGCACCAGCGCCATGGTGAGGCGGCCAAGCAGCGGCCAGCGGGTAGACAGCAGGTGCGCCTTCAGCGTCGCCAGCAAGCGCCACTGGTCCAGGCAGGACACTTCCGGCAGCGCCGGCTGCGGCAGGTAGGCGCCGGCGGGCAGCAGCGCAAAGCCGCCAATGCCGCCGGTGAGATTCTTGGAATATTCGAAGCTGAAGAAAGCGCCGTCGTGATAACTGCCCAGCCACTGGCCATCGCAGCGCGAGGCAAAGCCGTGGGCGGCGTCATCGACGAAGCGCACTTGGCGGTGCTTCTCGCGCAGCCAGGTCGGCACCTCGCAGGCGATGCCGAAATTGTGCGGCACCACCACCACGCGGGTGTTGCGGCGGATGGCGATGTCCAGCATCTGCCAGTCGTAACCCAGGCTGCCGCGCTGGATGTCGACGAAACGCAGCGTGGCGCCGCTGGGCGGCACCTGGTTGGGCACCACCACGCAGGTGAAAGCCGGCACGATCACCTCGTCACCCGGCCCCACGCCGTGCAGCTGCAGCAGCGCGGCAAAGGCGGCGCGGCCGCTGTCGTACAGCACGATGCGGCTGTCCTCCACCTGCAGCAAGGCGGCCAGCTCGCGGCTCAACGCCCGCCGCTGGTAGCGCCGGCCGGCCAGCACGCCGGGCAGCGCCAGCAGAAAACGGCTGAAGGTCAGCGAATTGGCAGTCAACACAACGGTTTCACCTTTCTGGCCGGCGCACCGGCATACACCCAGCCGCTTTCCAGCACGCCCTTGACCACGCTGCCGGCGCCCACCACCACGTTGTCGCCGATGCGCGCCCCGGGCAGCACGATGCAGCCGGCGCCGATCAGCACATTATTGCCGACGCTGATGTCGCCATCGACATGGCAGTCGCTAAACGGCGTCGCCGGCGCATCGGCGGGAATGCCGTTGCTGTGGCAGAAAAACATGCAGCGCGGACCGACGGCGACGTGATCGCCAAAGCGCAGCCGATTCGCGCCCAGCAGGCAGTAGTAATGCGGCGCCAGGTGGCTGTGCGCCCCCAGTTGCAGGCCGCCGGCGCCATGGCTAAGCACCTCGCCGCCCCAGTACAGGCGGGCATGTGCCCCCAGCTGCAAAGCCGCAGGACGGGCTTTGACCGATGGATTCACCCGCGCCGATGCGGCCAACTTGGCGCCACGTAGCTGCAGCCAGCAGCGCCACAACAGCAGCAGCAGTCGATTAAGCATGTACCAGTTCCCGGCGGCCCAGCAGGCGGAACACCCACGCCACGTAGGCCGCAAAATAGACAGTCATCACCGCCGACATCAGCGCGAACGCCTGCATGGCATCGCGACTGGCCAGATACACCGCGGCAAAGGCCGCCAGATTGACCACCACGCCGATCAGCACAAACACGAACGAGGCGCGCTGGCGGCCGATCACCATCGGCACCATGAAGGCCGGGCCGGCGATGAACGCGGCGGCAAAATACGGCGCCAGCAGCGCGGCGATCTGCCCGGCACCGTGCCAGGCCGAGCCGAACACCAGCGCAAACAACGGCCCGCCCCACGCCGCCAGCACGCCGAACGGCAGCAGCGACAACGCCGCCAGAATCAGCAACGCGCGCTTGAGCAGGCCGGACAGCGCGCGGCCGCTGGCGGCGGCTTCGGCCAGATCGCGGAACACCACCTGCGCCACCGCCTGCCCCACCAGCGCCGCCGGCAGCTTGAGCACGCGCAGCACCAAGGCATACTGGCCGACGATGCCGGCGCCGGACAGCGCGGTGAGCATGGCCAGCATCAGCGAATCCTGAAACGCCACCACGAAGGCGTGCGGGGTATTCACCAGCGGGAACTCGCGGTAGCGCCGCGCCACCGCCCGCAGCGCCTGCGGCGCATGGCCGCGCAGGCTGGCAAACCGCGCCGCGATATCGGCGCGTGCCAGCGCCAGCAGCGCAATGGCCTGCCCCAGCAATTGCGATACGATCAGGCCGCCAGCCGCCAGCCCGGACCAGCCGGCCGCCACTTGCAGCAGCGACACCCCCAGCGACTGCGCTACCCGCCCCTGCGCGTTGGCCGCATAGCGGCGCTGACGGTTATTCCATGCCGTCCACGCCGCCACGCTACCGGCCAGCCACACGCCAAGCGGCAGCAGCGGCAGCCACGACGCCAGCGCCGGCGCCTGCAACAGCGTGGCGATGGCGTCGTGCCACGGCCAGAACAGCAGCAGGCACAGCAGCAGCAAAACCGTGTTGATCAGCAGCGACAGCCGCATCAGTTGCGCCGCCTCGACATCGCTTTTCGGCAATACCACCGCCATGTCGAAACGCGCGGTGGCGATCACCGCCAGGTTGGACAGCCAGGCAACGAACACCGCCAGCAGGCCGAAATCGGCCGGCGAGTACAGGCGGGTAAGCAAGGGCGCAAACAGCAGCGGCAGCGCCTGCGCCAGCGCGGCGCCACTGGCCAGGGTGGCCACGTTGCGGGCAAAACCGCCGGCCGTCAGCCGGCGCACAAGCGCCTGCATATTCATAGCAGCTGAATCCCGAACGGGCGCAGCAACCAGGCAAACAACGCGAACAGCAGCATGGTCAGCAGCGCGCTGGCACCCAGCGCCAGCCAGAACCCGAGCCGGCCCTGCAGCCAGGGAAACAGCAGGAACATCGGCAGCGTTGGCAGTACGTACCAGAAGGTATACCAGGCGTGGTTAGCCACCTTGGCCGCCGGCTGTTTTTCCAGCTGCAGCCAGATCAGCGTCAGCACCGTCACCAGCGGCAAGGACGCCAGCAGCGCGCCCAGCTTGT
Source organism: Vogesella oryzagri (assembly GCF_040148885.1). Taxonomy (NCBI): domain Bacteria; kingdom Pseudomonadati; phylum Pseudomonadota; class Betaproteobacteria; order Neisseriales; family Chromobacteriaceae; genus Vogesella; species Vogesella oryzagri. Next base: position 22,852 of record NZ_JBEFLD010000005.1, read on the forward strand.
CGCTGCGCTTGGCCAGCTCCGACACCAGCACCACCATGGCGGCGGAAACGAGGTACTTGAACGCCAGATACGCCACTTAGGCCAGCGCCTTTTTCACCGCGGCGACGATGGCATCCTGGGTCGCTTCATCGAGGAACGGGTGCATCGGCAGGCTCATCACCCGGCGGCCGGCGGCCTCGGCCAGCGGGAAGCTGCCCGCGCCCTGCCCCAGATCGGCAAATGCCGGCTGCAGGTGCAGCGGGATCGGGTAGTGCACCGCGGTCGGCACCCCCAGCTCCTGCAGCGCCTTTTGTACCGCTTCACGGTTGTCCACCTCGATGGTGTACTGCGCGTAGACGTGGCTGTTGCCGGCGGCAATCACCGGCACCCGTGCCACCTCCGCCAGCAGCGCGCTGTAGCGCGCACCGATGCGTGCGCGCGCCTCAACCTCGGCCGGGAAACTCGGCAGCTTGGCCAGCAGCACCGCGGCCTGGATAGTATCCAGCCGGCCGTTGAGGCCGATCACCGGGTGGTGGTAGCGGCGGTCCTGGCCGTGCACGCGGATCTCGCGCATTTTCTTCGCCAGTTCGTCGTCGTTGGTGAACACCGCGCCGCCGTCGCCGTAGCAGCCCAGCGGCTTGGACGGGAAGAAGCTGGTGGTGCCGATAGTGCACAGGTTGCCGGAGCGCTTGCCGTGCTGGCTGGCGCCAAAGCTCTGCGCGCCGTCCTCGATCACCGCGATGCCGTGTTTTTCGGCGATGGCGTTGATGGCCGCGAAATCGGCACACTGGCCATACAGGCTGACCGGCATGATGGCGCGGGTACGCGGCGTGATGGCGGCTTCCAGCAGCGCCGGGTCGAGGTTGTAGGTCAGCGGATCGATGTCGACAAACACCGGCTTGGCGCCCAGCAGCGCGATCATCTCGCCGGTGGCGATGAAGGTGAACGGGGTGGTGATCACCTCGTCGCCGGCCTGCACGCCCAGCGCCATCAGCGCGATCAGCAGCGCCTTGGTGCCGTCGCAGACGCCGATCGCGTGTTTGGCGCCGGTATAGGCCGCCAGCTGCTCTTCCAGCTGTTTCACCTCCGGCCCCATGATGTACTGGCCGTGATCCAGCACCGCGTGGATGCGGGCGTCAATGTCGGCCTTGAGATGCTGGTACTGCGCTTTCAGATCGATGAACTGGATAGACATGGTGTCACTCTCAACAGGGTCAAAGCGGCGCGCAGTGGTTGCCGCCGATGTCGTAACGTTGGCCGCAGGCGGTGCAAGCGTGCTGGTCGATGCTGTCCGGCAACCGCTCGCCGCACTGGCACATCCAGCCGATGCGCCGCGCCGGAGTGCCGACCATCAGCGCGTACGGCTTGACGTCGCGGGTCACCACCGCGCCGGCGCCGATGAAGGCGTACTCACCGATTTCGTGGCCGCAGACCACAGTGGCATTGGCGCCGATACTGGCACCGCGCTTCACCACTGTACGGCGGTACTCGTGCTTGCGGTTGACGTGGCTGCGCGGGTTGTTGACGTTGGTGAACACCATCGACGGGCCGCAGAACACGTCGTCTTCCAGCGTCACCGCGTCGTAGATCGACACATTGTTCTGCACCTTGACGTTGTCGCCGATGATCACGTCGTTGCCGACGAACACGTTCTGGCCGAAGGAACAGCGCGCACCGATGCGCGCGCCGCTGCAGATATGAACCCAGTGCCAGACGCGGGTGTCGTCGCCGATCACGGCGCCATCGTCGACGATGGCGGTAGAATGGACAGTGTAGGCAGCCATGATCAGTACTCCAGCGGCAGGCTGATGCGCTTGCCGTCGCGGGCGGACAGGTACATGCCGATCAGCAGTTCCAGCGACTTCAGCCCCTCGCGGCCGTCGGTCTCCGGCTCCGCCTCACCGCGCATCACCTGGATCACATTGTCGTAGTACAGCGGGTGGCCGAAGCCGTACACGCTGGTGGTGGCGTAGCTGGCGCCCTGAATCTCGTCGTCCATCGCGTGCGGCGCGGCAAACTCCCAGTGCTGGATCTCGTTCACCGCCATGCCGCCAACGCGCACACTGCCCTTCTCGCCGAGAATGGTGATCGAGCCTTCCAGGTTCTTCGGGTAGGTGAGCATGGTCACGTTCATGCTGCCCAGCGCGCCGGAGCGCCAGCGCAGGCTGACCACGCCGCTGTCTTCCACCTCGATGTCACGCTCCAGGGTGGCGGTGTAGGCCTGCATGCTTTCCACCGGGCCGATCAGCCAGTCGATCAGGTCGACGTAATGGCTGGCCTGGTTCATGAACGCGCCGCCATCGTATTCCCAGGTGCCACGCCAGTCGGCCTGGTCGTAGTAGGACTGCGGCCGGGTCCAGAACACGTTGATGTTCACCATGTAGATGCGGCCGAAGCGCTTTTCCTGCACCGCGCGCTTGAGCAACTGCAGCGTGGCGTTGCGGCGATTCTGTTTCACCACGAACAGGCGCTTGCCGGCCTGGTCGGCGGCTTTCACCATCGCCACGCCGTCATGCCAGCGGGTGGCCATCGGCTTTTCGGTCATCACGTGGAAGCCGGCGGCAAAGCAGTCGATGGCTTGCTGCGGATGCAGCCCGGACGGGGTGGTCAGGATCACCACGTCGGCATCGCTGCTGGCCAACAGCTCGCGCAGCGTGGCATGGCCACGGGCGCCGGTGCGCGCCACCGCGGCAGCCAGTGCTGCCGGGTCGGTATCGCACACGTCCACCAGCTCGCAGCGCGCGGCGTGCTGTTCAATGGCACCGAAATGGTTGGCCGCAATGCGACCGCAACCGACCAGCGCAAAGCGCAGCTTGCGGTCGGTAATGGTTTGGTAACTGATCATCGCTTTATCCCTTGTTCGGCCGGCCTGCGGCCAACCTGTCAGCCCGTCGTCATGACAACAGGCAAAAAAACCGTTGGCCGCACGCGGCGGCCAGCTTGTGTCGTGCTGCCGTCACAGCAGCAGGCGGTTATTGCTGTGCAGATTCACATCCTTCATACGACTGACAAAGTCGCAGAACTCCAGCCCGAAGCGGCCTTCCAGCTGGTCGGCCTTGGTTTCCAGCGCCTCCCAGCCCAGCGGCGACGGGGTTTCCTTGAACGCCATCACCGCCATATTGCCGTGGCTGACCGCCGGCAATTCGATGACCCGGCCTTCGAACACGGCCAGCAGCCGCTCCACGAACTGCTGGTAGCGCTTGTCGCCGCTCCACCAGTTGGTGACGAACACGCCGTTCGGCGTCAGCGCGCGGTAGCAGTCCTCGAAGAATGCCTCGGTGGTCAGCTCGTCCACGATCTGCAGGCCGTCGAAGCCATCCACCATGATCACGTCGGTGGATTCGCGGAACACTTTCACGTATTCGGCACCGTCGGCTTCGACGATCTCGAAGAAGTCGCCCTCTTCCGGCAGCTGGAAAAACGCGCGCGCCACCGCGATCACCTGCGGATTGATGTCCACCGCCACGCTCACCGCGTCCGGCAGGTATTCGTCGATCCAGCGCGCGAACGAACCGCCGCCCAAGCCGATCTGCAGAATGTGGCGCGGATCGTCGTGCCACAGCAGGAACGCCATCATGGCGCGGCTGTAGCTCAGCACCAGATCGGCCGGTTCGTCCAGGTTCATCGAGCTCTGGATGGTTTCCGAGCCCAGGTGCAACGAGCGGATATTGTCGGCTTCGGAGATTTCCACCTCCGGCATGGCGTCCACACCCTTGCGCACACGGCGGCGGAACGGATGCAGGGCTCTATGCGCCACAGCTGTCTCCAGCCTTGGGCCGCGAATCCAGGATGCTGATGGTGCGGCGCGGCGCGGCGGCCGGCGGCGCATCCTCATCGTCCTCGGCCAGCACCACCGGGTCGCGGAATTCTTCCTTGTCGAAGGCGGTATCGCCGCCCTCGAACGGGGCATCGCCAGTCTGCAGGCCGGCAAAATCGAACAGGCCGGTGTCAGCCAGGTGCGACGGCACTACGTTCTGCATGGCGCGGAACATGCTTTCCACCCGGCCGGGGAAGCGCTTGTCCCAGTCGTTAACCATCTCCTTCACCACCTGGCGCTGCAGGTTGGGCTGCGAGCCGCACAGGTTACACGGGATGATGGGGAACTCGCGTAACGTGGCGTAGCGCTCGATGTCCTTTTCGCGGCAGTAGGCCAGCGGGCGGATCACCATGTGGCGGCCGTCGTCCGACACCAGCTTGGGCGGCATCGCCTTGAGCTTGCCGCCGTAGAACATGTTCAGGAAGAAGGTGTGCAGGATGTCGTCGCGGTGGTGGCCCAGCGCGATCTTGGTGGCGCCCAGCTCGTCGGCCACGCGGTACAGGATGCCGCGGCGCAGGCGCGAGCACAGGCTGCAGGTGGTCTTGCCTTCCGGCACCAGCCGCTTGACGATGCTGTAGGTGTCTTCCTCGACGATGCGGTATTCCACGCCGATGGATTCCAGGTACTGCGGCAGCACATGCTCGGGAAAGCCCGGCTGCTTCTGGTCCAGGTTGACCGCCACGATGGAGAAATTGATCGGCGCCGACTTCTGCAGCCCCAGCAGGATGTCCAGCAGGGTGTAGCTGTCCTTGCCGCCGGAGAGGCACACCATCACGCGGTCGCCCTCTTCGATCATGTTGAAGTCGTTGATGGCATCGCCTACGTGGTGACGCAGACGCTTGGTGAGTTTGTTGCCTTCGAAGCTGGCCTTTTTGGCCTTGGCATCGGCATCGGCATCGCGGAGTTGTTCGGACATGAGGTACGGCTAAGAAATTGAAAAACCGCCTATTTTAGTCCGATCAGGGCGGTTTTTGCCATGCGGCCGCCAATTTTTTGCACGGCAGCAAAGGTTGGCCGCAAGCGGCGGCCAGCTCACGGCTACAGCACCACGCTGCGACCACCGTCCACCGCCAGGATCTGGCCATTGACGTAGTCGGTGTCGAACAGCAGAAACGCCACCGCGCGGGCGATGTCCTCCGGCTGCCCGGCGCGCGCCAGCGGAATCGACGCCTCAATGGCGGCGCGCTCACCGGCATCGAACGACACCTCGTCCTCCGGCCACAGGTTCACCCCCGGTGACACGCCGTTGACGCGCACCAGCGGCGCCAGCTCCACCGCCAGGCTGCGGATCAGCTGCGCGTGGCCGGCCTTGGCCAGGCTGTACACTAGGTGGCGCTTCATCGGGCGCTCGGCATGGATGTCGACGATGCCGACAATGGCGCCGCGGGTGGCCGCCAGATAGCTGGCCGCCGCCTGCGCCAGGAACAGCGGCGCCTTGAGATTGCTGCCCATCAGGTCCAGCCACTCCTGCTCGCGGATGGTGCCGATTTCGGTGGGATAGAAGCTGGAAGCATTGTTGACCAGCCCGTCCAGGCGACCAAAGGCGGCATGTGCATCGTCCACCAGCCGCGGCAAGGCGGCCGTATCCAGCAAGTCGGCCTGCAGCAACACTACCGAGCCGGCACGCTGCGCGTTCAGCTCTGCGGCCAACGTTTCCGCCGCGCGGCGCGAGCCGCGATAATGCAGCACCAGCCGCGCGCCACGGGCATGCAGATGGCGCGCAATGCCCGCCCCCACCCGCTTGGCCGCCCCGGTAATCAGCACCACCTTGTCGTGAACATCCGCTTGCATGCGCTCTCCCGTTGGTATTTGCTTGGCGACAACGCGCCGATTAGCGACAATTCCCGCCATTTTAAACGCGAACCCGCGCCGCGTGATGGCCGCGCGTTCCGCCCTGCGAGTTTTCACACCATGTCCCTGCCCGAAGCTTCCGCCGACGCGCTGGCCGTCAGCCAGACCCTCGCCCGCACCATCGCCGCCGAAATCGCCGACCGCGATGGCTGGATGCCGTTTTCGCGCTACATGGAACTGGCACTGTACGCCCCCGGCCTCGGCTACTACACCGCCGGCAGCCGCAAGTTCGGCGAGAGCGGCGATTTCATCACCGCGCCGGAGCTGACGCCGCTGTTTGCGCAGACGCTGGCGCGGCAGCTGGCCGAACTGCTGCCGCAGACCGCCGGCCACATCGTGGAATTCGGCGCCGGCAGCGGCCGCCTGGCCGCCGACCTACTGCTGGCGCTGAACGCGCTGGGCTGCGAACCGGCCAGTTACAGCATCATCGACCTGTCGCCCGAGCTGATCGAACGCCAGCAGGCCACCATCGCCACCCTGCCGCCAACGTTGGCCGCCAAGGTACGCTGGCTGCCGGCACTGCCGGACAGCGTGGACGGCATCCTGCTGGGCAACGAGGTGCTGGACGCCATGCCGGTGGAACTGGTGCTGCGCAACGCCAACAAGCAGCTGCAGCAGCGCGGCGTTACCGTGCGCGACGGCGCGTTGGCTTATGAAGACCGTGAGATTGCCGAGCCGCAGCTCAAGGCACTGGCGGACAGCCTGTTGCCGCAGATCCCGGATTATGTCAGCGAGATCAGCCTGGCCAACCGCGCCTTCATCCACACCCTGGCCGGGGTACTGACCCGCGGCGCCCTGCTGATGATCGACTACGGTCACAGCGCCGGCGAGTACTACCACCCGGAGCGCAGCATGGGCACCCTGCTCGGCCACTACCGCCACCACACCGTGCAGGACCCGTTCTACCTGCCAGGGCTGATGGACCTGACCACGCACGTGGATTTCAGCGCGGTGGCGCAGGCCGGCATCGACGCCGGGCTGGAGCTGATCGGCTACACCAGTCAGGCACAGTTCCTGATCAATGCCGGCATCACCGAGCTGCTGTCCTTCCTGGATGCGGCCAACGTCAAGGACTACCTGCCGGTAGCCAAGGCAGCGCAGCGGCTGCTGTCGCCACAGGAAATGGGCGAGACCTTCAAGGTGATCGGCTTTGGCAAGCAGGTAGCCATCGACTGGCTGGGCTTCCGCAGCGGCGACCGCTGCTACACGCTGTAAGCATCGCTAGACCATTTGCCGGCATTCCGCAGAAATAGTTGACACTGCAAAAATCGCTACGTATAGTTCGCAACCTCGATGCCAACGCATCGAAATGTGGCGAATTAGCTCAGTTGGTTAGAGCGACGGAATCATAATCCGCAGGTCCGGGGTTCGAGTCCCTGATTCGCCACCACAGTTTATCGAGACTGTGTGCAAGCAGAGTCTCACGGCGAATTAGCTCAGTTGGTTAGAGCGATGGAATCATAATCCACAGGTCCGGGGTTCGAGTCCCTGATTCGCCACCAGTTAAAAAAGCCAGCTCATCGAGCTGGCTTTTTTGCATTCGCCGCACAGCAGCAAACGGCAAGCCTGGAGGCCCGCGCCGCACCTCACTCCCCGCGCAACAGCGCATCCCGCCGGATACGCAGGCCTTCCGGCATGCGCAAGGTCTGCCGGTCCCAGCCCTCCAGCGCCAGCACCTCGCTCAGGCACGCCTCCATTAGCGCATGAGACTCGATGGCATGACGGGCAATGCACTGATGTACCGCGCTGACATGATCCGGCCGCTGCTCGCAGGACAGCTGGTACGCAATGAGTTCGCGCAGGCGGCGGATCTCGCTGGCCACCTGCCCGGGGCAGGCGCACATGTACAGCATTGCCTCCTCGCCGATCCGATCCAGCTCTGCATCCGAATATTCTTTTCGCAACATTTGCCAGTCTCCAGCATCGATTTCGTTTAATTTTAAGCAATTACTCGTTGAGTGCGCAGGAACTCTCGCCGCTGACCGCTCTCGTATTTCAATAAACGAAAACAGGGAGACATCATGCACGCAACACCCCTCATCACCACCCTTGTCGCTGCCCTGGTAGCGGCCTTCGCCCTGGGCGCCGTGGCACTGAAACTGCGCCTGCCGCCGCTACTGGGCTATCTGGCCGCCGGTATCATCATTGGCCCGTTCACCCCAGGCTTCGTCGCTAACGGCCACCTGGCGTCCGAGCTGGCGGAACTGGGCGTCATCCTGCTGATGTTCGGCGTCGGGCTGCACTTTTCCATCAGCGACCTGCTGGCGGTGAAACGCATCGCCCTGCCCGGCGCCATCGCGCAAATCGCAGTGGCCATCGCTTTGGGTTGCGGCCTGTCCACCGTGCTGGGCTGGCCGCTGGCCGAGGGCCTGCTGTTCGGCATGGCGCTGTCGGTCGCCAGCACCGTGGTACTGCTCAAATCGCTGGAAGAACACCAGCGGCTGGAAACCCCGGCCGGCAAGGTGGCGGTAGGCTGGCTGGTAACCGAGGACATCGCCACCATTCTGGCGCTGGTGCTGATCCCGGCCATCGCCGGCAACGCTGCGGCCAACCTTGGCGCCTCACTGCAGGCCATCCTGCTGACGCTGGGCAAGGTGGCGGCCTTCGTGGCGGTGATGATGCTGGTGGGGCAGAAAGTGATTCCGTGGATGCTGGAAAAAATCGTCTACACCGGCAGCCGCGAGATGTTCCGCCTGGGAGTGCTGGCCACCGCGCTGGGCGTGGCCTATGGCGCCACCGCGCTGTTCGAGGTGTCGTTCGCGCTGGGCGCGTTCTTTGCCGGCACCGTGCTGGCCGGCTCGCCGTTCAGCCACCGCGCCGCCGAGGAGGCGATGCCGCTGCGCGACGCGTTCGCGGTGCTGTTCTTCGTCGCCGCCGGCATGCTGTTCGACCCGCGCGTCCTGGTCAACGACCTGCCGGCGGTGCTGGCCACGCTGGCCATCATCATCGTCGGCAAAGGGTTGGCCGCCTGGTGGCTGATGGCGGCGCTGCGCCAACCCAGGGGTGACCGCTGGCTGATCGCCGCCAGTCTGGCGCAGATCGGCGAGTTCTCCTTCATCCTCGCCGGGCTGGGGCTGCAGCTGGAGCTGCTGTCCAGCCGCGGCCATGCGCTGATCATGGCCGGCGCCATCCTCTCCATCCTGCTCAATCCCTTCGTGTTCAAACTGGCGCTGCGCCGCGGCGGCGCCACTGCGACCAGCCCCGCGCTGTGATAAACTCGCGCGCAAGACATTCATTTGCCAGCGAAAAAGCGCATTCCTTCGTGGAAACCGGCGCAGCCACCGCTGGCCTTTCTTTTTGCGGCAGGCCCCGCCTGCCCAGTTTATTTGCAGACAGAAGCAGGCATGAAAAAGGTTTACATCAAGACATTCGGCTGCCAGATGAACGAGTACGACTCGGACAAGATGGTGGATGTGCTGGGCAGCAGCGAAGGCATGATCAAGACCGATAACCCGGAAGACGCCGACGTTATCCTGTTCAACACCTGTAGCGTGCGCGAAAAGGCGCAGGAAAAAGTGTTTTCCGACCTGGGCCGCATCCGCCCGCTGAAGGAAGCCCGCCCCGAGCTGATCATCGGCGTCGGCGGCTGTGTGGCGTCGCAGGAGGGCGACACCATCGTCAAGCGCGCGCCATACGTGGACGTGGTGTTCGGCCCGCAAACCCTGCACCGCCTGCCGGAGCTGATCAAGAACCGCCAGCAAAGCGGCAGCGCGCAGGTGGATATTTCCTTTCCGGAGATCGAGAAGTTCGACCACATTCCGCCGGCCAAGGTGGAAGGCAGCGCCGCCTCGGTGTCGATCATGGAAGGCTGTTCCAAGTACTGCTCGTTCTGCGTGGTGCCATACACCCGCGGCGAGGAAGTGTCGCGCCCGTTCGAGGACGTGCTCACCGAGATCGCCGGCCTCACCGCCCAGGGGGTGAAGGAAATCACCCTGCTGGGGCAGAACGTCAACGCCTATCGCGGCGTGATGGCCGATGGTGAGATCGCCGATTTCGCCATGCTGCTGGAGTACGTGCACGAGATTCCGGGCGTGGAACGCATGCGCTTCACCACCAGCCATCCACGCGAGTTCAGCCAGCGCATCATCGACTGCTACGGCAAGCTACCCAAGCTGGTATCGCACCTGCACCTGCCGGTGCAAAGCGGCTGCGACCGGGTGCTGAGCGCGATGAAGCGCGGCTACACCGCGCTGGAGTACAAGTCCATCATTCGCAAGCTGCGTGCGCTGCGCCCGGACCTGTGCCTGTCGTCCGACTTCATCGTCGGCTTCCCCGGCGAAACCGAGGCCGATTTCGCGGCAACGCTGAAACTGGTGCAGGATCTGGCGTTCGACTTCAGCTATGTGTTCATCTACAGCCCGCGCCCGGGTACCCCGGCGGCCAACCTGACGGACGACACCCCGCACAGCGAGAAGGTGCGCCGGCTGGAAGCGCTGAACGAGGTGATCGAGGCTCGCGGCTTCGAGATCAACCAGAGCATGGTCGGCAGCGTGCAGCGCGTGCTGGTGCAGGCCATCTCCAAGAAAGACCCCAATATGCTGGCCGGCCGCAGCGCCAACAACCGCGTGGTGAACTTCTACGGCCATCCACGCCTGCTCAACCAGCTCGTCGACGTAGTGATCACCGAAGCCTTCCCGCATTCGCTGGGTGGCGAGGTGCTGACCAGCGACACGCTATAAGGCCGCCAGGCCGGGAGATGGCATGAAACACCTGCTGCAACCCCTTCTCGTCGTCGGCCTGCTGGCCGGCTGCGCCAGCACGCCGGACGATGACGGTTTTATCGCCAGCGATCCGGCCACGCTGGACTGCGCCGGGCTGGCACGCCAGCAGCAGCGCAGCGCAGCCCGCCTGCGCCAGCTGCAGACGGCCAACCCGGACGTGCAGATGAACATCGGTCTGGGCAGCGCCATCGGCAGCCATGGCAGCATCGGGCTGTCGATTCCGGTGCCGATGGGCCAGCTGCGCCGCCCGGAGCAGGAAATCGCGGCGCTTGAACAATACCAGTCCCGCCTACGACAATGGCAGCAACAGAAACGCTGCCCGGAAGCCCTCCTCAAGACGCCATGAGCGACCAACAAAGCTGCAGTTACCAGTTCACCCCGGTGGACAACGAACGTCTGGCGCGCCTGACCGGCCCGCTGGACGAGAACCTCAAGCAGATCGAAACCGGGCTGGATGTCAGCATCCAGCGCCGCGCCGAGCAGTTCACCATCAAGGGGGAACAGGCCACCCGTGCCCTCGTGCTGCTGCAACGCTGCTACACCCTGGCGGAAAAGCGCGAACTGAATGTGCGCGACATCCAGCTGGGGCTGGTGGAAGCGCGCCAGGACAACCCGCAGGATGACGACATGCCGCCGCTGGCGACCCGTCGCCGCGACCTGAAGGGCCGCACCCCGCGCCAGAGCGGCTATATCAAGCAGATTTTTGCCCACGACATCACCTTCGGCATCGGCCCGGCCGGCACCGGCAAGACCTACCTGGCGGTAGCCTGCGCGGTGGATGCCATGGAGCGCGAGGTGGTGAAGCGCATCGTGCTGGTGCGCCCGGCGGTGGAAGCCGGCGAGAAGCTGGGCTTCCTGCCCGGCGATCTGGCGCAGAAGGTGGACCCGTACCTGCGTCCGCTGTACGACGCGCTGTACGATCTGATGGGCTTCGACAAGGTGGCGCGGCTGTTCGAGAAGAACCTGATCGAAATCGCACCGCTGGCGTATATGCGCGGCCGCACGCTGAACAATGCCTTCATCATCCTGGACGAGGCGCAAAACACCACGCCGGAACAGATGAAGATGTTCCTGACCCGCATCGGCTTCGGTTCCAAGGCGGTGATCACCGGCGACATCACCCAGATCGACCTGGCCCGCAACCAGAAAAGCGGGCTGGTGGAAGTCGAGCGCATCCTCAAGGACGTGCGCGGCATCCATTTCCATCATTTCAATAGCGAAGACGTGGTGCGCCATCCGCTGGTGCAGAAAATCGTCGACGCCTACGACCGCTATCAAAGCAAGCAGGACAATGAAACAAGCCAAACGTAACAAACTACTGCAAAGGTTGGCCGCACGGCTGGAACTGACGCTGGAAGACCGCCTGGACAGCGAGCAGCCGCTGCCGGACGGCAAGCTGTGGCGCCGCTGGTGCCAGGCCGCGCTGCAAAGCGGCGTGAAGCAGGCACAGATCTCGCTAGTGGTAGTGGACGAAGCCGAAGGCCGTGCGCTGAACCGCGATTACCGCGGCAAGGACTACGCCACCAATGTGCTGAGTTTCGCGCTGAATGAAGGCGACACCGTGGCCGGGCTGCCCCTGTTCGGCGACCTGGTGTTCTGTGCGCCGGTAGTGGCGCGCGAAGCCGCCGAGCAGGGCAAGACGCTGGCAGCACACTACGCGCACCTCACCGTGCACGGCATGCTGCACCTGCAAGGCTTCGATCATGAAGCCGACGACGAGGCCGAGGCCATGGAAGCGCTTGAAAGCGTCATCCTCGCCAAGTTAGGCTATGCCGACCCTTACGCCGCCGAGAAGGCCTGACCCCATCGCCATTATGGAAGATTCCAGTAAACCGTCCCCCAATTGGTTTGAGCGCCTGCTGAACCGCTTCACCCACGAGCCGGAAGACCGCGAGGAGCTGAAAGCGCAGCTGCACGCCGCCTTCGAACGCAACCTGCTGGACGCTGAGGCGCTGGCGATGATCGAAGGCGTGCTGTCGTTCTCCGAGCGCACCGTGCGCGAGATCATGGTGCAGCGCAGCCAGATGGATGTCATCAGCCTGGGCGACCCGATCGAGAACCTGCTGCCGCGGGTGATCGAACTGGGGCATTCGCGCTTCCCGGTGATCGGTGACGACAAGGACGACGTGCAGGGCATCCTGCTGAGCAAGGATTTGCTGCGCTACTTCCTGGCACCGCAGGAGTTCAATCTCCGCGCCATGCTGCGGCCGGTGGTGTTCGTGCCGGAAAGCAAGCGTGTGGACAGCCTGCTGCGCGAATTCCGCGCCACCAAGACGCATATGGCGATTGCGGTGGATGAATACGGCGGCGTGTCCGGCCTGGTCACCATCGAGGACGTGCTGGAAGAAATCGTCGGCGACATCGACGACGAGCACGACCTGATCGAATCGGAAGAAGACATCGTGCCTGTGCGTGGCGGCCGCTTCCGCGTGCTGGCCACCACCACGGTAGAAGACTTCAACGACTTCTTCGAATGCGCGCTGCCAGACGACGAGGTGGACACCATCGGCGGTCTGGTCACTGCCAACCTGGGCTACGTGCCGGTGCGCGGTGAAGGGCTGCAGCTGGACGGCTGGCACTTCACCGTGATTCGCGCCGACAGCCGCCGCCTGCAGGCGCTGCTGGTCGAACGCCGCGGCCAACCCCAGGACTAAGTATGCTGCAACAACTCGCCTGGCTGCTGCTGACGCTGCTCAGCGGTGCCGCCACGGTGCTGGCCTACGCGCCGTACCGGCTGTTCTTCCTGATGCCGCTGTGCATGGCCGTGCTGCTGTGGCTGGTGCAACGTTGGCCGCAACGCGCGTTTAGCACCGCCTGGCTGTGGGGCCTCACCGCCTACTGCGGCCAGTTCTACTGGATCTACATCAGCCTGCACGACATCGCCGGCATGCCGGCGCCGCTAGCCGGTGGCATGACGCTGCTGTTGCCGGCCTATCTGGCACTGTATCCGGCGCTGGCCTGCCACCTCAGCGTGCGCATGCACAGCCAGCCGCTGGTGCGCTGGCTGCTGTTTCCCGCCGCCTGGACACTGAGCGAGTGGCTGCGCAGCTGGATGCTGACCGGCTTTCCCTGGGGCGCCGCCGGCTACAGCCAGATCACCGAAAGCCCACTGGCCGGCTATGCCCCGCTGGGCGGCATCCACTTGGTAACATTTGCCGTCGCGCTTAGCGCCGCGCTGCTGATGCTGCTATGGCAGCTGCCACGCCGCGGCCAACTTGCCGCCGCGCTGCTGCTGGTCGCCGTGTGGGTCGGCGGTAACCAGTTCAAACAGCAACAGTGGACGCAGAACAGCGGCGCCCCGCTGCGGGTGGCCCTGCTGCAAGGCAATATCCCGCAGTCGCTGAAGTGGGACCCGGCCACCTTCGAATTCACGCTCGCCACCTACTACCGCATGCTGGTGCAGGCGCCGCCGGCACAGCTGCTGCTACTGCCGGAAACGGCGCTGCCGGTGTTTCTGGAAGACATGCCTTCCGGCTACCTCACCATGATCAATGCTGCGGCGGGCCTGAAAAACAGCGCGCTGGTCACCGGCCTGCCGCGGCGCACGCCGGATGGCCGCGGTTACCTCAACGCGGTGGTGGCGCTGAACCAGCCGGGGCAGCCGTATTACGCCAAGAACCACCTGGTACCGTTTGGTGAGTTCATCCCGCTGCCGACGCTGACCAGCTGGATCTACCAGTTCATGAATATGCCGCTGTCCGGCTTTACCCCCGGGGGCGACCGCCAGCCGCCGCTGGCCATCGCCGGGCAGCGCATTGCCTTTAACGTGTGCTACGAAGATGGTTTCGGCGAGGAGCTGATCGGCCCGGCCGCCGACGCCACTATGCTGGCCAACGTCAGCAATCTGGCCTGGTTCGGCAAGAGCAATGCCATGAGCCAGCACCTGCAACTGTCACAGGCACGGGCGCTGGAAACCGGCCGCCCGATGCTGCGTAGCACCAATACCGGCATGACCGCCGTAATCGATCATCACGGCGAAGTGGTCGCCGTGGCCGCACCGGATACCCGCCAGACCCTGGCCGCCAGCGTGCAGGGGCGCAGTGGCCTGACACCGTACATGTACTACGGCAACCGCCCGGTGCTGCTCGGCTGCGGCACCCTGCTGCTGCTGGGCATTGGCCTCGGTTTGTGGCAACGGCGACAGCAACGCCAGGCGCTGGAAAGCTGATTGCCCGGCGATATGAAAAAGCCCGGCTTGCGCCGGGCTTTTTTTGCGTGCTGAGCTGCCTTACACCTGGAAGCGCGACACCATGCCGCGCAGGCGCTCAGTCAGCTGGTTCAGCTCGCCGATCGCGCTGGAAGCCTTGCCCGATGCCTCGGCATTGTTGGCCGCACCCAGCGCAATATGCTCGACATTGCGGGTGATTTCCTCGCTGGCATTGCCCTGCTCGGCCAGCGCCTGCGAAATCTCCCGCACCACGCCGACCACCCCATTGGCGCTGTCACGGATGTGGCGGATCGCTTCCCCGCCCTGCTCGGCCAGGGTCAGACCCGATTTCACCCGGCTGACCGCTTCCTCCATATTACTGCGCGACTCCTCGGAGCCGTGCTGGATGTCGCGGATCATCTCAGCGATTTCCTGCGTCGCGCCGGCAGTACGCTCCGACAGTTTGCGCACCTCGTCCGCCACCACGGCAAAACCGCGCCCGGTTTCACCGGCGCGTGCTGCCTCGATTGCCGCATTCAGCGCCAGCAAATTGGTCTGGTCGGCAATATCCTTGATTACCTGCATGATGCTGGAAATGGTCTGCGTCTTGCTGACCAGGTCGCCAATGGTCAGCGCCGCATGATCGACAGCCTCGTTGATGCGCTGCATTTCCACTACCGCGCTGGCGATAACCTCGCCGCCCTGATCCGACAGCTGGCCGGAGTTGGCCGACACTTCGCGTGCATGGTCGGCCAGCTCGGCAATCTGCTTGATGCTGGCTGTAAGCTGTTCGATGGAAGCAGCCATCGCGGTGGCGGCATGGCTTTGCTGGTCGGAGCTTGCGGCCACGGCACCGGCGCTGCCGGAAATATCACCGGCCATGCCAGACAACGTGCGACTGCTGTTGGCAATGCCACCCACCAGTTCGCGCAGGTGTTGCTGCATGTCGGCCACCGCGGCCAACAGGCTGTGGTCATCGCCACTAATCACCGGCACCGGCACATGCAGGTCGCCCTCGGCGATGCGATGCACCACCTCGCGCGTCAGCGCCGGCTCTGCGCCCAGCTGCTGCATCACGCTGCGCCGCAGCCAGATACCGACGCCAATCACCACCGCGATCGCCGCCAGCACCTCCAGCGCCAACAATAGCGCCTGCTCCATGAAGGCCGCCTGCACGTCGTCAAGATAAATACCAGTCCCGACCACCCAGCCCCACTTGGCCGATGTCGCCAAGTAGGACACTTTCGGTTGCGGGCTGCTGAAACCCGGCTTGTCCCACACATAGCTCGCCATGCCCTTGCCGCCACCGGCGCTCAGCGCTGTCTGGAACAAAGGCTTCAACGGATTGCCGGTCGGATCCTTGATGGTTTCCAGATTCTTACCGACCATTGCCTGCTTGGCGCCATGCACCACCCAGTTCCACGCCGGATCGAAGGCAAAAAAGTATTCCGTACCATCGTAGCGGGCGGCATTCAGCACCGCTGCCGCCTGCTGCTTGGCGTCGGCCTCGCTGAGTTGACCACTGGCCGCGCGCTCCTCGTAGTTCTTGATCACGGTGAGCGCCACTTCCACCAGGTTGCGCACCTTGGCCTCGCGGTCCTGCAGCATCACGCTACGCTCGTGCAGCAGCGACAAGCCGCCTACCACGCACAAAATCACCGCCACCAGCATCACCTGCAACTGCAAACGTCGCTTCAGGGTCCAGCCATTGCTTTGCTTCATCGACAATCTCCCGTGTAGCTTTTTGTGTAGTTTGTTCACTACGGAACAATTCAGTGCAGATCAATTTAAGACGGATGCAGTTATCTGTCACCGTATCTGACAATGAAAAAACCGACCACTATCGGTAGAAGATCGCGGATCAAGGGTAATCCCCAGTCTGTAGACAGTGAATTTCACTATGTGCAATACAATGAAATCGAGCGGATACACGGCCAACGTTGGCCGCAAATGCCATAGTCGATGTATTGCATGCTGAGACTAGACGTCGGCCAACTAGTACCGGGGTGTGGCAAGCACAAAGCGGATTAGGTCGTCGGCATGCAGTACGCAGCGGCTCCACGCAGGCATACAAGCCATGTGCGAGCGACAAGTGAAGCGGCATGCGCACTGGATAGTGATTGATGCGCGATGCGCATTGCTGCGCCATACGTAATGCGCGCTGCAAGCGACTGCCGCTTGGCGCTTCCCAGCCGTCTGCACAATGCCTGCCGGCATTCAGCCGTAGCCGCTCGTTAGCGACGACAACCCGCTGCCCCCCCCACGCCGGGATCACGGCCAACAACCAGCAACTACCGTGAACGTGCGCGGCCGCTGGGAAGCAAAACTTACACGGCTTAACGCGCCGTAAACATCGCACATTCACAGCAGCAGCACGCCGGAAATGAAAAAAGCCAGCGCAAGCGCTGGCTTTTTCTAGAATCGACTGCGATTACTCGGCAGCTTCTTCAGCAACTACTTCACCTTCTGCACGGTCAACCAATTCAACCAGTGCCATCGGAGCGTTGTCGCCCTGACGGAAACCGTATTTCAGGATGCGAACATAGCCGCCGTTACGGGCTGCGAAGCGCGGCCCCAGAACGTCGAACAGTTTCACCACGATTTCACGGTCACGGGTGCGGTCGAAAGCCAGACGACGGTTAGCCAGCGACGGCTTCTTACCCAGGGTAATCAGCGGTTCGGCAACACGGCGCAGTTCTTTGGCCTTCGGCAGAGTAGTCACGATTGCTTCGTGACGCAGCAGCGAGTTAGCCATGTTACGAAGCATGGCCAGACGGTGGCTACTGGTACGGTTCAGTTTACGATTGCTATTACGATGACGCATTGTAGTGTCCTTTTATCCCGGCTTAGGGCTTTTCGAGACCAGCCGGTGGCCAGTTTTCGAGTTTCATGCCCAAGGTCAGGCCTTTAGAAGCGAGAACTTCCTTGATCTCATTCAACGACTTACGACCAAGGTTCGGAGTCTTCAGCAGCTCGGTTTCCGTACGCTGAATCAGATCACCGATGTAGTAGATGTTCTCGGCCTTCAGACAGTTGGCGGAACGTACCGTAAGTTCGAGATCGTCTACCGGGCGCAGCAGGATCGGATCGATCGGCGGTGCCTTTTCAACGACTTCCTCAACTGCGGTGCCTTGCAGGTCTGCAAAGATCGACAGCTGATCAACCAGAATGCGGGCAGCCAAGCGGACTGCTTCTTCCGGCTCAATCACACCATTGGTCTCGATATCGAGAACCAGACGATCCAGGTCGGTACGCTGCTCTACACGGGCGCTTTCAACATTAAAGCTGACACGACGCACCGGGGAGAAGGAGGCATCAAGCTGGATGGTACCGATCGCACGGTTATCATCATGATTGATACGGGCCGCTACCGGCTGATAGCCACGACCTTTCTCTACCTTGATTTCCATGTCGATCTTGCCACCAGCAGCCAAATGACCGATAACGTGATCCGGATTGATCACTTCAACGTCATGCGGCAGCTCGATGTCACCGGCCAGAACAGCGCCTTCACCGTCCTTTTTCAAGGACAGGATCAGGCTGTCACGACCATGCAGTTTAAGCACTACGCCCTTCAGGTTCAGGAGGATGTCAACAACATCCTCCCGTACACCGTCAAGAGCGGAATACTCATGCAAAACGCCAGCGATGGTTACTTCGGTCGGGGCGTAGCCCGGCATCGAAGAGAGCAGAATGCGGCGCAGCGCATTGCCCAGGGTATGGGCATAGCCACGCTCAAACGGCTCCATCGACACACGTGCATGTGTAGCCGATACCGGCTGCACATCGATCAGACGCGGTTTCAGAAATTCCGAAGCGCTGTTTTGCATAGTCATTCCTTAAGAGCTAGCGATTACTTGGAGTAGAATTCCACAACGAGCTGTTCGTTGATATCGCTAGACAACTCGGAACGCTCCGGAACAGTCTTGAATACGCCTTCCATTTTCTTTGAGTCAACTGCGACCCAAGCCGGGAAGCCGATCTGTTCGGCCAGAGCCAGACCTTCTTGAATACGAACCTGCTTCTTGGCCTTCTCACGAACAGCAACCACGTCGCCAGATTTGACCTGGTAAGACGGGATGTTCACTACAACGCCATTTACAGTGATCGCCTTGTGGCTTACCAGCTGGCGTGCTTCTGCGCGAGTAGAACCGAAACCCATGCGATAAACAACGTTATCCAGACGGGATTCCAGAATCTGCAGCAGGTTTTCACCAGTGGAGCCTTGACGACGGGCAGCTTCCGCGAAGTACTTACGGAACTGACGTTCCATAATGCCGTACATGCGGCGAACTTTCTGCTTTTCACGCAGCTGAATACCGAAGCCGGACAGGCGGGTATTCTTCGCGCCGTGCTGACCTGGAGCGGTATCCAGTTTGCACTTGGAGTCCAGTGCACGACGTGCGCTCTTCAGGAAGAGATCAGTCCCTTCGCGACGAGCCAGTTTACATTTAGGGCCAGTGTAACGTGCCATTTCTCAGACTCTCCAGATTAGATACGGCGTTTCTTGGGAGGACGGCAGCCGTTGTGCGGAACTGGCGTCACGTCGGAGATGCTGGTCACTTTGAAACCCAGCGCGTTGAGCGCGCGTACAGAGGATTCGCGGCCAGGGCCCGGACCCTTGATACGTACTTCCAGGTTTTTTACACCGTATTCTTGGGCAACTTTACCAGCGTGCTCTGCCGCTACTTGAGCAGCAAAGGGTGTACTTTTACGCGAGCCTTTGAAGCCAGCACCGCCGGAGGTAGCCCAAGACAAAGCATTCCCTTGACGATCGGTGATGGTAATAATGGTGTTATTGAAGGAAGCGTGCACGTGCACGATGCCATCGCTAACAGACTTGCGTACTTTTTTGCGTACACGACCAGCTGTGTTTGCTTTAGCCATTATCTAAGTTCCTTGAATTACTTCTTACCAGCAATAGGCTTACGCGGGCCTTTGCGGGTACGTGCATTGGTACGGGTGCGCTGACCACGGCACGGCAGACCACGACGATGACGGAAACCGCGGTAGCAGCCCATGTCCATCAGTCGTTTGATGCTCATCGTGATTTCACGGCGCAGGTCACCTTCAACAGTGAACTTAGCCACTTCAACACGCAGAGCTTCCATCTCGGCTTCAGTCAGATCTTTAACCTTGCTTGCCGGATTGATACCGGAAGCAGCACAAATGTGCTTGGCGCGGGTCTGGCCGATGCCATAGATTGCCTGCAGGCCGATAACGGCATGCGCATGATTGGGGATGTTTACCCCTGCAATACGGGCCATTCTCTTTCCTTAAGCGTTAAGCTTGAAAAGGTTGCGATTCTAGCACAACAAAAGCCAAGACAACAAATGTTAGCCTTGCTTTTGCTTGTGACGCGGATCAGTACAAATCACTCGTACAACACGGTTGCGACGAATGATTTTGCAGTTACGGCAAATTTTCTTTACCGAAGGTTGTACACGCATTTCAGTTCCTTTCTATCTGAAAGAGCGAGTGCGATTACTTCGCACGGAACACGATACGGGCACGAGACAGGTCATAGGGGGTCATCTCCACTGTAACCTTGTCACCCGGAAGAATGCGGATGTAATGCATACGCATTTTGCCGGAGATATGCCCGAGCACAACGTGTCCATTCTCGAGCTTCACCCGGAAGGTTGCGTTAGGCAACGTTTCCAGGACTTCACCCTGCATCTGGATGGTATCTTCTTTCGCCATTTGCTCAGTTACCGTTTACCTTAGCGACTTACGCCACTCTTGAAGTTCGCTTTCTTCAATAGGCCTTCGTACTGATGGGAAAGAACATACGACTGTACTTGCGCCATGAAGTCCATGGTTACCACTACCATGATCAACAGCGAGGTCCCGCCAAAGTAAAATGGCACGTTCCAGTTCAGGATCAGGAACTCTGGCATCAAGCAAACAAGTGTGATGTAGATCGCACCAATCAGCGTGAGGCGAAGGATGATCTTCTCGATGTAACGCGAAGTCTGTTCGCCAGGACGAATACCGGGAATAAACGCCCCGCTTTTCTTCAGGTTGTCTGCAGTCTCTTTGGGGTTGAAAACCAAAGCGGTGTAGAAGTAACAGAAGAAAATGATTGCCGCAGCGTACAGCAACACATAAACCGGTTGACCAGGATGAAGCTTGTCAGCGACAGACTTCATGAACCCCAGACCCTCGGTATTACCAAACCAACCCAGTACGGTTGCCGGGAACAGGATGATACTTGAGGCAAAGATAGGAGGGATAACACCTGCCATATTGAGCTTGAGCGGCATATGCGTACTCTGGCCCTGCATGACACGATTACCTACCTGACGCTTCGCATAGTTCACCAGAACCTTACGTTGCCCACGCTCAACAAACACCACGAGATAGGTCACTGCAATCACTGCCACAAACAGCAGGATCACCAGCAGGATTGGCAGCGAACCTTGACTGGTAAGAGTCAGGGTCTTGCCGACTGCCGCCGGCACACCGGCAGCAATACCTGCACAGATAATCAGCGAGATGCCATTGCCCAGACCACGCTCGGTAATCTGCTCACCCAGCCACATGAGGAACATGGTGCCAGTAACCAGACTCACCACTGTCGTTACATAAAACTCGAACTGCGGAACGACAACGAGGTTGGGTTGCTTGAACAACATCACAGCTATGCCAAAGCTCTGGAATGAAGCCAGAGCCAAGGTTGCATAGCGTGTGTACTGAGTGATTTTGCGACGCCCAGCATCACCCTCCTTCTTCAACTGCTTCAGCGTTGGAACAATCTCCGAAGCAAGTTGAAGAACGATGGAGGCAGAGATGTACGGCATAATGCCCAGGGCAAATACCGTAAATCGCTGAAGGGCCCCACCCGAAAACATGTTGAACATGTCGAGCAGGCCCGTTTGTGACGTCTGGAACAACTTCGCTAGTGCCGCCGGATCAATACCGGGAACCGGAACATGCGCACCAATGCGGTAAACGATCAATGCGCCAAGCAGAAACAAGATTCGGCGCTTCAAATCACCAAATTTGTCACCGTTTCCAACTAGAGAAGTATTCGCCACGGACTGAGCCTTATTCTACGAAGCTACCACCAGCAGCTTCGATTGCAGCCTTGGCACCAGCGGTAGCAGCAACGCCACGCAGGGTGAAAGCGCGATCTACACCGCCGGACAGAATCAGCTTGGCACCTAGCGACTGGGCAGGAACCAGACCAGCCTGCTTCAGAGTTAGCAGATCCACCTCCACAACCGGCAGCAATGCCAGTTCGGACAGACGAACCTCGGCAACGTTGCCAGCAGTCAGCGACTTGAAGCCACGCTTCGGCAGGCGGCGCTGCAACGGCATTTGACCGCCTTCAAAGCCGACCTTGTGGAAACCACCGGCACGGCTCTTCTGACCTTTGTGGCCACGGCCACAAGTCTTACCCAGGCCACTACCAATGCCGCGGCCTACACGGCGCTTGGCATGCTTGGAGCCGGCACCAGGCTTAATGGTATTCAGCAACATTTCTCAGCCCTCGAATTTAACCAGATAGCTGATCTTGTTGATCATGCCACGGTTAGCCGGAGTGTCGATTACTTCAACAGTCTGGTTCAGCTTCTTCAGGCCCAGGCCGCGCGCGCACGCACGGTGGGACTCAATGCGACCAATCAGACTCTTAACCAGCGTTACTTTGATGGTTTTGGTATCACTCATGATCAGCCCCCAGGATCTGCTCAACGGTCAGACCACGCTTGGCAGCGATCTGCGACGGAGTGCAGATCTTGCTCAGGCCATCCAGGGTTGCACGAACCACGTTGTACGGGTTGGTGGAGCCATGAATTTTGGCAGATACGTTGTG
This sequence comes from Vogesella oryzagri, assembly GCF_040148885.1. NCBI lineage: Bacteria > Pseudomonadati > Pseudomonadota > Betaproteobacteria > Neisseriales > Chromobacteriaceae > Vogesella > Vogesella oryzagri. The sequence continues at coordinate 45,186 of NZ_JBEFLD010000005.1, forward strand.
AACGCCCAGTGCTTCAAACACGGCGCGCATCGGACCACCAGCTTTAACGCCAGCACCTTCCTTAGCGGGCTGCATGAATACGGTAGTGGCACCATGGGTACCAACTACTGCATGATGCAGAGTGCCGTTTTTCAGCGGAACTTTGAACATGTTGCGGCGGGCCTGCTCCATACCTTTTTGTACGGCAGCCGGCACTTCCTTGGAACGGCCCTTACCCATGCCGATACCACCATCCCCATCACCGACAACAGTCAGAGCCGAGAAGGCCATGATGCGACCACCCTTCACCACTTTGGTGACACGGTTTACGCCGATCATTTTCTCGATCAGACCATCGCCACGATCTTCGATCTCGTGCTTAGCCATTCTTAACTCCGATTAGAATACAAGACCGTTTTCACGGGCTGCGTCAGCCAAGGCCTTGATACGACCATGGTATTTGAAGCCGGAACGGTCAAAGGCAACCTGGCTAACACCGGCAGCCTTGGCTTTTTCGGCGATAGCCTTGCCAACAACAACTGCAGCGGCGGTGTTGCCACCGTTGGTCACTTGGGAGCGCAGGCCTGCCTCCAGGCTGGAAGCACTCGCCAGGACGCGGCTGCCAGTTTCATCGATGACCTGAGCGTAGATGTGGCCATTAGTGCGGTGAACGCACAGACGAGCCATCTTGAGCTCCGCAATACGAGCACGGGTTTTGCGTGCACGACGGAGTCGAGTCTGTTTCTTGTCCATTTCAGTGCCTCAATTACTTCTTCTTGGTCTCTTTCAGAACCACAACTTCATCCGCGTAACGAACGCCCTTGCCTTTGTACGGCTCAGGAGAACGGTATGCACGAATTTCAGCTGCGACCTGGCCAACTTGCTGCTTGTCAGCGCCTTTGATCAGGATCTCGGTCTGAGTCGGAGTTTCACACTTCACGCCAGCCGGCATTTGATGCACAACCGGATGAGAGAAACCAAGCGACAGGTTCAGCGCATCACCCTGTGCCTGAGCACGGTAACCAACGCCAACCAGTTGCAGTTTCTTTTCGAAGCCTTTGCTAACACCAGTCACCATGTTGTTCAGCAACGCACGCAGCGTACCGGACATGGAGCGAGCGAACTTGCTGTCGTTCTTGGCGGCAAACTCCAGCTGGTTATCCACCAGCTTGACTTCTACTTCGCTAGACAGCGCGGTAGTCAGGGCACCCAGCGCACCTTTAACGGTAACGTCAGCCACACCAAACTTTACTTCAACGCCTGCCGGAATGACTACGGGGTTTTTAGCTACGCGAGACATATCAACCCTCCGATTAAGCCACTACGCACAGCAGCTCGCCGCCGATACCGGCTGCACGTGCTTTGCGATCAGTCATAACGCCGCTGGAGGTCGAAACGATAGCCACACCCAGACCGTTCATTACTTTAGGGATCTCGGTAGAACCCTTGTAAACGCGCAGGCCAGGACGGGATACACGTTCGATACGCTCGATAACCGGGCGGCCAACGTAGTACTTCAGCTCAACTTCAAGAACCGGCTTCTTTTCTTCGCCAGTTACGGCAAAGCTCTCGATGTAGCCTTCATCCTTCAGGACCTGAGCGATAGCCACTTTCAGCTTCGACGACGGCATAGCGACGGAAACTTTATTGGCGCGCTGGCCGTTGCGGATGCGAGTCAGCATATCGGAGATAGGATCTTGCATACTCATTCTGTATCTCCTATTACCAGCTGGCTTTAACTACGCCCGGGATTTCGCCTTTCATAGCGATTTCACGGAGCTTGTTACGAGCCAGACCGAATTTGCGGAACACGCCACGCGGACGACCGGTCAGGGCGCAACGACGACGCTGGCGAACCGGGCTAGCATTGCGCGGCAGCTGCTGCAGCTTGAGGCGTGCAGCAAAGCGTTCTTCGTCGGACAAATTCGAATTGTTGATGATGGCGAGAAGTTCTTCACGCTTGGCAGCGTACTTAGCCACGAGCTTCGCGCGCTTCTCTTCGCGATTGATCAGTGCAAGAGTTGCCATGTGCTTAGCCCTTAAACGGGAATTTGAACGCAGCCAGCAGAGCGCGGGCTTCTTCGTCAGTCTTCGCGGTAGTGGTAATGGTAATGTTCATACCACGCAGAGCATCGATCTTGTCGTACTCAATTTCCGGGAAGATGATCTGTTCTTTGACGCCCATATTGTAGTTGCCGCGGCCGTCGAAAGACTTGCCGGACACACCACGGAAGTCACGCACGCGCGGCAGCGCGATAGTAACCAGGCGATCCAGGAACTCATACATGCGTTCACGACGCAGGGTAACCTTGCAGCCAACCGGGTAGTGATCACGAATTTTGAAGCCAGCGATGGACTTACGGGCAGTGGTCACAACCGGCTTTTGACCTGCGATCTTTTCCAGGTCGCCAGCGGCGTGATCCATTACCTTCTTGTCGGCAACAGCTTCACCAACACCCATGTTCAGAGTGATCTTTTCGATGCGCGGCACTTCCATTACGGACTTATAGCCGAACTGCTTGATCAGCTCAGGAACAACGGTGCTTTTGTAGAAATCATACAAACGTGCCATTTTTGCTCCTTACGCGCCGACGATTTCGCCGGTGGACTTGAAGATGCGCACTTTCTTGCCATCTTCGAGCACCTTGAAGCCAACGCGGTCAGCTTTCTGGGTAGCTGCATTGAAGATTGCAACATTGGACACGTCCAACGGCATGGTCTTCTCAACGATGCCACCAGCGATACCACGCACCGGGTTCGGCTTCTGATGTTTCTTGGCGATATTCACGCCTTCAACTACCAGCTTACCTTCAAGAACACGCAGGACAGCGCCACGCTTGCCTTTATCTTTGCCGGTGATTACGACTACTTCGTCGCCTTTACGAATCTTACGCACTGGTTCTCTCCTTACAGCACTTCAGGAGCGAGCGATACGATCTTCATGAAGCGCTCGGTACGCAGTTCACGCGTAACGGGCCCGAAGATACGTGTACCGATCGGCTCAAGCTTGTTGTTGAGCAGAACTGCGGCGTTGTTGTCAAATTTGATCAGGGAGCCGTCCGGACGACGAACACCCTTAGCAGTGCGCACAACAACAGCGTTGTACACATCGCCTTTTTTGACACGACCACGCGGTGCTGCATCCTTGATGCTCACCTTGATGATGTCACCCACGCCGGCATAGCGACGCTTGGAGCCGCCCAACACCTTGATGCACATTACGGAACGCGCACCAGTGTTGTCTGCAACATCCAAAATGGACTGCATTTGAATCATGTGATTACCTTTCTATCCAACTTAATTCCGCCTCTTTCCCTCCCAAAGATGAAGGAAACGCCGCAAAAAATTGCGGCGTGTCTAGCGGCCAGTCTTGGACCCCGTCAGGGATGATTTCGAGGGAACCCTCGAAAACAACCATTATACAGAGGGGAGAACCCCTCTGCAAGCCTTACACTTGACGAGCTTTCTCGACAAGTGCAGTTACTGCCCAAGCCTTGGTTTTAGAAACCGGACGAGTTTCGCTGATAACTACTACATCACCAACGTTGTACTCGTTGTTTTCGTCATGGGCATGGAACTTCTTGGAGCGACGAATAACCTTGCCGTAGATCGGGTGCTTAACCTTGCGCTCGACCAGGACGGTTACAGTCTTGTCCATCTTGTCGCTGACAACTTTACCAGTCAGCGTACGAACAACTTTAGTTTCGCTCATCTTATGCAGCCTTCTCTTTCAGAACGGTGCGAACACGCGCGATGTCACGACGCACACGCTTGAGCTCACTGGTCTTGGCCAGCTGCTGGGTTGCGTGCTGCATGCGCAGCGCGAATTGAGCCTTCAGCAGACCGAGCAGCTCGGCCTTCAGCTCATCAACGCTCTTGGCTTTCAGTTCAGTCGCTTTCATTACTGACCCACCTGTTTAGTCACAAACACCGTCGGAATCGGCAGCTTGGCAGCAGCCAGACGGAAGGCTTCACGAGCAAGCTCTTCAGCCACGCCATCCATTTCGTACAACATCTTGCCCGGCTGGATCTCGGCTACGTAGAACTCCGGAGAACCTTTACCCCCACCCATACGAACTTCGGCTGGTTTGGAAGTAATCGGCTTATCCGGGAATACACGAATCCAGATACGACCACCACGCTTGATGTGACGAGTCATCGCACGACGAGCAGCTTCGATTTGGCGCGCAGTCAGACGACCACGACCGATGGCCTTCAGGCCAAAATCACCAAAGCTCACCTTGTTGCCACGAGTGGCCAGGCCAGTGTTACGGCCTTTGTGCTGTTTGCGGTATTTGAGTCTAGTTGGCTGCAGCATTTCGAGCTCCTGCCTTACGCGGTTTCTTCTCAGGTGCTACCGGCGCAGCCTGAATCTGACCAGGCTTAACGTCACCCTTGTACACCCATACCTTGATACCGATCACACCGTAAGTGGTGTGAGCTTCGGAGGTAGCGTAGTCCACATCTGCACGCAGAGTGTGCAGCGGAACACGGCCTTCACGGTACCATTCGCTACGTGCGATATCGATACCATTCAGACGACCGGAGCTCATGATCTTGATACCCTGGGCACCCATACGCATGGCGTTCTGCATGGAACGCTTCATGGCGCGACGGAACATCACACGCTTCTCCAGCTGGGAAGCGATACCATCGGCAATGATTTGCGCATCGATTTCCGGCTTGCGGATTTCTTCGATGTTCACGTGAACCGGCACGCCCATGCGAGCTTGCAGTTCTTTCTTCAGAACTTCGATATCCTCGCCTTTTTTACCAATCACCACACCCGGACGGGCGCTGTGAATGGTGATACGGGCGGACTTAGCCGGGCGCTCGATCACTACGCGGCCAACGGCGGCGTGAGACAGTTTCTTCTTCAGAAACTCGCGCACTTCGATGTCTTGCTTCAGCTGGCCGGCAAAATCCTGCGAGTTTGCGAACCACTTGGAAGCCCAGTTTTTGGTTACTGCAAGACGGAAACCCGTCGGATGAATCTTCTGACCCATAGCTTGCCCCTTAGTTGCCCACGCTCAGCGTGATGTGGCAGGTCTGCTTTTCGATGCGGTTACCGCGACCTTTAGCACGAGCGGTAAAGCGCTTCAGGCTCGGACCCTTGTCCACGTAGATGCTGGTCACTTTCAGCGTATCGATATCCGCGCCTTCGTTGTGCTCAGCGTTGGCAATTGCGGATTCCAGTACCTTCTTGATGAGTGCAGCACCCTTCTTCGGGCTGAAGGTCAGAATGTTCAGTGCCTGACCAACGGACTGACCGCGGATCAGATCTGCAACCAAGCGGCATTTTTGTGCCGAAAGGCGTGCATTGTTCAGTTGTGCAGAAACTTTCATCGCATCACCTTATTTCTTCTTGGCCTTCTTGTCAGCCGCATGGCCTTTGAAGGTACGAGTCAGCGAAAACTCACCGAGCTTGTGACCAACCATGTTCTCGGAAACGTACACCGGAACGTGGGTACGGCCGTTATGAACAGCGATAGTCAGACCAATGAAGTCCGGCAGGATGGTGGAGCGGCGAGACCAGGTCTTGATCGGGCGCTTGTCGTTTGTTGCACGCACCGCATCCACTTTCTTCAGCAGGTGGAGATCAACAAACGGGCCTTTTTTAAGCGAACGTGCCATAACTCTTTACCCTTTATTTGTGAAAGCGACGGCGTACGATCATATTGTCGGTACGCTTGTTGCGACGGGTACGGAAGCCCTTAGTCGGGGTACCCCACGGGCTAACAGGCACGCGACCTTCACCAGTGCGACCTTCACCACCACCGTGCGGGTGATCCACCGGGTTCATCGCCGTACCGCGAACGGTCGGACGAATACCACGCCAGCGGTTGGCACCGGCTTTACCGATCTTGCGCAGGCTATGTTCTTCGTTGCCAACTTCGCCAACAGTGGCGCGGCAGTCAACGTGCACCTTGCGGATCTCGCCAGAGCGCAGACGCAGCTGGGCGTAAACGCCTTCGCGGGCCAGCAGCATGGCGGAGGAACCAGCAGAGCGTGCCAGCTGAGCACCCTTACCCGGCTGCAGTTCGATGCAGTGGATAGTGGTACCAACCGGAATATTGCGGATCGGCAGGGCGTTACCGGCCTTGATCGGGGCTTCTGCACCAGACATCAACTCAGCGCCAGCCTTCACACCGCGCGGAGCGATGATGTAGCGACGCTCACCGTCGGCATAGCACAGCAGAGCAATGTGAGCGGTACGGTTCGGATCGTATTCGATGCGTTCAACAGTCGCCGGGATAGCATCCTTGTTGCGACGGAAGTCAACGATACGATAGTGTTTCTTGTGACCACCACCTTTATGACGGGTAGTGATGTGACCGTTGTTGTTACGGCCAGCAGTAGAGTTTTTCTTCTCTACCAGCGCTGCATATGGCGCACCTTTGTGCAGATCCGGGCTTACAACCTTCACTACAGCGCGGCGGCCAGCAGATGTGGGCTTAACTTTTACGAGAGCCATGCTCTATCTCCTTACTCCGCAGCGGCCGGGGTGGCAGTCAGGTCAATCTCTTGACCCGGAACCAGACTTACATAAGCCTTTTTCCAGTCCTTACGGCGGCCAACGAAACGGCCAAAGCGCTTGGTTTTGCCTTTAACGTTGAGAGTGGAAACACCTTCAACCTTAACGTTGAACAGCAGTTCAACAGCAGCCTTGATTTCCGGCTTGGTCGCATCGGTAGCAACACGGAAAGCAACTTGCTGGTTCTTTTCAGCCAGCAGCGTGCTTTTCTCGGATACGATCGGCGCCAGAATTACTTGCAGCAAACGTTCCTGGTTCATACCCATTGCTCCTCGAGTTGCTTCACGGCATCACGGGTGATAACCACTTTATTGAAGCGAACCAGGCTGAACGGATCAGCTTGTTGAGCTTCAATGACCAGCACGTTCGGCAGGTTACGGGAAGAGAGATAGAGGTTTTCGTCGAGCTCTTTGGTAATGATCAGAGCACGATCCAGACCCAGCGACTTAACCTTGGCCGCAAACTCTTTGGTCTTCGGCGAGGCAACAGTCAGTTCATCAACCACGATCAGACGCTCGTCGCGCACCAGCTGCGACAAGATCGAAGCCATACCGGCACGGTATTGCTTGCGGTTAACTTTCTGGGTGAAGTTTTCATCCGGCTTGTTCGGGAAGGTGCGACCACCACCACGCCACAGCGGGGAAGAAGTCATACCAGCACGGGCGCGGCCAGTACCTTTCTGACGGAAAGGCTTCTTGGTGGAATGCTTAACTTCAGCACGAGTCAGCTGTGCACGGTTAGCGCTACGAGCATTGGCCAGGAATGCGGTAACAACCTGGTGAACCAGCGCTTCGTTGTAGTCACGTGCAAACAGTGCCTCGGAAGCCTGCAGGGCTTCAACCTGCTGCCCTTGAGCATTGATTACTTTCAATTCCATTATGCACCTGCCTTCACGCTAGGACGCACTACCACGTCACCGTTCTTGGCACCCGGCACTGCGCCTTTTACCAGAATCAGTTGACGCTCCGCATCGATACGAACCACTTCCAAGCACTGAACAGTGCTCTTCACATTGCCGTATTGACCAGCCATGCGCTTACCCGGGAAAACGCGACCCGGATCTTGCGCCATACCAATCGAACCCGGCGAATTGTGGGAAACGGAGTTACCGTGCGATGCGCGGTTAGACGAGAAGTTGTGGCGCTTGATGGCACCAGAGAAACCTTTACCCTTGGAGGTACCGGTTACATCTACCAGCTGGCCAACTTGGAAAACTTCAACCGACAGCTTGTCACCCACGTTCAGGGTTGCCAGTTGCTCGGCAGTCAGAGCGAACTCGCGCATAGTGCGAGCAGCTTCGATACCAGCTTTGGCAAAATGACCAGCTTCAGCCTTGTTTACGCGATTGGCTTTGCGGGAACCAGCTGCAACCTGAACGGCTACGTAGCCATCAGTGTCAGCAGTTTTAATTTGCGATACGCGGTTAGCGGACATATCCAGCACAGTTACCGGAACGGTAGCACCGTCTTCGGTAAAAATGCGGGTCATGCCGACTTTGCGACCGACCAGACCTAAAGTCATGTTTATTTCCTTTACAGGCGCCGATTACGATTGACCGGCTTGCTCAAAAGAAAAGCGGACTCATCAAAATGATGAGTCCGCGACTGTATCACAGAAAAATCAATGCTTGCAAGCACTTAGCCGACAAACATCGATCTACTGCAATTATTGCAGCTTGATTTCCACATCCACGCCAGCCGGCAGATCCAGCTTCATCAGCGCGTCAACGGTCTTGTCGGTAGGATCGACAATGTCCATCAGGCGCAGGTGAGTGCGGATTTCCAGCTGGTCACGCGAAGTTTTGTTCACGTGCGGGGAACGCAGCACGTTGAAACGCTCGATTTTAGTCGGCAGCGGAACCGGGCCTTTAACAACGGCGCCGGTACGCTTGGCGGTTTCAACGATTTCCTGAGCAGAGCGGTCGATCAGGTTGTAATCGAACGCCTTCAGGCGGATGCGGATTTTCTGGCTAGACATTAGATTCTCCGATCCTTAAGCGATGATCTTGGCAACAACACCTGCACCAACGGTGCGGCCGCCTTCACGGATCGCGAAACGCAGACCATCTTCCATAGCGATCGGAGCGATCAGTTCTACGGTGATTTCCACGTTGTCACCCGGCATAACCATTTCCACACCTTCGGCCAGCGTAATCGCGCCGGTCACGTCGGTAGTGCGGAAGTAGAACTGCGGACGGTAGTTAGCGAAGAACGGGGTGTGACGACCACCTTCATCCTTGCTCAGTACGTATACGGAAGCCTGGAACTTGGTGTGCGGGGTAATGGAACCCGGCTTGGACAGCACCTGACCACGCTCAACGTCTTCACGCTTGGTACCACGCAGCAGCACGCCAACGTTGTCGCCAGCCTGACCTTGGTCCAGCAGCTTGCGGAACATTTCCACGCCAGTGCAGGTGGTCTTCACGGTCGGCTTCAGACCAACGATTTCCAGTTCTTCACCAACTTTAACGATACCGCGCTCTACACGACCGGTAACCACAGTACCGCGACCGGAGATGGAGAATACGTCTTCGATCGGCAGCAGGAACGGCTTGTCGATGGCACGTTCCGGAGTCGGAATGTAGGAATCCAGCGCGTCAGCCAGGCGGAAGATCGCCGGCTCACCGTATTCGGATTGGTCGCCTTCCAGCGCCAGACGAGCGGAACCGGTAACGATCGGGGTGTCGTCGCCCGGGAAGTCGTAGGACGACAGCAGGTCGCGCACTTCCATTTCCACCAGTTCCAGCAGCTCAGCGTCGTCCACCAGGTCGGCCTTGTTCAGGAACACGATGATGTACGGAACGCCAACCTGACGGGACAGCAGGATGTGTTCGCGGGTTTGCGGCATCGGACCGTCAGCGGCCGAGCACACCAGAATCGCGCCGTCCATCTGGGCAGCACCGGTAATCATGTTCTTCACGTAGTCAGCGTGACCCGGGCAGTCAACGTGAGCGTAGTGACGTGCTTCGGTTTCGTATTCTACGTGCGCGGTATTAATGGTAATACCACGAGCCTTCTCTTCCGGCGCGCTGTCGATCTGGGAGTAGTCTTTGGCTTCGCCACCGAACTTCTTGGACAGAATGGTGGTGATAGCTGCGGTCAGAGTGGTTTTACCATGGTCAACGTGACCGATGGTGCCGACGTTTACGTGCGGTTTGGTCCGCGCGAACTTTTCTTTTGCCATTTTGCAAAATTCCTTAATTAAAGAACAAACAGTTTGAAGGTTGGCCGATGCGGCCAACCTTCATTGCGCCAATTACTTGCGGGAAGCCATCACGGCGTCAGCAACATGCTTCGGAGCTTCAGAGTAGTGCTTGAACTCCATGGAGTAGGTAGCACGGCCCTGGGTTGCGGAGCGCAGGTCGGTGGAGTAACCGAACATCTCGGCCAGCGGAACTTCGGCCTTGATCTTCTTGCCACCCAGACCATCATCGTCCATACCCTGAACGATACCGCGACGACGGTTCAGGTCACCCATCACGTCACCCATGTACTCTTCCGGAGTCTCTACTTCCACGGCCATCATCGGCTCGAGGATGCAAGGACCAGCACGACGCATGGCTTCTTTGAAGGCGATGGAACCGGCCAATTCAAAGGCGATCTGCGACGAGTCGACATCATGGTAGGAACCGAAGGTCAGACGTACGGTTACGTCAACCACCGGGAAGCCGGCCAAGATACCGCTGGACAGGGTGTTTTGAATACCCTTGTCAACCGAAGGGATGAATTCGCGAGGAATTGTACCGCCCTTGATTTCATCGATGAACTTGTAGCCCTGGCCTTCACCGGACGGCTCCAGAGTGATCTGGGCATGACCGTACTGACCCTTACCACCAGACTGTTTGACATGCTTACCGTCAACTTCAGTCACTGTCTTGGTGATGGTTTCACGGTAGGCAACCTGAGGCGCACCAACGTTGGCCTCAACACCGAATTCACGCTTCATGCGGTCAACCAGAATTTCCAGGTGCAGTTCACCCATACCGGAAATAATGGTCTGGCCGGATTCTTCGTCGGTACGCACGCGGAACGACGGGTCTTCCTTGGCCAAGCGGTTCAGGGCAACGCCCATCTTCTCTTGGTCAGCCTTGGTTTTTGGCTCAACGGCAACGTGAATCACCGGCTCCGGGAACTCCATGCGCTCCAGGATCAGCGGCGCGTCAACAGCACACAGGGTTTCACCGGTAGTTACTTCCTTCAGGCCGATACCAGCGGCGATGTCGCCGGCACGAACTTCGGTGATTTCCTTGCGGTCGTTAGCGTGCATCTGCACGATACGGCCCATACGCTCTTTCTTGCCCTTAACCGAGTTCAGCACGGTGTCACCGGAGTTAACCACGCCGGAGTAGACACGGAAGAACGTCAGCTGACCAACATACGGGTCGTTCATTAGCTTGAATGCCAGAGCGGAGAACGGTGCGCTGTCGGAAGCTTCACGAGTGGTAGGGGTACCATCGTCCAGTTCACCCGGAACCGGCGGCACGTCCAGCGGGCTAGGCAGCAGTTCAACAACCGCATCCAGCATGCGCTGAACGCCCTTGTTCTTGAACGCGGAACCGCACAGCATCGGCTGGATTTCGCAACGCAGGGTACGCTGACGCAGACCGTGAACGATTTCTTCTTCGCTCAGGGTTTCGCCTTCCAGGTACTTGTTCATGGTGTCTTCGTCGACTTCCGCCGCCGCTTCAACCATCTTCTCGCGCCACTCTTCGGCAACCGCTACCAAGTCAGCCGGAATGTCGCCGTATTCGAACTTCATACCCTGGGAGGCTTCGTCCCAGATGATGGCTTTCATCTTCAGCAGATCAACCACACCGGTAAAGCCTTCTTCGGCACCGATAGGCACCACGATAGGCACCGGATTGCCACGCAGACGGGTCTTAACCTGCTCTACGGCACGGAAGAAGTTGGCACCCTGACGGTCCATCTTGTTCACGAAGGCAATACGCGGCACTTTGTACTTGTTGGCCTGGCGCCATACAGTCTCGGACTGTGGCTGTACACCACCCACGGCGCAGTACACCATCACAGCACCGTCCAGAACACGCATGGAACGCTCTACCTCAATGGTAAAGTCCACGTGGCCCGGGGTATCAATGATGTTGAAGTGATGCTCGGGGAACTGGAGAGCCATGCCCTTCCAGTAGGTGGTGGTCGCAGCGGAGGTAATGGTGATACCACGCTCCTGCTCCTGCTCCATCCAGTCCATGGTGGCGGCGCCATCATGCACTTCACCGATTTTGTGGTTCACACCGGTGTAGAACAGAATACGTTCAGTAGTCGTGGTCTTACCAGCATCAATGTGAGCCGAAATACCGATATTACGGTAGCGCTCAATTGGGGTCTTTCTAGCCATGGCCAGAATCCTTTCGCAGGATTGAGATTAGAAGCGGAAGTGGGAGAAGGCCTTGTTGGCTTCTGCCATACGATGCACTTCGTCACGCTTCTTCATCGCACCGCCACGGCCTTCGGCCGCGTCGATCAGCTCACCTGCCAGACGCAGGTCCATGGATTTCTCACCACGCTTACGCGCAGCGTCACGCAGCCAACGCATTGCCAGAGCCAGTCGACGGGACGGGCGTACTTCAACAGGAACTTGATAGTTGGCACCACCTACACGGCGGCTTTTCACTTCAACGACCGGCTTGGCATTGGAGATGGCAGTGTTGAACACTTCAATGGCGTTCTTGCCAGTTTTCTTCTCGATTTGCTCGAGGGCGCCGTAAATGATGCGCTCAGCAACAGACTTCTTGCCGTCGATCATTACAACGTTCATGAACTTGGTCAGATCCTGGCTACCGAACTTCGGATCCGGCAGGATATCGCGCTTGGGGACTTCTCTGCGTCTTGGCATTTCAATTCCTTCAAATATTCAGTTGAGCTCATGCTCGCGACCACCCAGCAAGGCAGTCACTTACTCAACGGCATAAAGCCGCTGTCGTACTAAGTAAAAATTACTTAGGACGCTTGGCACCGTACTTGGAACGAGCCTGCTTACGATCTTTCACGCCAGCAGTATCCAGGGAGCCGCGAACGGTGTGGTAACGCACACCTGGCAAGTCTTTTACACGACCGCCACGAATCAGCACTACCGAGTGTTCCTGCAGGTTGTGGCCTTCACCACCGATGTAGGAAATCACTTCGAAACCGTTGGTCAGGCGAACCTTGCACACTTTACGCAGTGCGGAGTTCGGCTTCTTCGGTGTAGTGGTGTAAACACGGGTGCACACGCCGCGCTTCTGCGGGCAGGCTTCCAGTGCAGGCACCTTGCTCTTCGTGGTAACCGCAGTGCGGCCCTTGCGAACGAGTTGGTTAATGGTTGGCATTACTATCAGTTCCTAGTTGATACTCTTGGCGGCACCATACCACCAAGAGAGTCCGCGATTATATTTTGGTCAATAGCAAGCGTCAATGAAAAAACGCTGCCCTAGCAACGTTAACCGTTGATAGGACAGCGTTTTTTACAGTGGACGCTTACAGTGCTGCGTCGCCTGCTTCTACCGGTGCTTCCAGGCTGCCAAACTCCAGCCCGGTCTCGCCACCGCCAAGACGGCGGCGGTTGCGGTGGTAAGCCAGACCGGTACCTGCCGGGATCAGACGGCCAACGATCACGTTCTCTTTCAGACCGCGCAGATCGTCTTTCTTGCCCATGATCGCCGCTTCGGTCAGCACGCGGGTGGTTTCCTGGAAGGACGCCGCGGAGATGAACGAATCGGTGGACAGCGAAGCCTTGGTAATACCCAGCAGCACGTTCTCGTACTGTGCCGGCAGCTTATCGTCTTCGGCCATGCGATCGTTGGTTTCCAGCACTTCAGCGCGCTCAACCTGCTCGCCCTGGATGAAGTCGGTATCACCGGAATCGATAATGATCACGCGACGCAGCATCTGGCGAACAATCACCTCGATGTGCTTGTCGTTAATCTTCACGCCCTGCAGTCGGTAAACTTCCTGCACTTCCTGGCAGATGTAGCGCGCCAGTGCCTCAATACCCTGCAAGCGCAGAATATCGTGCGGATCGACCGCACCGTCGACGATCAGTTCGCCGCGGTTCACCACCTGGCCATCGTGCACTAGTACGTGCTTGTCTTTCGGGATCAGGCTTTCGTAGCCGTTGCCGTCCAGATCGGTAATGATCAGCCGTTGCTTGCCCTTAGTGTCCTTACCGAACGATACGGTACCGGTCACCTCGGCCAGCATGCCGGCGTCTTTCGGCGAGCGGGCTTCGAACAGCTCGGCCACGCGCGGCAGACCACCGGTAATGTCGCGGGTCTTGGACGATTCCTGCGGAATACGTGCCAGCACTTCACCCTTGCCCACTTCCTGGCCGTCACGCACGGTAATGATGGCGCCAACCTGGAAGGTGATCGATACCGACGCATCGGAACCGGCCAGCTTCACTTCGTTGCCGCTGTCATCCAGCAGTTTCACCAGCGGACGTAGCATCTTCGACTGAGCCGATGCGCGACGCTTGTTGTCGATAACCACCAGCGTGGACAGACCGGTTACTTCGTCGGTCTGCTTGGCGACGGTTGCGCCTTCTTCCACGTTTTCGAACTTCACGCGGCCAGCGTACTCGGTAATGATCGGACGGGTATGCGGGTCCCACGTCGCCAGCACCGCACCGGCCTTGATGGACAGACCGTCAGTCACCATCAGGGTGGCACCGTACGGCACCTTGTGACGCTCGCGCTCGCGACCGGCATCGTCATGAATCACCACTTCACCGGAGCGGCTGATCACGATCAGCTCACCCTTGGTATTGGCCACATAACGCATCTGGCTGGAGAAGCGTACGGTACCGTTGGACTTACCTTCAACTTGGCTGGCAGCTGCATTTCGCGATGCCGCACCACCGATGTGGAAGGTACGCATGGTCAACTGGGTACCCGGCTCACCAATCGACTGCGCGGCAATCACACCGACCGCTTCGCCGGCATTCACGCGCTTGCCGCGGGCCAGATCGCGACCGTAACACTGCGCGCACAGACCGTAACGGGTTTCGCAAGTGATCGCGGTACGAACCTTGACTTCATCGATACCGAGGGTGTCGATCTGGTCAACCAGGCTCTCGTCGAGCAGGGTGCCGGCTTCGATCACAGTTTCGCTGGTGGACGGATCCACCACGTCGGTGGCGGTTACACGGCCGAGGATACGGTCGCGCAACGGCTCGATCACGTCACCACCCTGCACTACCGCCTTCATGGCGAAGCCATTGCTGGTACCGCAGTTGTCTTCGATCACCACCAGATCCTGCGTCACGTCAACCAGACGACGGGTCAGGTAACCGGAGTTTGCAGTTTTCAGTGCCGTATCCGCCAGACCCTTACGTGCACCGTGGGTGGAGATAAAGTACTGCAGAACGGTCAGGCCTTCGCGGAAGTTGGCCGTAATCGGCGTTTCGATAATGGAGCCATCCGGCTTGGCCATCAGGCCACGCATACCGGCCAGCTGCTTGATCTGCGCAGCTGAGCCACGAGCACCGGAGTCAGCCATCATGTAAATCGAGTTAAACGATTCCTGATCGACTTCGTTGCCGTCGCGGTCGATGACTTTCTGCTTGGACAGCTCGTCCATCATCGCCTTGGCAATCTTGTCACCGGTACGGCCCCAGATGTCCACTACCTTGTTGTAGCGTTCACCCTGGGTCACCAGACCCTGGCGGTACTGCTCTTCGATCTCTTTCACTTCCTTCTGAGCATCGCCCAGCAGGTCGAATTTCTTCGCCGGAATCTGCATGTCGTCCACGCAGATGGAGATACCACCGCGGGTCGAGTAGGCAAAACCGGTGTACATCAGCTGGTCGGCGAAGATCACCGTGTCACGGATGCCGCAACGACGGAAGGAAGCGTTGATCAGCTTCGAAATTTCTTTCTTCTTCAGCGCCTTGTTGATGTGCTCGAACGGCAGACCACGCGGCATGATTTCCGACAGGATGGCGCGGCCAACAGTGGTGTTGTAGCGCTTCAGCACCTGCACCAGCTCGCCCTGCTCGTCGCGGACCCATTCCTTCAGGCGCACGGTGATGCGGGTAGCCAGCTCAACCTGACGCGTTTCGTAGGCGCGGTGCACTTCGGCGGTGTCGGCAAAGAACATGCCTTCACCCTTGCCGTTGATCTTGTCGCGGGTCATGTAGTACAGACCCAGCACGATATCCTGCGACGGTACGATGATCGGCTCGCCGTTGGCTGGCGACAGCACGTTGTTGGTGGCCAGCATCAGGGTGCGGGCTTCCATCTGAGCTTCCAGCGACAGCGGCACGTGAACGGCCATCTGGTCACCGTCGAAGTCGGCGTTGAATGCCGCGCAGACCAGCGGATGCAGCTGGATGGCCTTGCCTTCGATCAGCAGCGGCTCGAACGCCTGGATACCCAGACGGTGCAGCGTCGGTGCACGGTTCAGCAGTACCGGATGCTCGCGGATCACGTCTTCCAGGATGTCCCAGACTTCCGGCACTTCCTGTTCAACCAGTTTCTTGGCCGCCTTGATGGTGGAGGCCAGGCCCAGCACTTCCAGCTTATGGAAGATGAACGGCTTGAACAGCTCCAGTGCCATTTTCTTCGGCAGACCGCACTGATGCAGACGCAGGGTCGGGCCTACGGTAATCACGGAACGACCGGAGTAGTCCACGCGCTTACCCAGCAAGTTCTGACGGAAACGACCGCCCTTGCCCTTGATCATGTCGGCCAGTGACTTCAGCGGACGCTTGTTGGCGCCAGTCATGGCCTTGCCGCGACGACCGTTGTCCAGCAGCGAGTCAACCGATTCCTGCAGCATGCGCTTTTCGTTGCGCACGATGATGTCCGGTGCACGCAGCTCCAGCAGGCGCTTCAGGCGATTGTTACGGTTGATGACGCGGCGGTACAGATCGTTCAGGTCGGAAGTGGCGAAACGGCCACCATCCAGCGGCACCAGCGGACGCAGTTCCGGCGGCAGCACCGGCAGCACTTCCATGATCATCCATTCCGGCTTCATGCCGGAACGCTGGAACGCCTCCAGCACCTTCAGGCGCTTGGCGATCTTCTTGATCTTGGTGTCGGAGCTGGTGGCTTCCAGTTCGCGACGCAGGGTCTCGATCTCACCGGCCAGATCCAGCTTCTTCAGCAGTTCACGCACGGCTTCGGCACCCATCAGGGCTTCGAATTCTTCGCCATGCTGATCCAGCTTGTCGAGGTAGTCTTCTTCGCTCAGCAGTTGGCCGCGCTGCAGGCTGGTCAGCCCCGGCTCGGTCACCACGAAGGCTTCAAAGTACAGTACGCGCTCGATGTCGCGCAGGGTCATGTCCAGCACCATGCCCAGACGGGACGGCAGCGACTTCAGAAACCAGATGTGCGCGGTCGGGCTGGCCAGTTCGATGTGGCCCATGCGCTCGCGGCGCACTTTGGACAGCGTGACTTCCACGCCGCACTTCTCGCAGATCACACCACGATGTTTGAGGCGCTTGTACTTGCCGCACAGACACTCGTAATCCTTCACCGGGCCAAAAATGCGGGCGCAGAACAGGCCGTCGCGTTCCGGTTTGAAGGTACGGTAGTTGATGGTTTCTGGTTTCTTTACTTCACCGAACGACCAGGAACGGATCTTGTCCGGGGAGGCGATGCCGATCTTAATCGCATCAAACTCTTCTTCATGCGTAACTTGCTTAAAGAGATCGAGCAGAGCTTTCATTGCGTCTCCATTCAGGAAGACGCCCGCGGCCAACGTTGGCCGCAGGCAACCTTACCTAATTAATAACGTTCCAGGTCGATATCCAGACCCAGCGAGCGGATTTCCTTCACCAGCACGTTGAAGGACTCCGGCATGCCGGCATCGATCTTGTGTTCGCCCTTGACGATGTTTTCGTAGATCTTGGTACGACCGGTCACATCGTCCGATTTCACCGTCAGCATTTCCTGCAGGGTGTAGGCCGCGCCATACGCTTCCAGCGCCCACACTTCCATCTCACCGAAACGCTGGCCACCGAACTGCGCCTTACCACCCAGCGGCTGCTGGGTAACCAGCGAGTACGGACCGGTGGAACGGGCGTGCATCTTGTCGTCAACCAGGTGATGCAGCTTCAGGTAGTGCATCACGCCCACGGTCACCTTGCGGTCGAAGGCTTCGCCGGAGCGGCCGTCGAACAGGGTCATCTGGGTCTTGCTGGCGTTGAACTCCAGCTGCTCGGTATGCTCGTCGGCATCCGGGTAGGCTAGGTCCAGCATCTGACGGATCTCGGTTTCCTTGGCACCGTCGAACACCGGCGTAGCAAAGGTCATGCCCTTGCGCAGGTTGTCGGCCAGCAACTTGATCTCGGTCTCGGTCATCTCGGCGATCGGCTCTTGCTTGCCGGTCTCGTTATAGATGCTCTGCAGATAGCTGCGAACCTGCTCCACGCCTTGCTGCTGCTTGAGCATGCGGTCGATACGCTCGCCGATACCCTTCGCCGCCCAGCCCAGATGCACTTCCAGAATCTGACCGATGTTCATACGCGACGGTACGCCCAGCGGGTTCAGCACGATGTCTACCGGACGGCCATCCGCCATGTACGGCATGTCTTCCACCGGCAGGATCCGCGATACCACACCCTTGTTGCCGTGGCGACCGGCCATCTTGTCACCAGCCTGCAGACGACGTTTCACGGCGATGTACACCTTGACCATCTTCTGTACGCCGGCCTGCAGTTCGTCGCCCTGGGTCAGCTTGCGTTTCTTGTCTTCGAATTTGAGATCGAATTCTTCACGCTTCTGCGCCAGGCTTTCCTTGATCAGTTCCAGCTGCTTGGCGATATCTTCATCGGCCATGCGGATGTCAAACCACTCATGCTTGGACGGCAGGCTTTCCAGGTACTCGGCGTCGATCAGCGTGCCCTTGGCCAGGCGCTTTGGACCACCGTTGGCCGGCTTGCCCACGATCAGGCGCTCGATACGACTGAAGGCATCGTTGTCGAAGATGCGCAGCTGGTCGTTCAGGTCCAGGCGGTAGCGCTTCAGTTCGGCATCGATGATGGACTGGGCGCGCTTGTCGCGCTCGATACCTTCGCGAGTGAACACCTGCACGTCGATCACGGTACCGGTCATGCCGGTCGGCACGCGCAAGCTAGTGTCCTTCACATCGGACGCTTTCTCACCGAAGATCGCACGCAGCAGTTTTTCTTCCGGCGTCAGCTGGGTTTCGCCCTTCGGCGTTACCTTGCCCACCAGCACGTCGCCGGCATTCACTTCGGCACCGATGTAAACGATACCGGAGTCATCCAGACGACCGGCCATGCGCTCGGACAGGTTCGGGATGTCGCGGGTGATTTCTTCCGGGCCCAGCTTGGTATCACGGGCAACCACCGACAACTCTTCGATGTGGATCGAAGTGTAACGGTCGTCGGCTACTACTTTTTCGGAGATCAGGATCGAGTCTTCGAAGTTGTAGCCGTTCCACGGCATGAAGGCGATGGTCATGTTCTGACCCAGCGCCAGTTCGCCGATATCGGTGGAGGCACCATCCGCTACCACGTCGCCGCGGGCGATCAGGTCGCCGACACGCACGATCGGGCGCTGGTTGATGTTGGTGTTCTGGTTGGAACGGGTGAACTTGGTGAAGTTGTAGATATCCACACCGACTTCACCGGCCATCGCTTCTTCGTCGTTAACGCGAACCACCACACGGTTGGCATCTACGTAGTCCACCACGCCGCCACGGCGGGCGATCACGGTGGTGCCGGAGTCAACCGCCACCGCGCGTTCGATACCGGTACCGACCATCGGTTTTTCCGGACGCAGGCACGGTACGGCCTGACGCTGCATGTTGGCGCCCATCAAGGCACGGTTCGCATCGTCATGTTCCAGGAACGGAATCAGCGAGGCTGCCACGGACACCACCTGGCCGGTGGCCACGTCCATGTACTGCACGCGGTCCGGGGTTGCCAGAATGGTTTCGCCCTTCTCGCGGCAGGTAACCAGTTCGTCGATCAGGGTACCGGCTTCGTCCAGCTCGGCGTTGGCCTGAGCAATCACGTAGCGACCTTCTTCAATCGCGGACAGGTATTCGATCTCGTTGGTCACCTTGCCATCGATTACCTTGCGGTACGGCGTTTCCAGGAAACCGAACTCGTTGGTACGGGCAAATACCGCCAGCGAGTTGATCAGGCCAATGTTCGGGCCTTCCGGTGTTTCGATCGGGCATACACGACCGTAGTGGGTCGGGTGTACGTCGCGCACTTCGAAACCGGCGCGTTCGCGGGTCAGACCGCCCGGGCCCAGGGCCGATACGCGGCGCTTGTGGGTCACTTCGGACAGCGGGTTGGTCTGGTCCATGAACTGCGACAGCTGGCTGGAACCAAAGAATTCTTTGATCGCAGCGGAAACCGGCTTGGCATTGATCAGATCGTGCGGCATCAGGTTCTCGGATTCCGCCTGGTTCAAGCGTTCCTTCACTGCGCGCTCGACACGTACCAGACCAGCGCGGAACTGGTTTTCGGCCAGCTCGCCCACCGAGCGCACGCGACGGTTGCCCAGGTGATCGATGTCGTCCACTTCGCCGCGGCCGTTCCGCAGTTCGCACAGAATGGCGATCACGGACACGATATCTTCGGTGGCCAGCACACCATCGATGGAATCGCGGCGGCCGGCGAACTTCTCGCCGATCAGCGTGCGGAACCAGTCCGGCGACTTGTCATCGAACTTGTACTGGAAGGTACGGGTATTGAACTTCATGCGGCCAACGCGGGACAGGTCGTAGCTGTCCTCGTTGAAGAACAGGCGCTGGAACAGCTGTTCTACTGCGTCCTCAGTCGGCGGCTCGCCCGGGCGCATCATGCGGTAGATCGCCACGCGTGCGGCCAGCTGATCGGCAGTGTCGTCACCACGCAAGGTCTGGGCGATGTAGGCACCATGATCCAAATCGTTGGTGTACAGCACCTCGACTTCGGCCACATCCTGGATGTCCATCTTGGCCAGCAGTTCGTCGGTGACTTCCTCGTTGGCACGGGCGATCACTTCGCCGGTTTCCGGCGCCACCACATTTTTGGCCAGCACCTTGCCCACCAACACGTCGAACGGCACTTCGATGCGGTCCAGGTTGGCCGTGGTGATGTCGCGGATATGCTTGGCAGTAATGCGCTTGTCTTTGGCAACGATCAGCTTGCCGTCCTTGTCCACGATGTCGGACTTGGCCACTTCGCCTTTCAGGCGTTCGGCCACGACTTTCATGAACACGCCTTCACCGGTCAGGAAGAAGGTGTCGGTGTTGTAGAACTCGGACAGGATACGTTCGTTGCTGTAGCCCAGTGCTTTCAGCAGGATGGATACCGGCATCTTGCGACGACGGTCGATACGGAAGAACAGCTGATCCTTGGCATCGAATTCGAAATCCAGCCAAGAGCCGCGGTAAGGAATCACGCGAGCGGAGAACAGCAGTTTACCGGAAGAATGCGTCTTGCCGCGGTCGTGCTCGAAGAACACGCCCGGGGAACGGTGCAGCTGGGAAACGATAACACGCTCGGTACCGTTGATGATGAACGAGCCGTTCGAGGTCATCAGCGGGATTTCGCCCATATACACTTCATTTTCACGCACTTCCTTCACCACCGGCTTGGACGATTCCTTATCCAGGATGGTCAGGCGGATACGTGCACGCAGCGGTGCAGCGAAGGTAATGCCGCGCAGTTGGCATTCCTGCACGTCGAATGGCGGCTCGCCCAATACGTAGTGAACGAAATCCAGACGCGCAAAGCCATTGTGGCTAACGATCGGGAAGATCGACTTGAATGCGGCCTGCAGGCCTGCATCCTTGCGCTGATCAAAGGGCACACCCAGCTGGAGAAACTCGGTGTACGAATCGATCTGGGTCGCCAGCAGGAATGGGACGTCGAGAACAGTGTTACGCTTCGCAAAGCTTTTACGAATACGCTTCTTCTCAGTAAACGAATAACTCATAGAGTCTCCATCGGGGGGGGTGGCGCAAGTAACCAAACGTCAGCAGCCACATTCAAATTGATTGCTGACCTTTAACCACTCGCAAAGCATTACAAGCGCAACAAGGCTGGCGGATTTCTCCGCCAGCCTTACTAATCTTCCCTAAGGAAGATTATTTTACTTCAGCCTTGGCACCGGCTTCGGTCAGCTGCTTGGCAACGTCTTCGGCTTCAGCCTTGGAAACGCCTTCTTTAACAGCTTTCGGAGCGCCGTCTACCAGGTCTTTGGCTTCTTTCAGGCCCAGACCGGTGATAGCACGTACCACTTTAATTACGTTTACTTTGTTGTCGCCGGCAGCGTTCAGGATAACGTCGAACTCGGTCTTCTCTTCAGCGGCTGCAGCGCCACCAGCAGCAGGACCAGCAACAGCAACAGCAGCAGCGGAAACGCCGAACTTCTCTTCGAACGCCTTAACCAGGTCGTTCAGTTCCATAACGGTCAGACCAGCAACTGCGTCGAGGATATCTTCTTTGGTGATAGCCATTTGTATAACTCCTGAATGGGGAATATGTCGAATTGATTAAGCGGCTTCGGTTTGCTGCTTCTCGGCCAGAGCGGCCAGAGCACGAGCAAAACCGGATACCGGAGCCTGCATAACGAACAGCAGCTTGGACAGCAGCTCTTCGCGGCTCGGGATGGAAGCCAGTTCGGTTACTTCGGCAGCGTCCAGCAGCTTGCCGTTGTAGGAACCTGCCTTGATGACAATCTTGTTGTCTTCTTTGGCAAATTGATGCAGCACCTTGGCAGCAGCAACGGCGTCAACGGAAATACCGTATACCAGCGGGCCAACCATCTGATCGGCCAAGCTTTCAAACTGGGTACCGGCAACCGCACGACGCACCAGCGTGTTCTTCAGAACGCGCAGGTAAACACCATTCTCACGTGCCTTGGCACGCAGTTTGGTCATGCTGCTAACCTCGATGCCCCGATATTCAGCGACAACTAGCGTCTGAGCATCTGCCAGTTGAGCAGAAATCTCAGCGACGACCGCCTTTTTATCTTCGATATTGAGACTCAAGGTCCACCTCCTAGACTGAAATGAAGCAGGATATCCTGCCCCTGTTTGCAGCGGCGACCTAATCAGGAGATATACAAACAGATGGTGCTCATGGGCGGAATTGAACCGCCGACCTCTCCCTTACCAAGGGAGTGCTCTACCCCTGAGCTACATGAGCGTATCGTTGATACAGTCTTCTTAAGGGTACACCGTCTGCGTAGGCTACTCGCGAGGAGCATTAAGTCATTGACACCTACGGTCTTTGACAATCTGGCGGACCGAAGTCCGCCAGCCCAAAGCCTTTGGTGCCCATGGGCAGAATTGAACTGCCGACCTCTCCCTTACCAAGGGAGTGCTCTACCCCTGAGCTACATGGGCCCGGGCAACGCCAGGATTACGCCTGAGCGCTTGCCACATCTACGCGTACACCAACACCCATGGTGCTGGATACGGCGATTTTCTTCAGGTACTGGCCTTTGGCAGCAGCCGGCTTGGCTTTTACCAGGGCATCAACCAGTGCCGCAAAGTTTTCACGCAGGGCTTCAACTTCGAAAGAAGCACGGCCGATGGTGGCGTGAATGATACCGGTCTTGTCGGTACGGTACTGCACCTGACCTGCTTTAGCGTTCTTCACCGCTTCAGCAACGTTCGGCGTAACGGTACCAACCTTCGGGTTCGGCATCAGGCCACGCGGGCCCAAGATCTGACCCAGTTGACCAACAACGCGCATCGCATCCGGGGAAGCAATCACTACGTCGAAGTTCAGATTACCAGCCTTAACTTGTTCGGCCAGGTCGTCGAAACCAACAACCTCAGCACCAGCGGCCTTAGCTGCTTCAGCGTTCGCGCCTTGCGCAAACACGGCAACACGAACCGACTTGCCGGTACCACGCGGCAGAACCACGGAACCACGCACAACCTGGTCGGATTTACGCGGATCAACACCCAGGTTCACGGCCACATCGATGGACTCGTTGAACTTGGCAGTTGCAGCGCCTTTTACCAGGGAGATAGCCTCTTCAACCGCATACAGCTTGTTGCGATCTACTTGTGCATTCAGCGCCTGCAGACGTTTGGAAACCTTAGCCATATTACAGACCCTCCACTTCAAGACCCATGGAACGAGCGGAACCAGCGATGGTGCGGACAGCAGCATCCAGGTCGGCAGCGGTCAGGTCCGGAGCTTTAGCCTTGGCAATCTCTTCCAGCTGAGCACGGGTCACTTTGCCGACTTTGTCGACGTGAGCCTTAGCACTACCGGACTTGATGCCAGCGGCCTTTTTCAGCAGGATGGTTGCCGGCGGGGTCTTCATCACAAAAGTGAAGGACTTGTCGGCGTAAGCGGTAATCACCACCGGAATCGGCAGACCCGGCTCAACGCCTTGAGTCTGGGCGTTAAACGCCTTGCAGAATTCCATGATGTTCAGACCGCGCTGACCCAGTGCCGGACCGATCGGCGGCGACGGGTTTGCCTTACCAGCGGGCACTTGCAGCTTGATATAGCCTACAATTTTCTTTGCCACGATAAACTCCTAATAGACGGGTATAACGCGCCGACGGCGCTCCCCAAGCGAAGCCCAAGATTATATCCCCGAGCTTCCAGAAAAACAAGCTTATAGCTTCTCGACTTGTGAAAATTCGAGCTCAACCGGAGTGTCACGACCAAAAATCTGCACCGACACGCGCAGCTTGTTCCGCTCGTAGTTCACCTCATCCACCGTGCCATTAAAGTCAGTGAACGGCCCCTCGTTGACACGCACCTTCTCGCCAACCTCAAACAACACCTTCGGCTTCGGCTTCTCAACACCCTCTTGCATCTGCTGCATGATCGCCTCGACTTCCTTAACGGAAATCGGTGCCGGGCGGTTGGCAGTACCACCGACAAAACCGGTAACTTTCGGCGTACTCTTGACCAGGTGCCAGGTATCGTCAGTCATTTCCATCTCGACCAACACATAACCCGGGAAGAATTTGCGCTCGGAAATAGAACGGCGACCATTCTTGATATCGACCACTTCTTCCACCGGCACCAGCACCTGACCAAACAGATCCTGCATGCCATCGCGCTCGATACGCTCCCGCAGCGCCTTCTGCACACTCTTTTCAAAACCAGAGTACGCGTGCACAACATACCAACGCTTAGCCATAATCAACCCCGACGAAGCAACACGTCATAAAAGAGCCAGGACAACGAGGAGTCAACCAGCCACATGAACAGCGCCAACACGAACACAAAAACAAATACCAGCATCGTCAGCTGGGTAGCCTCCTTGCGCGCTGGCCACACAACCTTGCGAGCCTCCGCCACCGACTCTTGAGCGTAGACAACAAAATCACGCCCCATAGTCGACTGCCACACCACACCCGCAGCGGCCAACAAAGATGCAATAAAAAGCACTACGCGCAGCACGGTTTGATCTGCCGGCAGCAGATAAAAACCAGTCACGCCCGCCACTACCAGCAGGGCAGCAAGGCCAAGTTTGATTTTATCTTGCGATTCCATTCGATATTCTCGTGTTGCAGATACGTGAAAAGACTAACCGGCGAAAACGCCGGTTAGTCTTATTTGGCAGGCCAGGAGGGTCTCGAACCCCCAACCCTCGGTTTTGGAGACCGATACTCTACCAATTGAGCTACTGGCCTAAAACCTTACTTAAGCGATGATCTTGGCAACAACACCTGCACCAACGGTGCGGCCGCCTTCACGGATCGCGAAACGCAGACCATCTTCCATAGCGATCGGAGCGATCAGTTCTACGGTGATTTCCACGTTGTCACCCGGCATAACCATTTCCACACCTTCGGCCAGCGTAATCGCGCCGGTCACGTCGGTAGTGCGGAAGTAGAACTGCGGACGGTAGTTAGCGAAGAACGGGGTGTGACGACCACCTTCATCCTTGCTCAGTACGTATACGGAAGCCTGGAACTTGGTGTGCGGGGTAATGGAACCCGGCTTGGACAGCACCTGACCACGCTCAACGTCTTCACGCTTGGTACCACGCAGCAGCACGCCAACGTTGTCGCCAGCCTGACCTT
This sequence comes from Vogesella oryzagri, assembly GCF_040148885.1. Taxonomy (NCBI): domain Bacteria; kingdom Pseudomonadati; phylum Pseudomonadota; class Betaproteobacteria; order Neisseriales; family Chromobacteriaceae; genus Vogesella; species Vogesella oryzagri. Next base: position 70,671 of record NZ_JBEFLD010000005.1, read on the forward strand.
GGTCCAGCAGCTTGCGGAACATTTCCACGCCAGTGCAGGTGGTCTTCACGGTCGGCTTCAGACCAACGATTTCCAGTTCTTCACCAACTTTAACGATACCGCGCTCTACACGACCGGTAACCACAGTACCGCGACCGGAGATGGAGAATACGTCTTCGATCGGCAGCAGGAACGGCTTGTCGATGGCACGTTCCGGAGTCGGAATGTAGGAATCCAGCGCGTCAGCCAGGCGGAAGATCGCCGGCTCACCGTATTCGGATTGGTCGCCTTCCAGCGCCAGACGAGCGGAACCGGTAACGTTCGGCGTGTCGTCGCCCGGGAAGTCGTAGGACGACAGCAGGTCGCGCACTTCCATTTCCACCAGTTCCAGCAGCTCAGCGTCGTCCACCAGGTCGGCCTTGTTCAGGAACACGATGATGTACGGAACGCCAACCTGACGGGACAGCAGGATGTGTTCGCGGGTTTGCGGCATCGGACCGTCAGCGGCCGAGCACACCAGAATCGCGCCGTCCATCTGGGCAGCACCGGTAATCATGTTCTTCACGTAGTCAGCGTGACCCGGGCAGTCAACGTGAGCGTAGTGACGTGCTTCGGTTTCGTATTCTACGTGCGCGGTATTAATGGTAATACCACGAGCCTTCTCTTCCGGCGCGCTGTCGATCTGGGAGTAGTCTTTGGCTTCGCCACCGAACTTCTTGGACAGAATGGTGGTGATAGCTGCGGTCAGAGTGGTTTTACCATGGTCAACGTGACCGATGGTGCCGACGTTTACGTGCGGTTTGGTCCGCGCGAACTTTTCCTTTGCCATGGCAAAAATTCCCTGAATGCGAGTTAAAGTCTAAGTAATACTTGGTGCCCATGGGCAGAATTGAACTGCCGACCTCTCCCTTACCAAGGGAGTGCTCTACCCCTGAGCTACATGGGCCAACTAAATCTTGGAGCGGGTGAAGGGAATCGAACCCTCGTCGTAAGCTTGGAAGGCTTCTGCTCTACCATTGAGCTACACCCGCCTACGATCCGGACGACCACTTTTTTTGCCGCCAAGACTCATAGCAACTGGTGGGGGGAGAAGGATTCGAACCTTCGAAGGCTGAGCCGTCAGATTTACAGTCTGATCCCTTTGACCGCTCGGGAATCCCCCCGTCGAAGAAGCCCGAATATTATAGACACCCCGACAGGTCGTCAACACCCAAATGGCCTTTTTTTCGCACTTTGTAAGCAAACGGCCCTGTCATCAGCAGGGCCGTGTTGCAAATCAGGCACTTAAGCGACTCAGGCTTTGCCGCTGATACGCAGATATTTCTGGTGCAGCTGATCCTGGGTCTCTTCATGCGTCGGATCCAGCGGAATGCAGTCCACCGGACAGACCTGCTGACACTGCGGCTCATCGTAGTGGCCTACGCACTGAGTGCACAGGTCCGGGTCGATCACATAGATTTCTTCGCCCTGCGAGATCGCATTGTTCGGGCATTCCGGTTCACAGACGTCGCAGTTAATGCACTCGTCAGTAATCATCAAAGCCATAGTAATTTCCTCAAGTATTCCACACAGTGAATTCTGTCACTCGACCCGAGCACAAGCAAGTTCGAGCCGTTATATCCTTATATGCTGCTTTCCCGCGCCAGCAGATAACCATGCACAAGCCCGGCACGAATCGTGCGCAGCACTTCCCAACCGGCAAAATCACGCGCCACTGCCGTTTCCACGTAAAGGCGACCATCTGCGGCCAACCTTGCCGACAGGTCCGGCAGCACCTGGTCCAGCAGTTCACTGGCGTAAGGGGGGTCGACGAAAATCACGTCGAACTGCCCCTGCCCGCTACGCAGATAGGTCGATGCATCCTGATTCAGCACCTGCATCTGCGTTGCCCCCAGGAGCTGGACGTTACGCCGCAAGGTATCCGCCACATTGCGCACTTTCTCTACCAGCACGACTTCCCTGGCGCCACGCGATGCCGCCTCAAAACCCAGCGCACCGCTGCCAGCGAACAAATCCAGACAACGCAGCCCATCGAGCTCCTGGCCCAGCCAGTTGAACAACGTCTCACGCACCCGGTCAGGGGTTGGCCGCAAACCATCGACTGCCGGCACATCCAGCAAGCGGCGGCGATATTGCCCACCGATGATGCGAACCTTGTTGCGCTGCTGCGTCATGTATCCTCCTGAATTTCAAGGGCGGGATTCTACCCTGAGTCGGGTGCTGGCGTCTGTTATTGCATGCATGCGCTGCGCGAGCGACGATTGCCTATATAAGGAATACATTCAGCCGCCGCTCTTCCACCCGGTTTTGACGTTACAATCGCACTTTCTCTAGCCGCCTTTATTCTCAAAGCATGTTTAGCTTCTTCAAGAAAAAGACCGACACCCCCGCTTCGCCCAGCCCCGAGGCGAGCGAAGCGCCCGCCGCCAGCCCGGCCATCAATTCGCCAGCAGATGCCGGCACCGCCACCGTAGCCAAGCCCAGCTGGACCGAGCGCCTGAAGGCGGGGCTCTCCAAGACGCGCGACAAGCTCGGCAAACAACTTGCCGGGCTGTTTGGCGGCGGCAAGATCGACGAGGATCTGTATGAAGAGCTGGAAACCGTGCTACTGACCGCGGACATGGGCGTGGATGCGACCATGCACCTGCTCAAGGATGTACGGGAGCGCGTCACGCTGAAAGGCCTAAGTGACGCCAGCGAGCTCAAGGGCGCACTCAAGGACTCGCTGTCGGCGTTGATCGGCCCGTTGCAGCAGCCGCTGGACGTGTCCACCAAAAAACCGTTCGTGATCATGATGGTCGGCGTCAACGGCGCCGGCAAAACCACGTCCATCGGCAAATTGGCCAAGTACTTCCAGAGCCAGGGCAAGAGCGTGCTGCTGGCCGCCGGCGACACCTTCCGCGCCGCCGCCCGCGAGCAGCTGATGGCGTGGGGCGAGCGCAACAACGTTACCGTCATCGCCCAGCAGAGCGGCGATGCGGCGGCGGTCTGCTATGACGCCATCCAGGCCGCCACCGCCCGTGGCATCGATGTCGTGCTGGCCGATACCGCTGGTCGCCTGCCCACCCAGCTGCACCTGATGGAAGAAATCAAGAAGGTGAAGCGGGTAATCCAGAAAGCCATTCCGGATGGCCCGCACGAAGTAATGCTGGTGCTGGACGCCAATATTGGCCAGAACGCCATCAACCAGGTCATGGCCTTCGATGATGCACTGGGCCTGACCGGCCTTGTGCTCACCAAGCTGGACGGCACCGCCAAGGGCGGCGTGATTGCCGCCATCGCCAAACAGCGCCCGATCCCGCTGCGCTTTATCGGTGTCGGCGAGAGTATCGACGACCTGCGTCCGTTCGAGAGCAGCGACTACATCGACGCATTGTTCGATTAAGCCTGCGGCCAACTCTGTTCTCTTGAGGATGCGACATGATCCAGTTTGATCAGGTGACCAAGCGCTACCCCGGCGGCCATGAGGCGCTGCGCAATCTGTCATTCACCATCGACAGCGGTGAAATGGTGTTTCTCGCCGGTCATTCCGGAGCCGGCAAGAGCACGCTACTGAAGCTGATCTCCGGTATCGAGCGCGCCACCAGCGGCAGCGTACTGGTCAACAACCAGAACCTGAGCCGGCTGCGCGCCAGCCAGCTGCCCTACGTACGCCAGCACATCGGTATCGTGTTCCAGGACCACAAGATCCTGTTTGATCGCAATGTGTTCGACAACGTGATGCTGCCGCTGAACATCATCGGCTTCGACCGCCGCGATGCCGCGCGCCGCGTGCGGGCAGCACTGGACAAGGTTGGCCTCGCCGGCAAGGAAAAGGTCATGCCGGTACGGCTGTCCGGCGGCGAGCAGCAACGCCTGTGCATCGCCCGCGCCGTAGTGCACAGACCCAGCATCCTGCTGGCCGACGAACCATCGGCCAACCTGGATCGCGCCTACGCCCTCGACATCATGGAACTGTTCAAGTCCTTCCACCAGGTGGGCGTCACCGTGCTGATTGCCGCGCATGACGAAACGTTGATGGAAGACTATGGCCGCCGCATCATCCGCCTGCGGGAAGGACAATTCGCCTCATGAAGCACTTCTTCTACCTGCACTGGCAAGATGCCAGACAAGCACTGCGCAAGATGCTGCGCCAGCCGGTGGGCAGCCTGCTGAATCTGCTGATGCTGGCCGTTGCCATGTCGCTGCCGGTAACGCTGTTCCTTACCGCCGGCAGCCTGCAACACTGGGTGGGTAAACTCACCGCCTCGCCACAGATCACCCTCTTCATGGAGCTGTCAGCCGAGCCGGCCGACATGGCGGCAGTGCAGTCCAGCCTGTCATCGCATCCACGTGTCGCCAGCTTCCGCTTCATCGCCCGCGATCAGGCGCTGCGCGACCTGGAGCAGCGCAGCGGCCTGAGCGGCATCAGCGAGGGACTGGAAGGCAACCCGTTGCCAGATGCCTTCATCGTCACCCCCAAGCCGGACGCCACGCCGGAACAGCTGGACATGCTGCAGAAGGAATTATCCGGCCTGCCGATGGTGGAGCAATCCCAGTTCGATGCCGCCTGGGCCCGCCGCCTGCACGGCCTGCTGGACATCGCGGTGAAACTGGCCTGGTTCCTTGGTGCCAGCTTCGGCATTGCCTTGGTGCTGATCACCCACAACACCATTCGCATGCAGATTCTGGCGCGACAGGAAGAAATCGAAGTGGCCAAGCTGATCGGCGCCACCGACAGCTTCATCCGCCGTCCCTTCCTCTACCACGCGTTCTGGCTGGGACTCCTCAGCGCGCTGCTGTGCTGGGGGCTATCCAGCCTGTTCGTGAACCAGGCGGCACCGGCACTGAACGAATTTTCCCGCTTGTACGGTGAAAACATCAGCCTGTCCAGCCTCAGCGCCATCGAGTTGGCCGCACTGGCTGGCGGCAGCATTTTGCTGTGCCTGTTTGGTGCGCGGCTGGCGGCGGACCATCACCTGCGCAAGGTCCGCGCCCACTGACACTATCAGCCGGATAAAAAAATACCATCAAACGGGAACCGGGCCCGATCTGGCACTCTCATAAGCTGAGTGCTAACATCAGTTCAGGTTTTCTTGAGGACAAGCCATTTATGACTGCAATCGCCTTGCCTGTACTCTCCTCCAACGGCAGCCTGGAGCAGTACATCCAGACCGTCAACAGCATCCCGATGCTGACGCCGGAAGAAGAGTTCGAGCTTGCCACCCGCCAGCACCAGCAAGGTGATCTGGAGGCGGCCAAGCGGCTGGTGCTATCGCATCTGCGCGTGGTGGTGTCCATCGCCCGCGGCTATTCCGGCTACGGCCTGCAGCAGGCCGATCTGATCCAGGAAGGCAATATCGGCCTGATGAAGGCGGTGAAGCGCTTCGAGCCCAATCGCGGCGTGCGCCTGTTCTCCTTTGCCGTGCACTGGATCAAGGCCGAGATTCACGAGTTCATCCTGCGCAACTGGCGCCTGGTGCGCATTGCCACCACCAAGCCGCAACGCAAGCTGTTCTTCAACCTGCGCAGCATGCGCCAGAGCCTGTCGGCACTGTCGGAAAATGAAGCACGCGCCATCGCACAAGAGCTAGGCGTCAAGCCGGAAGAAGTGCGCGAAATGGAAACGCGCATGAGCGGCCAGGACATCGCCCTGCTGGCGGATGATGGCGATGACGAGGGCTTTGCCCCCATCGACTGGCTAGCCGATTCGCACGACGAACCGACCCGCGCCCTGGAGCGCCGCTCGCTGGATCTGTTGCAAAGCGAAGGCCTGGAGCAGGCACTCAGCACGCTGGACCCGCGCAGTCGCCGCATCATCGAGGCGCGCTGGCTGGCGGACGACAGCGGTGCCACCCTGCACGAGTTGGCCGCAGAGTTCGGCGTGTCCGCCGAGCGCATCCGCCAGATTGAGGCCAAGGCACTTGGCAAGATGAAGACCGCGCTGAGCAGCGGCCAGGTCATCAACGCTTAAGCCTGCCATCAAATAGAAAAAGCCACCTTGCGGTGGCTTTTTTATTGGCGCTGAGACAGCCAAAGCAAGCATCAGCGGTATTGCGGCGGCAAGGCGGCTGCCGCCTGCTGCGCAATCTGCCGCAGCTCACGCCACGCCGGCTCATCCTCATCCAGATCATCCAGAAAATCCGGGGCATAGGTGGGAAACGATGCCAGCGCCGTACGCAGCGTGCTGGCCGCCCTGACTTGCTCCCCCGCCAGAGCCTCCATCTTCGCCTTGCGCAACAAGACGTCCGGGTAGGGGCGGTAGGCCGCCATCAAGTCCAGCCACTTGCGCTGGCTTGGCGTCGCCTCCGCCGTGGGCTGGATGACATCATCCAGCAGGCCAAGGGCATGGGCGGCAAACATCGGCTCCGTGCGGATGATTTGCTCCAGCCGCTGTTGCTTTTTCTGGCTGCTCGGATAGTACAGCCCCTGCATTTCCACGTAGCGCCAGCTGCCATACAGCGCAAACGCCAGCATGACCAGCGCCAGGATGCGCGCCAGCAGCGACAGCGCCACCGGCGCCGCCCTGCCGGATGCCGGCGCCAGTGTCGCCATCATCACCAGCACCGCCGGGAAGTACAGGTACCACAGCGGGTACTCCAGCATGCTGTGAATCAGGGTGACGCTCATCACCGCCACCGGCACCAGCTGCGATGCCTCGACCCGGCGCGACAGATACGGCCAGACCGCCCACACAAAGCCGAGCAGCGCCACCGAGGTGCCGATCAACCCCATTTCGGCCAGCAACTGGAACGCCAGATTGTGCGCATTGGCGAACAAGCCGCTGTTGACTCCGGCGTTGGCAAACTGCGGCAACATCTGCAAGCGCACACTCTGTGCGGCATACTGGCTCCAGCCCACGCCGTAGACCGGCGCATCGCGGAACACCAGCCAGGCTTTGCCCCACTCGGCAAGCCGGCGTGCGCCCATGCTATCGACGTTGCTGCTGAGCCGCTCCACGCCGCTGGCCACCACCTGACCATGCAGCAACGGCGCCAAGAGATGCTCCCCCAGCGGCAACACGAACTGCATCGCGATCATGGCGAGCACCGCCAGCCACAACGCCCACCACATGCGCCGCGACTCCACGCTGCGCACGCGCCAGTGCCACCACGGCGCCAGCAGCGCCAAGGCCACGGTATACAGCAACACCGTGCGCGAACCGGCAAAAGCAATCGACAGCGCCAGCCACAACACGGCGGCGGCCAACCAGCGGCGCGACCACTGACCACTCGCCGCCAGCCAGCAGGCGGCAATCACCCCCCAGGTCAGATAATGCGCATACTGGTTACGCTGACCGATGTGGCCGAAAATATTGGTCGTGGGATGGGAGCCGTCATAGAACAAGACTCCTCCCATTACCTGCGCCAGCCCGGTCAGCTGCGCCAGGCCGATCAGCGATTGCGCCAGCGCGCCCAATAGCAGCGACTGGCACAGCAAGGCAATAACGGCATTATTGCCCTCTGCCGCACGCCACTGCGCCGTCATCCAACCCAGCAGCGCCAAGGCTACAAATGCCAGCGCCGTTGCGTCGTTAAGCCCCGGAAATAGTACCGGCACCAGCAATGGCTGCGCCGCCCACACGCCAGCCAGCAGCAGCATCCACAGCGTGCTGCGCGGCAGCTCGGCCGCGCACTGCCGCGGCAGGCAGCCGCAGGCAAAAATCGTCAGGAAGACGACGGTGATCTCGCCCCACCATTGCGGCAGGGGCAAGAAATGAAAGCGGGAAAGAAATGGCAGCGAGGCAACTGCGGCCAACATCAGGGCCGCCAGCGACTGGCGACGTTGGGCAAACATCATGGGTAGCGGCGTGCAGGCAAGGAAAGCGGCAAGTCTAGCCCAGCGCAGGAGCGCTGTAAAAATGCGTTTGTAACGCCAGCGCCGCCCTGGCACCACCCACAGCCGCCATTGGCAAACCATGGCCGCACTTTCCGGAGGCATATCGAAGCAGCGCTACACAGGAGCCTCGCAGGCCGTACACGGGACAGCACAGCAAAACAAAAAGCCCGATCTTTATGATCGGGCTTTTTGAGAAATACCGTGGTGGGTCGTGCGGGGCTCGAACCTGCGACAAACGGATTAAAAGTCCGCTGCTCTACCAACTGAGCTAACGACCCTACCTGAGGGCTGCGTGGTGGGTCGTGCGGGATTCGAACCTGCGACCAACGGATTAAAAGTCCGCTGCTCTACCAGCTGAGCTAACGACCCTACGCAATTCTCTGGGTGGTGGGTCGTGCGGGATTCGAACCTGCGACCAACGGATTAAAAGTCCGCTGCTCTACCAGCTGAGCTAACGACCCCCAAGAGAGTTCGCAACTATACGGATGCTATTTTGTTCCGTCAAGTGCTTTTACAAAACAATGCAGAAAAACGCCTATATGGAACGTTTACCCGGACAGGATGCCTCACCCTCAGGGCGTCACAGCGGCCATCACCCACTGCTGGTAGGCCATGGCGCCGGCCGCCAGTGGCAGCGCGATAATTTCCGGCACATCATACGGGTGCAGCTCTTGGATTCTTTGCTCCAGGGCTGCATATACTGTGTCGGTAGTCTTGAGCAACAGCGGCACCTCGCGTGCCCGCTCCACCTGCCCCTGCCAACGGTAAACCGACTCGCACTCGGGCAGAATGTTGGCACAGGCGGCCAGACGCTCACTAACCAGCGTTTCGGCCAGCTGCTTTGCCAGCATGGCATCCGGCACATTGCACACAACCAGTAACACTTTCATGCGGATATCCGTTTCATGCGTGGATTATTGATTTTATTGCTGCTTTACCCATTTCTCGAAATGTACTCACTCTTTCTGCTGGCCGACAAGATTGGCGGCGGCTGGACCCTGCTGTGGGTCATTGCCAGCTTCTTCCTCGGTAGCCTGCTGATGCGCGGTAGCAAGCTGGGCGGCTTGCTGACCGTGGCCGCCACCCTGCGCGAAGGCAAGGTGGGGCTGTTTTCGCTGCTGTGGCCGCTGCGCATCATGATTGCCGGCCTGCTGCTGGCGATTCCCGGCCTGGTCAGCGACGTCTTCGCCTTGCTGCTGCTGTTGCCGTGGCCCAGCCCCAAGCTGGCCGAGATCAATCTGGACGAGCGCTTCCGTGCCGGCCCGCAGCCAAACGGCGAACAGGGTAAGGACATCATCGAGGGTGAGTACGAACGCGTTGATCCGCGCACACCTAGCGATCGTCATCTGCACTAGACGCAGTCGCTGGCAGCAGACGGGCCAATACCGCGCTGCCACTCAAGCCGCTGATGGCCACGATCTTGTGGCGGTTACGCTCGCCGGACAGCAGGCTGACGCTCCGGCGCGGCACCGCCAGGTAATCGGCCAGCCACAACAACAGCGCGGCATTGGCCTTGCCTTCCACCGGCGGTGCGGCCAACCTGATCTTGAGCGCCTCGCCATGTTCGCCCGCCACTTCGCTCTTGCGGGCTCCCGGCTGCACATGCAAGGTTAGCCGCACGCCAGCAGGGTTTTCTGTCAACCAGGGTTTCATTGGCGCCTTTTTGTCCGCAAAGGGGCAATTGTAGAACGTAACGCAGTATTGATCAGACAGGAGCAACAATATGGATATCGGCATTTCCGCCCAAGACCGTGCCCGCATTGCAGAAGGCTTGTCCCGCTTGCTGGCCGACAGCTACACCCTTTATCTGAAAACCCACTTCTTCCACTGGAACGTAACCGGGCCGATGTTCCAGACCCTGCACCTGATGTTCGAAACCCAGTATAACGAGCTGGCCCTGGCCGTCGATCAGATCGCCGAGCGCATCCGCGCGCTGGATCACATCGCCCCCGGCAGCTACGGCGACTACGCCCGCCTGACATCGATCAGCGAAAGCAAGGGCGTGCCCAAGGCGCAGGACATGATTCGCGAGCTGGTGCAGGGTCATGAAACCGTGTGCCGCACCGCGCGTTCGCTGTTCCCGCTGGCGGATGCCGCCAGTGACGAGCCGACCGCCGACCTGCTGACCCAGCGTCTGCAAGTGCATGAAAAGACGGCCTGGATGCTGCGCAGCCTGCTGGAAAACTAAGCGTCGTTACGGGCGTGCTACACTGCTGGCATGCCCGCTCCAAACCGTTTCGGCCCGCCGCCCGCCACGGTGGACCCCTCTCTCTTCAAGGTCGCGATCATGGTATCGCTGGCCTTGCACCTGTTATTGCTGCTCGCGCTCAGCGGCTGGCTGCCCAGCAGCAACACGCCAGCAGTCAACCTGCCGCTCTCCTCGCTGCAAGTCACCCTGCTGACCACCCCGGCCGGCCCCGCGCCGCAACGTGCCCAGGTACTGGCGCAGCACGATAGCCAGGGTAGCCAACACGCAACACCGCTATCCGCCGCCACGCCGCAGGCCGAACAGCAATCGCCGGCGCCAACCCGCGTCGCCAATGCCCGGCTGCTTTCTGCCCAGCCTGCTACCGCGCAACGGCCTCAAGCCAAGCTTGCCACCGCCGCGGTGGGCGTCAGCTGGGCAAGCTACGTGGAGGACTGGCGCCACCGGGTAGAGGACATCGGCAATCGCAACTATCCACCGGAAGCCCGGCAGCAGAACCTGTTCGGTAGCCTGGAGCTGCTGGTCACCATCCGCGCAGATGGCGCCTTGCTGGATGTCCGTGTACTGCGCAGCTCCGGCACTGCGGTACTGGATGAAGCGGCGTTGCGCATCGTGCGCCAGGCCGCGCCCTACCCGCCGTTCCCGTCCACGTTGGCCGCAGAATACGGTTCGCTGCAAGTCGTGAGAAAATGGACCTTTACCACCGCCAACCAGCTGGCTGGCAGCTGAACAAGGAATTGCCATGTACGAAGTCAACCGCAGTGTCGCCGTCCTGAAACCCCGCCAGGCCTTCCTGGACTGGCTGCTGCAGCTGCCGGGCAATCTGGAAGGCAGCCTGCAGCTGGAAGAACTACGTCGCGACTGTAACGCGCTGCTGATTCCCGCTGCCGATGACTATGCCAGCGCCCAGGATTTCGTTCACCACCACTACCGCACCCTGTTTGGCGCAGAGCTGGCGGACTGGTGCGACGACGACGCCTTCTGGCCCGAGCTGTCGCCACAGCTGTTCCTGCAGTGGTTCGATGTGGAAATCCATTCAGTGCTCACCGATCTGGTGGATTTTCCGCTGGAGCGCGAGCCGTTCGTGCCGTTCGACCTGGATCAGGAATAACACCACATCTGTTGTTGCCACCGGCCGCCCAGCGGCCGGGGCTGCCGGCAACGTACCGGCCACTTTCACGAAGGGGAATCCATGCCACACCACACTAAGATCAAGGTTCGCGGTTATCACCTGGACCTGTACAGCCATGTCAACAACGCGCGCTACCTGGAGTTCCTGGAAGAAGCACGCTGGACGTTTTTCGAGGACTGCGCCGACCTGCCCGCCTTTCTGGCCTCCGGCATCGCGCTGATCGTGGTCAACATCAATATTGACTACCGTCATCCGGCGACGATGAACGATGAACTGCTGATCGAAACTTCGGTAAAATCGGTGGGCAATCGCAGCAGCGTGATCCACCAGTGCGTCAAACTGGCGGCCAGTGGCAAGGTCGCCGCCGAGGCCGACGTAACCCTGGTCGCTTACGACAGCCGCCAGCAGAAAGCCGTGCTGATCGACGGCGAGCTGCGGGAACTTCTGGCATCACTGCAGCACCAAGCCTGATCGTCGCCACAGCCAGCCTGCGGCCAACCTGGAATACCGACATGAAGCTCAACAAAGCCCTGCTCATTGCTGTCCTTGGCGCCACCATGGCGCTGAGTGGCTGTTTCACCGACAGCGCGCCGGGAGTGCAGTACACCAGCCTTTCCGGGCAGCAAGCCAGTACCGACAGCCTGAAAGGCAAGGTGGTGCTGGTGAACTTCTGGGCCACCAGCTGCAGCGGCTGCATGGCGGAAATGCCCAAGCTGGTCGCCACCCAGCACAAGTACGCGGCACAGGGCTTCCAGACCGTGGCAGTGGCAATGAGCTACGATCCGCCCAACTATGTGCAAAGCTACGTCAACGACAAGAAGCTGCCGTTCTTCGTGGCACTGGACAGCCAGGGCAGCATCGCCAAGGCGTTTGGCGACATCCAGCTGACGCCGACTTCGATCCTGATCGACAAGCAGGGCAATATCATCAAACGCTTTGTCGGCGAGCCGGACTTTGCCGAGCTGCACCAGCTGATCGAGCAAAACCTCAAGGCCTGATCCTGAGGGACAAAAAAAGCCGCTTTCCAATGGAAGCGGCTTTTTTCATGCTGCGGCCAACTTCACGGCCGCTGTGCGCACACCGGGCAGTCCGGGTCGCGCGGCACCTTCAGCTGGCGGAAGCTACCATCCAGCGCATCGTACAGCGTCAGCTGCCCCAAGGTTGGCCGCAAGCCGGCCAGCAACTTGAGTGCCTCCACCGCCTGCAGGCTGCCGATCACCCCCACCAGCGGCGCCAGCACGCCAAAGGTGGCGCACGGGCCATCCGTAGCCTCGCCTTCCTCCGGGAACAGGCAGTGGTAGCACGGTGATGCCGCGTCGCGCGTGTCGTACACCGCCAGCTGGCCGGAAAAACGCACTGCGGCACCGGACACCAGCGGCACGCCGGCGGCCACGCAGGCACGGTTGATAGCGTGGCGGGTGGCAAAGTTATCCGAGCAGTCCAGCACCAGGTCGTGCGCTGCCACCTCTGCGGCCAACGTTGCCCCCTGCAGCCGCTCGACCAGCAAGCGCAGCTGCACGTCCGGGTTGATGGCCGCCAGCCGCGTGGCCGCCGACGCCACCTTGGGCTGCCCCAGCGTAGTCATGTCGTGAATGATCTGGCGCTGCAGGTTGGTCAGCTCCACGGTATCGTCGTCTACCAGCGTCAGCTGGCCGATGCCAGCACTGGCCAAGTACAGCAGCGCCGGTGCGCCCAGACCGCCGGCGCCTACCACCAGCACGCGGGCCGCCAGCAGGCGCTCCTGGCCGGCGACGTCGATTTCCGGCAGCAGGATGTGCCGGCTGTAACGCAGCAGCGCTGCGTCGTCGAGTTCTTTGCTCATGATGCAAAAACGGCCGCCAAGGCGGCCGTCCCGTCAGGTGTTACGCCGTTCATTCCTCGGCGGTCTTGCGACTGAATTTCACGCCCAGCTGCTTGAGCTTGCGGTACAGGTGGGTGCGTTCCAACCCCACTTTCTGCGCCACGCGGCTCATATTGCCGTTTTCCAGCACGATGTGGTACTCGAAATAGCGCCGTTCCAGTTGCTCGCGCAGTTCGCGCAGCGGCAGGTTGAAATCGAAGCCGGTTTCTTCCACCGGTTTTTCGTGGCGGAACTGGGCCAGTACCTTGTTCACTTCCACTACGTCGATTTCTTCCGCCTCGGTGGTCAGCCCCAGGCTCTTGATGATGCTGCGCAGCTGTTCCAGGTTGCCCGGCCAGTCGTACTGGCGCATGGCATTCAGCGCCGCGGTGGTCAGCTTGCGCGTTGGAATCTGCTTGGACTCCACCAGCTCGTGCAGGATCTGCTCGGCGATGAAGATGATGTCCTCGGCATGCTCGCGCAGCGGCGGAATCGGCACGATCACGCTGGATAGCGCAGTCAGCATGCGGTTATCGCACTCCGGATCCACCAGCAACTCCTGCAGCGGGCGGCTGCAGGAACACACCAGCCGCACATTGAAGCGGTCCAGCTTGGACAGCAGGAACAGCAGGCCCTGCTGCGTACGGCGGTTGTACTGGCCGATGTCCGGCAGGAACAGCACGCCGTTATTGGCCTTCTGCAACAACTCCAGCGGCGCATCGGCCAACTGTTCCAGCTTGGCCGGCATCACCCACGGCATGTTGCCGTGGTGGAAAAAGCGCGCCACCAGTTCGAAACCGACACCGGGTTCGCCGGTGAGCAGTACCGGCGATTTCACCTTGGAAACGCGATCCAGCTGCCGTTTCAGCTCCTGAATCGGTGCGCTCTTGCCGAGCTTGTCCAGGTTCAGCGAGGTATTCGCCTGCATGTCGCCGTACTTGAGTGCACGCTGCACGGTGGTCAGCAGTTTCTGCAGCGCAATCGGCTTTTCCAGGAAATCGAAAGCGCCGATGCGCGTCGCCTCGACCGCGGTATCGATGCTGGCATGGCCGGACATCATCACCACCGGCATGTTCAGCTGCCCGGACTTGGCCCACTCCTTGAGCAGGGTGACGCCGTCACAGTCCGGCATCCAGATATCCAGCAACACCAGTGCCGGCCGGGTCTGCCCCCGCAACTGACGGGCTACTTCGGCATTTTCGGCAAGCGCTACGGTAAAACCTTCGTCCTGCAGGATCTCCGAGAGCAATTCCCGGATACCGATTTCGTCATCAACAATCAGAATGTCGCTGCTTCGCATTAAGCCTCCAGCATTGGCAGGGTGAGAAGGATCCGCGCGCCGCCGCTGTCTCCATTGGCCAGTTGAATCTGGCCGTGGTGCTCCTCCACTATCTTTTTCACCACCGCAAGGCCCAATCCGGTGCCCTTGGCCTTACTGGTAACGTAAGGCTCAAAAGCGCGGTGCAGTATGTCTGCACTGAACCCTGCGCCGTTGTCCTGTACACAGACGAGCGCGTTCCTTCCTTCTAGTCGGCTGCTAATGTGAATCATCGGGATGTCAGCGTCAAGGACTGCATCTTGTGCGTTCTGCAGAAGGTTGTGCAGTACCTGCCGCAGCAGCGCCGCATCGCCCATCAGCGGCAGCGGCTCGGCACACAGTTCCGCCCGCAATGCCGGGTTGCTTTCGTACAGCGTCAACACCTCTCGAATCAGGGTGTTAAGCTCCAGCGGCCCCAGCTTGGTACGCGGCGCACGGGCATAGTCGCGGAAGGCATCCACCATGCCTTTCAACGCCGTAACCTGCTTGATGATGGTATCGGTGGCGCGACGCAGCATGTCGGCATCGGCGCCTTCCAGCTTGTCCGCCAGCTTCATCGCCAGCCGTTCGGCCGACAGCTGGATCGGGGTCAGCGGGTTGCGGATTTCATGTGCCAGCCGCTTGGCCACCTCGCCCCAGGCGGCATCACGCTGCGCCCGTCCCAGCTCGGTAATATCGTCGAACACCACCACGTAGCCGGTGCCGGAGCGTTCCGGCAGCACCGCGCCGCGCACCACCAGTTGCCGCTGGCCATTGGCGCCGCTGTAGTCGATCTGCTGCTGCCAGTCGTGCGGGTTAACGTTGGCCGCTTCGCGCAGGATAGTATCCACCAGCGGCGTCAGCTCCGGCCGCAGCACCGGCCAGACTTGCAGTTCCTCGGTGGCCAGCGCCTCGAAGTTCACGCCGAGGATGCGCCCGGCACTGGTGTTGGCCGCGCGCAGGTTCCAGTTGCTGTCGAACGCCACTACCCCGGCAGACAGGTTGGCGAGGATGCTTTCCAGGTACAGCTTGCCCGCCTCCAGCAGCCGGCGGTTCTCGTCCGCGGCGTGGCGGGCCTCCTCCAGCTGCTGCGTCATGCGGTTGAACATGGTGGTGAGGATGCCCAGTTCATCCTTGCGATACACCGGGTGGCGCTTGGAATAGTCACCCTGCGCTACCGCGCGCGTGCCGGCAGCCAGCTCGGACAGCGGCGCCGACAGCCGCTCGGAGATGAACAGCGCAAACGCCAGTGCCGCGGTCAGCGCCAGCAGGAACACCAGCGCCAGCGTCAGCATGTAGAAGGTTTTCAGGCCATCGCGCGCCAGCACCAGCTGGCGGTAGTCGGTACGCGCTTCCTCGATCAGCTCGGCATCGCGGGCGATCTGCGCGGGTGCCGGCTGGATGATCTGCACCACCAGCGCCTCGTCGGTGACAAAGCTGCGGTAGGGCAGCAGCACCTTCAGCAGCAGACCGCTACGGGCGTCGTTGTCGATGCTTTCATGCAGCTTGCGGCTCTGCAACGAGCGCAGCAGCTCGTAGTCCGGCGCGCGCGGCAGATAACGCAGCTCGTCCGGCCCGGCAAAACTCACCAGCTTGCCCTGGCGGGTGTAAACGGCGATTTCCTCCACCCCCAGCTGCTCACGCAAGCGTGCCAGCCGGCTGGTGAGTTCGCGCTCGCTCTGGTCGGCAATGTCGTTGGACACCACCCGCGCCTTGCGCGACAAATCGGTCAGCACATAGCCCAGCGCATTACGCCCCAGCTCCAGCCCGCGGTCGAGCGCAGTTTCCACCTGCACGTTGAACCAGCTCTCGATACTGCGGGTCAGGAACTGCGCCGATACGGTGAACACCAGCATGCCCGGCAGCAGCGCCACCACGGTGAACATCATCACCATCTTCTGCGTCAGCTTGGCACCGAACTCGCGGCTCTTCACCCGCCGCCGCAGGCGCAGCACCTGCCGCACCACCACGCCGATCAGCCCGGCCAGGCCCAGCGCATTGAGGCCGAACACCCACCAGTAGTATTCAGCCAGTTTGGAAGTATTGCCGGTGGAAATCGCCAGCAGGTACATCAACACCACGCCCAGCGCGGCGGCTATCGCCGGATAACGCATCAGCTGCCCCCCTCGACCGTCACCGGGGTCCACGCCGACTCCAGCGACCAATCGCTGGTGCCCAGCGCATTGAGCTGGAACGGCCGCGGCAGCTGGCCGATATCCAGCTCCAGCTGCACGCGGCCGCGCAGCAGGCGGCGATCGCTTTCATCCCAATCAGATACGTCCAGCACCCGCCAGCCGGCAATGCTGCCTACCGCCGCCACCGCCTCGCTCAGCGAGTTG
Organism: Vogesella oryzagri; assembly: GCF_040148885.1. Classification (NCBI taxonomy): domain Bacteria; kingdom Pseudomonadati; phylum Pseudomonadota; class Betaproteobacteria; order Neisseriales; family Chromobacteriaceae; genus Vogesella; species Vogesella oryzagri. The sequence continues at coordinate 87,282 of NZ_JBEFLD010000005.1, forward strand.
TAATTGTTGGCCAGACTGCCGATCGCCACCCGATAGCGATTGGTAAGCCGGTAGTACATCAGCTTGAAATTGATGCTGGCGGTTGGCTCGAAGAAATGCTTGAAGCGCAGCCAGTAGGCGCTGCTGCGCGGATGGGTCAGTTCGAAGGTAAGACGGAAGGTAAGTGGAATGCCCTGCTGCACCGCATCCTGCAAGGCGTTGGGCAGCACGATCTGGTAACGGGTGGAGATGGCCAGCGCGTGCTCTTCCACCTCGGCGCGCGCCCGCAGCGCGGTAATGCCCTCTGTCGCCTGCGCCGCAAGCGGCAGCAGGCAGGCAGCCAGCAGCAACAGCAGGCTAAGGACGTTTTGCCAACAGCGCGTAATAGAAGCCGTCATGTTCCGGGGTAGGCAGCAATTGTTCGTCTTGTAGTAGCTGGGCGTCGGGATGACGCGTCAGGAAGGCGTCCACCTGCAGGCGATTTTCCTCCGGCATGATGGAGCAGGTTGCATACAGCATTTTGCCACCGGCGGCCAGCAGCGGCCACAGCGCGTCGCTGAGCGCGCCCTGCTGCTGCCCCAGCGCGGCAAAATCGGTCGGGCGGCGCAGCCACTTGATGTCCGGATGGCGGCGTACCACGCCACTGGCCGAGCACGGCACATCGGCCAGAATACGGTCGAACGGCTGGCCGCCCCACCACTTGGCCGGCTGCGCAGCATCGGCAGCGACCACGTTGGCCGCAAGCCCCAGCCGTGCCAGGTTTTCTTCTACCCGCAGCAGGCGGCCGGCATCCACGTCCAATGCGGTCAGTTTGATGTCGGCCAGCTCCAGCAGGTGGCCGCTCTTGCCGCCCGGTGCGGCGCAGGCATCCAGCACCCGCATGCCCGGCTGCACATCCAGCCAGCGCGCCGCCTGCTGTGCGCCCCAGTCCTGCACCGATACGCGGCCGTCGGCAAAGCCCGGCAGCTCGCGCACACTGCACGGCACTTCCAGCAATACCGCGTGACTATCCAGCTCGCGCGCCGCCATGCCCTGTGCGGCCAACTCGCCGACGTAGCCGGCAGCATCGCCGTGGCGGGCGTTCACCCGCAGCGTCATCGGCGGATGGCGGTTGCTTTCGTCCAGGATGTCCGCCCACTGTGCCGGATAGGCCGCGCGCAGGCGCTGCAGCCACCAGCGCGGGTGGTTGTAGCGCGCCTCGTTGTCACGCTGTGCCGCGGCCAGCAGATCCTCGCGCTGGCGCAGCGCATTGCGCAGCACGCCGTTGACCAGGCCCTTGAACTTGCCGCCGGCCAGCCTGGCCGCCGCATTCACCGCCTGGTCCACCACCGCGTAATCGGCGGCGCGGGTATGCAGCAGCTGGTACAGCGCCACCAGCAACAGCCGCTCGATGTCGGCCGCCGGCAACGGTCGCGGCACCAGCTGGCGCAGCACGAAACGCAACTGCCCCAAGCGGCGCAGGCTGCCGTAGGCGATGTCCTGCAACGCGCCGCGCTCGGCGGGGCTCAGCTCGTGATTGCGCTGGATGGTGGCCAGCGCTTCGGTCAGGGTGCGCCCCTGCTCGATACGCTCGAGCAGGCCGGCCGCCAGTTCCTGGATACGGTGCATGTATGTGTTCCAACAAGAAAACCGGCCACCGTCCGCAAACGGGACGGTGGCCGTGATTCGACAGGGCGGATGATACCGGTTCAGCGCATGCCGCGGGCGATCTCCTGCAGCCGGGCGATGCGCTCCTCGGTATGCGGGTGAGTGCGGAACAGGCCGCTGATGCCACCACCGGACAGCGGGTTGATGATCATCATCTGTGCGGTTTCCGGGTGCGCCTCGGCGGCATACATCGGCCGGCCCTGCGCGTAGTACTCGATTTTCTGCAGCGCGGCGGCCAGCGCCAGCGGGTCGCCGCTGATCTCGGCGCCGCCGCGGTCGGCCTCGAATTCGCGTGCGCGCGAAATCGCCATCTGGATCAGGCTTGCGGCCAGCGGCGCCAGGATCGCCACCGCGATGCCGGCAATCGGGTTTACCGGACGGCCGTCTTCGTCGCGGCCGCCAAAGAACATGGCGAAGTTGGCCAGCGCGGAGATGGCACCGGCCATGGTGGCGCTGATGGTGGAAATCAGCGTGTCGCGGTGCTGTACGTGCGCCAGTTCGTGCGCCATCACCCCGCGCAGCTCCTGGTAGCTGAGCATGCGCATGATCCCGGTGGTGGCTGCCACCGCGGCGTTTTCCGGATTGCGGCCGGTGGCGAACGCGTTCGGCTGCTCTTCGTGGATCACGTACACCCGCGGCATCGGCAGGCCGGCGCGCTGCGCCAGCTCGGCCACCATGCCGTACAGCTCCGGCGCGCTATGGGCATCCACCTCCTGGGCGTTGTACATACGCAACACCATTTTGTCGGAGTTCCAGTAGGCGAAGATGTTCATGGCGCCGCCGAACAGCAGCGCCAGCAGCATGCCGCTCTTGCCGCCGATCATGCCGCCGATCATGGCGAACAGCGCCACGATGGCCGCCATCAATACCGTGGTTTTCAACCAGTTAAAGCCCATGACGTTTCCCTTTCGCTTCAGGCATGCCTATTCAGATGCGGGCAGGTTTTGGAGGCTCAAGCCCCCAGTACGGTTCCCACCAGGCCACTGCGGCCGGCAGCAAACTCGCGTGCGGCCAACCTTTTGCCACCCGCCGCCTGCAGCTCGGTAATGCGCACCAGGCCGTGGCCGCTGCCCACCACCACGCCGTCGGCATCGGCACGCAGCACCTCGCCCGGCGCGCCGTGGCCGTCGATGGCCTCGGCAAACCACAGCTTCAGCGCCTCGCCGGCCAGCAGCGTGTGCGCGCCCGGCGCCGGGTTGTAGGCACGAATGGCACGGGCAATGTCGACCGCCGACTGCGTCCAGTCCACGCGCGCTTCTTCCTTGCTGAGCTTGGCTGCATAGGTAACGCCGGCTTCCGGCTGTTTCTCCGGCACGCAGGCATCCAGCTGCGCCAGGGTGCCGACGATGGCCTCGGCCCCCAGCCCCGCCAGCTTGTCGTGCAGTGTGGCGGCGGTATCGTCGGCCGTAATCGGCAGCGTGTGGATAGACAGCATGTCGCCGGTATCAAGGCCGACATCCATCTGCATGATGGTGATGCCGGTGTCGGCATCACCGGTCAGGATGGCGCGCTGGATCGGTGCGGCACCGCGCCAGCGCGGCAGCAGCGAGGCATGGATGTTGAGGCAGCCGCGCGCCGGCATCTCCAGCACCGCCTTGGGCAGCAGCAGGCCGTAGGCGGCCACCACCATCACCTCGGCGCCGACCTCGGCCACCAGCGCCTGCGCTTCCGGTGTCTTCAGCATCAGCGGCTGTTCCACGCGCAGGCCGTGCTGCAGTGCCAGTTCCTTCACCGGGCTGGGCTTGAGCTTCATGCCGCGGCCGGCGGGGCGATCCGGCTGGGTCAGCACCAGCGCAATGTCGTGACCGGCGGCCAGCAGCGCCTCTAGCGCCTTGGCGGCAAATACCGGGGTACCGGCAAAAATCAGCTTCATCGGGAATCCTCAAATGCGACGGGGCACGACTGGCGTGCCCCGCATCAGGCTGCGGCCAACGTTGGCCGCACGCTTACATGGTGTGCTTTTCGCGCTTTTTCATCTTGGTCTTGATGCGCGCCTGCTTCAATTCCGACAGGTATTCCACGAACACCTTGCCATCGAGGTGATCCACCTCGTGCTGCAGGCAGATCGCCAGCAGGCCGCCGGTTTCCAGCTCGAACGGTTTGCCGTCGCGCCCCAGCGCACGCACTTTCACGTGCTCGGCGCGGGTCACCTTGTCATAGATGCCGGGCACCGACAGGCAGCCCTCCTCGTACACCGTTTCGCCGTCCTTGTGAAGGAACTCCGGGTTGATGAAGACATAGGGTTCGGACTTGTCTTCCGAGATATCGATGACGATCAGGCGATGATGGTAGTCCACCTGGGTGGCGGCCAGGCCGATGCCGCGCGCCTCGTACATGGTTTCGAACATGTCGTCGATCTGCTTTTGCAGCGCCGCGCCAAAAACTTCTACCGGCTTGGCTACCTTGTGCAAGCGCGGATCGGGATAATGAAGGATATTGAGTAATGCCATAATCAAAACCGTTTCAGTTGAGGATGCCGACACGGCTGACAATAATATTGTCATCAGACCGGTGGTAAGCGTTTCTCTGTCCAGTGCCGGCTATAGATGGGGTCACTTTCAGATGTTAAAACCTATTATATCTCTTGTTCTGGCCCTTGGCCTGTCCGCCCCGGCCATAGCCGACACCTTGCAGCTGCGCGAGGATGCACCGCAACGCTATGTGGTGAAAAAGGGCGACACGCTGTGGGACATCTCCGGCAAATATTTGAAATCGCCGTGGAAGTGGCCGCAGCTGTGGCGCATGAACCGCGCCGAAATCAAGAACCCACACTGGATCTACCCGGGCGATGTGCTGTACCTGGAGTACGTCGATGGTCAGCCGCGGCTGCGCATCGGCAGCAACCGCACGGTGAAGCTGTCGCCGCAGGTGCGCAGCACGCCGCTAGATGAGGCCATCACCATGATTCCGGCCAAGGCGATCGAGCCGTTCCTCAGACGCCCGCTGCTGGTGGATGACACCGCCGATTACGAGCGTGCGCCACGCCTGGTGGCCACCCAGGAAAACCGCGTCATCCTGTCCACGCTGGACCCGGCCTACGCCACCGGCCTGACCTCCGGCGGCACCTGGCAAGCCTACCGCCTGGGCCGCCCGGTGGTGGACCCGGACAGCAAGGAGCTGCTGGGCCACGAGGTGATCTACGGCGGCGACCTGCAAGTACGCAAGCTTGATGCGGTCAGCAGCCTGCAGGTGGGCAAGGTCAACGAGGAAATCCTGATCGGCGATCGCCTGGCGAAGAAGGCCGAGCACGAAGACCTGCAGTACATCCCGCATGAGCCGCCGCCCGAGCTGCAGGGCAAGATCGTGCAGAGCGTCAGCGGCGTCAACGAGATCGGCCAGCTGTACAGCGTGGTGATCAACCGCGGCCAGCGAGAGGGCGTCGAGATCGGCCACGTGTTCGGCATCTATCGTGCGCCCAAGATCATCAGCGTGGAAAACAACGGCCAGAAGCAGCAGCTGGCAATGCCGTCCGAACAACTGGGCGACCTGATCGTCTACCGTGTGTTCCAGAAAGCCTCCTACGCGCTGGTGCTGCGTAGCAGCCAGTCGGTGATAGTGGGCGACCGCATCGCCGCACCGCAATGAGCGACAGCCTGCTTGCCTGGGCCACGCTGGCATTCTCGCCCGGCGTCGGCCCGCAACGCTTCCTGCAGCTGCTGCAGCGCTTCGGCAGCGCCGAGGCGGCACTGTCGGCACGCCCGGCGCAGCTGGGCGAGCTGCTGGATCGCGACATTGCCGCAACCCTGGGTGGCGAGCTGGCGCAGCAAAGCGCCGCGGCAGCACTGGCCTGGGCCGCCGCCGATGGCTGCCATCTGATCACACTGCAGGACGACGACTACCCGTGCCAGCTGGCCGAGGCCGGCGCCGCGCCACCACTGCTGTTTGCCCGCGGCCGCCGCGAACTGTTGGCCGCACCGATGCTGGCCATCGTCGGCAGCCGCAACTCCACACCGCAGGGCGACGACAATGCCCGCAGCTTTGCCCGCACCCTGGCGGCCAACGGTTACAGCATCGTCAGCGGCCTGGCCGGCGGCATCGACGCCGCCGCGCACGAAGGCGCGCTGAGCCAGGCCGCCAGCACCGTGGCGGTGATAGGCACCGGCATCGACCGCGTCTACCCGGCACGCAACCGCGAGCTGGCGCACCGCATTGCCGAGCAAGGGCTGCTCCTGTCCGAGTTTCCGCTGGGCAGCCCGCCGCTGGCGCAGAACTTTCCGCGCCGCAACCGCATCATCGCCGGCCTGGCGCGCGGCTGCCTGGTAGTGGAAGCCACCTTGCAAAGCGGTTCGCTGATCACCGCGCGGCTGGCGCTGGAAGCCGGGCGCGAGGTGATGGCCATTCCCGGCTCCATCCTCAACCCGCAGGCACGCGGCTGCCATCGGCTGCTGAAGGACGGCGCCCGGCTGGTGGAAACCGTGGACGATGTACTGGACGAAGTCGGCCGTCTGCCGCTGCGCCCCAGCCCGCCCACGCTCAGCGCGGCCAGCGATGACGATGCGCTGCCGCAGCAGCCCTTGCTGCAGGCGATGGGCTTCGATCCGGTGGATGCCGACACCCTGGCCGCCCGGCTCGGGTTGACGCCGGGGGTGGTTTACGCGATGCTTCTCGAGCTTGAAATACAAGGTCATGTTGACAGCATGCACGGCGGCCGCTATCAGCGCCGTCGCGATGCCACCAGCACGACCTGCTAACCGGTTGATTCCCCTGAATGTTTGACGTACTCGCCTACCTGCTTGAAGAATTCAGCGACCCCGACGCCTGCCCCGCGCATGACGATCTGGGACGCCAGCTGGCGGCTGCCGGTTTCGAAAACGACGAAATCAGCAACGCGCTGGAATGGCTGGATGGCCTGAACAGTCTCAACGATGGCGCCTACCAGGGTGCCAACGACAGCACCGGCCTGCGCGTGTACCACGACGAGGAAATCGCCCGTCTGCCCACCGAGATTCGCGGCCTGATCATGTTCCTGGAAGACAACGGCGCGCTGTCGCCAGCGCAACGGGAAATGCTGATCGACCGCCTGCTGGCGTTGCCGGATGACGAAATTTCGCTGCCCACCGCCAAACTGGCGGCACTGATGGTGCTGTGGGCACAACGCGCCGAGCTGCCGGTACTGGTTGGCGAAGATCTGCTGACTGCACTGCATGGCGAGCCCACCATGCAGTAAGCGCTACGGCCAGCTGCTAGTTGGCCGCAACGCATGCCCCGACAAGAGCGCCAAACTTGCGCTCTTGTTTTGTTTGATGAATACACAATATTGTCGTCCTGAACCCGGGACCTCTGCAGAAACGACCCGCACATGCCCACTAGCCTGCTGATTGTCGAATCGCCGTCAAAAGCGAAAACACTGAAAAAATATCTGGGACCGGACTTCGAAGTCCTCGCCTCCTACGGCCACGTGCGCGACCTGGTGCCCAAAAACGGCGCGGTGGACCCGGAAAAAGACTTCGCCATGAAGTACCAGCTGATCGCGCGCAACAGCAAGCACGTCGATGCCATCGTCGATGCAGTGGCCAAGGTAGACCACGTCTACCTGGCAACTGACCCGGACCGCGAAGGCGAGGCCATTTCCTGGCACTTGGTGGAAATCCTCAACAAGAAAAAACTGTTGAAGGACCGCACCGCGCAGCGCGTGGTGTTCCACGAGATCACCAAGAACGCGGTGCTGGACGCCATTGCCCACCCGCGCGACATTTCGCAGGAACTGGTGGATGCGCAGCAGGCACGACGGGCGCTGGATTATCTGGTCGGCTTCAACCTGTCGCCGCTGCTGTGGAAGAAGATCCGCCGCGGCCTGTCCGCCGGCCGCGTGCAGAGCCCGGCGCTGCGCCTGATCTGCGAGCGCGAGCACGAGATCAAGGCCTTCGTGTCGCAGGAATACTGGACCGTGCACCTGGACAGCCACAAGAGCCGCACCAAGTTCAGCGCCAAGCTCAACGAATTCGCCGGCAAGAAGCTGGATCAGTTCGACATCCCCGATGCTGCCGAGCAGGCGCGCATCGTGGCCGCGCTGGACGGCCACAGCGCCCAGGTTGGCCGCATCGAGAAGAAAAAGAAAACCCGCAACCCGGCGGCACCGTTCACCACCTCCACCCTGCAACAGGAGGCAGTGCGCAAGCTGGGCATGACGACCGATCGCACCATGCGTACCGCGCAGCAGCTGTACGAGGGTATCGACATCGGCCAGGGCACCGTCGGTCTGATCACCTATATGCGTACCGACTCGGTGGCGCTGGCCAATGAGGCGGTAGAGGAAATCCGCGGCTACATCGCCGAACGCTTCGACGGCGAGCACCTGCCGAAGAACCCGGTTACCTACAAGAACAAATCCAAGAACGCCCAGGAAGCGCACGAGGCGATCCGCCCGACCTCCATCCTGCGCACGCCGGAATCGGTGAAGGCCTTCCTCACCGCCGACCAGTTCAAGCTGTACGAAATGGTGTGGAAGCGCACCCTGGCCTGCCAGATGGCACCGGCCAAGTTCGACACCACCAGCATCGATATCCATGTCGGCGAAGGCATGTTCCGCGCCAGCGGCCAGGTACTGGTGTTCGGCGGCTTCCTGTCGGTGTACGAGGAAGACGTCGACGACGCCGAGGACGAGGAAAACGCCAAGCTACCGCTGCTGGAAGAAGGCGAGAGCCTGCCGGTGGACAAGCTGTACAGCGAGCAGCACTTTACCCAGCCGCCGCCGCGCTTCTCCGAAGCCTCACTGGTGAAGGCGCTGGAAGAGTACGGTATCGGCCGCCCGTCCACCTACGCCAGCATCATCTCCACGCTGAAGGATCGCGAGTACGTGATTCTGGACAAGAAGCGCTTCTTCCCCACCGATACCGGCGACATCGTCAACAAGTTCCTCACCGAACACTTTGCCCAGTACGTGGACTACAACTTCACCGCCAAGCTGGAAAACCAGCTCGACGAGATCGCCAGCGGCCAGCGCCAGTGGGTGCCGGTGATGGAAAGCTTCTGGAAGGGTTTTTCCAAGCAGATCACCGAAAAAGAAAGCATTAGCCGCGCCGAGGTGACCACCGAAAGCCTGGACGAAGCCTGCCCGAAATGCGGCCAGCCGCTGTCGATCAAGTTCGGCAAACGCGGCCGTTTCATCGCCTGCACCGGCTACCCGGACTGCGACTACACCCGCAACGTCGGTGAAACCGCCGAGCAGGCCGCGGCGGAAGCCGAGGCGCCGACGGTGATCGAAGATCGCACCTGCCCGGATTGCGGCGGCGAGCTGCATATCAAGAAGGGTCGCTACGGCAAGTTCATCGGCTGTGCCAACTACCCCAAGTGCAAGCACATCGAGCCGCTGGAAAAACCGCGCGACACCGGCGTCACCTGCCCGCAGTGCAAGGCCGGCAGCCTGATCGAGCGCAAGAGCCGCTACGGCAAGCTGTTCTACAGCTGCAATACCTATCCCAAGTGCACCTACGCCACCTGGAACCCGCCGATCGCCGAAACCTGCCCCAAGTGCCAATGGCCGGTGCTGACCATCAAGGTCACTAAGCGCCGCGGCACCGAGAAGGTGTGCCCGCAGAAAGAATGCGGCTACGCCGAGCAGATCGCGCCGCCGGAAGGCAAGGAAGCCGACGCCTGATGCGGCCAACGTTGGCCGCAAAAAAAACCGCCTCTCGGGGCGGTTTTTTCATGGTGCGGGCGCGGGTTTTCCGACTGGTATCCGCCATAGCAAGGGCTATGATTCAGCCAAGGGGGACGTCGGAGATCGCAAGCTTTGCACTGCATACGGGGCGATGATCGCGCTCCATTCCCGACGGACCCCTGCCAGATTGACAGCACGCCGCCGCCAGGCGGCGTTTCTCATTGCCACACCCCGTCCGTGACGGAATGGGCCAGCGGGACGCGACGCCATGCCTAACAGTCAATTCTTCTTTACCGGAGCCAGCGTCCTCAGCCTGATCTTTGCGCTGGATGGCGCCTGGCCGATGCTGGCGTTTTCCCTGCTGGTGATGTTTACCGGCATCTGGCGCGCCGACCGCGAGCAGATCAGCGAACTGGCCCCCAGCACGCTGGCGATGTTCATCAGCCGCCAGGAGCTGCCGCTACTACCGCTGGAACGCTTTCACGGTCAGGAGCTGCTGCACTACGAGGCCGGCTACCCGGTGTACCGTGTACTGCGCGCCGGCGACCTCGAATGGGAACTGGCCGGGCGCGATGGCGAGGTGCCATGCGAGCGCGACATGATCCGGGTAGTACCCGGCCTGCTATATCGCCGTAGCAGCAGCCATTAGCCGAACAACACCAGCCCCCACATCGCGGCCAGATTGAGCAGCCCCAGCAGTTGCGCCGCGCTGCCCATGTCCTTGGCGCGCTTGGCAAGTGGGTGACGCGCCAGCGAGGTGTGATCCACCGCCGCCTCGATGGCGGAATTCAACAGCTCGATCACCAGCGTCGCCAGCGAAGCGGCCACCAGAATGGCCTTGCCCACGCCGCTGGCCGGCACCGCGAACAGCGCCAGCGGGATCAGCAGCACCGCCAGCAGACTGAGCTGGCGGAACGCATCTTCATGCCGCAAGGCGGCGCGCAACCCATCCAGCGAGTAGCCAAAAGCGTTGATTAGCCGGGTTAGCCCGGTCTTGCCCTTGAATGGGCTTTCCTGCGAGGGGGTCATGGTGCTCCTGTCACATATAAGCTATCGGGTGGCTGCTGCCACTGCAGTCGCTGGCGCAGAGCCGGTGTCACCCATACCGCCCCCTGCGCATCCACCAGCAACCAGCCGGCCAGCGCAAAGCGGCGCGCCAGGTTGGCCGCCTGCTGCGGGCCGGCAAAATACAGCGGCTTGCTGGCGACATCGGACACCAAGCCTGCGTCGCTACCTGGCCGGGCCAGCACCGACACGGATTGTACGCGACAGTCGGCATTACCATCGCGCGGATCAATCAGATGGCAGTAGCGGCGGCCATCCAGTTCGAAATAGCGCTGGTAGTCGCCGGAGGTGCCCAGCGCCTCGCCATCGTTCAGCGTCAGACTGAGCATGGCCGCCGCCCGCCGTGGGTGACGAATGCCAACCCGCCACGGCGAACCATCCGGCTTGCGGCCCAGCACCATGATGTTGCCGCCGATATTCAACAGTGCCGAGCTGATGCCAGCCTTAAGCAGCTGCCGCCGCGCACGATCCAGCGCCCAGCCTTTGGCCATGCCGCCGAAATCCAGCTGCAGCGCCGGCTTGTGCGCCAGTATCTGCCCGCCCTGCCAACGGATATCCGCCAGTCGCGGCCGTGCCGCCAGCAATGCGGCCAAGCCGTCGGCCGGCGGCAGGCGCGCGGCATAGCTGTCGGCATGAAAGCCCCAGGCCGCCACCAGCGCGCCGATGGCCGGAGAAAACAGCCCGTCCGATTGCACCTCCAGCCGCTGCCCTTGGTACAGCAGCTCGGCCAGCTCCGGCGACGGGCGGAATGGCTGCCCACTCGCCAGCGCGCGGTTGGCCGCCGCCACTTCGCTATCCGGCGCCCAAGCATGCAGCTGGCGGTGCAGCCGATCCAGCTCCGCCAGCACTGCGGCGGCAGCGTGCGCGGCCGCGGCCTGATCGGCGGCGTACAGCGTCAGCTCCACCCGGGTACCGAATACATAGCTTTCCTGGCGGTACACTTCCGGCGCCCGGCTGCAAGCCGCCAGCAGGCAAATGAAAAGGGCGGCCACTGCCGCCCTTGGCCACTGCCACGCCGGCATTACTCGCCCGGCGGCGTCATGGCCCGCTCCACCGCGCGCTCCAGCGCATCGATAAACAGCGCGGCGACATTGATGTCAGCCTGCTCCATGATCTCGCGGAAGCAGGTGGGGCTGGTGACGTTTACCTCGGTCAGGTAGTTGCCGATCACATCCAAGCCGGCCAGCAGAATGCCACGCTTTTTCAGCTCCGGCGCCAGCGCCAGTGCGATCTCGCGGTCGCGGTCGGACAATGGCCGCGCCTCGCCCCGGCCACCGGCGGCCAGATTGCCGCGTGTCTCGCCGCCCTGCGGAATGCGCGCCAAGCAGTACTCCACCGGCACACCGTCGATCACCAGCACGCGCTTGTCGCCGTGACGGATCTCCGGGATGTAGCGCTGCGCCATCACCGTACGTTCGCCGTTCTGGCTGACGGTTTCGATGATCACGTTCAGGTTGGGATCGTCAGGGGTGACGCGGAAGATACCGCTGCCGCCCATGCCGTCCAATGGTTTGAGGATAGCGTCCTGGTGCTGACGCACGAAGCGCTTCAGCCGGTCCGGCCGCGAGGTGACCATGGTCGGCGCAATCTGCTCCGGGAAGTTCAGGATCGCCAGCTTCTCGTTGAAGTCGCGCAGCGCCTGACCGCGGTTGAACACGCGCGCGCCCTGCGCCTCGGCCAGCGTCAGCAGCTGGGTGGCGTACAGGTACTCCAGGTCGAACGGCGGGTCCTTGCGCATCACGATGGCAGAGAAGTTCTGCAGTGCCTGCGCCTGCAGATTGCCCTTGCGGAACCAGTCCTTGCCCTTGCTGCCGGTCAGGTGCACCGGTACGGCCTCGGCCAGAATGCGCTCGCCCTCCACGTACAGGTCACTGGCCTCGCAGAACCAGATGCCGTGGCTGCGCCTGGCCGCCTCCTCCATCATGGCGTAGGTGGTGTCCTTGTGCAGCTTGAAGTGTTCCAGCGGGTCGGCGATGAACAGGATGTGCATGGGATAATGTCCTCAGGTTGGCCGCAAGATCAGGCGTCCGGGTCGGTGGCTTCCAGTTCCAGCGAGGCGGCCAGCAGCGCCAGCCGCGAGATGACGCCGTAGGCATAGAAGCGGTTCGGCGGGGCATCCGGGCCGGCCTGGCGGTCCGGCAGGCAGGGCTTCTCGAACGACAGCGGCACAAAGTGCATGCCCGGTGCGTTGAGGTTCTCGTCCACGCCGCGGCCGGTGTGCACGCGGTAGAAGCCGCCGATCACGTAGCGGTCCATCATGTACACCACCGGCTCGGCCACCGCCTCGTTGATCGATTCGAAGGTGTACACCCCTTCCTGCACGATCACCTCGGACACTTCCAGCCCTTCTTTCACCACCGACATCTTGTTGCGCGCCTTGCGGTTGAGGCCAATCACCTCTTCCGGTGATTTTACGCTCATCACGCCCATGCCGTAGGTGCCGGCATCCGCCTTCACGATCACGTAGGGCTCATGGTCGATGCCGTATTCGCGGTACTTGGCACGGGTACGCGCCAGCACGTCTTCCACCTTGGCGGCCAGCTCGTCCTCGCCCTGGCGGGTGTGGAAGTCCAGGCCGGTGGCAGTGCTGTAGTAGGGGTTGATCAGCCACGGGTCGATGGAAATCAGCGTGGCGAAATCGGCCGCCACCTTGTCGTAGGCGGCAAAGTGGTTGCTCTTGCGCCGTACCGCCCAGCCACCGTGCAGCGGCGGCATTAGGTTCTGTTCCAGGTTCTGCAGAATGCCCGGGATGCCACCGGACAGGTCGTTGTTCAGCAGCACGATGCAGGGGCTGAAACCGTCGGCCAGCACCACGCGGTTGCCGCGGCGCTCTAGCGGCTCCAGGGTAATCACCGCACCGTTGGCGGCGGTGAGCTGGGTGGGGGCGGTGATTTCCGGGTTCAGCGTGCCCAGCCGTACTTTCAGGCCGGCCTGTTCGAAAATGTGCACCAGTGCCGCCACGTTCTGCAGATAGAAACTGTTGCGGGTGTGGTTTTCCGGGATCAGCAGAATATTGCGCGCTTCCGGGCACACGCGATCGACCGCACTTTGCGCCGCCTGCACCGCCAACGGCAGGAATTCCGGATTCAGGTTGTTGTGCCCGCCCGGAAACAGGTTCATGTCCACCGGTGCCAGCTTGAAGCCGCTGTTGCGCAGGTCCACCGAGCCGTAGAACGGCACGGCATGGTTGTGCCACTGGCTGCGGAACCAGTGTTCGATGTGCGGTTGCGCAGCCAGGATGCGGCTTTCCAGCTCGCGTAGCGGGCCGGTCAGCGCGGTGGTGAGATGCGGTACGGTCATGTTGCCCTTTCTGCCGAGGGAATGCGGAATCTATCCATGGTGGGGCCGTGCGGTGCCAGATTCAAGCCTGCCAACAGCATGGAAATAGAAAAGCGTGTTCAATAACAGGTTAGCAAACCATGCCTGCTACCACCGTGACAGCCGCCAGGCGACCAGCATCCCCGTCCCGCCGACCTGACCACGGGCCAGGCACACCGCCGTTACATAGACAAACACCCGGCCAGGCCGGGTGTGAAACTATGCGCGCAACACGGGCGGCAGCAGGGTTACAGCGGCCAGGCCTCGCCATAGGCCTGCTGGTACAGGCTGCGCAGCTTGTCCCAGTCGAAATGATGGTTCTGGCAGCCGTGGGTGGCTACCTTGATGGCGCCGATCACATTGGCCAGCCGGCCGGTGACTTTCCAGTCCAGGCCGTATTTGATGCCATACAGCAGGCCGGCGCGGAAGGCATCGCCGCAGCCCATTGGATCTACCGGCTTGATCGGCATCTGCACGCGCGGAATCAGGTGAATGCTGTCGCCGACATAAATCTCGGCGCCCTTGGAACCCCGCGTCACCACCAGCGCCTTAACCTGTTGGCGCAGCTCGTCGATCGACAGCCCGGCGCGCTCGCGCATCAGCTCGCTTTCGTAGTCGTTGATGGCCACGTAATCGGCCAGCGTCACGATCTCGTGCAGCTCGTCGCGCGACAGTAGCGGCAGCTCCTGGCCCGGGTCGAAGATGAACGGGATGCCGGCGGCGTGCAGCTCGCGCGAGTGCTGCAAAAAGGCCTGATGGCCGCCCGGCGACAGAATCGCCAGCTCGATTGGGTCCGGGATATCGGCAATGTGATTATCGGTGGCAAAATCCATCGCCCCCGGGTGGAACGCCATCAGCTGATTGCCATCCTTGTCGGAAATGCCGAAGCACTGCGAGGTGTACTGGCCGCGGATGGTGCGGATGAAGCGGTCGTCCACGCTGTTGCGCTTCAGGTGCTGGCGGTAGGGTTCGAAATCTTCGCCCACCACGCCCATCACCATGGGTTTTTCACCCAGCAGGCTCAGACTGTAGGCAATATTGCCGGCCATGCCGCCAAATTCGCGGCGCATCGACGGCGCCAGGAAGGTGGTGGAGATCTTGTGCAGCTGATCCGGCAGGATCTGGCTGTCAAAACGGCCTTTAAAAGAAAACAGGGTATCGTAGGCTAGCGCCCCGCAAACCAGAATCGACATGACTCGCGCACAAACTAAAAGGCAATCGACAAGTCTATCATGAAGCACTGATGACAGTCAGCCGCGAACGGCGGCCAACTAGCAGATAACTAACGGCTTTATCGGCATTACTTCGGAATAATCATGACGCTATTTTTTCGCCGCGGCACCGGCCTGCTGGCCCTGCTGCTGCCCTTGCTGGCTCACGCCGGCACCACGCTGGGCACCATCCCGCTGAATACGCCGGAAGGCAAGCCGGCGCAGTTTTCCCGCCTGCAGGGCAAGGTTACCGTGGTGAATTTCTGGGCCACCTGGTGCGCGCCGTGCCGCATCGAAATGCCGCTACTGTCGGCGGAGGCGAAAAGGTTGGCCGCACGCGGCGTGCGCTTTGTCGGCATTGCGCTGGATCAGCCAGAACAGGTGCAGGGCTACCTGAAACAGACGCCGGTCAGTTACCCGATCCTGCTGGCCGATGGCGACGGCATCGAGCTGATGCGCACGCTGGGCAACAAGGCCGGCGGCTTGCCGTTCACCGTGATTCTGAACGAGCAGGGTCAGCCGGTGAAACGCATTCTCGGCATCCTGGACGAAAAGTCGCTGCAGCTGGCGCTGCCGCTGCGCTGAGCGCGCCTGCCACACGGCGCAGGCCCTGCTACTGCGCGGCAACAGGAACGACGGCGCAGGCGTGCAGCACACGCCTGCGCGCTACAGATCGAAATGCTCGTTGTGCCGGCTGGGCACGCCGTGGCCGGGCAACAGGCTGCGCACCGTGCCGGTCAGGGCATCGCGCAGCCGCAGCAGCTCCGGCACGTTGGCCGCAATCTCGGCGGTATCGTTCTGTTGCAGCGCCTGCCACAGGGTAAAGCTGTGGCTGCCGATGGCCTGCAGCAGCTCGCCCAGCTCGCGGTAGTGCGCATGATGGCCGTAACCGCGCTGCCCCTCCTCCAGATACCAGCAGGCAAAGTCGGCATAGCTGGCGGCATCCCAGTCGCCCGGTCCGCCGTCGCCGGCGGCCAGCTCCAGCAAGCGCCCCAGCGTGGCGCGGTAGGCCAGCTCCAGCCGGAACAGAGCGATATCCGGCTGCGACCAGCGCTGGCGCCCGGCGTATTCCCACGCTGGATTGCCCTGCCACTTGCGCACCCAGTCAAAGAAGCTGTCCGCCGGCATCGGCCGGGCAATGCCATAGCCCTGCGCCACCTCGCAGCCCAGATACAGCAACAGCTTGCCGTGTTCTTCGGTTTCCACGCCTTCGGCCACCAGGTGGCGGTTGAAGGCGCCGGACAGACCGATGATGCCCTGCACGATGGCCAGATCGTCAGTGTCTTCGTGCATGTTACGGATGAAGGACTGGTCGATCTTCAGCTTGTCCGCCGGCAGGCGCTTCAGGTACAGCAGCGAGGAATAGCCGGTGCCGAAATCGTCCAGCGCAAAGCGCACGCCCAGCGCCTGGCATTCGCGCATCAGGCTGATCACCCGCTCCAGATCGGATAGCGCGGTGCTTTCCAGCACCTCGATCTCCAGCATGTCGCGCGGCACATCCGGGTAGTCCTGCAGAATCAGCGCCATGCGGTGGGCAAAATCCGGCTGTTGCAGATGGAAGGCGGAGATGTTCACGCTAACGCCCTGCAGCAGCCCGCGCGCGCGCCAGTACTGCATCTGCGCCAGCGCGGTGCGCAGCACCCACTCGCCCAGCGGAATATCCAGCTCGCTGTCCTCGATGTCGGCCAGGAAGGCCCCCGGCGCCAGCACGCCATGCTGCGGGTGGTGCCAGCGCAACAAGGCTTCTGCCCCCACCACCTGCCCGCTACGCATGTTCACCTTGGGCTGGTAATAGAGCTGCAGCTCGTTGTGCGCCAGTGCCAGTTGCAGGCGCTCCTGGCTTTCCTTGCGGTTGCGGCGGCGGCGGTCATGCTCGGCATCGAAGATGCGGTAGCCGTTGCGCCCCTGTTCCTTGGCCTGATACATCGCCTGGTCGGCGTGGCGCAGCAGGGTGTCCGGGTCGTCCTCGTCCTGCGGGTACAGTGCCACGCCGATACTGGCCGAGATGTGCACCTGGATGCCGGACAGGTCGTACGGCTGGGCCACGATGTCCAGCAGGCGCTGCAGGCTGCGGTGGCAGGCGGCCACATCCGGCAGCTCGGTCAGCACCAGCGTGAATTCGTCGCCGCCCAGCCGCGCCACGGTATCGCTGCCACGCAGCGCGTCGCGCAGCCGGCCGGCAACCTGGATCAGCAGCTGGTCGCCATGTTCGTGGCCAAAGCGGTCATTGACGCGCTTGAAGCCATCCAGATCCATGAAACAGATCGCCTGGTACAAGCCGCTGACCCGCGCCTGGGCAAACGCCTGCTGCATGCGCTCGGCCAGCAGCACACGGTTGGGCAGCTGGGTCAGCGGGTCGTGGTGCGCCATGCGATCCAGCCGCTGCTCCTGCTCTTTCAGCGTGCTGATGTCGGTGAAGATGGCGATGTAGTTGCGCAGACTGCCGTCGGCATCCAGCACGCTGGAGATCGACAGCAGCACCGGGTACTGGCTGCCGTTGCTGCGCCGCGTCCACACCTCGCCCTGCCAGTAGCCATCGTCGCGCAGCGCCAGGCGAATCTGCTCGTAAAACTGCGGTTCATGGCGGGCGGAATAAAACTGCTGCAGCTTGGCCGCCAGCAGCTCCTCGCGCGCGTAGCCGCTGATCTGGCACAACGCGCGGTTAGCATCGACGATCACGCCACGCTGGTCGGTGATGGCGATGCCTTCGCGGGAATGCTTGAACACGCCGGCCAACATCCGCAGCCGCTCCTCAGCCTCGCGCAGCTCGCTGATGTCATTCCAGGCACCGATGATGCCGGCCACCTTGCCGTCGTCGTCGTAGAACACGTTCTTGGAGAAAATCACCTGCCGGCGCTGGCCGTTGCGGTCGCGCAGCTCGCCCGGGTAATCCTGCCGCGGCTCGCCACGCAGCAGGGCGGCATCGTGTTGCAGGTGCAGCGCCGCCAGTTGCCGCCCCCACAGCTGTTCGGCGCTGCGGCCGCGGATGGCGCGCGGCGACAGGCCGGTAACGCGGCCGAAGGCCTCGTTGCAGCCCAGGTAGCGGCCATGCACATCCTTGTAGAACACCGGCAACGGCATGCCCTGCAGCAGCATGTCGGCAAAATGCCGCCCCTGATCCAGCCCCAGCCGCGCCGCCTGCAGCTGCGCCGCCATGGCATTGCAGGCCGTCGCCAGCTGCGCCAGCGCATCCTGCCCCTGTGCCGGCAGGCGCTCGGCCAGACCGCCGTCGGCCAGTGCCTGCGACCGGCGTGCCAGCTCGCGCAGCCGCCAGTGCTGGCAACGGTACAAGCTGCCCAGCCACAGCGTCGCCCCCAGCAGCAGCGGCAATAGCCACGCCAGCTGAGCCTGCGGCCAACCTTGCCATTGCAGCCACAACAGCAGCAGCAACTGGCTCCACAACAGCCACGGCGCCAGGCGCCAGGACAACAGGTAGTGACCGAGGGTGCGGATCATGCTGTCGCTGCTCCCTGCCGAGCCGGCAACTGGCGGGGCAATGACGGCGACGCCTGCCGCCGCGCGAGGACGCAGCGCCCCACGGCCGCCACCGGCCACCAGCGGCATGCCGGTGGTGGCGCCCATTGCTTGTCCTTGCGTCCCGATATCCTCATCGCATCAATTTTGCCAGTACAGTGCGGCGCGCCGGATGGCGAGCACGTGTTGAGCCAGCGCTGGAGCGGTGTTGCTCCACCCGGCGGGCGAGGACCCCACTGTAGCGTTTCGATAAATCGGCTTTATGATAAAACGCAAACAAAGCAGCGGATTAGCCGCGGCGGCGCTCCAGCTGTGGCAGCGCGGCGACAGCCGGCCGCCATAAAAAAACGGCCGGGAATCCCGGCCGTTGCGGTGTGCGCCGTGGCGCTCAGATTTCTGCGGCCAACCTTGCGCCCTGGTCGATGGCGCGTTTGGCATCCAGCTCGGCCGCCACGTCGGCGCCGCCGATCAAATGCACCGGTTTGCCAGCGGCCAGCAGCGGCTGCTGCAGCTCGCGCAGCGGATCCTGGCCGGCACAGATGATGATGTTGTCCACCGCCAGCAGCTGCGGTTCACCCTTGATGGTCACGTGCAGGCCGGCATCGTCGATCTTGTCGTAGCTGACGCCCGGGATCATCTTCACCCGCTTCATCTGCAGGCTGGTGCGATGGATCCAGCCAGTGGTCTTGCCCAGCCCCTCGCCCACCTTGCTGCTCTTGCGCTGCAACAGGTAGACCTCGCGCGGGCTGGGGTGTGGCTGCGGGCCACTGGCGGCCAGGCCGCCGGCGGTGGCGATGTCCATGTCCACGCCCCACTCCTGCATGAAGGCCGCGGTATCCAGCGACGGCGACTTGCCCTCGTGGCAGAGGAACTCGGCGGTATCGAAGCCGATACCGCCGGCGCCGATGATGGCCACCTTGCGACCCACCGGCTTGCCATGTTTCAGCACATCCAGATACGTAAGCACCTTGGGGTGCTCCACGCCCGGAATGTCCGGCGTGCGCGGTGCGATGCCGGTGGCCAGCACCACTTCGTCGAAGGCGGCCAGATCGGCGGCGGCCACCCGGCGCCCCAGCTGCAGCCGCACCCCGGTGATGTCGATGCGGCGCGCGAAGTAGCGCAGCGTCTCGTAGAACTCCTCCTTGCCCGGCACCTTCTTGGCCACGTTGAACTGGCCGCCGATCTCGCCAGCAGCATCGAACAGCGTCACCGCATGGCCGCGCTCGGCGGCGATGGTGGCAAACGCCATGCCGGCCGGGCCGGCGCCGACCACTGCCAGCTTCTTGCGCGTGGCGGCCGGGGTGTAGTTGAGCTCGGTCTCGCGGCAGGCACGCGGGTTCACCAGACAGCTGGTCAGCTTGCCCTGGAAGATGTGGTCGAGACAGGCCTGGTTGCAGCCGATGCAGGTGTTGATCTCGTCGCTGCGGCCGGCAGCGGCCTTGTTGACGAACTCGGCGTCGGCCAGGAACGGGCGTGCCATCGACACCATGTCGGCACAGCCGCTGGCGATGATGTCTTCCGCTACCTCGGGGGTGTTGATGCGGTTGGTGGTGATCAGCGGGATACCCACCTTGCCCATCAGCTTCTTGGTCACCCAGGCAAAACCGCCGCGCGGCACGCTGGTGGCGATGGTCGGTACCCGCGCCTCGTGCCAGCCGATGCCGGTGTTGATGATGCTGGCGCCGGCCTGCTCCACTTGCTGCGCCAGCGCCACCACTTCGTCGAAATTGCTGCCGTCCTGCACCAGGTCCAGCATCGACAGGCGGTAGATGATGATGAACTCGCGGCCCACTGCGGCGCGCACCGCGCGCAGCACTTCCAGCGCGAAGCGGATACGGTTTTCAAAACTACCGCCCCAGCGATCGCTGCGCTTGTTGGTGTGGCGGGCAATGAACTGGTTGATCAGATAGCCTTCCGAGCCCATCACTTCCACGCCGTCGTAACCGGCTTGCTGCGCCAGCTTGGCGCAGCGGGCGAAATCGGCGATGGTGCGCTGGATGTCGTCTTCCGACATCTCGCGCGGGCGGTAGAAGTTGATCGGTGCGCAGATCGGCGACGCCGACACCAGTTGCTCCTGAAAGCTGTAACGGCCGGTATGCAGGATCTGCATGGCGATCTTGCCGCCGGCGGCATGCACCGCGTCGGTGACGATGCGGTGCTGCGGCACCTCGTGCTCGTCGGCCAGCATCGAGGCGCCCTCGGCTACGCGGCCTTCCTCGTTGGGGCCGACGCCGCCGGTGACGATCAGCCCCACCCCGCCGCGCGCGCGCTCGGCGTAGAACGCGGCCATTTTCTCGAAGCCTTGCGGCGCCTCTTCCAGCCCGGTGTGCATCGAGCCCATCAGCACGCGGTTTTTCAGCGTGGTGAAGCCCAGATCGAGTGGTGCCAGCAGGTGCGGGTAAGCCGTCATGGTGTCTTCCTCGTGTTGCTTGCGTGCTGGCGGTGCACCCTGCCCGGCAGGTTGGCCGCAGCACAAGCCGTTGATTATTCAGTATGGTGTCAGCCCTGCCGGCGACGATACTTACTGGTTAGTAAGTTGTCAAACGGTCGTTTTAAAAATGACAATTCCGTGCCAGCGCCGGCACTGGCTTACAATGACTGACCAACACTCATCCGGGAGCGCCGCCATGTGCCAGCCAAGCTGTCATGCCGATCACACCACGCCGCAGCCGCTAGGCCGGCGCCAGTTCCTGCGTCTGGCATCGCTGGGCGGCGGCGCCGTACTGCTGGGCAGCCTGCTGCCGCGCAGTGCGCAAGCCGCCGGCGGCACCGAGGCGCTGCTGCTGTCGTGCATGGACTACCGGCTGGTAGACGACACCGAGCGTTTCATGGCCGGCATGGGGCTACGTAACAAGTACGACCACATCGTGCTGGCCGGCGCCGCGCTGGGCGCGGTGACAGACAAGTTTCCGGCGTGGAACGCCACGTTCTGGGAGCATCTGCAGGTGGCCATCGACCTGCACCACATCCAGAAGGTATTCATCCTCGACCACCGCGACTGCGGCGCCTACAAGGTGGTGCTGGGCGAGGACTTCGCCAGCAAGCCGGACGAGGAAACCCGGGTGCATGCCGAAACGCTGATGCGGCTGCGACAGCAGATCGCCGCCAAGTACCCGCAGCTGCAGGTGCACAGCTATTTGATGGCGCTGGACGGCAGCGTGCAGCAGATCGTGCCCAAGCTGTAACCCGCTCCGCATGCAAAAGCGCCTGAGCACGCAAGTGGCAGGCGCTTCTGTTTGCGGATGGCGGCTCAGCGCGCGGTGACGCGGTTGAGCCAGGCCAGCAGGTCGGCCTCGAATTCGGCGCGATTGGTTTCGTGGTGCATTTCGTGGCGCCCGCCCGAATACACCGTCACCGTCACATCGCGCAGGCCGGCGCGGCGGTAGCGTGCGGCCAACTGTCCCAGCCCAAACTTGCCCAGGCTCACCGGGTCACGGCTGCCGGCCTGCAGCCACACCGGGCAGGTTTTCGGCAGCGCCTTGCCGTCGGCTTCGCCGGCTTCCATGGCGACAATGCCGCCAAACAGGTCCTGCCACAGCTGCGGGGTGGGGAACTGGCCGCACAGCGGGTCGGCGATGTAGGCATCCACCGCCGCCGGATCGCGGCTCAGCCAGTCCAGCCGGGTACGGGTGGGCATAAAACCCAGATTGAAGCTGCCGAACACCAGCGCGGTCATGAACGGGCTAGGTCTGGCCGGGCCTTTCAGCCAGCCAGCCAGCCGCGCCACCTGGCGCATCAGGCGGGCCAGCAAGCGCTGGCGGTAGCCGGTGGCGGACAGCACCAGCCCATCCAGCCGCTGGCCGTAACGCAGCAGGAAACTGCGCGCCACGAAGCTGCCCATGCTGTGGCCGTACAGCACCAGCGGGCAGGCATGCTGGCCGCGGGCGTAATCCACCACGCAGCGCAGATCGTCCACCACCTGCTCCCAGCCGCCGCTGGCGGCAAACCAGCCGGGCAACGGCGAATGGCGACCATGGCCGCGGTGGTCATGGGCGTAGACGGCATAACCGGCGGCGGCCAGCTTGTCAGCCAGCGGCGCATAGCGCGCCGCGTATTCGCTCATGCCGTGGCTGATCACCACCACGCCGCGCGGATTGCCGACCGGCAGCCAGCACTGGCCGTGGATGCTGCTATCGTCACTGGCTTGCAGGGTAAAGGTTTGCATCGGGAGACGTTTCCTGTTGGCAAGATAGCGGCCAATCAACAACGTTGGCCGCACGATGACAACAGTTTGGCAGAATTTTGCGGCCGGTAGAACCCCGCCAAGCCGCCGCAGGCCCGCTCGCGGCCGACGGTTCAGCCCTGCAGCGGGCGGGCGTCGTAATCCGGGTTGCAGCGCGAGGTCAGCACGTGGTCGCGCCAGGCGCCGTTCAGGAACAGATAATCCTTGGCCTGACCTTCGATCTGGAAGTTCAGCCGCTTGAGCAGGCCGGCGCTGCGCACATTGTGCGGCTGGTAATTGGCCTGCACCCGGTGCAGGCGCAGATTGCTGAACGCGAACTGCACCACCGCTTCCAGTGCCTCGCGCATCAGCCCCTGGCCTTCACACTCCAGGTCCAGCCCGTAGCCCAGATGGCAGGCCTGAAACACGCCGCGCACGACATTGCTGATGGTGATCATGCCGATCACCCGCCCCGGCTCCTTGTCGCGCATCAGCAGAAAGGTGGCGCCACGGCCTTCGCGCCAGTCTTCCTCGCGCTGGCGCATGCGCATCGACCAGAAGAATTCGGAGTAATACATCCCGCCCGGCGTCGGCTCCCACGGCGCGAAATGTTCACGGTTGCGCAGCTGGTAGTCCAGCACCGCCTTGGCCCAGGCGGACTCGGCCGGCAGCAGTTGCAAACGTTCGGTAGACAGGGGGGGCTGCGATGTCGCCATCGGGGAACTCCGGTGTACGGCGGAAAGGCGCAAGTATGCCATCAAGCGACTGTTCGCGGTTTGATTACGCACCAACCGGCGGCCACTTGTCCGCCGCCGCGGCGGCAAGAAAAAGCCCGCGCTGCGAACAGCGCGGGCCCGATGGCTAGCTTGCGGCCAACCTTCAGTTGCCGGTCAGGCGCTCCAGCGCTTCACGGTACTTGGCAGCGGTTTTCTCGCGCACCTCCAGCGGCACGGCCGGAGCCGGCGGCTGTTTGTTCCAGCCAGAGGCTTCCAGCCAGTCGCGCACGAACTGCTTGTCGAACGACGGCGGGGTGGTGCCTTCGGCGTAGCTGTCGGCTGGCCAGAAACGGCTGGAATCCGGGGTCAGCGCCTCGTCCATCAGCACCAGGGTGCCGTCTTCGTCGAGGCCGAACTCGAACTTGGTGTCGCAGATGATGATGCCGCGCGTGGCCGCGAACTCGGCCGCGGTCTGGTACAGCAGGATGGCGGTGTCGCGCACCTTGGCGGCCAGCTCGGCGCCGACGATGGCCTCGCACTGCGCGTAGGTGATGTTCTCGTCGTGGTCGCCCACCGCCGCCTTGGTCGACGGGGTGAAGATCGGCTCAGGCAGCTTGCTGGATTCCTTCAGCCCGGCCGGCAGCGCGATGCCGCACACGGTGCCGGACTTCTGGTATTCCTTCCAGCCGGAGCCGGCCAGGTAGCCGCGCACCACGGCTTCGATCATCACCGGCTTCAGGCGCTTGGCCACCACGCCGCGGCCGGCTACCAGCGGCAGGTCTTCTGCCGATACCACGTCTTCCGGCTGGTCGCCGGTGAGGTGATTTGGCACCACGTCTTTCAGCGTCTCGAACCAGAAGTTGGAGATGGCGGTCAGGATCTGGCCCTTGCCCGGGATCGGGTCGTCCAGGATCACGTCGAACGCCGACAGACGGTCGCTGGCGATCATCAGCATGCGCTTGTCGTCGATCTCGTACAGGTCGCGCACTTTGCCGGAGTAGATTTTCTTCAGGCTGCTCAGTTGGGTCATGAAACTTCCTTCACAAAACAAAAGGCGATGCCTTGTGGGCACCGCCTGATTTCTTACAACGTATCCTTCAGCGCGCGCGCCTGCTCCAGCGCGTCGTCCACACCGGCGGCCAGTACGCAGTAGTGGCCCATCTTGCGACCAACCCGTGCCTGCTTCTTGCCATACAGGTGCAGGTGGGCGTTCGGCGCTTCCATCAGCACCGACCAGTTCGGCTCGCCGCCGTCCTCCGCCCACACATCACCCAGCAGGTTCACCATCACCACCGGCGACAGCAGCTCGGTCTTGCCCGGCAGCAGGCCGCACATGGCGCGTACCTGTTGCTGGTACTGATCGGTAGCGCAGGCATCGATGGTGTAGTGGCCGGAGTTGTGCGGCCGCGGCGCGATCTCGTTCACCACCAGGCTGTCGTCGGCCAGCACGAAGAACTCCACCGCCAGCACGCCGATGTAGTCCAGCGCCTCGGCCAGCTGCACCGCGTACTGCTGCGCGCGGGCGGCCAACTCCGGCGCAATGCGCGCCGGCACGATGGACTCGTCGAGGATGCCGTCCTGGTGGATGTTCTCGGCCACCGGGAACACCGCCACCTGGGCAGTGCTGACGCGGGTGACGATGGCGGACACTTCCAGCTTCAGCTCCAGCATCTTTTCCAGCACGCAGGCCTGGCCGCCCAGATTGGCGTAGGCGGCGCGGGCCTCGTCGGCGGTTTTCACCCGTACCTGGCCCTTGCCGTCATAACCCAGACGCGCGGTCTTGAGGATGCCCGGCAGGTAGGGCGCCAGATCGACCTGGATGTCGTCCACGCTGTCGATGGCCAGATACGGCGCCGTCGGCAGCCCGGCCTTGCGTACCCAGCTCTTCTCGGCGATGCGGTCCTGGGCGATGGCCACGCAGTCGCCGGACGGCGATACGCGCGTGGTTTTCGCCAGCGCACGCATGGCGTCAGCGTTGACGTTCTCGAATTCGGTAGTCACCGCGGCACAGCTGGCGGCCAGGGTTTGCAGCGCGGCGGCATCATCGAACGGCGCGCACAGATGTACGTCGGCAAAGTCGGCGGCCGGTGCGTTGGCATCCGGGTCCAGCACGGTGACGCGGTAGCCCATGCGCTTGGCGGCGGTAACGAACATGCGCCCCAGCTGACCACCACCGAGAATGCCCAGCATCGCGGGTGGCAGGATGGCACGCATCAGTTCACCTCCGGCAGAGTCATCGCCAGCACGGTTGCTTCCTGTTGCTTGCGGAAGGCCTTCAGCTTGGTTGCCAGTTCCGGATTGTTGCCCGCCAGCATGGCGATGGCGAACAGGCCGGCGTTGGCGGCACCGGCTTCGCCGATGGCAAAGGTGGCCACCGGAATGCCCTTCGGCATCTGCACGATGGACAGCAGCGAATCTTCGCCACGCAGGTACTTGGACGGTACCGGCACGCCCAGTACCGGCACGTGGGTCTTGGCTGCCAGCATGCCCGGCAGGTGGGCAGCTCCGCCAGCGCCGGCGATGATGGCCTTCAGGCCACGCGCTTCGGCTTCTTCGGCGTACTGGAACAGCAGGTCAGGAGTGCGGTGGGCGGAAACGACGCGGGTTTCGAACGCGATGCCGAAGTCTTTCAGTACGCGCGCGGCGTTCTGCATGACTTCCCAATCGCTGTTGCTACCCATCACGATGCCAACTTCGATCATGGAGGCGAGTCCCGTCAAGGAGAGGAAAAACGGGATTTTACCTGATTCGGCAAGGGCTTGCCCGCCGGATGTAGCGATGCCGGCATGGCCGGGGCTGGCGTGCTGCGTGGCGATTGTTGCCGTGCCGTGCCCCGGCCGGGAGCAAGGCCGGATCGCGCTGGCGGCCGGCAGCCGTTGCCACCGCGCCGGCATGATGCGTGGCGCTGGCAGCCAGCGGCGCCGGACAAAGGTTGGCCGCAACCCCTGCGGCCAACCTGTCGGATCTTACAGCGTGGCCAGACGCTGCTTGGCCTTTTGCGCCGCGCTAGACGCCGGGTACAGCTTGATCAGCCGCTGCAGGGTGCTGCGGGCCTGATCCTTCTGCTGCAGGGCGATCTGGTTGTCCGCCATCAGCCGCAGCGCGTCGGCAGCGCGCGGGTTCTTCGGGTACTGCTCGGCAAAACGGCGCTGGAGATCGATGGCGGCGTCGTACTGCTTCAGCGCAGTATGCGCCACCCCCAGCCAGTAGTTGGCCTCGATGCCCTGCGGCGTGCCCGGGTAGCCGTCCATCACGCCCTTGAGCTGGCCGACGGACTGGGCGAAGTCACGCTTGCGCAGGGTGTCCAGCGCCTTGCCCAGGGCCGCATCAGCAGCCGATACCGTGGCCTGCGGCGCCTCGGCCTGGGCTGCGCTGGCCTCGCCCTGTGGCCGCTCCAGCTTGCCCAGCCGCAGGTCCAGATCGGCATACAGATCGTTCTGCCGCTTCTGCGTTTCCGCCAGCTGGTGCTGCAGCACTTCATTCTGGCCGCGCAGATTGGCCATCTCCGTCTGCATCTCCCCCACCTGGTTCACCAGCTCCAGCAGGCGCTGGTTGGCCAGTTTCGCCTCCACGTCGGACAAGCGCGCGCTGGCCTGCTGCGCATTGCTCGACATCTGGCTCTGCAGCTGGCGGCGGGTTTCTTCCAGGTCGGTAGAGGTGGCACAAGCGCCCAGCAGCACGGGCAGCAACAACGGCAACAGTCGGTTTTGCATGGTGTGATCGCCAATCGCGTCAAATAAAAATCCGGGACAGCGTGCCGCGATCCCGGATGGGGGTCAAGCCGCCCGGCGCTTACGGGTAAACAAAGTCGGCGCGGCGGTTTTCAGCGTAGTCCTGCTCGGTCGTACCCTGGGCGCGCGGTTTTTCCTTGCCCAGGCTCACCGCTTCCAGCTGCTCCGGCTTTACGCCCAGCACTTCCAGACCCTGCTTCACGCTTTCGGCACGACGCTGGCCCAGGGCCAGGTTGTATTCGCGGCTGCCGCGGGCATCGGTATTGCCCTGGATCAGCACTTTGGTCTTGTACTTGTTCAGGTAGTTGGCATGCGCCTGCACGGTGCTCTTGTCGCCATCGCGAATGCTAGATTGATCAAAATCGAAATACACGCTCTTGCCGTTCACCCCGGCAAATGCGGCGGCCTCGGCGGCACGGGCATCCACTTCCGGCAGCGGCTGCGCCGGTTTCAGCTCATTGTTGCTGCCCGCCGCGCCGTTGCCGGCGGTGACCGGCGCCGCGCCGGCCATCGTGTCGCTGGGCGTCTTGCTGGGGGTGGAGGCGCAGGCGCTCAGCAATACCACGCTGGCGGCAACGATAAACGGAACGACTTTCATGCGGTTCTCCTTACTTGCGGTTTTATTGGGCAATGATGGGCGGGCAAAATCATTTTGCACAAAAACAAAGACCCATCAGCTGCGCGAGAGTTCAGCCGGCGGGCTTACGGGTTGAACGGCCCCCAGGCGGCATCCTGTACCTCACCTTCAATCACCCCCAGCCGCACCCGGCCCGGGTGCGCCACCGAGGCGGCAAACAGCACACTGCGCCCGCCCTGGTCGCTGGCATACAGCACCATCTTGCCATTGGGAGCGAAGCTGGGTGATTCATCATAAGCGCTGTTGCTCAGCTGGCGGCTGTCGCCGGCGGCCAGATCATGCAACATCACCTTGAAACGGCCGGCCTCGCGCTGCACGTACACCAGCTGGCGGCCGTCCGGCGAGAACGACGGCGACACGTTGTAACTGCCCTGGAAGGTGAGGCGACGCACATTGCGGCTGCCGTCCACCGGCTGCACATACAGCTGCGGACTGCCGCTGCGGTCGGAAACAAAGGCGATGCTGCGGCCATCCGGGCTCCACACCGGTTCGGTATCGATGGCACTGCTGTAGGAGAAGCGTTGCAGCCCGCTGCCATCGGCATTCAGCAGGTAGATCTGCGAGTTGCCGGACAGCGTCAGCACCACCGCCAGCCGGCGGCCATCCGGACTCCAGGCCGGCGCCGAATTGCTGCCCTTGAAGTTGGCCAGCACCCGGCGCTGACCGGTGGACAGGTCCTGCACGTAGATGATCGGCTTCTTGTTCTCGAACGACACGTAGGCCAGGCGGCCGCCGTCGTAGCTCCACGCCGGCGAGATGATCGGCTCGTTGGAGCGCAGCACGGTCTGTGCGCGGCGACCGTCGACATCCGCCACCTGCAGCCGCCACTCCTTGCCCACCTGGATCACGAAGGCGATGCGGCTGGCAAACAGGCTTTTCTCGCCCAGCAGCGCCTCGTACACCATGTCCGCCATGCGGTGCGCCACATCGCGCAGCTGCGACGGATGCACATCGAATTCCATCGCCAGCTTCTGCTCGCGCGGCGCCAGCGTATCGGCCCAGAACGTCACCCGCAGCATACCGCCATCCAGCCGCGTCACCCGGCCGTACACCATGGCACGCGCGCCCTGCTGCTGCCAGTAGCCGGCATCCAGCGACGCGCCGCTGGCCGGCACCGGCAGCAGGTTGAACATGCCGGTCATCGCCAGATCGCTCTGCACGGTGCTGGTTACCGCATCGGGCAGCCACTCCTCGTTGGTCAGCGGCAGGATCGCCAGCGGGTAGCGGTTGACGCCGCCACCGACAATATCCACCGTCAGATCGGCGCGGGCGAGCGGTGCGGCCAACAGCAGGCAGCACAGCAACAGGCGACGGACAATAACAAAGCAGGTGTGCAAGGTTTACTCCTTGGGACGGAATTTCAGCGTGATGCGGCGAAAGTCGGCAAATTCGGCGCCCTTGGGCAACGGCGGGAACCGACGCGCCTCGCGCAATGCCGTCAGCACCGCCTGGTCATAGCCGCTGTTGCCGCTGCTGCGCAGCAGCCGGCTGCTGCGAATCTCCAGCGTGGGCAGGATTTCCACTTCCACCACGGCTTCCGGGTTGCCGCTGATGCCATCCGGCACCATCACGTAGGGACGGATACGGTTACGCACCGCGTCGATGTACTGTGCACGCAGGTCGGCCACGCCGCTAGCGCTGCCGTTCTGTGCGCCCTGTTTGCCGCCCGCCTGCGTCACCTTGCCCTTGCCCGGGCCGGGTGGCAGATCGTCAAGTTCGGATAGCAGATCGTCGGTACGCGGTGGCGCCGCCTTGGTGGCGGGCTTGGGTGGCGCCGCTGCCGGTTTGGTGGCCGGGATGGCGGGCGCCGGTTTGCTCGGGGCCGGTGGCAACGGTTTTTTGGTGGGCGCCTTGTCCTGTGGTAGCGGGCTTGGCGCAGGTTTCCGCTGCGGCTTGCCGCCCTTGACGGTGATGTCGGCGCTGTTCAGCGTCGGTAGCTGTGCTGCCGGCGCCGGTGTAGGTAGCGCCTTGGCTGGCGCCAGCTTGCTGACCGGCGCCGCGGTGGCAGCCGGCTTGGCCGGTGCCTTAGCGACGGCGCCGCCCCCCGCCCACAACTCCACCGCCAGCGGCGGCGGGGTGTGCAGCACCGCCGGCGCGGCGGACCACCACAACACGGCGATGACCGCCACGTGCAGCAGCGCCGACAGCAGCCAGGCGGCGACGCCCGGTTGGCGTGCGGCCAACATCAGCTCCCCTGCTGGCGTACGGTCAACGCCACGCGCTGGATGCCGGCCTCGTGCAGGCGATCGGCCACCGCCACCACCGTGCTGTACTTCAGGTCGCGGTGCGCGGTAACCACCACCGGGCGGTTGTCGTGCATCCGTGCCTGCACGTCGGCAATCAAGGCATCCAGATCGGCTACCGGCTGACGCTTGCCGCCTTCGCCGACAAAGTAATGGCCATCGGCTTCGATGCTGATTTCCAGCGGCGTGGTGTCCACCTGTGCGGCGCGGGTCACGCTGGGCACGTCGATCACCCCGGGGGTAAACATCGGGGCGGTCACCATGAAGATCACCAGCAGCACCAGCATCACGTCGATGTAGGGCACCACGTTCATCTGGTTCATCATGCGGCGGGGACGGCGTTGCAGCATTGGCAGTATTCCTGGGCGGTGGATGCGGGATGTTAGCATCAGCATCCGGCGAATGGTTTCGGCAATGTAACGACCGGCTGCCGCCGGCAGGGTTCCCGTCAGCGGCGACGCAGCAGGGTCATGCCGTCGCCCATCGGCAGGATGCACTGGTCGACGCGGGTGTCGTGCTTGAGGCTGGCGTTGAATGCGCGCAGCACCTCCACGCTGTGCGGCTGCCCCGACTGCGGCGCCACTACCCGACCATTCAGCAGGATATTGTCGATGGCGATCACCCCGCCCGGGCGCACCAGTTGCAGGCAGGCCTCGTAGTACTCCGGGTAGTTGCTCTTGTCGGCATCGATGAAGGCCAGATCGAAGCTGCCGGCGGCACCATCGGCCAGCAGCTGGTGCAGTGTCAACAGGCCATGCTGCAGGTACAGCTGGATGCGTTCGGCCACGCCGGCCCGCCGCCAATAGTCCATGGCGATGCTGGAAAACTCCACACTCATGTCGCAGGCCACGGTGCGCCCGCTCTCGCCCATCGCCAGCGCCACCGTCAGTGCGCTGTAGCCGGTAAAAGTGCCGATTTCCAGATAGCGGCGCACCCCCAGCAGCTGCACCAGCCAGCCCAGAAACTGGCCCTGCTCCGGCGCGATCTGCATCTTGGCCATACGGTGGCCGGCGGTGAACTCGCGCAGCTGGCGCTGTACCGGGTGCTCCTGCACGCCGATGTCGAACAGGTATTCGGCCACCTGCGGGCCAAATGTCATGGTGTGTCGTGTCATGCCTCGGGTCCGGAAAAGCAAAACGCCCTTGCGGGCGTCGTGGTGTGTCGCAGCGGCCGGCTTATTCCGGCTGGTACACGTAGGCCTTCTGCGGTACGCGCGATTCTTTCCAGCGCTGCACATCGTCCAGGTTCTGCGGGCGCTCCCACCAGGTCAGGCGCAGTTCGCGGCGTTCGCTCTCGACTTCCGGGTGCTTGTCCAGGTAGTCGTTCATGAATTGGGTGAATTCGGACTGGTACATCTGAGTACTCCCGGTAAAAGATGGCGGCGATTGTACTGCAAATCCGTGCCGCCCGGCAGCAGGCTGCGCGCTAACGGCTGTGCGGCGGCGACGGCACGTGGCGCTGCAGCCAGGCCTGCCGCTGCAGCAGCAGCACATGCCGGCGACGGCGCAGCACGCCAAACTGCAGGTAGCTTAGCCAGCACAGCAGCAGGCTGAGCAGCAACCACACCAGCAGCAGCCACAGCCGCGGCGAGTGGATGTCCTCCCAGCCCAGCTGTCGCGCCAGATCCAGCCGCAAGGCAAACGGGCCGCTGCGCACCTCGACGCTGGCATGCAGGCGGCCACCCCAGCTGTCCTCCTGCGGCAGCGCGGTCTGCAGCGGCACCAAGGTTGGCCGCAGACGCTCATCCGCCAGTGCCGGCAGCAGCGCCGAGGGCTGCAGCCACAATGCCAGATAGTTGCCGGGTATGCCGGGCAGCAGCAGCAACTGCTGCAGGCCGCTGCGGTCGCGCCACGGCGCCACCGCCGGCTGGCCCGCCTGCAATACCGGCATGAGCTGCGCTACCGCCGGCTGCCGGCCCAGATCCTGCGTCGGCAGCACGTCGCCGCCCAGCAGGAACGGCGCCACCTGGCGCACCAGCAGCTGCTGGCTGCGCACATCACCGCCCAGCAGCGCCACGCGTTGCAGCAGGGGGAACGCCTGATGCAGGTTGGCCAGATAACGCCCAGGATCGCTGCCGGCCTCGGCTTGCTGCAGGCTTTCCAGGTCCTGCAGCAGCTGCTCGCCGGCGTCCTGCAGCTGACCCAGCCGCGAGCGCACCTGCGCCGCCAGCTGCTGGGTCTGCTCGTCCAGCTCGCTCTGGGCACGGGCACGCTCGTAGGCCAGCAGCCAGCTGCCGCCCAGCAGCGCCAGCGCCAGCCAGCACAGCAGCAGCATGAAGAACAGCAGCAGATGCGGCCAACGATAGCTGTACCGTATCACAGCTGGAATTCCCGCTTCTGATGCTGGTCGATCAACACGCGCCAGGCCTGCAGCAGTTTCTGGAACTTGTTGTTGGCCGGCTCCACTTCACGCACCTTCTGCAGCAACTGGTGCGCCAGGTGGATATGACTTTCGTGCCAGCCATGGCGGTGGCTCTGCGCGATCACCGCGTTG
Organism: Vogesella oryzagri; assembly: GCF_040148885.1. Taxonomy (NCBI): domain Bacteria; kingdom Pseudomonadati; phylum Pseudomonadota; class Betaproteobacteria; order Neisseriales; family Chromobacteriaceae; genus Vogesella; species Vogesella oryzagri. The sequence goes on from NZ_JBEFLD010000005.1 coordinate 119,558, forward strand.
ACCAGGTTGAGCATCAGCTGGATGTTCTGCGGCATTTCCTCCAGCGCCTTGCGGAACAGCTCGATCGCCTGATCGTGCTCGCCGCCCTGCGCCATGCGCACCGCCTGGTTGTTCAGGTCGATGATGTCCTGCACGCTGCTGGCAATCAGCAGGCGGCCGGCATCGCCCTGCCCCACCTGGTCGAACATGGCCGACAGTTTCTGCAGCAGGTCCTGGTTGTCGTGATGGTTGCGCACCAGATCGCGCGCCACGGCATCGCCCAGCTCCTTGTGCCCCTGGGTATAGCAGGCGCGGGCGAATTCCAGCTTGTCGTCGTCCTTGAGCTTGCTCAGCTGCCGCAGCTTATCGGCTGCCTCGTGCAGCAGGCGCTCGGCGGCCTGCTTGTTGCCGGACTGGTTCTGGATGGTGCTGTCCACCACATCCGCCATCCACTCGCCTTCCGGGTTGTACTTGTAGTCGCGACGCAGCGAGGCCAGGGTGCGGCTGGCTTCGGCTTTTTCATTGCACGCCAGCTGCGCGCGCACCAGCGAGGCGTAATGCGCCGGGCTGCGGTGCCAGCTGGATTTGGCCAGCTCCAGCGTGGTGCTGTAGGCGCTGCGCGCCTGCAGCAGATCGCCGTTTTCTTCCGCCACCTGCGCCAGCACCTGGTGGCGCCGCACCGTGGCCGGGGCAATTTCGGTGGCGCGCTTGAGCACGTCCTGCGCTTTCTGCAGCTCGTGGTTGTCCTGGTACAGCTTGGCCAGCCAGTCGTAGGCTTCCATCACGCGGTCGTTTTCCACCACCACCTGCTCGAACATCGCCAGCGCCGGCTCCACCTGCTTCAGCCCCACCAGCGCCTTGGCCATGCCCAGCTTGGCCCACGGCAGTTCCTTCACCTGCAGCACCTGCTTGAACAGCGTCTGCGCGCTGTCGTAGTCGCCGATCTTCAGCACCAGGCTGCCCTTCAGCTTCATGAAATCCAGGCTGAACTCGCCGCGCTCGGCGATCTTCTTGTTGCAGGCGTCGATGGCGCCCAGGTAGTCGTGGCCCATCAGCGCCTCGTCCACCACCTTGAACGCGGCGCGGCGGCGCATCGCCACTTCCAGCCGCCGCCCCAGCTCGTCGCCGGTGAACGGCTTGAGCAGATAGCCATCCGGTGCCAGTTCGGCGGCCGAGATCACCTTGGCGGCACGGCGCTCGCCGCTGACGATCATGAACACGCAGGACTGCTTGAGCAGATTGCGCTCTTTGGCTTCCTCGTACAGGTACAGGCCGTCGTTGCCGGTGCCCAGATCGTAGTCGCACAGCACCACGTCGAAGTCGTAGCGCATCATTTTCACCAGCGCGTCGCTGGCCTTGCCGGCGTACTCCACCTTCTCGGCGCCGAACGAATTCAGCGTCATCGCCATCGCCCGCTGCATCTCCGGCACGCAATCCACTACCAGGAACATCTTCTTGGCGAACGGGTTGCTGTATTCCTGGCGGCTAGCGGGGTCCCGCTGGCCGGTGATGGCATGGAAGGTGGTCGAAGGGCGCGGCTGCTGGCTCATGGTGCGTCTCGATTGAATAAGGTTGGCCGCATCAGGCCGGCGTCAGTTTGTCGGCGGCATAGCGCAGATCCAGCCACTTGATGCCGTGCTCGGCAAAGTTGATCTGCAAGCGCACATCGTCGCCGGCGCCTTCGGCGCTGATCACCACCCCGCTGCCGAATTTGCTGTGGCTCAGCGCCTGGCCGATACGCCAGCCAGCCAGCGAGTTGTTGCGCACAAATGCCGGTGCCGGTTCGTCCTGCCAGGCAGCGCGGCGCGGCGCGGCTGTTTTTACCGTAGCAGATAAGTGTTGTAACAGCTCTGCCGGTACTTCGTCGACAAAACGCGAGCGAATCGGGTAACGGCTCTGGCCATGCAGCATGCGACTCTGTGCCGAAGAAAAGTACAAACGCTTGCGCGCGCGGGTGATGGCGACATACATCAGCCGCCGTTCTTCCTGCAGCCCCTTGCTGTCGCTGAAGCTGTTCTCGTGCGGAAACAGGCCCTCTTCCAGCCCGCCGATGAACACCGCATCGAACTCCAGCCCCTTGGAGGCATGTACGGTCATCAGCTGCAGCGCGTCCTCGCTGGCATCGGCCTGATGGTCGCCGGCTTCCAGGCTGGCCTGGGTCAGGAACTCCACCACCGCCAGCTCCGGCTCGTGCGGCATGAAGCCCAGCGCGGCATTGACCAGTTCGTCCAGGTTGGCCAGCCGCTCTTCGCCTTCCTTGCGGTCGGCCTCGTACATGGCGCGCAGGCCGGAATCGTCCACCACCAGGCTGATCTTCTCCGCCAGCGACAAGTGCTCGCAGCGGGCGCGCAGTTTTTCCACCAGCAGCACGAACTCCGCCACCTTGCCGCCGGTGCGGCCAGTGCCGGCACCGCAGGCGGCCTGCCACAGGCTGATGCCGCGCTCGCGGCTGGCGGTCTGCAGGTTTTCCACCGTGCGCGCGCCGATGCCGCGCGACGGCACATTGATCACCCGCAGCAGTGCGTTGTCGTCATCCGGGTTGATCGCCAGCCGCAGGTAGGCCAGCGCGTGCTTGATTTCCTGGCGTTCGAAGAAGCGCAGCCCGCCGTAGATGCGGTAGGCCACGCCGGCCTGCACCAGCACGTGTTCCAGGATGCGCGACTGCGCGTTGGAGCGGTACAGCACCGCCATGTCGGACAGGTTCCAGCCGTCGCGCACCAGCGACTTCACCTCGTCGACGATGAATTGTGCTTCTTCGCCGTCACTGAAGCCTTCGAACACGCGGATCGGATCGCCGCTGCCGGCATCGGTCCACAGCTGCTTGCCGAGGCGACCGTCGTTGTGTTCGATCAGCGCGTTGGCCGCATCCAGGATGGTGCCGGCAGAGCGGTAGTTCTGTTCCAGGCGGATCGGCGCGCTGATGCCGTAGTCGCGCAGCAGCGCATGCATATTGCCGACTTCGGCACCGCGGAAGGCGTAGATGGACTGGTCGTCATCGCCCACCGCGAACAGCGCGTTGTCAGTCCCCGCCAGCAGCTTGAGCCAGGCGTACTGTAGGCGGTTGGTATCCTGGAACTCGTCCACCAGCACATGGCGGAAGCGCTCGCGGTAGTGCGCGGCCAACGCCTCGTTGCGCGACAGCAGCTCGTAACTGCGCAGCAGCAGCTCGGCAAAATCGGCCACCCCTTCACGGTTGCACTGCGCATCGTAGGCGGCGTACAGCTCGATCAGCTTGGCCTCGTACGGGTTCATCGGTGCCGGGATGGCATGCGCGCGCACGCCGGCTTCCTTGTTGCCGTTGATGAACTGCTGCACCGCCTTGGGCGGGAATTTTTCGTCCGACACATCCAGCGCCTTCAGCAGCCGCTTGATGGCGGATTGCTGTTCGCCCGAGTCCAGGATCTGGAAGGTCTGGGGCAGGCCGGCATCGCGGTAGTGGATGCGCAACAGCCGGTTGCACAGGCCGTGGAAGGTGCCGATCCACATCGCCTTGACGTTGACCGGAATCATCGCCGCCAGCCGGGTCTGCATCTCGCGCGCCGCCTTGTTGGTGAAGGTCACCGCCAGCACGCCGGCCGGGCTGGCCTGTCCGGTGGACAGCAGCCAGGCGATACGGGTGGTGAGCACCCGTGTCTTGCCGCTGCCGGCGCCAGCCAGCACCAGCGCGCTCTTGGCGGGCCAGGTGACGGCGGAAAGTTGTTCGGGGTTGAGGCCGGCTAGCAGCTTGTCGTTCATGGGGGCACGGGCAGGTGGAAACGTAATCGCCACATTCTACACCAGCCCCCGTGGCACCCCGCGGCCAACCTTGCGCGCCTTGCCGGCCAATCGCCGGGCCTGCCATACGGGGCTGGCCCTCGATAGCGCCATCACAGCGCCACAGATGATTTCAGCAGCAACGCCAGCGCCGCCTCGCTGTTAATCACCTGCGCATACTCACCCTGCAGGTTGGCCAGTGCCATGGCATGCACTTGCTGCGCACTGCGCAGCACGCCGTCGAAGTCGGCTTTGGCATAGGCGTAGCAGCCGTCCGCCACCACCAGGGTGTCGAAGCCAAGATTGCCGGCGGTGCGGACACAGGCTTCCACCGAGTTGTTGGTGCTGACCCCGGTGATGACGAGCTGCTGGATACCACGCATGCGCAACCAGCGCTCCAGCTGGCTGTGAATGAACACATCCGGCACGTTCTTTTCCTGCACATGCTCGCCAGGCAGCGGCTGCAGTTCCGGCTGGAACTCGACACCGTCCTGCCCCGGCCAGAACGGCGAGCCGGGGGTCCGCGACATGTGCCGCACATGTACCACCGGCTGTCCGGCCGCGCGCCATGCGCACAGCAAACGCAGGATGGTCTCCTCGGCCTGCGGGTTGTTGCGCGATTCGGCTGGCATGCGGCGCATACCCTGCTGCATGTCGATGATGATGAGGGCGATCGGCGACGGGAAAACGGGGGCGATCATGGCAGGCTCCGTTGCAGGACAAGCACTCATGCTAGCACCCGGCCATCTACCCAGCATGGCTGACGCAACAAGGCCCGGTCATCAACCGGGCCTTGCGCTTCCCTATCGCTTGCGGCCAACCCTGGCCGCATCCGTACTGCTGCTTACATCTTCACGCCCAGCTCGCGCAGGCGCTCGTTCAGGTAGGCGCCGGCGGTGTAGCGCTCCGACAGCACCACTTCGTCGCGCGGGTGCAGGAACAGCGGCAGCGACACGCGGCTCTTGCTGGCGCCTTCACCGGTCGGGTTCACCACCCGGTGCTGGGTGGACGGGTAGTAGCCGCGCGAGGCCTCGCACAGCATGTCGCCGATGTTGATGATCAGCATGCCGAAATCGCACGGCACATCCACCCAGTTGCCGTGCATGTCCTGCACCTGCAGCCCCGGCTCGTTGGCCGCCGGCAGGATGGTGAGCAGGTTGATGTCACCGTGGGCGGCGGCGCGCAGCGAACCGGCCGGTTCCTGGCCGGTCAGCGGCGGGTAGCGCAGCACGCGCAGCAGGGTCTTGTTGCTGCCCTTGATCATGCCGGACAGCGGCTCGCTGTAGTGCTGGGCGATGTCGGCCGGGGTGTACTGCTCCACCCACGCCAGCAGCTCCTGCGCCAGGGTGTTGGCGGTGTCGTAGTAGCGCATGGCGTCGTCTTTCAGCTGCGCCGGGATACGCCCCCACGGGTAAATGTGGAAGTACTCCTTGATGTCTTTCTGGGTGTGGCCCTTGGCGGTCTCGGAGGTTTCCGGCGAGAAGTAGCCGTCCTGCTTTTCCACCGAGAAGGCGAAATCGTGCTTCTGCTCGCTGCCGAAGAAAGCCAGCCAGTCGCGGTAGATGTTCTCCACCAGCTGCTGCGGAATGGGGTGGTTCACCAGCACGCCGAAGCCGGTTTCGTGCAGCGAGCGGGTGAACTGTTCGGCCGCATCGGCGGCGCGGTAATCGACTACGCGTACGTTCATGATGGTGCTCCTGTGTCGGGCAGCCGTTGCGGCCAACCTTGGCCGCAACGGCGAAGGCGGCGGATTCTACGCGCTGTTGTTGCGCACGCAAAGCACCCGATATGACTTTCCATTGGCATTTTATGGCACTACCTGCCAGCCAATCGCAACTTTAAGCAATATGGCATAGCCGGCTGTTTTTGCATGCCTTTTGCGCCACGCGGCCCGTGCTGCCCGGCGGGTCGGCTCCGCCAGCCCCCAATTGGGGCCATCATCAACAATACCAATAGCAAATTAATTGGCATTATTTTCATGACGCGCGCCGCCAAGGCACATAAAAAAAGCCGTGTCGCATTAGCGGCACGGCTTGTTGTCCAGCGCGTCAGTTCAGACGCGCTGATCCATGTCTAGTGCCGGGGTGCCCGGACAAAGCTGCGCCACCACCTTGGCCGGTACGCCTGCCACCGTGGTGTGCGCCGGCACGTCATCCAGCACCACGCTGCCGGCGCCCACCTTGGCACATTCGCCAACGCGGATATTGCCCAGCACCGAAGCTCCGGCACCCAGCATCACGCCGTCGCCGATCTTGGGGTGGCGGTCGCCACGTTCCTTGCCGGAGCCGCCCAGCGTCACGCCATGTAGCATCGACACGTTGTTGCCGATCACCGCGGTTTCGCCCACCACCACGCCGGTGCCATGATCCAGCATGACGCCGTGGCCGATTTTGGCAGCCGGATGGATATCCGCGCTCATTACCTCGGAGATGCGGTTTTGCAAGAAATACGCCAGCGTCTTTCTACCTTGCTGCCACAGCCAGTGGGTAATGCGCTGGCTCTGGATGGCATGGAAGCCCTTGAAATACAGCAGCGGTGTGGAATAGCTGTCACAGGCCGGGTCACGCTCGTAACAGGCGGTGATGTCGGCACGCGCGGCGGTGATGATGCCGTGATCGGCGGCATAGGCCTCGCGGAACAGTTCCAGCAGCGCGCGCGCGTCCATCACCGGGCTGGCCAGCTTGCTGGACAGGTGGAACGCCAGCACGTCTTCCAGCGTGCTGTGACGCAGCACGGTCATGTGCAGGAAACTGGCCAGCAACGGCTCGTCGCGCGCCGCCTGTTCGGCTTCCTGCAGGATGGCGGCCCACAGGGGATCGCTGTTTACTTCGGTCATACAAAGGTACTCCTGATACTTGCGGCCAACTCCGGCGCCACGCACAGGGCGCGGCGCCGGCATCACCCTTTAATCTTGTGCCACCGCCCGGCGACGGCAAGCACGGATTGCACTTTTTGCGGGGCGGGCGGCCAAAAACCTACAACAACACCACGTCAAACTGTTCCTGGCTGTAGCTGGTTTCCACCGACAGCGAGATCGGCTTGCCGATGAAGTCGATCAGCATGGCCAGGCTTTGCGATTCCTCGTCCAGCAGCATGTCGATCACGTTCTGTGAGCCGAGGATACGGAAGCCCTTGGCGTCGAAGCGACGCGTTTCGCGCACGATCTCGCGCTGGATCTCGTAACACACCGTCTGCGCGGTCTTGATCTCGCCACGGCCCTGGCACATCGGACATGGCTCGCACAGCACGTGCGCCAGGCTCTCGCGGGTGCGCTTGCGGGTGATTTCCACCAAGCCCAGGCTGGTGAAGCCGTTCAGCGTCACGCGGGTGCGGTCGCGCGCCAGCGCCTTGGCCAGCTCGGCCAGCACCGCGCTGCGGTGTTCCTCGCTGTCCATGTCGATGAAATCGACGATGATGATGCCGCCCAGGTTGCGCAGCCGCAGCTGGCGTGCCAGCGACAGCGTGGCTTCCAGGTTGGTCTTGAAGATGGTCTCGTCGAAGTTGCGGTTGCCGACGAAGCCACCGGTGTTGACGTCGATGGTGGTCATCGCCTCGGTCTGGTCGATGATCAGGTAGCCACCGAACTTCAGGTTGACGCGACGCGACAGCGCCTTGTCGATCTCGGTCTCGATGCCGTGCAGCTCGAACAGCGGGCGCTCGCCGCTGTAGCGCTCGATCTTGGCCACCGCCGACTGCACGTAAGCCTCGGCGAATTCCACCATCTTGCCGTAGTTCTCGGTGGAGTCGACGATCACCTTCTCGGTGTAGTCGCTCACCATGTCGCGCAGCACGCGCACCGCCAGCGGCAGGTCTTCGTACAGCAGGCTCTGCGCCGGCAGGTGCTGCGATTTGTGGCGGATGTCGGCCCACAGTTTGGACAGGTAGTCGATGTCGGCGGTCAGCTCTTCATCGGTGGCGGTCTCGGCGCTGGTGCGGATGATGTAGCCGCGCGGCGCGCCATCCGGCAGCAATTTTTCCAGCCGGTTCTTCAGGCTAAGGCGGTCGGCCTCCTGCTCGATCTTCTGCGAGATGCCGATGTGCTCTTCCTGCGGCAGGTGCACCAGGAAGCGCCCGGCCAGGCTGATCTGCGTCGACAGCCGCGCGCCCTTGGTGCCGATCGGGTCCTTGATCACCTGCACCAGCACGGTCTGCCCCTCGAACAGCATCTTCTCGATGCGCTGCGGCTCGGACGGGTGCTGGCGTTGTTCCAGTACGTCGGCGATGTGCAGGAAGGCGGCGCGCTCCAGGCCGATCTCGATGAAGGCGCTCTGCATCCCCGGCAGCACACGCTTGACCTGCCCCAGGTAGATGTTGCCGACGATGCCGCGGCTGGCGGAACGCTCGATGTGCAGCTCCTGCACGATGGCGTCTTCCAGCACTGCCACCCGCGTTTCCTGCGGCGTTATGTTGACGAGAATCTGCTCTTTGGGCCGCGGCATATCGCGCGGCAACGGAATCGGTTGTTGCAGCATGGCAAGCTCCGGTAACTGGTGGAATCAGGGCAGTTGGTAACCGAACTTGCCGAGAAGTTGTGCGGTTTCGTAAACAGGCAGCCCCACCACGCCGGTGTAGCTGCCCTCAATGCGGGCGACGAACACCGCGGCCTTACCCTGGATACCGTAGGCGCCGGCCTTGTCGAACGGCTCGTGGCTGTCGATATAGCGCTGGATCTCGTCGGCGCTCAGCGGCTTGAAGGTGACGTCGGTGATGCTGGTGGCCAGCTGCAGTGCATCGCCCAGCCGCACCGCCACGCTGGTCACCACCTGGTGGCTGCGGCCGGAAAACGCCTGCAGCATGCGGCGGGCGTCGTCAGCATCGGCCGGCTTGCCGTAGATCTCGCCGTCCAGCACCACAGTGGTGTCGGCGGCCAGCAGCGGGTGCGGCGGCAGGCCGCAGTTGCTCACCACCTGCCAGCCGGCGGCGGCTTTTTCGCACGCCAGGCGCTCGGTGTAGGCCACCGCGGCCTCGCCCGGCAATACCGATTCGTCGATGTCGGCATGGATGCGTTCCAGATTCAGGCCCAGGTCTGCCAGGATTTCGCGGCGGCGCGGGCTGCCGGAGGCAAGATAAAGCCGGGAGGTAGTGATGCTCATGGTTGGACGGTCTGTCAGCTAATTAATCGCCAGCAGATTACCAGAGCGGGACGGCGGCGGATATGCCACGGCTTGAGGCAGCACAAGGTTGGCCGCAGTGCTGCGGCCAACCTTTGCCCGCGCTACTGCGCGGTCCAGCCGCCATCCACCGGCAACGCCACCCCGGTCAGGTTATGCGCCCACTGTCCGCACAGCATCAGCACCGCCTCGGCGATGTCTTCCGGCTGGCTCATCTGGCCAGACGGCTGTTTTTCCAGCACCAGGTCGCGCAGGCCGGCGGCACGGTCGCCGTCGAACTGCGCGGCGCGCGCCATGATCTGCGGCTCGATCAGCGCGGTTTCCACCCAGCCTGGGCAGATGGCGTTGACGGTGACGCCGCTGCCGGCGGTCTCCAGCGCCGCAGCCTTGGTCAGGCCGACGATGCCGAACTTGCTGGCCACATACGGCAGCTTGTTCTTGGACGCCACCAGGCCGTGCACCGAGGCGATGTTGATTACCCGCCCCCAGCCGGCGGCCAGCATGCCCGGCAGGCACAGCTGCAGCAGGTGAAAGGCGGCAGATAGGTTCACGCCGATGATGTCGTCCCATTTCTGCGCCGGCATCTCGGTCACCGCCGCGGCGAACTGCATGCCGGCGTTGTTGACCAGCACGTCCACGCGGCCGAAGCGCGCCAGCACCGCTTCTGCCAGCGCGCGGCTGGCCGCGCCGTCGCGCAGATCGGCGCTGAAATAGGCGGCATCGGCCGCGCCGGCGGCACGCACTGCGGCCAGCACCTCGGCCTGGCCGGCGACGTCCGCCAGGCCATGCAGCGCCAGTTGCCAGCCTTCACGCGCCAGACGGCAGGCAATGGCCAGACCAATGCCGCGATCGGCGCCGGTGACCAGAGCAGTGCGAGGTGTATTCATAACCGTTCTCCTTTGCGATTGCCGCCACATGCTGGCGTATTGAAAGTGTTCAGCTTAACGATTTGGTTTTGTAAATTTCATTTTTAACTGCATTATCCAAATCATAATGAATTTCCAGATTAACCGGCGGCCCAGCGCCCCATCCAGCAGCTGCCCACCTAAGGATAACCGTCAATGTCCTGGCTGTACCGTCTAAGCATCCGCACCAAGCTTGTCTGCCTGTTCCTGGCCCTGAACCTGCTGACCGTGGCCGCCTTCAGCGTGCACACCTACCTGCGCAGCAGCGAGCAGGCCATCGCCGTGATCGACACCCGCCTCAACGCCGCCGCACGCGCCATCCCCGCGCTGCTGGACGAGCGCTTCCTGGCCACCATGTTCACCCCCGGCAGCGTCAGCCGCGAGCAGATGCTGGACAACGCCCGCAAGCTGGATGGCTACGCCCGCCAGTTCGGGGTGAAATACCTGTACCTGCTGGGCCAGCAAGACGGCAAGGTGCTGTACCTGGCCGATGGCGCCGGCGAGGAAGAGCTGCGCGCCGACAAGTTCGGCCACCACCTGCAGCCGTACGAAGCCAGTGCCGGGCTACAGGCGGCGTTTGCCGACCGCAGCGCGCATTACGACGAATACAGCGACGACTACGGCACCTTCCGCTCCATCTTCCTGCCCACCACCGTCAACGGCCAGGTGGTGGTACTGGCCGCCGACGTACCGCTGGCGGAAGCGCAGGCCAGCAAGTTGGCCGCACTGCGCGACACGCTGCTGATCGGCGTGATCCTGCTGCTGCTGGGCACGGTGGTGGCCTGGCTGCTGGCCAACTGGCTAGCGCGGTCGATCGCCCGTATCGCCAGCCACATCGAACATCAGGCCAGCGCCCATGACCTGTCCACCACGCTGCACCCGCGCGGCGAGGACGAAGTCGCCAGCATGGCGCGCAGCTTCAACCAGCTGTGCCGCACCTTCAGCGGCACGCTGGGCGAGGTGGCCGACAATGCGCGCCACACCTTCCACAGCGCGGAAAACGTGCGCCAGAGCGCCTTGCAGCTGCAGGGCGCCGCCGGCAAGAGCAGCCAGCTACTGGAAGGCAGCCGCCAGCGCGCCGACCATATCCAGCAGCTGAGCCAGCACAGCGGCCAACTGCTGGGCGAAGTGGCCGGCCAACTCAGCCGCGTGGGCGGCGAACTGGGGCAATCGCGCGAATCGGTGAACAGCATGGCGCATGGCATGGGCGAGCATGTGGCGGCCAACCGCCAGCTGGCGCAGCGCTTCGAGGCGCTGTCGCTGGATGTACGCAACATCACCGGCATTCTGCAGCGCATTGCCGGCATTTCCGAGCAGACCAACCTGCTGGCGCTGAACGCCGCCATCGAAGCGGCGCGTGCCGGCGAAGCCGGTCGCGGCTTTGCCGTGGTGGCGGACGAGGTGCGCAAGCTGGCCGGCCAGACCCAGCACACGCTGGCGGAAACCGACAGCTTCGTCGACAAGCTGCTGGCCACCATCGCCGATACCGCCGACATCATCGCGCAGCATGCCGACGAGGCCGAGCGGCTGTCCGGTGCCTCCAGCGGCGCGCGCAGTGCGCTGGAAACCGTGCGACAGCTGCTGGACACCCTGCAGCAGCACTTCGGCCAGGTGTTGGCCGCCGGCGATACCATTCGCGACAACATCGCCAGCATGCAGGGCGACATTGGCGCCATCGGCAGCGAAATCCACCGCCAGCGCGATGAGGCCGATAGTCTGACGGCGGAAGCCATCGGCCTGGAAGACAGCTCGCGCCTGATGAACCAGACACTGACCCGCTTCAAACTATAATCGACTGACGGCCACCGCCGACCGACCCGCCGGAGCCGGAATCATGACGCGTTTGCTTGCTGCCTGTTGTTTGCTGCTGCTGTCTGCCACGCTGCTGGCGGCCAACGTGCGGCTGGCGGTCGGGCTGGCCAAGCCGCCGTATGTGGAAGATGGCGGCAAGAGCGGCATGGAGGTCGAGCTGGCGCTCCGCACCCTGCAACTGGCCGGGCATCAGCCCGTGGTGCTGCAGGTGCCGCAGGCACGCGGGCTGGCGATGCTGCAGGAAGGCAGCGTGGATGCCATGATCACGCTGATTCCCGGCGCCGGCAGCGGCCTGTATTACTCGCAACCACTGCTGTACTACCGCAATCGCGCCATCGTGTTGCAGCACAGCGGCATCGTGCTGCGCCAGCTGGGCGACCTGGCGCGCTACAACGTGGCCAGCTTCCAGAATGCCCGCCTGCTGTTCGGCAACGACTACAGCAAAGCGGTGATGGCGTCGCCCAGCTACAGCGAACATGCCGATCAGGACACGCTGAACCGCCTGTTGCTGAATCACCGGGTGGATGTGGTGGTGGGCGACGAAATGGTGTTTCACGCCAACCGCACCCAGCTGGACCTGAGCGGGCACCGGCTGGCGGTCAGCAGCTACGCGCTGTTTGGCAATTCGCCGCGCCATGTCGGCTTTCGCAGCGACCTGCGGCGCCGCGAGTTCGATGCCGCCCTGCTGCAGCTGAAAGCCAGCGGCGAGTACCAGCGCATCCTGCAGCGCTACCGCGACAAGTACCAGCTGCCGGAGTAAGCCGGCCAGCCTGGCCGTTGCGGCCAACGTTGGTCCCGCAGTAGGACGGATGCCCGCCAGGGCGATCCGCCATCAGCCGTACCAGCTTAGATGGGACACACCTCGGCGGAACGCCCGGTATTACCTGGCTTCCGCCCTACCAGGAATGCCTCAGCCCTTCTTGCGGCGCTTGCCGGCCAGCTCCTCCAGCACGCGGCCGGCGGCGAACAGGCCGAAGCTGGCGGTTACCACCATGCTGGCGCCAAAACCGGCACAAGACAGCCCCTGCGGCCCGCGCGCCGCGTCCACCTCGCAGGCGTCGGCCTGCGGATACACCAGCTGCTCGGTGGAGTACACGCACACCACCCCCATCTTCTTGCCCGGCTCGCGGGCAAAGCCGTGGTGGCGGCGCAGGTTGTAGCGCAGCTTGGACAACAACGGGTCGTCGGTCACCGCCGACAGGTCGGCAATGCCGATACGCGCCGGGTCCATCTGTCCGCCGGCGCCGCCGGACACGATCAGCTTCTGGCGGCGGCGCACGCACCAGGCGGCGATCGCCGTCTTCACCCGCAGGCTGTCGATGCAGTCGACGATGTAATCGAAACCCTGCCCCAGCATGGCGGCCATATTTTCTTCGGTAACGAAGTCTTCCACCTCGGTCACCACGCAGGCCGGGTTGATGGCGCGCACGCGCTCGGCCAGTGCGGTCACCTTGGCCAGACCGTAGTTCGGGTCCAGCGCCGGCAACTGGCGGTTGGTGTTGGATTCGGCGATGTTGTCGAGGTCGATCAGCGTCAGCCGGCCCACGCCGCTGCGCGCCAGCGCCTCCACCACCCAGCTGCCCACCCCGCCGACGCCGATGATGCACACGTTGGCCGCAGCAAAACGCTGCAGGGCGTCGTCGCCATACAGGCGGGCAATACCGCCAAAACGGCGCTGCAAATCGGCTTCCATCGCGTGCTCCCACTGCAAAACGCGCAAGCATAACCAAGCGCCGCCACAATCTCCAGCCACAATGCCCCTGCCACGCCAGTTGCATGCCGGCTTGAGCAGGGTCATGCCAGCGGCGCAAGAAGGCAGGCAAGCCGCATGGCGCTTTGCTAGACTGCCGAACACGGCAGCCGCCCATCAGGAGAGACCCGGAGTGAGCACACAGGCTCTGCAACATTCGTCATCGCAACAGCTGGCCAGCTTCGTGCGCCTGAACGAGGGCATCAAGGGCGTGGTGCTGATCGCGTTCCAGATCAACATCATGGCGCTGAACGCCATCCTGCTGTCGCACCGCGCCGGCGAAGTGGCGCTGGGCTTCGGCGTGATCTCCAAGGAACTGCGCACGCTGTCGGTGGAGCTCACCGGGCTGATGCAGGAGCTGTCCAGCGACGCCTACCAGGCGGTGAACCTGATTTCCGACCTGTTGCGCCGCGAGCGCCGCCAGCACCTGCTGCAGGCCACGCGCCAGCAACTGCCCCAGCCGCTGCCGGCGCTGGACGCCATCCTGGCCGAACGGCTGCAGGTGTTCCAGGCCCGGGGACAGCAGGTGCGCGAAGTGCGCCTGCGGCTGCTGGACCGGCTGGAAGAAGCGCGCAAGCTGTGCCAGTTCGGCACCGCCATCTCGCGTTCCGCCAAGATCGAAGCGGCCTACGGCCGCGAATACGGCCGCGCCCTAGCCGAAGTGAGCCAGGACTTCGACCAGAAAATCCAGACCATCCTGCCCTCCATCGAAACGCTGTGCGCCGGAATGCAAAGAATATGAAATCAGCCACCACCATTTATCAGGAAGGCAACCACCGCTGGGTGGTGATCGCCCGTGACGCCGCCAAGCCGGGTTATGTGATCGACACCAACGAATACCTGATCAGCCGCGACGGCGACAACCTGCTCACCGACCCCGGTGGTAGCGAAATCTTTCCGGCGGTGTTCGCCGCGCTGTCCACCGTGGTCGACCCGATGAGCATCAACCGCCTGTTCGCCTCGCACCAGGACCCGGACATCATCTCCTCGCTGGGGCTGTGGCTGGACTGCAACCCGAAGATCCGCTGCCATGTCAGCCGGCTGTGGGACAGCTTCATCCCGCACTTCGGCGGTGATGACCAATCACTGCAATCCATCCCGGACGAAGGTCAGCACATTCCGCTGGGACAGGGCCAGCTGGAGGCGGTGCCGGCGCATTATCTGCACTCCTCCGGCAACTTTCACCTGTACGACCCGGACGCGCGCATCCTGTTCTCCGGCGACGTCGGCGCGGCGCTGCTGCCGCCGGACGAAGGCGAGCTGTTCGTGCGCGATTTCGACCAGCACATCCGCCATGCCGAAGGCTTCCACCGCCGCTGGATGGGCTCCACCGAGGCAAAGCTGGACTGGTGCGAGCGCGCCAGCCGGCTGAAAATCGACATGATGTGCCCGCAACATGGCGCCATTTTCCAGGGCGAGGACGTGATGCGCTTCATCAACTGGTTCGCCGAGCTGCCGGTGGGGCTGTCCACCTTCCGCCACCGCCGGCTGGCGTAAGGCAAGTAGTTGTATTACTTGCAATAAATTACTCATCATCTACCCTGAAAGCACCTCCGCCACGCGGGGGTGTTTGTTTCTTTACGGGAGATGTTCCGATGATAAAGTCACCGCGTTTCGATATCGACCTGGACAAGCACTACAACGCCACCGTGGTCATTGCCTGCGATTGCGGGCATGAAACCCGCCACCATCTGGCCAGCCTGCACCCCGACAAGCAGTTGCACTGCGCCTGCGGCGCCGACATCAGCATGCCCGCCGCCGCGCTGGACCTGGCCCAGCGCCGTACCGATGCCCTGAAGGCCTCCTATCGCGTGCACTAAGCCACCAGCCACCGGCGACAGAAACTGACTGTTCTGTCGCCCAACTATGCACCTGTCGATGCGACAGGCAAAATCGGATCGACCCGATTACATGAATGCCATCACGGCGACCCGCGGGTCGCCGTTTTTATTGGCGCCGGCACCCGCGCTCGCGAGCGTGAGAAAAGGCGAACGCGGCTGCGCAAGCGGAATCGACAAGTGCTAAATGAGCATTCCGCAAACGCAGTCACTCCGTAGCATCTCGCCACGCACAGCAGCGCGTGAGCAGACACCAGGCCCGCACACACAGAGGACCACCATGCACAGCATCGACGTACGCAGCGATACCGTAACCCAGCCCACCCAGGCCATGCGCCAGGCCATGTTCGACGCCGTGGTCGGCGACGACGTCTACGGCGACGACCCCACCGTGCGCGAGCTGGAAACATTGGCCGCAGGCATTCTGGGCAAGGAAGCCGCGCTGTTCGTGCCGTCCGGCAACTTCGGCAACCAGCTGGCGCTGTACACCCACTGCCAGCGCGGCGACGAAGTGATCCTCGGCGACGACTGCCATATCGTGTGGCATGAAACCGGCGGCGCGGCGGTGATCGCCGGCGTGCAGCTGCGCACCATCGCCAGTACCGACGGCGTGCTGCGCGCCGATGAGGTGAAAAAGCGTATCCGCGACGGCGAAGACATCCACTGGCCGCGCACCGGGCTGATCTGCGTCGAAAACGCGCACAGCAACGGCCGGGTGATTCCGCTGGCCGCCATGCAGGCGGTGTGGGACGTCGCGCAGCAGCACGGCGTGCCGGTACACCTGGACGGCGCCCGCGTGTTCAACGCCGCGGTACACCTGGGCTGCGAGGTGCGCGACATCACCCGCTACAGCGACACGGTGATGTGCTGTCTGTCCAAAGGGTTGGCCGCACCGGTCGGCTCCATCCTCGCCGGCCCGGCCGCCTTCATCGCCCGCGCGCGCAAGAATCGCAAGCTGCTGGGCGGCGGCCTGCGCCAGGCCGGCGTGCTGGCTGCGCCCGGCCTGCTGGCACTGACCGAGATGGCGGCGCGCCTGCCCGAGGATCACGCCAACGCCCGCTATCTGGCCGAACAACTGGCAGCCCTGCCCGGCATCAGCGTCAATCTGGACGACGTGCACATCAACATGGTGTGGTTCCGCCTGCCGGACAGCCTGGACAGCGGCCAGCTGATGGCGGCGCTGACCGCGGCCGGCATCAAGGCCAACGGCCCCGAGCATGGCCTGATGCGGCTGGTGACGCACTGGCAGATCGGCCGCGCCAAGATCGACCGCATCGTCGCCGTGTTCGCTGCACAGTTGGCCGCATGACGCTGAGCATCGCGCTGGCGCTGTTTGCTGCTGCCCTTGCCGCCGGCGCGCTCAACGCCATGGCCGGCGGCGGCACGCTGATCACCTTCCCGGCGCTGGTGGCGGCCGGGCTGCCACCCATCGTCGCCAACGCCACCAGCTCGGTATCGCAGTGGCCGGGCTATGTCGCCAGCAGCCTAGCCTTCCGTCGTGAACTGGCCGGCCAGCGCGCGTTGCCGGCGATGAGCGGCATCAGCCTGCTGGGCGGCCTGATCGGCGGCTGGCTGGTCACCGTGGTATCGCCGCGGCTGTTCGACGCGCTGGTGCCGTGGCTGATCCTGCTGGCCACCGTCATGTTTGCCGCCAGCGGCCAGCTCACCCGCTGGCTGGGCCGCCACGCCAGCACCGTGCACGGCAGCCGCGGCGGCCTGCTGGCCGGCCAGCTGCTGGTGGCCGTCTACGGCGGCTTCTTCGGCGGCGGCATGGGCATCATGATGCTGGCGCTGTACAGCCTGTTCGCGCTGGATACCCTGACGCGCATGAACGCGCTGAAAACCTGGCTATCGGTACTGATCTCCGGCGTAGCGGTGCTGACCTTCATCGTCGCCGGCATCGTCGACTGGCCGGCGGCGCTGCTGATGCTGGCCGGCACCATCGCCGGCGGCGTGGCCGGTGCCCGCCTGGCCCGCCGCCTGCCGGCGATCTGGCTCAAGCGCGTGGTGGTGGCGCTGGGCAGCGTGCTGACGCTGGCATTCTTCTACAAGGTGTACGGCTAAAACTGCGGCCAACGTTGGCCGCAAACCTCACCGCAACACCAGCGGCAGCGGCGTGCTGTCGCCGAGCTTGCCGTATAGCGGCGAGGCCGCGTCGGTTTCGTCCAGCAGCAGCGCCTGCTGGCTGCTATTGGGACGCCCCAGCCACACAACGGTGCCGTCATCGCGGCTGTAGCGCGCCACCAGCTGCTGGCGCTTGGGTGCGTACAGCACCAGCAATTGGTGCGGGCAGTTGTGCGGTTCGCATACCCAGCCGCGCAGGTAGTCGTCGCGGCCGCTCTTCAGCGGCAGCAGCGGGGTGCTGACACCACCAGCCACCCACGGTGGCGCCTTGCCGCCGCTACCGCGAAACGCCGACTGCACCGCGTTGCGAAAGCCGCGGTCCGCGGCGTAGACATCGGTAAAGTAGGCGCACTGCAGCGGCTGCTTGCATTGCAGCGCCTGCATGGCGTTGCGTTTGTCCGCCGCCTGCGCGCTGCCGGCCAGCAGCGCGACCAGCCAACACAGCATCCATCGTTTCTGCATGCTTAACTCCCGTTCTGGCAATGCCTGCATCATGCCACGCCCGTCGCACGGGCGGCGTGGCGGCAGCGCAAACAGCGTGCGTGCTTTGCAGCGGCGCCCGCCTGCCGCACAATCCGCCCATTCCGCCTTGCGGCCAACCTTTGCGCCTATCCGATGACCGATCACTCTCACGACCCGTTCCAGTGGCTGGAAAGCCTGGACGACCCCGCTGCCCTTGCCTGGGTGGCCGCACAGAACGCCGCCACCCGCGCGCGGCTGGACAGCGACCCGCGCTTTGCCGGGCTGAAGCAATCCATCCTCGCCAATCTGCGCGACACGCGGCAGATCCCGTTTTTTGCCGAGCACGCCGGCTGGCTGTACAACTTCCACCAGGACGAAGCTCACCCGCGCGGCATCTACCGCCGCTGCACACTGGATGCCTACCGCGCCAATAGCCAGGACTGGCAGACGGTGCTGGACATCGACCAGCTGGCCGCCACCGAGCAGGTGGACTGGTATCTGGACGGCGTGTCGCACTACACCGAGCAGCCGCAGCATGTGCTGCTCAGCCTCACCCCCGGCGGCTCCGATGCCACCGTCACCCGCGAGTACGATCTGGATGCGCAGGCCTTCGTCGCCGGCGGCTTTGCCTTCCCCTACGGCAAGAACCATATCGCCTGGCGCGACCGGGACAGCGTGTTCGTGTGCCCGGCGTGGGACGAGGCGCAGCTGACCCGTGCCGGCTACCCGCGCGAAGTGTGGCTGCTGCAACGCGGCCACAGCTGGGAGCAGGCGCAGCCGCTGCTGCAGCTGGACGAGGACGCGATGATGGTGGCGGCGTGGCGCTTCCTGGATGCGGCCAACCCTGTGGCACCGGCTGCCATCACCGCTTTCGACATCATCGAGGCGTCCGACAGCTTCTACAGCAAAACCTATTACCACCTTGCCGGTGATAGCCTGATTGCGCTACCACTGCCGGAGCGCGCCGAGATCGAGGCCTACAGCCACGGCGACCTGATCGTGAAGCTGGCCGAGGACTGGCACTTCGCTGGCCAGCACTACACCGCCGGCAGCCTGCTGGCGGTGGCCTGCAGCGTGGGCAGCGGCAAGGTTGGCCGCATCGCCGAGCTGTTCGTACCGAACGAGGCGCAGTCGGTGGAAATGGTGGAAGCCACGCTGAACCTGCTGGCCATCATCGTCATCGACAAGGTGAAAAGCCGCCTGGTCACCCTGCGCTGGTCGCAGGGTGGCTGGCAGCCGCATGCCAACCCGCTGCCCACCGGTGGCGTGATCGAGTTCGCCGACCAGCCGTGGCACAGCGACCTGCTGTACTACAGCTACAGCGACTTCCTGACCCCGGCCGGGCTGTACCGGCTGGACCTGCTCTCCGGCGGCGAGCCGGAAGTGCTGCGCCAGCAGCCGGCCGCCTTCGCGGCCGCCGATTTTGTCGCCGAGCAATTGCTGGCACGCGCGCCGGACGGCACCGCCATCCCCTACTTCGTGGTGCATCGCCGCGACCTGGCGCTGGATGGCAACGCGCCGACGCTGCTGTACGGCTACGGCGGTTTCGAAGTGCCGATGATGCCCTACTACATGGACAACTTCGGCCCGCAGTGGCTGGAAAAGGGCGGCGTGTTCGTGGTGGCCAATATCCGCGGCGGCGGCGAGTTCGGCCCGGGCTGGCATCAGGCGGCACAGGGGCCGCGCCGGCAGGTGAGCTTCGACGATTTCATCGCGGTAGCGGAAGACCTGATCGCCCGCGGCTACACCTGCGCGCGCCGGCTGGGCATCGAAGGCGGCAGCAACGGCGGCCTGCTGGTCGGCGCCTGCCTGGTGCAGCGCCCGGAGCTGTTCAACGCGGTGGTATGCGAGGTGCCGCTGCTGGACATGCTGCGCTACAGCGAGCTGCTGGCCGGCGCCAGCTGGATCGACGAATACGGCGACCCGCAGGACGAGGACGAGCGCGCGGCGCTGGCGGCGTACTCGCCCTACCACCACGCCAGCGCCGACGCCCGCTACCCGCTGGCGCTGTTCACCACCAGCAGCAAGGACGACCGCGTGCATCCGGCGCACGCGCGCAAGATGGTGGCGCGCATGCAGGCGATGCAGCACGACGTGCTGCTGTTCGAAACCGAGGGCGGCGGCCACGGCGGCAATACCGGCCAGGAGCAGACCGCCGAGGAACTGGCGCGCGTGCTGGTCTACCTGTATCGGCAGCTGATGGATTGAACACCACGGCTGGCGGCCAACCATGGCGCGTGGATGGCGGCGACGAGACGAAAGCGATGGATTGCGCCCTGTGGCAAGGCGCGAACCATCGCAATCGCCGCCGCTATGGCGAGCGATGCGCAACGCCGCCATGGGGAGCACGGCGCGCTGTCGTGTTGCGGGATTGGCGAAACAGAGCACGAGGGTTGGCCGCAAGGCGGCGGCTGACATACCATGCCGCCATCGACCTTCCCCCATGGCGGCAGCATGTCCCACCACCCCAACCAGTTCGACCTGTTCAAGACGCGGCGCTTTCTGCCGCTGTTCGTCACCCAGTTCTTTGGCGCCTTCAACGACAACCTGCTGAAAAACGCGGTGGTGGTGCTGATCAACTTCCACGGCATGCAGCTGCTGGGGCTGGCGCCGGAGCTGATGATCCAGCTGGCGGCAGCGCTGTTCATCCTGCCGTTCTTCCTGTTTTCCGCCACTGCCGGCCAGCTGTGCGAGAAGTACGACAAGGCGGCGGTGGCGCGCTTCGTTAAGCAGATGGAGATCGCCATCATGCTGGTGGCGGCGCTGGGTTTCTGGCTGCATAACGGCGCCATCCTGATGTCCACCATCTTCCTGATGGGGGTGCACTCCACGCTGTTCGGGCCGCTGAAATTCAGCGTGCTGCCGCAGTATCTGCAGCCGAAGGAGCTGGTGGGCGGCAACGGCCTGATCGAGATGGGCACCTTCGTGTCCATCATCCTCGGCCAGGTGGCCGGCACCGTGCTGGTGAATGCCGACCCGCAGCGCTTCACCATCATCGTGGCGCTGCTGGCCTGCGCGCTGGCCGGTCTCGCCGCCGCGCGGCGCATGCCGCCGGCACCGCCCTCGTCGGCGGCGCTGCCGATCGACTGGCACATGCCGCGCCAGACCTGGGCCATCATCCAGCAGGCGAAGCAAAGCCGCCCGGTGTGGCTGTCGCTGCTGGGCATTTCCTGGTTCTGGTTCCTGGGCGCGCTGTACCTGTCCAAGCTGCCGACCTTTGCTTCCGATGTGCTGGGCGGCGATGCCAGCGTCTACACCCTGCTGATGACGCTGTTCTCGCTAGGCGTGGGGCTGGGCTCGATGCTGTGCGAGAAGCTGTCCGGCCGCAAGGTGGAGCTGGGGCTGGTGCCGTTCGGCTCCCTGGGGCTGTGCCTGTTCGGCATCGACCTGTACTTCGCCACCCCGGCGCACGCCGGCGGCACGCTCACCTGGCTGGGGCTCATCGGCAGCGCCAGCTACTGGCGGCTGATGGCGGATTTCACCCTCATCGGCGTGTTCGGCGGCTTCTACATCGTGCCGCTGTACGCGCTGGTGCAGTCGCGCGCCGCACCGACGTTCCGCTCGCGCGCCATTGCCGCCAACAACATCCTCAACTCGCTGTTCATGGTGGTATCCGCCGCCTTTGCCGCGCTACTGGCGGCCAACGGCGTGAGCATCCCCAACGTGCTGCTGATCGCCGCGCTGCTCAACCTGCTGGTGGCGCTGTACATCTACAGCCTGCTGCCGGAGTTCCTGATGCGCTTCCTGGTGTGGATCGCCACCCACACCCTGTACCGCATCCGCCACGAGGGGCTGGAGCACATCCCGGAGGAAGGCCCGTGCGTACTGGTGTGCAACCACGTCAGCTTCATGGATGCGCTGATCCTGGCCGGCGCGGTGCGTCGCCCGATCCGCTTCGTGATGGATCACCACATCTTCAAGGTGCCGCTGCTCAACTTCATCTTCCACACCGCGCGGGCGATTCCGATTGCACCGGCCAAGGAAGATCCGCAGGCCAAGCAGCGCGCGTTCGACGCGGTGGCGGCGGCACTGGCCGAGGGCGAAGTGGTGTGCATCTTCCCGGAAGGCAAGATCACCTATGATGGCAATATCAACCCGTTCAAGAGCGGCATCGAGGAGATCGTGGCACGCACGCCGGTGCCGGTGGTACCGCTGGCGCTGTGCGGCATGTGGGGCAGCTTCTTCTCGCGCCGCTACGGCGTCGCCATGCTGTGCTGGCCGCGCCGCGCCTGGTCGAAGATCGCCCTCAAGGCGGCCGCGCCGCTGCCGGCGACGGCGGTGAGCGCCAGCGCGCTGCAGCAGGAGGTAAGCCGCTTGCGCGGCGAATGGCGCTAGGCCGCGCGGCATGCCCGCCGGCTATTTTGCCGTGCACGGCTTGCCGCCACTGCCCGCTTGTGCCAGAGTGGCGGACACAGATTTGATCAAGTTGTAACAAAGCAGCACTACAAAGGAGCGTTTCGTGTCTAGCGCAAACGATATCGTTCTGTTCCACAAACAGGACATCACCCCCGATTCTTTCGCGGCACCGGCCGAGCGTAAGTTGAGCGGCCCTTGCCAGCAATCCGTGGAAATGCATTACAGCGATCCGACCGGCCAGTTTCACGCCGGGCTGTGGTCTGGAGGTGTCGGCGCCTGGCGGGTGAAGTACACCGAGTGCGAGTTCTGCACGCTGCTGGAAGGCCACGTGCGCATGCATGGCGACGATGGCTCGATGGTGGAAATCGTGGCCGGCCAGCATTTCGTGATCCCGGCTGGCTTTGAAGGCGTATGGGAAGTGATCGAACCGGCCAAGAAAACCTTCGCCGTGTTCGAGGAAGACCGCCTGGCGCGCAAAGACTGAGCCACGCGGGTCACCGGTAATAAAAAAGCTGGCTGCGGAACCACCGCAGCCAGCTTTTTTCATGGCGGCGCGCGGCGCCGGCTCAGAATTTCTCCAGCGCCGTCATATAGCGCCACTGGCCGGCCGGCAGCTTGCCCAGCCGCACGCGGCCGATGCGGATGCAGTGCCCGCCTGCGGCCGCTACGTTGGCCGCGGCCAACATGGCGGCGATCATGCCCGGTGCCGGTTTCTTCAGCACCACGCACAGCTGGCGCTCGCTCTGGCGGCTGACGCGACCGGCGCGCAGCCGCTTGCCATTCAGCTCCACCCCATCCTGCAGCAGTTTCAGCGCGGCATCGGACAGCGGCTGCGTCAGGTTGAGCAGCCATTCCTGCTCGAAATCGCCGGCCTGCATCTGGCGCGCGGTCTTGCCATCCTGCGTCGCCACCAGCAGCCCGCTTTCGCCGGCCTGCACGGCGCCAAACAGCTGCAGCCGCTGCTGATGCTTGCGCAGGTACACCAGGCCGGAGTTGTCGTCGGCGGCGCGCCGGGCCGGCACCAGCTGCGCCAGCAGTTGTTCCTCGCCCAGCGCCGCCGGCTTGTGCAGCAGCATGCTGATGCGCTCCGGCTGTTCGCGCGGGCCGCTGGCCGCCAGCTCGATGCGCTGCTGCGGCGTTACCCGGCTGCCCAGCACATCCACCACCACACCGTCCACCAGCACCAGCCCCTGGGCGATGTAATCATCCGCCTCGCCGCGCGAGCACAGCCCCAGTTCGGCCATACGCTTGGAAAGTCGGATGCTTTGCTGCTCTGTCATGACTACCTTTCTGATTCGAAGATGGCGGGCGGCTTACTGCGCGCCCTGCTCCAGCTTCTCGATACGTTGCAGCAGCTGCGCCAGCTGCTGTTCCAGCTCGCCGACACGCGCCGCCAGCGACGGGTCGGCCGCCTCGGTCGCCGTGGCGACCTGGCTGGCGTCGTACGGCAGCAGGGTGTGCACCCAGCGTGCCTCGCGCGCCCCCGGCTGGCGCGGCAGTTTTTCCACCAGCGGCGGGTATTTGTCGGCCAGCGCGTTCAGCGCAGTATCCACTTCTTCCACCCCGCTGAAGCTGTACATGCGGCCGGCGCGGCTGCGCAGCTCGGCGCTGGTCTGCGCGCCGCGCAGCAGCAGCAGGCCCAGCACCGCCAGGCGCGCGCCGTCGATGTTCCACGCGTAGTTGAGGCGATGTTCGTACTTGGCCACGCGGCTACCGGCCGGCAGGCGCTCGGACACCAGCTTTTGCGCCAGCAGGCTGTCCAGCGCGGCGCTAAGCTCGCCTTCGCTCAGGCTCAGCACCGGCTCGCGGCTGGTGAGCTGATTGCAGGCCGACTGCAGCGCGTTCAGCGTCAACGGGTAGTTGTCGGGTGTCAGTGCCTGTTTTTCGATCAGGGCGCCCAGCACGCGTACCGCGTGCGGCTCCAGTGTCAGTCTGTCGTCCATGCTTGTCCCCAGTGGTCGTTCTGGCCGCCATCATCGCACCGCCGCCCGCTTGCGGCCAACCTTGTCTGCGTCTACCCTTGCGCGGTTTTGGCACGCTGATGGATGCAGGATATGAAACGGGTGGATGTTTTGCTGGTGGAACAAGGGCTTGCCGCCTCGCGCACGGCGGCGCAGGCGCTGATCGAGGCCGGGCGCGTCAGCGTGGCCGGCCGGCCGCTGCACAAGGTCAGCCAGAAGCTGGCGGACGACAGCGTGTTCGACATCGTGCCGGACGAGGCCGACCGCTACGTGTCGCGCGGCGGGCTGAAGATGGCCGGCGCGCTGGCGGCGGCCGGGCTGGATGACATCCGCGGCTGGCGCGCGCTGGACGTCGGTCAGTCCACCGGCGGCTTTACCGATTGCCTGTTGCAGCATGGCGCCGCGCGGGTGGTGGGGGTGGACGTCGGCCATGGCCAGTTGGCGGCGCGCATCGCCGCCGATGAACGCGTGCGCTACTTCGAGGGCATCAACGCGCGCGCGCTGGACCACGCCGCGCTGCTGGCGGCCAACGATGGCCAGCCGTTCGACCTGATGGTGTGCGACGTGTCGTTTATTTCGGTGACGCTGATCTACCCGTCGGCGCTGCCGCTGCTCCGCCCCGGCGGCTACCTGCTCAGCCTGGTGAAGCCGCAGTTCGAGGTCGGCCGCGACGGCCTGGGCCACGGCGGCATCGTTCGCGATGAATCGCTGTACCAAGGGGTGGAAGACAAGATCAGCCAGGCGATTGCCGAGCAGGGTTTCGAGCGGCTGGGCTGGTTCGACAGCCCGATCAAGGGCGGCGACGGCAACCACGAGTTTTTCGTGCTGGCCCGCCGCCGCTGAACAGACGGCCAACCGCCAAGGTTGGCCGCAAAGCGCTTACGCCGCGGTGCCGGCGCTAGGGGTGTCGTCGTCTTCCGGGTTGCGCACCACCAGCAGCGGCAGGGTGGCGCGGCGCAGTACGGTTTCGGCAAAGCTGCCCAGCAGCAGATGCTTCCAGCCACGGTGGCCGTGGGTGCCGATCACCAGCAGGTCGGACGCGCCGCCGGTGGCAAAATCCACCAGCAGGGCCGCCGCTTCGGCGCCGCCCTGCGGTGCCTCCAGCAGATGGGTGCTGATGTCGCTGACGCCGTGATGTTCGGCATAGGCTTTCGCCTCGTCCAGCACGCGCTGGCCCTGGCCGCGCGCCTCTTCCTGCAAGCCCTGCAGATCCAGCATGCCGACACTGTCGACCACAAAGTCATGCACGCTGATCACGTGTACCAGCGACAGCCGCGCCTTGGCCGCCGCCGCCAGGCGCACCGCTTCGATCAGGGCCGGACGGGCGTTGTGGCTGCCATCGAGTGCCACAGTCAAATGACGATACATGGTGTGTTCCTTGGGTGGGTTAGGAAGTTGTCATTATGAGCCGCCAGCCGGGCAGTGGCGAAGCCGGGACTGTCGCTTGTTTGATCTGCTGCAAACGGCTGCCGGCACCGGCCGCACGCGCTGCCAGCCACAGCGCTCGGCTACTTGTACTGTAGCAAGCAGCAGGCCGCCCTGCCGGGCGGCCTGTGGTGATACGCGGCGTCCGCCTTAGCGGTTCTCGAACAGCATCAAGCCGGCGGCGGTGTTGGAAATGGGGACGTGATAGTTGCGATGCAGCTCACGCACGTCGCCGGTCAGCGCGGCACGGGTGGCCACCCACATCAGCAGCTCTACCCCCTGGGTGCCGGTGTATTCCACCAGCTGCTCGTTGCTGTACTGCGTCACCCACTGCGGGTTGGCCGCCAGGCTGTCCATGAAGCGGGTGTCAAACGCCTTGTTGATGAAGCCGGCACGCTCGCCATCCAGCTGGTGCGACAGGCCGCCGGTGCCGATGATCACCACCTTCAGTTCATCCGGCCAGCTGGCGATGGCACGGCCGATGGCCTGGCCCAGCTTGAAGCAGCGGGTGGCGGACGGCAGCGGGTACTGCACGGTGTTAATGCACACCGGGATGGTGCGCACCGGGATGGTGTCGCCCTGCGGCCACAGCAGCTTCATCGGCAGCGAGAAGGCATGGTCGACCAGCATTTCCTGACAGCTGGTGATGTCGAACTCGTCCTGCACCAGGCTGTTGATCAGCTGCCACGACAGCGCCGCATCGCCCGGGAACGGTGGCAGGGTGGGAATACCCCAGCCCTCGTCGGCGTTGCAGTACTGCGCCGCGGCGCCGACGGCGAAAGTCGGCAGCTTGTCGAGGAAGAAATTCAACCCGTGATCGTTGTAGATCACTACCGCCACGTCGGGTTTGACCTCGTCCAGCCATTGCTGCACCGGCGCAAAGCCGTCGAAGAATGGCTTCCAGTACGCGTCCTGCTGCAGGTTCTGGGCGATGGCGCGACCGATGGCCGGTACGTGCGAAGTGGTAATGCCGCCTACGATTGTTGCCATGATTATTTCCCTGCCTCTACCAGCATCTGTTTGAACGCTTCCTTACTCATCCCGGTCTGCAATGCCCCCAGGTCCTGCACATCCAGCCCCAGGATGCCGGCGAACTTGGCCAGGTAGTACACATTGCCGCCGGCCGCCAGCAGGCCCAGCACATCGCGTTCGCGCACCACGCGGCACTGCGCCTCGTTCAGGCCGAAACGCTGGCAGTAGCCGGCCTCCTCGGCAACAAAGGCCTGACGGTTGGCCGCATCGTTGAATGAAAAGCACATCTTGTTGAGGGCGTAGCCCTTCATCGCCATGTCACCGTCAAACAGACTGGTGCCCGGCACGCTGAATTTGCTGGTCTCTTGCACTGTGTTTCTCCTTGTTGCCCCGCGGGGTGATGGGTAGTATCCGCAAAGCAATACCCCGGATAAACACAGGGACATTGATAGCACTCATGAGCGATTTCGATTATTCGCACCTCGACGGCAAACTGCTGCAGCTGCTGCTGGCCATCATCGAGGCGCAATCGGTCACCGGCGCCGCGCAGCGGCTGGGCGTCACCCAGTCCGCGGTGTCACATCTGCTGGGCAAACTGCGGCAGATCACCGGCGATCCGCTGTTCGTGAAAAGCGGGCGCGGCATCGTGCCTACCGCCCGCGCCGAGGCGCTGGCGCTGCATGCGCGCCTGCTGCTGGAGGACATGCGCCGCTTTGCCGCCGGCAATGAATTCCACCCCGCCACGCTGCACACCACCTTCACCATCGCCGCCAACGATTTCCAGCGCGACCTGCTGCTGCCGGCGCTGTTGCAACGGCTGCGGCCGCAGGCACCGGGGGTGCGGCTGCGGGTGATTCCCTCCGACGTGCCGCGCGCCGAAATGCTGCGCGAGGGCGACTGCCAGCTGGTGATCTCGCCACGGCCGCCGGACGCCAGCGACATCCTGCACAAGCGGCTGTTCGAGGATGACTACCGCGTGTTCTACGACCCGGCGCAGCGCGAGGCGCCGCAGCGGCTGGCCGACTACCAGGCCGCCGAACACATCAGCGTGCTGTACAGCCCGCGGCGCATGCTGGATGTGGATCAGCAGCTGAGCGCCCGCGGCATCGAGCGCCGCTTTGCTGTCACCGTGCCCAGCTTTGCCGGCATTCCGGCCTTTCTGCGCGGCAGCCCGATGCTGGCCACCCTGCCCGGCCTGCTCGGGCGCGGCTTGATGCAGGGCTTTGCCAGCTGCCAGCTGCCGGCCAAGGTTGGCCGCATGCCGATGTACCTGATCTGGCACCTGAAATACCGCCACGACCCGGCGCACAGCTGGCTGCGCGCCGAGCTGGAACAGGTGGTGGCGGCAGTGCTGGCCGCGCCGCCAGCATAAAAAAAGCCGCCAATTGGCGGCTTGTCGGCAACGGCAGCCTCACTCCGGGCGGCCATCCTCCAGCACCGGCGCCAGCCAGCGCGCATACAGCAGCGTCTGCAGCAGCGCCACCACGCTGCCGGCCAGCACCTCCAGCACCCGCAGCAGCGCTAGCTGCCACTCCTGCCCCGGCCCGTGCGGGCTCATCGCCGCCGACATCAGGATCACCACCGTCACCGGTGCCAGCCGCCAGTTGGCCGGATAGTGCTCCACCAGCATCGCCAGCAGCACCGCCAGCCCCAGCGCCAGCAGCAGCGCGCCAAAGCCGGCGCCCAGCAACAGCAGGCACAGGCAGGCGATGACGCTGCCGCTGACGGTGTTGATCAGCCGGGCGCGAAAGTTGGCGCGCGCCTGCGCGATGTCCGGCTCGATGATGAAGATCAGCGAGATCAGCGCCCAGTACGGCGCCGGCATACCCAGTGCCGGCAGGCCGAACCACACGATGCAGGAGCCGAGCAGGATATTGCCCAGATACAGCGCCGCATTGCGGCGCGGGGTAATGAAGGCCAGCGGCATGCCGTCTCCCGGTTTGCCGGCTCAGGCCGGCAGGGTTTCCACCTGGCGCGGCGCCATGAAATACAGCCAGGTCAGCGCCACGAAGTAGCAGCACGGAATCAGCATGAACAGCACCGCGTAGTTGTTGTGGGTCACCGTCAGCACATAGCCGACGATCTGCGTCATGAACATGCCGCCAATGGCACCGATCATGCTGCCAAAACCGAACACGCTGCTGACCACTTCCTTCGGAGTGAAGTCCATCACCAGGCTCCAGATGTTGGCGGTCCACGCCTGGTGCGCGCCGATGGCCAGCGAGATGGCGGCCACCGCCAGCCACAGGCTGCTGGCGCCGGCGGCGGCGATGATGGACAGGATGCACAGCGCACACAGCAGCATGGCGGTCAGCCGCGCCGGAATCGGCGCCATGCCGCGGGCGATGAACCACGACGACAGCATGCCCCCGCCGATACTGCCGACGTCGGCGGTGAGGTAGATCACGATCAGCGGAATGCCCATCTGCGTCACGCTGATGCCCAGGCTGTACTGCTGGTTGAGGAACGGCGGCAGCCAGTACAGGTAGAACCAGAACACCGGCGCGGTCATGGTGAAAGCCAGTGCGTAGGCCCAGGTGCCGCGCAGGCGCAGGATGCGCGAATACGGCACCTTGCGGGCCGGCGCCTCGGCCTCGGCGCTGATGTAGTTCAGCTCGGCGCGGCTCACCCCCGGGTGCTGCGCCGGGTTGTAGTAATGGCGCAGCCAGAACACCAGCCACACCAGGCCGAAGCAGCCGATGACGAAGAACACTGCCTGCCAGCCCCACACCATCATGATCAGCGGCAACAGCACCGGCGTCACCAGCGCGCCGACATTGGTGCCGGCGTTGAACAGGCCGGTAGCCAGCGCGCGCTCGCCGGCCGGGAACCACAGCCGCGTGGTCTTGACGCAGGCCGGGTAGTTGGCCGCTTCCGACAGCCCGAGGAAGAAACGGCAGATCATGAAGCCGACCGCCGACGCCGCCAGCCCGTGCGAGGCGGCCGCCAGGCTCCACAGCAGCACCGCCAGCGCAAAGGCGTGCTTCACCCCGACGCGATCGATGAAGCGGCCCTGGGCGGCAAAGCCGATGGCGTAGCCGACCTGGAACCAGAAATTGATATTGGCGTAGTCCTGCGCCGTCCAGCTCATCTCCTTGGCCAGGATAGGCTGCAGCACGCCCAGCGCGGCGCGGTCGATGTAGTTGATGGTGGTGGCAAAGAACACCAGCGCCAGCATCCACCAACGCGTGCGGCCAACGGCCATGGCGTCGTGCCAGCGCAGGCGCAAGGTGGGGGGCGCGCCGGCACTGGAGCTGATGGATGTGTCGTGTTGCGGGGTGTGCATCTTGGGTTGTCTCCTGCGAGGTTGTGGTCGTGCCCTGCAGGCGTGACAAGCGGCGGTGTTGCCCGTGGGCACACACCGTCTCCTGCCCTCTCTGCGGGCCACTTCTCGTCGTCACTTTATGTTGGCCGCAGCGCCCGCGTGGGGTCGCTGCCGCCGGCCGTCTGTGCGGCCTGCGGCCCGGGTCTTTGCCCGGTGCCTGGGTACAACGTGTTACTTGCTACGCGTGGCCAGCGCATACCTTGCCGCGCTGGCCTTTATGTTTGTGTCCGCTACGCGGACGCCCTTGCCTGCCGGTTCCGCCCGGCATACGGGCAGGAGCCTGTCGCGCCAGGTCCCTTGCATCCCCAGCGCCCCCGGCATACCGCGAAACCCCGGCCAAAAGATCGCCCGCAAGGCACCGGCAATTCGCCGTTTGCTAACATCAAACGGCTCAGCTGCCAGCTTAAGACCTTGCGGCCAACCTTTTGCCAGCGCGGCCCAACGAGCGGGTGGGTGACTCTCGTGCCCAGCTGCCGCAACACTGGCGCCGCCGCAACTAGCCTAGCGGATAACGCTGCAACAGCCAGATCGCCAGGCTGATGGTAATGAACGAACTCATGGTCGCCAGCAGCAGCGTGGCGGCGCAAAAACCCTGCATGCCGTGGCGCTGCCCGAAAATCGGGAAAATGCTCAGCATCGGCATCGCCGCGATCAGCACCCCGGCCATCGCCAGCTGCGGCTGCACCGGGGCAAACAACAACAGCGCCCCGGCCACCAGCAGCGGATGCAGCAACAGCTTGCTGCCGGCCACCACGCTGACATCGCGCAGCACGCTGCGCAGCGGCAAGCCCACCAGCGAGCCGCCGATCAGGAACAGCGCCACCGGCGCCGAGGCGGCGCCCAGCATCGCCACCGGCTTGGCCAGCACCGCCGGCAGCTGCAGATCCAGCATGGCCAGCAGCACGCCGGCGACGATAGCCACGATGATCGGGTTGCTACGAAGCCCCAGCAGCGAGCGGCCAAAGGCGTGCCAGAAGCGCTCGCGGCGGCTGCCGTCAGCCTCGGACAAGGCGATGCCCAGCGGCAGCATCAGCAGGTTTTCCACCACCATCGACAGCGCCAGCGCCAGCGTCGCCACCGGCCCCAGCAGCTGGTGCACGATGGGGTAACCGACAAAGGCGCTGTTGGAGCAGGACATGCCCAGCCCGTACAGCGCGGCGCGCGGCAGCGGCTGCTTGCGTGCCAGCATCGCCCAGCCGATGCCCAGCGCCAGCATGGTCAGCGAGCCGACGGCGTAGGCGGCCAGATAGTGGCCGTTGAGCATCTCGGTCGGCGAGCGGGTCGACAGCGAATGCAGGATCAGCGCCGGCAGCGCGAAACGCGCCACCAGCACGCCCAGCGCCGCCAGCTTGTCCTGCGGGAAGGCACCGCCGCGCACCGCCAGGTAACCCAGGCCGATGAGCAGGAAAATGGGGGCGATCACCGCCAGGATATCGAGCATGGGTCGCAATCAGTGTTGCGCCTCAGGCGCGGTATTCTTCGGTGTCGATCTCGGTCTGCGTCGCCGCGTTGTAGCGTGCGCCGGCAATTGGCAGTCGCGCCAGCAATGCGTCCAGCTGTTGCAGTGTCTCCACGCGCAGCTGTACGCGACTGGCGGCCACGTCTTCGCGCAGGTGCGCGATGCTGGTGGTGCCGGGAATCGGGATTACGTGCTCGCCGCGGGTAAACAGCCACGCCAGCGCCAGCTGCGCCGGGGTGCAGCCGGCGGCGGCGGCGATCTGCCGGTACTCGGCGAGGAAGCCAAGGTTGGCCGCATAGTTGTCCGGGGCGAAGCGCGGCATGGCGCGGCGGATGTCCTTGCCGTCCAGTGCGGCCAACGTGGCCAGGTCCGGCAGGCCATCGGCGAGGAAGCCGCGCCCCAGCGGGCTGAAGGCGACAAAGGCCACCCCCAGTTGCTTGCAGGCGTCCAGCACTGCGATTTCGGCGTTGCGCGTCCACAGCGAATACTCGGTCTGCAGCGCGGCGATCGGGTGCACCGCCTGCGCGCGGCGCAGGGTGGCAGCGGATACTTCCGACAGGCCGATGCTGCGGATCTTGCCCTCGCGCACCAGCTCGGCCAGCGCGCCGACGCTGTCCTCGATCGGCACCTGCTTGTCCCAGCGGTGCAGGTAGTACAGGTCGATGACCTCGGTGCGCAGCCGGCGCAGCGACTCTTCGCAGGTGCGCTTCAGCGTCTCCGGGCGGCCGTCGATCACCCTTTTACCGTCCACGCCGGTCATGCCGCACTTGCTGGCCAGCGTGATGCGGCTGCGGTGCGGCGCCAGCACGCTGCCAACCAGCTCCTCGTTGGCGCCAAAGCCGTACAGCGCCGCGGTATCGAACAGGGTGATGCCGGCGTCCAAAGCCGCCAGCAACAGCGCCTCGGCCTGCTGCGGCGCCGGCGGCGTGCCGTAGGCGTGGCTGAGGTTCATGCAGCCCAGGCCAATGGCCGAGACCGAGAACGGGCCGAGTTGTCGCTGTTGCATGCGGTGCTCCCTTACAGACCGGCGTTCAGCTGTTGTTCCAGCTTGGCCAGCACCTGGTAGCACGGCAGCACCTTGGCCACCGACGAGTTCGGCTCGCGGCCTTCGCGGATGGCGGCGAAGAATTCGCGGTCCTGCAGCTCGATGCCGTTCATCGACATAGCCACCTTGGATACATCGATCTGCTCTTCCTTGCCGTTGTACAGGTCGTCGTAGCGCGCGATGTAGGTGGCGGAATCACCGATGTAGCGGAAGAAGGTGCCCAGCGGGCCGTCGTTGTTGAACGACAGGCTCAGGGTGCAGATGGCGCCGTTGGCCGCCTTCAGCTGGATGGACATGTCCATGGCGATGCCCAGTTCTGGATGGATCGGGCCTTGCAGCGCGTTGGCCTGCACGATGGGGTTGCCGGCCTGGTAGGCGAACAGGTCCACGGTGTGGGCGGCGTGGTGCCACAGCAGGTGGTCGGTCCAGCTGCGCGCCTGGCCCAGCGCGTTCATATTGGTGCGGCGGAAGAAATAGGTCTGCACATCCATCTGCTGGATGTTGAACTCGCCGGCCTGCACCTTCTGGTGCACGTACTGGTGGCTGGGGTTGAAGCGGCGGGTATGGCCGACCATGGCCACCAGCCCGGTCTGCTGCTGCAGCTGCACCACCGCCTCGGCGTCGGCCAGGCTGTCGGCCAGCGGAATCTCCACCTGCACGTGCTTGCCGGCCTGCAGGCACTGCATCGCCTGCGCGGCGTGCACCTGGGTCGGGGTGCACAGGATCACCGCGTCCACTTCCGGCAGCGCCAGCGACTCGGCCAGATCGGTAGCCACGTGGGGGATGCCGTACTTGTCGGCCACTTCCTTGGTGGCGTCATAGCGGCGGCCAACCAGCGATACCACTTCCACGCCGTCGATCAGCTTGATGGCGTCCAGATGCTTGATGCCGAAGGCGCCGGCGCCAGCCAGCGCTACCTTGATGGTCTTGCTCATTGCTTGTTCTCCAGAATCAGATGACCCACGGCGGTATTGGAAGCCGGCACGTGGTAGAAGCGCTGCTTCACCTCCGGTGCCGGGCCGCCGGCCACGTCGGCCATCGCCCCGCGCGCGATCAGCCACATCACCAGCTCGATGCCCTCGGAGCCGGCTTCGCGCACGTAGTCGATGTGCGGCAGCTGCGCCAGATCGGCCGGGTCGGCGATCAGGCGATCCAGGAAGGCGTTGTCCCACTCCTGGTTGATCAGGCCGGCACGCGGGCCCTGCAGCTGGTGGCTCATGCCGCCGGTGCCCCAGATCTGCACATTGAGGTCACCGCCGAACGATTCCACCGCGCGGCGGATGGCCTGGCCCAGCTGGAAGCAGCGGCGGCCGGACGGCACCGGGTACTGCACCACGTTGACGGCGAACGGAATCACCGCGCACGGCCAGGCGCCCTGCTGCGGGTCCTGCTCGCCGAACATCAGCGACAGCGGCACGGTCAGGCCGTGATCGACGTCCATCTTGTTGACGATGGTGAGGTCGAAATCGTCCTGGATCACGCTTTGCGCGATGTGTGCCGCCAACTCCGGGTGGCCCTTGACCACCGGCACCGGGCGCGGACCCCAGCCTTCATCCGCCGGCTGGAATTCGGCACCGGTGCCGATGGCGAAGGTGGGAATCAGATCCAGGCTGAAGGCGGTGGCGTGGTCGTTGTAGACCAGGAAGATCACGTCCGGCTTCTGTTGCTTGATCCACTGTTTGCCATAGTCGTAACCGGCAAACACCGGCTGCCAGTACGGCTCCTGCGCTTTGCCCAGGTCCAGCGCGGCGCCGATGGCCGGCACGTGCGAGGTGTAAACGGATGCGGTAATGCGTGCCATCAGTGCTTGTCTCCAGTGTTTGCCTGCCCGGCCCGGCCCTGCGGCTGGTGCTGCGGCTGTGCGTCGCCGTCTTCGCCCAGGTAGCGGTTGCCCTCGGCGGAGCGGCCGCCTGCCAGCATCATGTCGCGGTATTCTTCTTCGCTCATGCCGGTCATGCTGCCGGCCATCTGCTGGAAGCTCTTGCCGTCGGTGGCGCCGATCTTGGCCAGGAAGTAGATATTGCCGCCCAGCGAGATGCAGCGGTTCAGGTCGCGATCCAGCACCGCCTGCTTCTGCTCCTCGCTCATTGCCCACTCGTCCAGGTAGGCACGCTCGTCGGCCTTGAAGCGGGCGCGATTGTCGGCCTTCATCAGCGACATGCAGAACTGGTTCAGCCAGTAGCCCAGCCGCGATTGCTCGGCATCGAAAATCACAGTGCCGGGTATGTCCTTGTACGGTTTTTGCAGCGACATCGCTCAGCCCTTCACTTGTTCCGGCCAGTACAGCCGCATCGGGTTATCCACCAGCAGCTTTTGCTGCAGCTCGGCCGTGGGGGCGATATGGGGGATGAAATCCACCAGCAGGCCATCGTCCGGCATATGGTCTTTCAGGTTGGGGTGCGGCCAGTCGGTGCCCCACAGCACGCGATCCGGGAATTCCTCCACCACGCGGCGCGCGAACGGCACCACGTCTCGATAGGCCGCCTGCTCGCCATCCAGCGCCTTGGGGCCGCTGAGCGACAAGCGTTCCGGGCAGCTTACCTTGCTCCACACATTCGGGTGCTGGCGCATGAACTTGAGGAACAGCTCGAACTCCGGGCCGTCCAGCGGCTTGCTCACGTCCGGGCGGCCCATGTGGTCCACCACCACGGTGGTGGGCAGGCCGGTAAAGAAGTCCCACAGCTCCGGCAGGTCCACCGCTTCAAAGTAGATCACCACGTGCCAGCCAAACTTGGCGATGCGGCCGGCGATCTCCATCAGTTCGTCCTTGGGGGTGAAATCCACCAGCCGCTTGACGAAGTTGAAGCGCACACCGCGCACGCCGGCAGCGTGCATGGCCTGCAATTCTTCGTCGCAGACATCGCGACGCACGGTGGCCACGCCACGCGCCTTGCCGTCGGAATGCAGCAGCGCATCCACCAGCGCGCGGTTGTCGGCGCCGTGGCAGGTGGCCTGCACGATCACGTTGCGGGCAAAGCCCAGCTGGTCGCGCAAGGCAAACAGCTGCTGCTTGCTGGCGTCGCACGGGGTGTACTTGCGTTCCGGCGCGTACGGGAACTCTTCGCCGGGGCCGAACACGTGGCAGTGGGCATCCACGGCGCCGACCGGCAGTTTGAACCTGGGTTTGCTGGGGCCCTGATACCAGTCCAGCCAGCCCGGGGTTTTCTGAAATTGCATGATGCGATCCTTACTTATGGTTGGCCGCATGCGGCCAACCTTTTACGGCAGTCAGCTCAGTCGATGTAACGCAGGCCGGCCTTTTCCAGCGGCTCGCGCATCTGGTACATGTCCAGGCCCAGCACGCCGGCTGCCAGCTTGGCACGCTTCTCGCCCTCGAAGCTCTCGCGCTTCTCGGCGGCGTCGGCCACCTGCTGCGCGATGGCGGCCGGTACCACCACCACGCCGTCCACGTCGGCAATCACCACGTCGCCCGGGTTCACCAGCGCGCCGGCGCAGATCACCGGAATGTTCACCGAACCCAGCGTCGCCTTGATGGTGCCCTTGGCGCTGATGGCCTTGGAGAACACCGGGAAGCCCATCTTTTCCAGCTCTTCCACGTCACGCACGCCGCCGTCGATGATCAGCCCCTTGGCACCGCGTGCCTGGAAGCTGGTGGCCAGCAGGTCGCCGAAGAAGCCGTCCTCGTTGTCGGTGGTGCAGGCGGCCACGGCGACATCGCCCGGCTGCAGCTGTTCGGCGGCCACGTGCATCATCCAGTTGTCGCCCGGCTGCAGCAGCACGGTAACGGCGGTGCCGCAGATCTTGGCGCCGCGGTACACCGGGCGCATGTATGGCTTCATCAGGCCGACGCGGCCCATGGCTTCGTGGATGGTGGCGACGCCGAACTGTGCCAGTTTGGCGACGGCGGCCGGATCGGCGCGCTCGATATTGCGTTTGACGATACCCAGTTGGTTCATGGCTTGTGTCATCGTGGTGTCCTTACTTGCCCTTGGCCTTCAATGCGGCATCCAGGCGCGAGTACACGCGGCGGGCATTGCCTTCGTAGATCTGGTGGCGCTCGTCGGCGGTCAGGTTGGCCGCCTCGATGTAGCGCTTGGTGTCGTCGTAGTAGTGGCCGGTTTCCGGGTCGATGCCGCGCACGGCGCCGATCATCTCGGAGGCGAACAGCACGTTTTCCACCGGAATCACGCGGGTCAGCAGGTCGATGCCCGGCTGGTGGTAAACGCAGGTGTCAAAGAAGATGTTGTTCAGCAGGTGGTCCTTCAGCAGCGGCTTTTTCAGCTCCTGCGCCAGGCCACGGAAGCGGCCCCAGTGGTAGGGCACCGCGCCGCCGCCGTGCGGGATCACGAACTTCAGCGTCGGGAAGTCCTTGAACAGGTCCGAGGTCAGGCACTGCATGAAGGCGGTGGTATCGGCGTTCAGGTAGTGGGCGCCGGTGGTGTGGAACGCGCAGTTGCAGCTGGTGGACACGTGGATCATCGCCGGGATGTCGTACTCCACCATCTTTTCGTAGATCGGGTACCACTGCTTGTCGGACAGCGGCGGGCTGGTCCAGTGGCCGCCGGACGGGTCCGGGTTGAGGTTGATACCGACAAAGCCGTAATCGTTGACGCACTTTTCCAGCTCCGGGATGCAGCTGGCCGGATCCACGCCCGGGCTTTGCGGCAGCATGGCGGCGCCGATGAAGTTGTCCGGGAACAGCTGCGCCACGCGGTAGCACAGCTCGTTGCAGATGGCAGACCAGGTGGACGAGGTGTTGAAGTCGCCGATGTGGTGCGCCATGAAGCTGGCGCGCGGGCTGAAGATGGTCAGGTCGGCGCCGCGCTCCTTCATCAGCCGCAGCTGGTTGCTTTCGATGGTGTCGATCAGCTCGTCGTCGCTGATTTTCAGCTCGGATACTTTCGGACCCAGTTCCGGGGTGGCCAGGTTGTCCACCTGGCGTTTGCGCCAGTCTTCCAGCGCCTTGGGCGCGGTGGTGTAGTGGCCGTGGATGTCGATGATCATGTTTAACTCCTGAAACAGGCGGGACCGCGTGGGTCGGTTACCGCGGGCGGCCACTGGCCGGCCCCGCATCGCAATACAGCTGCTGGCTTAATGCCCCAGCGTGGCAGATACCGCCGGCTTGTTGCCGCTATCCGGGTGCGCGCGGTGCTTGATGAACAGCGCGGTGGCGGCAATCAGTCCGGGGATGGCCAGCACCAGGAACACCTGGTCGAAACCCAGCTGGCGGCGGGTCAGTTCGGCCACCAGGAAGGAGCCGGCAATACCGCCGAAGCGGCCGATGCCCAGCATCCACGACACGCCGGTGGCGCGGCCCTGGGTCGGGTAGAAGCCGGCGGCCAGCGCCGGCAGTGACGATTGCGCGGTATTCATGATGGTGCCGGCGACAAACACCACCACCATCAGGGTGCCGACATTGCCCACCACCTGGCCGATGGCGTAGATGGAGACGGCGGTGAGCACGAAGCCGATGGCGATGATGCGGTCGGCGTTGAAGCGGTCCATCAGCCAGCCGCAGAACACGGCGCCAATGCCGCCCAGCGGGAACAGTGCGGAAATCTGCATCGCCACTTTCGGGTCGATGCCGCCTTCCTTGAACAGCACCGGCATCCAGTTGATAACGCCGTAGAAGATCACCAGCCCCATGAAGTAGGCCAGCCACAGCATCAGCGAGCCGGTGCGGTATGCCGGCGACAGCACCACGCCGAGGCCGCTTTTGCCGGCCACTTCCTGGCGGGTTTCGGTCTGATGGAAGGCCGGGATGTCACGTGCGGTAGCAGAAATACGGGCCAGGGCGGCGGCAATGCGCTCGCGCGGCTGGCCCTTGGCCACCATGTAGCGCACCGATTCCGGCAGCACCGCCAGCAGCAGCACCACCAGCAGCAGCGGCACGATGCCACCGACTTCGAACACGCTGCGCCAGCCCCACTGCGGGATCATCCACGCCGCCAGGAAGCCGCCCAGTGCCGCGCCCAGCGGAAAGCCGCAGAACATGGCGTTGGTCAGCAGCGCGCGACGCGGCGTGGGGCAGAATTCGCTCATCAGCGTCACCGCGTTGGGCATGGCAGCACCCAAGCCGACGCCGGTGATGAAGCGCAGCACGGTGAGGTGTTGCAGCGTATCGGCATGCGACGACAAGAAGGTGAACAGGCCGAGCACGAACACCGAGGCCACCAGCACCTTCTTGCGGCCGAGGCGGTCGGCCAGCGGGCCGGCGGACAAGGCACCGGCCGCCAGGCCGAACAGCGCGGCACTGAGCACCGGGCCCAGCGCCGGCTTGGTGATGCCCCACTCTTTCAGCAGCGAGGGCGCCACGTAGCCGATGGCGGCGGTATCGAAACCATCCAGCAGCACGATGCAGAAGCACAGCGCGAACACGAACCACTGGAACGGGGAAAACGGGTGCCGGTCGATAAACGACTGCACATCAACGGATTGCTGTGACATGAATCTCTCCAACGTTGTTGTGTTATATGCCGTAAAAGCGCTCTGTGGCGCCTGGGGTGAAACTGCTTGCCTTGCCCTGCGGAGCTGCTGGCGCGGGTCGTTGTCGCTCTCTGTTTTTCGCAACGACGCCGCGCAGGCGATGTGTGTGTGTCCGGGGCTTACTGCTGCCCGTCCCAAACGGCGACGGGCACCATTACTTCACCGCGCATGATCAGCCGCGCGGTGCGCAGCAATGCGGCGCGGGTAACGTTCTGCGGGTTGGCCGCATCGGTTTCCAGCTCTACCGAGAATTCGCCGGTGGGGTGCTCCACCGATACCACCTTGCGCTGGCCGGTCGGCACGCGGGCGATGCCGTCGGTAATCGCGCCCTCCAGCACGCAGGCGGTGGCGACGGTGACCGCGGCCAGCACGCCGATGGCGTCGTGGCAGACATGCGGGATAAAGCTGCGGGTGCTCAGGCTGGCGCCGGGCTCGCGCGGCGGCGCGATCAGCGTCATCTTGGGATAGGTTTTCTTGCTGACGTCGCCCAGGCCCATACGTTGGCCGCAGACCAGACGCAGCGCTTCCAGCTTGGTCTTCAGCTCGCTGTCGGCATTCAGCTCGGCCACGCTCTCGTAGCCGCTGCGGCCAACGTCGCCGGCGCGCAGCATCACCAGCGGCATGCCGTTGTCGATGCAGGTCACCTCGATGGTGCCGATGCCGTCCACGCTCACCACGTCACGCACCTGGCCGGTGGGCAGCAGGCTGGCACACACCGAGCCGGCGGTATCGAGGAAGTTGATGGTGATCGGGGCAGAGCTACCCGGCACGCCGTCGATGCGGGCGTCGCCGTCGTAGCGCACGCGGCCGCCCGGGGTTTCCACGGTAACGTCGCAGGCCATGCCGGTATTCAGCGTCAGCACACGGAAGGTGCTGGTCTCGCCCTGCGGCTGCAGCATGCCGGTTTCCAGCGCGAACGGCACCACCGCGGCCAGCATGTTGCCGCAGTTGGGGGTGGTGTCGACGCTGTCCTTGTCCGGCGTTACCTGCGCAAACAGGAAAGTCAGGTCGATGCCCGGCTGGTTGCCGAGGTCAACGATGCCCACTTTGCTGGTCAGCGGATTGGCGCCACCCAAGCCGTCGATCTGGCGACGGTCGGGCGAGCCCATCACCGCCAACAGCACGCGGTTGCGCAGTGCCTCGTCGGCCGGCAGATCGGCTGCCTTGAAGAACGGCCCCCGCGACGTGCCGCCGCGCATGAACAGGGTAGGAATAGGTGTCTGCATGATGGCAGTATCGGCCGACTGCTCAACCTGCAAAATATGGATATCTAACTAGTAGATATATCAGTTTGCTATATCTTGGTATCGTCGAAAAATTGCCCGCTACCGCCATCGCCGCAGCCGCTGCCGCCGGCGGCGCACACCCCGCCACGCGAACCATGCAGTGGTCATACTGCACACCAGCAGCGGCAATGGCACCGCCAGCCAGCCCCGACCAACCACGCATGCGCCGGTAGCAACAGCGCGTAGCACTGGCACATGCTCAGGCCGCTGCCAGCCGGCGACCGGCCCGATTCCGCTCCTCGCACAGCCAGCGGCGGCGCGCCGCGCGTGGCCTGACAATAAAACAGCCTGCCGGATGCGATCAGGCAGGCTGACATGCTATCGGGATCGTCAATCCCGCGACGCTTACGCCAGGGTGGCGAGGTAGCGGCGCTCCCAGGCGCTGATTTCGCCCTGGAAGCTGGCCAGTTCCACTTCCTTCACCGCCGCATAGGCGGCACTGAAGGCATCGCCGAACAGCTTGCGACAGCCGGCGCCCTGCTGCATGGCGGCCAGCGCCGCCTCCAGCGTGGCCGGCAGTTCCGGCGCATCCAGCTGCTGGTTGAAGACATTGCCCTCGGCGGCGGCGGTCGGCTGCAGTTCTTCCTCCACCCCCAGCAGGCCGGCGCCCAGGCTGGCCGCCAGTGCCAGATACGGGTTGGCGTCGCAGCCCGGCAGGCGGTTTTCCACCCGGCGCGCTTCCGCGCCGGACACCGGCACCCGCAGTCCCACCGAGCGGTTGTCGATGCCCCAGCTGAGGTTGACCGGGGCGGCCAGGCCTTTGACGAAGCGGCGGAAGGAGTTGGGGCTGGGGCAATACAGCGGCATCAGTTGCGGCAGATAGCGCTGCAAGCCGGCAATGTAGTGCTGGAAGGCATGGCTGGCCTCGCCATTGACCTGGCTGAACACGTTGCGGCCGTTGCCATCCACCACGCTCTGGTGGATGTGCATCGAGCTGCCGGGCTGGCCGGCCAGCGGCTTGGCCATGCACACCACGCGCAGGCCGTGGCGCAGGCCGGTTTCCTTCAGCAGGGTCTTGAACAGGAAGGTCTGGTCGGCCAGCGCCAGCGCATCGCCGTGCTTGAGGTTGATCTCGAACTGGCTGGGGCCCATCTCGTGCACCCAGGTATCGGTGTGGATGCCCAGCAGTTCACAGCCGCGGTAGATGTCGTCGAAGAAGGCTTCGTGGTCGTTGAGGGTGCTGAAGCTGAACGAGTCGAAGCCACGCTCGCGGCGGCCGCCGCGCAGCGCCGGGTTCTGGAACGGCGCATCGGCGTCGGCATCCGGCGCAAACAGGTAGAACTCCAGCTCCGGCGCCACCACCGGCGCCCAGCCGCGGGCGGCATAGCGCGCCAGCACGTTCTTGAGCGCACTGCGCGGCGCCAGCGGGCTGAGGCTGCCGTCGTGGTCGATGTTGTCGCACAGCACCAGCGCGCGCGGGGTGTCCGCCCACGGCACCGGCCGCAGCGTGGCCATGTCCGGCAGCAGCAGCACGTCCGGGTCGTTCTCGCCGTAGAAGCGGTAATCCGGAAACTCGCCGATACAGCTCTGGATCGCCACGGCACGGGCAATGCGCAGCTGCTGGCCGGCGATGAAGGCGCCACTGGGCAAGGTCTTGCCGCGGGCAAAACCGGTGACATCGGCAAACGCCAGCTCGACGTCACGCACGCCACTGGCGGTGAGCCACTGCGCTTGTTCGGCGCTGGGTACGGGATGCTGCATCAGACGAACTCCTGATCAAATTCACGGTGCGAAGTGCACCGCGCTTGCTGCGATTATGCGCGATACAGTTTCGCAGGCAAGCACAATGTTCCGCCAAGCGGAATATAAGTGTTAAATATATTGATCAAGGCCAAAAGCAGCCGTGCGCTGTGGCCTGCGGCCAACACCTCACGGCAATAACGTCACCCGGTTGCGACCGGCGTGCTTGGATTGGTACATCGCCTCGTCGGCGCGCGCCAGCCAGCCGTGCAGCGCCTCACCGGCCTGATGCGGCGTCACCCCGAACGAGGCGGTCACCGCCAGACTGGCACCCTCTACCGGCAAGGCTTGCGCCGCCAGCGCATCGCACAGCCGCTGCGCCAGACTGTGCGCGTCGGCCGGCTCGGTATGCGGCAGGATCACCACGAACTCCTCGCCGCCGAAGCGCGCCAGCAGGTCGTCCTGGCGCAGGCAAGCCAGCAGCCGCTCGGCCACGCCGCGCAGCACTGCGTCGCCGGCATGGTGGCCGTAGCGGTCGTTTACCTGCTTGAAGTGATCGACATCCAGTAACACCAGCGCCGCCGGCTGCTCGGCATCCACCAGCAGCTTCAGCGCCGCCATCGCCGCGCGGCGGTTGGGCAGCTGGGTCAGCTCGTCGATGTGCGCCATGCGCTCGATGGTCTGCAGCGCCTGCTGCAGTTGCTGGTGCTCGCGCTTGAGCGCCTGCAGCGCATTGGAGGCGCGCACGTTGGCCGCCATCAGGTCTTCGTTGAGCAGGCTGGCCTGCACGCTGGCGCGCACCCCATGCCGCAGCTGGCGATGCACCACCCAGCCGTACAGGCACAGCAGGCAGAAATACAGCAGGCTGGCCACGCCGACGTACTGCGCCATGCGGCCAACCCCGAACAGGCCGTGCAGCATGCCCGGCAGCAGCAGCGCCACTTCGAAGGCAATCACCGCCAGCATGAACGCCGACTGCACGATCATCACCAGTGCGCCGACACCGGCCAGCACCAGGTACAGCATCATGGTGCACAGCGGCGACGACGAATGCAGCCACCAGCCGGCGCTGCCCCACGCCAGCCCCACCAGCACCAGGCTGGCGGCATTGAGCTGCGGCCAACGTTGCAGCATGCGCGCATCC
Organism: Vogesella oryzagri; assembly: GCF_040148885.1. Lineage (NCBI taxonomy): Bacteria > Pseudomonadati > Pseudomonadota > Betaproteobacteria > Neisseriales > Chromobacteriaceae > Vogesella > Vogesella oryzagri. Next base: position 162,392 of record NZ_JBEFLD010000005.1, read on the forward strand.
GGCTTGTGCACCAGTACCCAGGCATCCACCAGCAACTGGATGCCCAGCGCCAGGCACAGGCTGGTGAACCACGGCCAGAACGGCACCTGTGACAGCACGCCCTCCGCCTCCAGCACAAAGTGCAGCAGGATGGCGGCACTGGGTGCCGACAACCCGGCCACCAGTCCGCGGCGCGCCACCAGCTTGATGCACACCGCCTCCACCTGCTGCGGCAGGCTGAAGCGGGAATCCGGCGTGGCAAGCATGCTCAGCGGCATGGCGGTCTCCAGACGTTGACGGATGCGAAAACCCCGCCGGCCGGCGGGGTGGATGGCACGTTGGGCGTGACGACTCAGCTGCGGATCTGGCCGTCGCCGAGCACGATCCACTTCTGGCTGGTGAGGCCATGCAGCCCCACCGGGCCGCGGGCGTGGATTTTGTCGGTGGAGATGCCGATCTCGGCGCCAAGGCCGTACTCGAAGCCGTCGGCAAAGCGCGTGCTGGCGTTGACCATCACGCTGGCGGAATCCACCTCGCGCAGGAAGCGGCGCGCGCGGCCGTAGTCATCGGTGATGATGGCGTCGGTATGGTGGCTGCCGTAGTGGTTGATGTGCTCGATGGCATCGTCGATGCCGCCGACCACCTTGATCGCCAGCACCGGCGCCAGGTATTCGGTTTCCCAGTCGGCCTCGGTGGCGGCGACCACTTTGTCGCCGAGGATGCCCTGGGTGCGCTCGCAGCCGCGCAGCTCGACACCCTTCTCCCAGTAGGCCGCGGCCAACCTTGGCAGGATGAACTCGGCAAACGCGGTGTGCACCAGCAGCGTTTCCATGGTGTTGCAGGTGCCGTAGCGGTGGGTCTTGGCGTTCAGCGCGATGTTGAACGCCTTGTCCGGGTTGGCGGTGTCGTCGATGTAGACATGGCAGTTGCCGTCCAGGTGCTTGATCACCGGCACCCGCGCCTCGCGGCTGATGCGCTCGATCAGGCCCTTGCCACCGCGCGGCACGATCACGTCGACGTATTCGCTCATGGTGATCAGCTCGCCCACCGCGGCGCGGTCGGTGGTTTCCAGCACCTGCACCGCGTGCTGCGGCAGGTCGGCCACGCGCAGGCCCTCGTGCACACAGGCGGCAATCGCCTGGTTGCTGTGGAACGCCTCGGAACCGCCGCGCAGGATCACCGCATTACCGGATTTCAGGCACAAGCCGGCAGCGTCGGCGGTCACATTGGGGCGCGCCTCGTAAATGATGCCGACCACGCCCAGCGGCACGCGCATCTTGCCCAGCTGGATGCCGGACGGGCGGTAGGTGAAATCGTCCATCTCGCCCACCGGATCCGGCAGGGCGGCGATCTGGCGCAGGCCCTCGGCCATGCCGCGTACGGTTTTTTCCGACAGTGTCAGGCGGTCGATCAACGCTTCTTCCAGCCCGTTCTGACGGGCGGCGGCCAGGTCCTGCATGTTGGCCGCAATCAGCCGTTCCAGCTCGCGCTCGATGGCGTCGGCGATGGCATGCAGCGCCTTGTTCTTCTGGTTGCTGTCGGCGCGGGCCAGCGCACGGCTGGCCTTGCGGGCGGCCTGCCCGACTACGTTCATGTAATGCTTGATGTCCATGGTCTTGTCCTGCAACGGCGGCGGTTGTTATGCATGGCAGAGTACTGCAAAGCACCCGCTTCCGGCCAGTGTTTATCGACAGCCGGGCGCTCGGCAAAACATCGCCACTGGCGGCCAAGTGCCTGCTTTATCGGGGTTTGTGCAACGCTTTGCCGACCCGTTGGCGGCTGTGCGCTACGGCAGGATTGACCACACTGGGCACCTGCCTTTACTTTGTCTGACAAGCAACCGCTTGATAAAAAAAGCGCCACCAGCACGCCAGAGATACAGGAGACCCCAGCATGCCGAGTTACCAGGCGTTCTACCGCCATTCCATCGAACAACCCGCAGCGTTCTGGGGCGAACAGGCCCGGCGCATCCACTGGCACAAACCCTGCGACCAGGTGCTGCAATACCAGCAACCGCCGTTCCGGCAATGGTTCGCCGGCGGGCTGACCAACCTGTGCTACAACGCGGTGGATCGCCACCTGGCCGAGCGCCCGGAACAGATCGCGCTGGCCTATGTGTCCACCGAAACCGGCATCGAAACCGGCTATACCTTCCGTGAACTGCATGCCGAGGTGGCGCGCTTTGCCGCCATCCTGCAGGCGCAGGGCGTGGGCAAGGGCGACCGGGTGCTGATCTACATGCCGATGATCCCGGAAGCGGTGTTCGCCATGCTGGCCACCGTGCGCCTGGGCGCCATCCACTCGGTGGTGTTCGGCGGCTTTGCCCCGGCCAGCCTGGCCACCCGTATCGAAGACGCCACGCCGAAGGTGATGGTGACCGCCGATGCCGGCCTGCGCGGCGGCAAGCTGATTCCGTACAAGCCGCTGGTGGATGAGGCACTGACGCTGGCCGGCAAGGCCGCGCCGGGTAAGGTGATCCTGGTCAACCGCGGTCTGGCGGAAGCGCCGATGATGAAACCGGGGCGCGACCTGGACTACGACACCCTGCGCGAGCAGCACCTGAACGACCGTGCCGAGGTGGAATGGGTGGAATCCAACCACCCCAGCTACATCCTGTACACCTCCGGCACCACCGGCAAACCCAAGGGCGTGCAGCGCGATACCGGCGGCTACGCGGTGGCGCTGGCGGCAAGCATGGAATACATCTACGGCGGCAAGCCGGGCGAGTGCTTCTTCTCCACCTCCGATATCGGCTGGGTGGTCGGCCACTCCTACATCGTGTACGGCCCGCTGCTCACCGGCATGACCACCCTGGTGTACGAAGGGCTGCCGATCAACCCCGATGCCGGTATCTGGTGGCAGCTGGTGGAAAAATACCGCGTCAGCGTGATGTTCTCCGCCCCCACCGCCATCCGGGTGCTGAAGAAGCAGGACCCGGCCTGGCTGCACAAATACGATATCTCCAGCCTGCGCGCGCTGTTCCTGGCCGGCGAGCCGCTGGACGAACCCACCGCCAGCTGGATCGCCGGCGAGCTGAACATCCCGGTGCTGGACAACTACTGGCAGACCGAAACCGGCTGGCCGATGCTGACGCTGTGCAACGGCGTGGAGCCCAAGGCAATCAAGTTCGGCAGCCCGGGGCTGCCGGTATACGGCTTCAACGTGAAACTGTTCAACGAGGCTACCGGCGAGGAAGTCGGCCCCGGCGAAAAGGGCGTCATCGGCGTGATCCCGCCACTGCCGCCGGGCTGCATGAGCACCATCTGGCAGCAGGACCAGCGCTTCGTCGACACCTACTTCAGCCTGTTTCCGGACAAACTGGTGTACTCCAGCTTCGACTGGGGCATCAAGGACGCTGACGGCTACTTCACCATCCTCGGCCGTACCGACGACGTGATCAACGTCGCCGGCCACCGCCTGGGCACCCGCGAGATCGAGGAGGCAGTCAGCAGCCATAGCGCCATCGCCGAGGTGGCGGTGGTGGGGGTGGAAGACAGCCTGAAAGGCCAGGTACCGAAGGCGTTTGCGGTGGTGAAGAACCCGGCGCTGCTGGACGATCCGGCCAGCCGCAGCAAACTGGAAAAAGAAGTGATCGCGCAGGTGGCGGCGCAGCTGGGCGCGATCGCCAACCCGGCGCGGGTGTACTTCGTCAACCAGCTGCCGAAGACCCGCTCCGGCAAGGTGCTGCGCCGCTCGATCCAGGCGCTAGCGGAAGGCCGCGACCCCGGCGACCTGACCACGCTGGACGACCCGGCCGGCATCGAACAGATTCGCCTGGCGATGAAACCGTTGTGACAGCAAGGCGGCCCTGGCCGCCAGCTCCTTTGGACCGCCGTCAATCGAGGGATGGCGGTCTTTTTTTATGCGGCCAACGTTGGCCGCAAGGCTTGGTGCCGGCGACTACAGCCGGAACACCGCCACCGCTTCGTGCAGGCTGTCGGCATGGCTGCTCAGCTGCTCCGAGGAGCTGGCGGTCGCGTCCACGCTACCCTGATTGGATTCGGTCATCGCCGAAATCACCTCGGCGCGCTGGGCGATGTCCTGCACCGCCAGCTGCTGTTCGTGCAAGGCCAGCGACACTGCCTCGATATGGCGGCTGATGCGGTGGGCGTTGTCGCGGATGCCGCTAATGGCCTCACTCGCCAGCCGGCTTTGTTCCACGCCATCGCGGGTGGCACTGACACTGGTCTGCATGCTGCCAACGACACCGAGCATGCCCTGTCCCAGCGCGTCGATCTGGCGGCTGATATCCACCGTGGCCCGGCTGGTGCGCTCGGCCAACTTGCGCACTTCATCCGCCACCACGGCAAAACCGCGGCCGGACTCACCCGCACGCGCCGCCTCGATCGCCGCGTTCAACGCTAGCAGATTGGTCTGGTCGGCAATTTCGTGAATGGTCTGGGTGATGTTGGCGATGGTGGCCGTCTGCTCGCGCAAGCCTTCCAGCGCCTGCGACGCGGTGCCGATATGGTCGGCAATACCGTGGATATCGTCGGCAGAGCGATGAATCAGCGCCGCGCAATCCACCACGGCGCCATCCGCCGCATATGCTTCGTGCTTGACCTGCTCGATCTGCTCGGACAACTGGTTGATGCTCTGCAGCACCTGCTCCACCGAAACGGCGATGGCGCGCGAGGCTTCGCTCTGCGTGTGCGATGCCTGCTGCACCCCATGAGCGGAGCTGGTCAGCGAGCGCGCATTGCCGTGCATCTGTGCGGCCAACTCGCGGATATGGCCAGTCATGCCGCGCAGCTTGTCCTGCATGTCCGCCAGCGAACCGAGCACGCTGTCCTGCTTGCCGCTGGGTACGGCCAGGCTGCGGCTCAAATCCCCGGCGGCAATATGCCGGGTCTGGCGCATGGCTTCCACCGGCTCCCCCCCCAGGGCGCCGAATACCCGGCGGTACAGCAGCACCCCGCCGCCGCTGACCAGCAGCACCAGCAGCACGCCACTGGCCTGCAAAGTGCGGTGCGCGTTGGTGATCAACGATTCGCTATCGGCCACAACCTGCGCCTTGTCGATCTCGATTTTATCCTGCAGCTGGTCCAGTGCCTGGGTCAGCGCCGCCGCGCGGTCGTCAAACCCGCTGCCACTGGCTTTCATGATCTGGTTGCCCGCTTCGCGGCCTCCGGCGATATATGCTTCGGCCATCTCTTTTCCCACTTGGTAAAACACCTGCAGCGACTGGCGGGTGGCCTCCAGTTCGTGGCCCAGCGGCGGCGACAGCGTGGCGATACTGTCCAGGTTTTGTACCCCGGCACGGTAGTGCTCGGCGGCATCGGCAAAGCCGTCGCGATCGCCGGTGGCGCTGACATCGGTCAGAAACTGCTGAATCTGCACCACGTGAAAACGCAGGTTGCTCATGTTGTCTGCCAGCTTGTCGGTTACGGCGTGTTCTTGCTGGCTATTGGCGAGCACGCGCCCCAGACTGACACTGACTCCGACACTCTGCAGCAGCAGCAAGGTCACGGTGACAACGATAAAAGACAGCAACAGAGGGCGCAGTTGGCGCGTAAACGAAATCGACATCGACAAGCCCGGCAACAAACGAAAGACGCATTTTTGTCGTATCGCAGTAAGGCTGGCAATCTTAAACAGGATGCCTTATTGTTTTTCATCAAATGCTTAATAGTTTCGTTAAGTTTTGCCAGTAAAAATGGCCAGCTCAACTGAGCTGGCCATTACAAATAGCGTGCTGACAGGCTAGATCAGTGCTGCAAGCCGCGCTTCACCCGCCGCATGCCCAGCCACACGCTCAGCGCCACCAGCGGAATCGACAGTCCGGTCAGCAGCTCCACTTCCAGATGCAGCCCGGCGGCCTTGCCGGCCTTGAACAGATAGCCCAGCAGCCCCACTGCGTAGTAGGTGAGCACCCCCACCGACAAGCCTTCCACCGTTTCCTGCAGCCGCAGCTGCAACGCGGCGCGGCGGTCCATGCTGGCCAGCAGCGCGCGGTTCTGCGCCTCGTGCAGCACTTCTACCCGCGTGCGCAGCAAGGCGGTGCTGCGCTGCAGCCGGGTCATCAGCCGCTCCTGGCGCCGCGCGGCGGTGGCGCAGGTTTCCATCGCCGGTCCCAGCCGCCGCTCCATGAATTCGTGGAACGGCTGCAGCCCGGACAGGCGGTGTTCGCGCAATTCGCTGATGCGGCGCCCCACCAGCTGGTAGTAGGCGCGCGCGGCGGCGAAGCGGTACTGGCTCTGCGCGATCAGCTGCTCGGCTTGCGCCGACAGGTCGGTGAGCTCATCCAGCATGCTGGCATCGTGTTCCTGCTCTTGCGCCATGCGCAGCGTCACACTGCGCAACTGGGTACCGAGCCGGTCCAGCTCGCGCATCTGGCGCTTGGCCTCCGGCAGCGCCAGCAAGGCCAGCAGGCGGTAGGTTTCCATCTCGAACAGCCGCTGCACCATGCGCCCGGATTGCGACGGCCCCATGGCGCGGTCGATCAGCACGAAGCGGCTGAAGCCTTCCGCCAGCCGTGCATCCGGATGCAGGCGCAGGTCGGTGTAGGCCACGCCGTTGCCATCGCCGATCTCGGCGCCGATCAGGTCATGGCCGCCGAACCAGCGCTGGGCGATCTCCGCTGCCGGCGCCTCCTGCTCGGCCGGCAGCAGCACCGCGTGGGTGGCCACCATCAGCTCGCCCGGCAGCTGGCTGAGCCAGTCGCCCGGCAGGCGGTCCAGCGCGGTGCGTTCGAACGGTTCGACGAAGTCGCCGCTGAGCACGAAGCTGTAGCGCGCAAACTCGGTATGCAGCGCCCAGCGCACGGTGAGATCGCCGGCCACGCCGGTGTAGTGCACCTGGCCGGCCTCCGGCCGCGGCAGCCCCAGCCTTGCAGCCAACTCCTGCATCGCGGCGCGCTGTTCGGCCTCGGCCTCGTCGAAGAACAAGGTGAGGGTGGTGAGTCTGGCCGGTGACGGAATCGCCACCGGCGGCCGTGCGTGCGCCTCGTCATTGAGGCTGCGCCGCAGCGGGTGAGTCTTGAGCGTAATCATTTTCCGGTATCCCTGGTGTTTCGGGCCGGCGCCGGTATCCGGCACTGGCTCACGGGCAGCTCTGCGGCTGCTGGCGGGCAGCTTACCCGTGCCGGCAGTGATGCAACAAGCTTGCCAGCACGCGGCATGCTGCCCTACAGGGATGACAACAAGATGGCCGCAATAGCGGCGCGGGCTTCAGCCTTTGTGGTGCCGCAACAGCCGCTTGAGCGCATCCTTCACCACCGGGTTGCGCACTTCGTCGGCGGCACGGGCAAAGGCATCAATGCCGGCGTCGGACAGGGCAAAGGATTTCTGCCGCGGCTTGCGCGGCGGGGTGGGCAGCACCTTCACACGCAGCGTAGCCAGCGGGTAGCCCTGACGCGCCAGCGGCGCCACCACGCTGTTGCCCAGCAGCCGCAGGCGCGCGGCCACGGTACTGTTGTGGGCGAACACCACCAGCTCGCCAGCGCGCACGCATGCCACCTGGCACTGCTCGGCCAGGCGGCCGGGCAGCAGGCGCTTGAAGGCGCGGTCCAGCGTCAGGATGGCCTGCGCCGCGGCGGTCAGGTCGGCCAGTTGCTGGTCCTTCTTGCCGAAGTGGCTGAAGAGTTGGCTACTCATGGGGATACAAGACGAAACAATCGGCCTGCAGTGTAGCCCAAATGCCCGCCCACCGTGCTTGCCGCCACGCTGCGGGCCCGCTTTATGCCCTGCCCGATAGCACAGCTCTTGATTAGCTGCAAAGTCGCCCCCATTAAATGGGGATTCGCCTGTGTTAAACTTTGGCCCATTTTTCGATTCGGCCGCTGGCCGCTGGATGTCCACAAGATGATTTCGTCGCTCCTCAAGAAAGTATTCGGCAGCCGCAACGATCGACTGCTCAAGCAGTACCGCCAGGTTGTCGCCCGCATCAACGGCATGGAAGACGCGATGAAAGCGCTGTCCGACGAGCAGTTGGCCGCCAAGACCGCCGAATTCCGGGAGCGCCACACCAAAGGCGAGGCACTGGACGCCCTGCTGCCGGAAGCGTTTGCCGTCTGCCGCGAGGCCTCGCGCCGCGTGCTGGGCATGCGCCACTTCGACGTGCAGCTGATCGGCGGCATGGTGCTGCACGAGGGCAAGATCGCCGAAATGCGCACCGGTGAAGGCAAGACTCTGGTCGGCACCCTGCCGGTGTACCTGAACGCACTTAGCGGCAAGGGCGTGCACGTCATTACCGTCAACGACTACCTGGCCAGCCGCGACGCCGGCATCATGGGCAAGCTGTACAACTTCCTCGGCCTGTCCGTGGGGGTGAACTTGTCGCAGATGCCGCATGACCTGAAGCAGCAGGCCTACGCCTGCGACATCACCTACGGCACCAACAACGAGTTCGGCTTCGACTACCTGCGCGACAACATGGTGTTCAGCATCGACGAGAAGGTGCAGCGCCCGCTGGCCTACGCCGTGGTCGATGAAGTGGACTCCATCCTGATCGACGAAGCGCGTACCCCGCTGATCATCTCCGGCCCGGCCGAAGACAACGTGGACATGTACCGCGCGATGAACGCGGTGCCGCCGCTGCTGAGCAAGCAGGAAACCGAGGAAGGCGAAGGTGACTACTGGGTGGACGAGAAAGCGCACAGCGTGCTGCTGTCCGAAGCCGGCCACGAGCACGCCGAGCAGATTCTCGCCGAGATGGGCCTGCTGGGCGAAGGCGACAGCCTGTACTCCGCGGCCAACATCACCCTGATGCACCACCTGGGCGCCGCGCTGAAAGCGCACGCGCTGTTCCACCTCGACCAGCACTACGTGGTGCAGGATGGTGAAGTGGTGATCGTGGACGAATTCACCGGCCGCCTGATGGCCGGCCGCCGCTGGTCCGACGGCCTGCACCAGGCGGTGGAAGCCAAGGAAGGCGTGCAGATCAACCGCGAGAACCAGACGCTGGCGTCGATCACCTTCCAGAACTACTTCCGCCTGTACGGCAAGCTGTCCGGCATGACCGGTACCGCCGATACCGAAGCCTACGAATTCCAGAACATCTATGCGCTGGAAACCGTGGTGATCCCGACCAACCGCCCGATGGTGCGCAAGGACCATCAGGACAAGATCTACCGCTCGGCGCGCGAGAAGTACAACGCCATCATCGGCGACATCAAGGACTGCATCGCCCGCGGCCAACCGGTACTGGTGGGTACCACCAGCATCGAGAACTCCGAACTGGTATCGCAGCTGCTGACCCAGGCCGATCTGCAGCACAACGTGCTGAACGCCAAGGAACACGCGCGCGAAGCCGATATCGTGGTGCAGGCCGGTCGCCCCGGCGTGATCACCGTGGCCACCAACATGGCCGGTCGTGGTACCGACATCGTGCTGGGCGGCAACCCGGAACCGCAGATCAAGGCGGTGGAAAGCGATGAATCGCTGTCCGACGCCGACAAGGCCGCCCGCATCGACGCCATCCGCGCCGAATGGAAACAGCGTCACGAAGCGGTGCTGACCGCCGGCGGCCTGTACATCATCGGTACCGAACGCCACGAATCGCGCCGTATCGACAACCAGCTGCGCGGCCGTGCCGGCCGTCAGGGTGACCCGGGCGCCAGCCGCTTCTACCTGTCGCTGGAAGACCCGCTGCTACGCATCTTCGCCGGCGAACGCGTGGCGATGATCATGGACAAGCTGAAGATGCCGGACGGCGAGGCCATCGAGCATCCGTGGGTGTCGCGCTCCATCGAGAACGCCCAGCGCAAGGTGGAAGGCCGCAACTTCGACATCCGCAAACAGTTGCTGGAATACGACGACGTCGCCAACGACCAGCGCAAGGTGATCTACCAGCAGCGCAACGAAATCCTAGAAGACCAGGACGTATCCGCCATCGTCAGCAATATGCGCGAGAGCGTGCTGTCCGACCTGGTGGACCTGCACATGCCGCCGGAATCGATGGAAGAACAGTGGGATCTGGCCGGGCTGGAGCGCGCGCTGGAAGCCGAGTTCCTGCTGCAGGCGCCGGTGGCCGACTGGCTGCAGGCCGAGCAGACGCTGGACATCCCGGACATCAAGCAGCGCATTCTGGATCTGGCCACCGCCAGCTACGCCGAGAAGGTGGCCGCGGTGGGCGCCGAGCAAATGCAGCAGTTCGAGCATGGTCTGGTGCTGCAAATGCTGGACAACACCTGGCGCGAACACCTGGCCGCGATGGATCACCTGCGCCAGGGCATCCATCTGCGCGGCTATGCGCAGAAGAACCCGAAGCAGGAATACAAGCGCGAGGCGTTCGAACTGTTCTCCGCCATGCTCGATCGCATCAAGCACAGCGTGGTGACCGTGCTGATGACGGTGCAGGTGCGCAGCGATGCCGACCTGGAAGCAGTAGCACCGCACGAAGTGGCCGGCATGGAGCTGCACCACGACGAGCTGCCGTCGGCGGTAGAGAACGAGGGCAACCCGTTCTCGCCGGACGCGCTGGCGGCGCAGGGCCTGCGTGTTGGCCGCAACGACCCCTGCCCGTGCGGCAGCGGCCAACGTTACAAGCAGTGCCACGGCAAGCTAGCCTGAACGGCCCCGCCATGACAAACCGCCAACCTGGGTTGGCGGTTTTTTATTGTCCATCGAACTAGCCCGTCATGCCCGATCTCACGCTGTGGCAACAGCTCAGCTTCGCCCTGCTCGCCGGCGCCAGCCTGCTGTTGCTGGCCCAGCGCCATACCGCGGCCGGCTGGCTGCTGGCCGCCTGCCTGCCCGCCGCCATGGCCGCCGGGCTGCTGACCATGGCCGCGGCCCCGCTACTGCCGCTGCTCGTGGCGCTGCGCTACTGGCAGATGCGCCAGCCGGCACACCCTGCGCCGCGCTGGGCACAAGTGGGCATCGCGCTGGCACTGGGGCTGCACCTGCTGCCGGGCTTTGCCAGCCTGACGCTGTGGCACGGCCAGCTGGCCGCCGACAGCAGCCCCTACCTGCTGCGCTGGGGGCTGGACAAGGCGCTGGCCGGCTGTCTGTTGCTGCTGACGTTTGCCGACTGGCAGCCTGCCCGGCACGGCCAACGTTGGCCGCAACTGGGGCTGGCGTTGCTGTTGCTGCTGTTGGCATTCGCCAGCGCGCTGCTGCTGGGGCTGGTGCGCGTCGATGTGAAATGGCCAGCGTGGTGGCCGTACTGGCTGGCCGGCAACCTGCTGCTGACCAGCCTGGCGGAAGAAGCGCTGTTCCGCCGCACGCTGCCGCAGCTGCTGCCGGCGCGCTGGCCGCCGCTGGTGCGCCTGCTGCTGTGCAGCCTGCTGTTCGGCCTCGCCCATGCCGGCGGTGGGCCGGTGTGGCTGCTGTGCGCCAGCCTGGCCGGCATGGCCTATGCGCTGATCTACCGCGCCAGCGGCCAGCTGGGCTGGGCCATCGTCGCGCACACCGCCTTCAACAGCCTGCATCTGGCACTGCTGAGCTACCCGCAGCTGCAGTAAGCGCGCTGCTTGACCACGTTGGCCGCAGGCCCCGAAGCGGTGGCGCAGCTGGGGTCTGTCCGTACCCGGGCCTGAGCTGTGCGGCTTGCGCGGCCCGACACCCAAGTCGCGCATGATGCCCGTAACGCACCCCTGATTCGCCGGCTCGGCCGCGCCCTGCCAATGCCATGAAAAAACCCCGCCGTGGCGGGGTTTTTTGTGTCAGCCGGCCGTGCGGCCAACCTTTGTCTGCGGACAATCACACCAGCAGGCAGGACGATTGCGACTTGTCGCTCACCGCGTGCAGCACGATCTCTTCCTTGCTGCAACGCTCCTGCGCCAGCGGACAGCGGGTGCGGAACACGCAGCCGGACGGCGGGTTGATCGGGCTGGGCAGATCGCCCTGCAGGATCTGGATCTGCTTGTTCTTTTCCAGCTTCGGATCCGGGATCGGAATCGCCGACAGCAGTGCGCGGGTGTACGGATGGCTGGGCGCGTCGTACAGCGCGTGCTTCTCCGCCAGCTCCATCTCGCGGCCGAGGTACATCACCAGGATGCGATCGGAGATGTGCTTCACCACGGCCAGGTCGTGGGCGATGAAGATCAGCGCCAGCCCCATCTCGCGCTGCAGTTCCTTCAGCAGGTTGATGATCTGCGCCTGGATCGACACATCCAGCGCCGACACCGGCTCGTCGCAGATGATCAGCTTCGGTTCCAGGATCAGCGCGCGGGCGATGCCGATACGCTGGCACTGGCCGCCGGAGAACTCGTGCGGGTAGCGGTTGATCATCTGCTCGCGCAGGCCGACCTTGGCCATCATCGCGCGCACGCGCTTGTCCACCTCGGCGCCGGACAGTTCCGGCCGGTGCACGCGCAGCGGCTCGCCGATGATCTGGCCGATGTTCATGCGCGGGTTCAGCGACGCCAGCGGATCCTGGAAGATCATCTGGATGTCCTTGCGCACCGCCAGCCAGTCTTTATCCGTGCCTTGGCGCAGGTCCTTGCCCATCCACACGATTTCACCGGACTTGGCCGGGTGCAGATTGAGAATGGCGCGCGCCAGGGTGGATTTGCCGCAGCCGGACTCGCCGACCACGCCCAGGGTTTCACCGGCATACAGGTCAAAGCTGACGCCATCGACTGCCTTCAGGGTTTTCTTCGGAGTCCACGGCCAGGCATTGTTGCTCTTCACCTGGAAGTGCACCTTGACGTCGCGGACCGACAGGATGGGCTGGCGTTCAGACATGCGCCTTCTCCTTGATGATCTGCAGTTCAGCGACCGGCTTGTGACAGGCACGCAGCACGGATGTTTGGTTACCTGCGGCTTCCAGCGCCGGCAGCACTTCCACGCAATGCGCGGTGGCATGGGCGCAGCGCTCGGAGAACGGACAGCCCTTGGGCATGTGCGCCATGTTCGGCGGGTTGCCCGGGATGCTCACCAGGGTGTCGCCGTCGTGGTCCAGCCGCGGCAGCGCGCCCAACAGGCCGATGGTGTACGGGTGCGTCGGGCGGTAGAACAGGTCGTCGGACTTGCCATACTCCATCACCCGGCCGCCGTACATCACCATCACTTTTTCGCACAGACCGGCAACCACGCCCAGGTCGTGGGTAATCATCACGATGGCGGTGCCGAAATCGCGCTGCAGATCCTTCAGCAGGCTGAGAATCTGCGCCTGCACAGTGACGTCCAGCGCGGTGGTCGGTTCGTCGGCGATCAGCACTTCCGGCTCGCACAGCAGCGCCATGGCGATCATCACGCGCTGGCGCATGCCGCCGGAAAACTCGTGCGGGTACATGTCGATACGGCGTGCCGCTTCCGGAATGCGCACCGCTTCCAACAGCTCGATGGCGCGCTTCTTGGCTTCGCGCCGGGTCATGTTCTTGTGCAGCTGCAGCACCTCGGTCATCTGGCGCTCTACCGTCAGGTAGGGGTTCAGCGAAGTCATCGGATCCTGGAAGATCATCGACACGCGGTCGCCGCGGATGGCATTGAGCTGTTTCGGGCTCATGGCCAGCAGGTTCTGGCCGTTGTACAGCGCCTCGCCGCTAGCCTTGCCGTTCTTGGCCAGCAACCCCATCATCGCCAGCACGCTCTGGCTCTTGCCGGAGCCGGACTCGCCGACGATACCCAGGGTCTGCCCTTTTTCCAGCTCGAAGTTCACTCCGTTGACGGCATACACATAGCCATCGGGGGTCTGGAACTGTACCCCCAGGTTTTTCACTTGCAACAGGCTCATGGTGTGTTCCTCAACGATCCTTCGGGTCCAGCGCGTCGCGCATGCCGTCGCCGATATAGTTGGCGCAGTACAGGGTGATGGACAGCATCGCCGCCGGGAACAGCAGGATCCACGGGGTGGTCTCCATCACGCCGGTGCCGTCTTCGATCAGCACGCCCCAGCTGGTCATCGGCTCTTGCACGCCCAGGCCGAGGAAGGACAGCACCGACTCGGTCAGGATCACGCCCGGCACGGTCACAGTGGTATAGATCACCACGATGCCCAACAGGTTCGGCACCACGTGGCGGAAGATGATGCTGCTGGTGGAAACACCGATGGCGCGGGCGGCCTCGATGTATTCCTTGGACTTGATCGACAGCGTCTGGCCGCGCACCACCCGCGCCATGTCCATCCACGAGAACACGGTGATGGTCAGCACCACCAGGTAGAACTCGCGGCCGAGCAGGGTCACCATCAGGATGGCGATCAGCAGGTAGGGCACCGCGTACATCATGTCGACGATACGCATCATCACGGTATCCACCTTGCCGCCGAGGAAGCCGGCGGTGGCGCCCCACACGATGCCGATGGTCACCGAGGCGATGGTGGCCATCAGCCCGACCATCAGCGAGATGCGGCCGCCGATCAGGCAGCGCACCAGCAGGTCGCGCCCCAGCTCGTCGGTGCCGAAGTAGTGGCCGTTGAGCAGAGTGGGCGCCAGGCTCATCGCCTCCCAGTCGGTGTCTTCGTAGCTATGCTGCAGCAGCATCGGGCCAAATACACAGGCCAGGGTAATCAGGGTGAGGATCACCAGGCTGAGCACGGCGGCCTTGTTGCGGAAAAAGCGCTCGCGCGCGTCGCGCCACGGGCTGCGGCCATCGACCGCCACCGCGCCAACGTTGGCCGCAATGGCCTCGGCCGCGGCTTTCTGTTTACTTCTCAACATGTTCGGTTTCCTTGCGACGCTCAGTAGCGGATTTTCGGGTCAAGCAGCGCATACGCCAGATCGACCAGCAGGTTGAGTACCACGGCCACCACGGTAACCAGTACCACCAGCCCCAGCACCAGGGTGTAGTCACGGTTGGAGGCGCCGTTGACAATCAGCTTGCCCAGCCCCGGCAGCGAGAACACCGACTCGGTCACCACCGCAGAGGTAATCGACGAAATGGCCAGCGGCCCCAGCACCGACACCACCGGCATCAGTGCCGGCTTGAGCGAGTGGCGGAACACGATGGTGCGCATCGGCAGGCCCTTGGCCTTGGCGGTGCGGATGAAGTTGGAGTTCATCACCTCGATCAGGCTGCCGCGCATCACGCGGCCAATGGTGGACACGTTGATGAAGGTAAGCAGCGCCATCGGCAGCACCATGTAGGCGAGCTGATAGTCGTTCCAGCCGCCGGCCGGCAGCAGCGGGAACCAGATGGCGAAGATCATGATCAGCACCGGGCCGATGATGAAGGACGGGAAGGCGCTGCCCAGGTTGCCGACCAGCATCACCAGGTAATCGACCATGCTGTTCTGGCGCAGCGCGGCAATGATGCCGAGGCCGACGCCGATGAATACCGACAGCAGCAGCGAGCCGCCGCCGATGGCCAGCGATACCGGCAGCGCATTGGCCACCAGGTCGTTCACGCTCCAGTCGGCGTAGCGGAAAGAGGCGCCCAGGTCACCCTGCAGCAGGCTCTTCAGGTAATAAAGGTATTGTTGCCACAGCGGCAGGTCCAGATGGTATTTGGCCTGCAGGTTGGCCAGCACCGCAGCGGAAATCTTGCGTTCGCTATCGAACGGACCGCCGGGGGTAGCGTGCAGCATCAGGTAACAGACGGTGATGACGAGCAGCAGTGTGGGAATCGTCATCAATACGCGGCGAAAAGCGTAAGACCACATAGGGGAAATACTCCAAGTCGGGAGGGAGAGTGCCCGGTCGGTAGAGTGCAGCAGGAAACCCTGCACCCGCCTGCCCCTTGTGGGGGCAGCCGGTACCAGACACGCCGACAGCACTGGTAACAACTATAAGCCGGGCACCCGCGATACGGGCCCCGGCCTTGGACAACGGGGAGGCACCGCCTCCCCGTCTACCATCAGGCACTTAGTGCTTGATGATGTACAGGTCCTTGTTGCGGTAGCGGTCCATCGGGTTCTTGGTGGAGTAGCCACCAACGTAGGACTTCACCAGACGCGGTACGGTGTACTGCAGCAGCGGGATCATCGGGTAGTCGTCCATGATCATCTTGGTAGCCTGGGTCAGCAGCTGCTTGCGCTTGGCCGCGTCCTTGCTCTGGTTACCCTGCTTGATCAGTTCTTCTGCCTTCGGGTTGCAGTTGCCGTTGTCGTTCTGGTCGTTGCCGCACTGCACCAGCGCCAGGAAGGTGGTGGCGTCGTTGTAGTCGGCTACCCAGCCGTTACGGGCAATCTGATAGTCGCCGTCATGACGCTTCTTCAGCAGCACCTTGAACTCCATGTTTTCCATGTCGGTGTTCAGGCCGAGCTTGGACTTCCACTCGGAAGCGGCGAAGATCGCCATCTTCTTGTGGTATTCACTGGTGTTGTAGGTGAACTTGATCTTGGCGCCCGGCTGTACACCGGCAGCGGCCAGCAGCTTCTTGGCTTCGGCCACGCGCTGTGCCATCGGCCATTTCGCCCAGTCGTAGCTGGTCACGTCGGCGCCGGCAGTGCCACGCACCACCACGCTGTAAGCCGGTACCTGGCCGTCGGCGGTGATCTTGGAGGACAGGATGTCGCGGTCGATGACCATCGACAGTGCCTTGCGCACGCGGATGTCCTTCATCATCGGGTCTTTGGCATTCAGACCGTAGTAACGCAGGCCCAGCATTGGGGCGTTACGGATGTCTTTCGGCAGCTCGGCCTTGTACTTCTCGTAGGTGCCCGGGGGCAGCTGGTATACCCAGTCGTTTTCGCCGGACTGGAACAGTTTCACGTCAGCAAAACCGTCTTCGATCGGCAGGTAGGTAACCTTGGTCAACTGTACGTTGCCCTTGTCCCAGTAGTTGGCGCTTTTCTCGATGATCAGCTTGCTGTTCACCATCCAGTCTTTCAGTACGAAGGCACCGTTGCCGACAAACTTGCCCGGCTTGGTCCAGTCCTTGCCGAACTTCTCGATCGCCTGCTTCGGCGCCGGGCCCAGCTGGGTGTTGGATACCAGTTCCGGCATGAACGCTACCGGATACGGGGTTTTGATTTCCAGGGTGTACTTGTCCAGCGCCTTCACGCCCACGTCAGTCAGCGGCTTCTTGCCTTCGGCGGCTTCCTGGCCATTGATCAGGAAAATGCCGTAGGTGGTGGCGTACGGGGAAGCGGTTTTCGGATCCAGGAAGCGACGGATACCGTAGACGAAGTCGTCTGCAGTCACGCCGGTACCGTCGGACCACTTGGCATTCTTGCGCAGCTTGAATACCCAGGTAGTCGGGTCGGTCTGTTTCCAGGACTCGGCCACGCCCGGTACAACCTTGCCGTCGGCGTCGGTTGCAGTCAGACCTTCGAACAGGTCGCGGGCAATGTTGTTGGCGCCAACGGACTCGGCCAGAGCCGGGTCGAGCGATTCCGCTTCGGAACCATTGTTACGCACCAGTTCTTGCTTGGCGGCCAGCTGCACACCTGCCGGTACCTTGGCGGCCAAGGTAACCGGAGCGGCCAGGGCCAGGGCAACGGATGCGGCAACAGCGCTGAATGTCATGGTTTTTTTCATCTTCTCCTGCTCTCCTTGAACAAGAAACGACCTGCAAGCCGCAGGTCGTTCTGAAAAACAAACTGTGTGGATACAGTACACAAAGGCGAGGCCATTATGCACAGCAGACATAGCTGTCACAAGAGCCAAAACGCGCTTTCCACGCCACAGCCGCATCAATACGTGGCATTTCCTTCATTGAATTGTGGTAGAAACGCCATTTTTATGCCGAGCCATGAAAAAGACTCATGGCTGGCATCGCCAATGCACATGCTCGCCGGCGCGCAGCGGCACCAGTTCTTCTTCACCATAGGTCAGTAGCGCCGGCACTTGCCAGCTTTCCTTCACCAAAGTGATGGTGTCGGCATTGCGTGGCAAACCATAAAATGCCGGGCCGTTAAAGCTGGCAAAGGCCTCCAGCTTGTCCAGCGCCCCGGCCTGCTCGAAGGCCTCGGCATACAGCTCGATGGCAGCATTGGCGGTGTACATACCGGCACAGCCACAAGCGGCCTCCTTGGTGTGGCGCGCGTGCGGTGCGCTATCGGTGCCGAGGAAGAACTTGTCGCTGCCGCTGGTCGCCGCCTTGAGCAGCGCCTCGCGGTGCAGTTCGCGCTTGAGCACCGGCAGGCAGTAGTGGTGCGGACGGATGCCGCCGCTGAACAGCGCATTGCGGTTCATCAGCAGATGGTGCGCGGTGATGGTGGCGGCAACGTTGGCCGCCGCGCCGGCAACGTACTCCGCCGCCTGTTGCGTGGTGATGTGCTCGAACACCACGCGCAATTGCGGCAGGCGCTTCATCAGCGGCTCGAACACGGTGTCGATGAACACCGCCTCACGGTCGAACACGTCCACGTTCGGATCGGTGACTTCGCCGTGCACCAGCAGCGGCATGCCGACTTCGGCCATTGCCTCCAACGCCGCCATCGCGTTGCCCACATCGCGCACGCCGGCATCGGAGTTGGTGGTGGCGCCGGCCGGGTACAGCTTGATGCCGTGTACGAAGCCGGACGCCTTGGCCTTGCGCACTTCTTCCGCCGTGGTGGTTTCGGTCAGGTACAGCGTCATCAGCGGTTCGAAGTTGCTGCCGGCCGGACGCGCCGCCAGGATGCGCTCGCGGTAGGCGGCGGCGGCGGCCACGGTGGTGACCGGCGGCTTGAGATTGGGCATCACGATGGCGCGCCCCATCTGGCGGCAGGTATCCGGCAGCACCGCCTGCATGGCGATGCCGTCGCGCAGGTGCAGGTGCCAGTCATCCGGGCGGGTAATGGTCAGTTTCATGGTTGGCCTTTCGGGTAATCGCACAATTCGGTAAACGTTGGCCGCAGACGCTATTTGCGGCGGACGACGAGCAGAAACTTGCCTTCGGCAGTAACGGACGATTCCAGCAGCGTGTTGCCGGTCTGGCGGCAGAAGGCCTCGAAATCCTTGGGTGCGCCTGGATCGGTGGCCAGCACCGATAGCACCTGGCCGCTGTCCATGGTGGCCAGCGCTTTTTTCGAGCGCAAAATCGGTAGTGGGCAATTCAGACCGGAAAGGTCCAGCTGTTGATCTGGCTGCATAGTCGCTCCCTGCACGCTTAGTCGCTACAATAAACCGACCATTTTAAATGAGCTTGGAGCCAAAACCCCAACCATGTGCGTGATTGCCCTGGCTTACAAGACGCCGGCCCTCGGCCCGCTGGTGCTGCTCGCCAATCGTGACGAGTATTACCACCGCCCCAGCGCCGCGCTGGACTTCTGGCACGATGCGCCGCAAACCCTGGGCGGCCGCGACCTGCAGGCTGGCGGCAGCTGGCTGGCCATCGACACGCGCGGCAGGTTGGCCGCGGTCACCCATATCCGCGATGGCCGCCCACAAGTCGGCGCGCGCTCGCGTGGTGAACTAGTGCAGCGCTTCGTCACCGGCGACGAGGAACCGCTGGCGTTTGCCGCCTGGCTGCGCGAGCAGCGCCACGAGTTTGCCCCGTTCAACCTGCTGTTTGGCCCCAGCAACGATCTGCTGCACTTCAACAGTCGCAACGGCATGCTGAACCGCGTCAGCCCCGGCATCCATGTGCTGGCCAACGCCGACATGGACACGCCATGGTTCAAGAGCAAGCGTCTGCGCGAACGTCTGACCAGCCTGCGCCGCCCGCCGCAAGAAGCGGAGATCCTGCCGTGGCTCAGCGACAGCACGGCGGCCGACGTGGCAGAACTCCCCAATACCGGCGTGGGTCTGGCACTGGAAAAAATGCTGTCACCCATTTTCATCGTAGGCCGTGACTATGGTACGCGTGCCTCTTCCCTGCTGACCGTCAACGCCCGTGGCGAAGTCGGCTTTTCCGAAATCAGCTGGGGCATGGGTGGCCGTGAAAATGGCCGCCGCCGTTACCAGTTAACCGTCGGCCTCCCCAGGAGAACCACTTGAAACACGTTTTGCTGTCTGCCCTGCTATCGCTCATCGCGGCCCAGAGCTTTGCCCTTAATACCCAGCGCATTTATGAACGCAAGCCCAACCCATATGTTGGACAAGATGAAAAAGCATGGGTCGAGGTTCCGCAGGCATTGGCCGCTTATCCAAGCAAGCCCGAATGGCTGCAACTGGATATGCCAGTCACCGTGCGCCCTGCAATCTTCGTCAATCTAAACGACCTGCAACGTGGCGAAGACCAGGTTATCCGCCTGACCTTGCGTCAACTCAGTAAAAGCGGCATCGACAACATCAGCCGGGAAGGGTTGCACTGCAGCCAGCGCAGCTATCGCAGCTACGCCTTTGCTGACCTGGTGAATCAGCGCTGGATCGAATCGCAGAATCCGCAATGGCGCAAACTTGACGGCCTGGACATGCTGCGCCGTGAGTTGATCGCCGCCATGTGTCCAGATGGCTGGATGCCACTATCTGACAACGATCTGACAGCAAACCTACAGCGCGCCAGCAAGAAGCATTAAACAAAAAAGCCGCGAACATCTTCGCGGCTTTTTTCTTGTGGCCAACTATGCTCAGCGCACTTCTGGCAAGCGGTGGAAGCTGGACGGCACTTCCTCCGGCTGCGAAAAGGATACGAACTCCCAGGCATCCGGCCTATCCAACAGCACGCGCAGCAGCTTGTTGTTGAGCGCATGGCCGGACTTGTGACCGCTGAAGGCGGCAATCAGCGGATGGCCGACGATGTACAGATCGCCGATGGCATCCAAAATCTTGTGACGCACAAACTCGTCCGGAAAGCGCAGCCCTTCCGGATTCAACACGTATTCGTCGTCGATCACGATGGCGTTATTGAGGTTGCCGCCGCGGCCTAGCCCATGCTGGCGCATGTATTCCACCTCGTGCATGAAGCCGAAGGTGCGCGCCCGGCTGATCTCGTCGATATACGAGCGGGTGGCGAAATCGATGTGCACCGTCTGCGGTGCGCGGTTGAATGCCGGGTGGTTGAATTCGATCGACAGCTCCACGCTGAAGCCCTCGTGCGGCATGAGCTTCACCCACTTGTCACCTTCCACCACTTCCACCGGCTGTTTCACCCGGATGAATTTCTTCGGTCTGGCCTGTTCCTCGATGCCAGCCGTCTGCAACAGAAAGATGAACGGTGCGGCAGAGCCATCCATGATGGGAATCTCTGCCGCCGTTACATCGACAACCACGTTATCGATGCCCAGCCCTGCAAAAGCGGACATCAGATGCTCGATCGTGCCGACACGCACGCCGGTGTCTGTCACCAGCGTCGAGGAGAGGCGCGTGTCGTTCACGAGCGACGGTTGTGCCGCCACCTCGACCGGCGCGGGCAGGTCGGTGCGGCGAAAGACGATGCCGGTGTCGGGCGCAGCCGGGTGCAGGGTGAGTTTCACCCGCTCGCCGGAATGCAGGCCAACGCCGGTAGCGCTGATCGTCTGTTTCAGCGTGCGCTGCAGGATCATGAATGCGTCCCTGACGGATTGATTGCGGCAATTTTATCACAGGGCTTTTCACGCCCCGATTGATTCATCGGCCACACTCAATAAGCAGGAACTATCAATCTGCCTGTTTGCGCAAGAACGCCGGAATGTCGTAAGACTCGCTTACTTCCGGATCGGAAAAGTCCGCCGACAACGGTGCGCGACGGCCACGGCCACCACGAATCACCGCCGGGGTTTCCAGATCGGCGAAGTTCACTTCCATAGCGACATTGTCGGTACCGGTCTTCAGCACCTTGATGTAATCCGGGCGCTCGGTGCGGCCGGACTGCGGCTTCTGGCCCAGGCCGGTGGCGATCAGCGTCACGCGGATGGTGTCCTCCGGCATGTCGTCCACTTCGGCGGTACCGAACTTCACCTGCGCATCTTCGTCGGCGTACTGACGGATGATGCTCATGATCTCGCGGTATTCGCTCATCTTCAGGCAGCCCGGCGCGGTAGAGATGTTCACCAGCACGCCACGCGCACCTTCCAGCGTGATGTTGTCCAGCAGCGGGCTGGCCACGGCCTGCTCGGCGGCCACACGGGCACGGTCGATGCCGGAGGCGTAGGCGGAGCCCATCATCGCCAGACCCATTTCACCCATCACCGCGCGCACGTCGGCAAAGTCGACGTTGATCAGACCCGGGCAGGTAATCACTTCCGAGATCCCGGCCACGGCGCCTTTGAGCACGTCGTCGGCGGCGCGGAACGCTTCGCGCATGGTGACGTCTTCACCCAGCACCGCCATCAGTTTTTCGTTCGGGATCACAATCAGCGAATCGACATGCTTTTTCAGCAGGTCGATGCCGTCGCCGGCCACGCGCAGACGGCGGCCTTCGTGCTCGAACGGACGGGTCACCACGCCTACGGTGAGGATGCCCAGCTCCTTGGCCACTTCCGCTACCACCGGTGCGGCGCCGGTACCGGTACCACCACCCATGCCAGCGGTGACGAACACCATGTTGGCGCCGCGCAGCATCTCGGCGATGCGCTCACGGTCTTCCAGTGCCGCACTGCGGCCAACCTCCGGGTTGGCGCCAGCGCCAAGGCCACGGGTCAGGTTGTTGCCCAGTTGCAGTTTCAGGCCCGCCTTGTTGCGTTGCAGGGCCTGTGCATCGGTGTTGGCGCAGATGAATTCCACACCAGCCACTTTGCTGTCGATCATGTTGTCGATGGCGTTGCAGCCGCCACCGCCCACACCGATCACCTTGATCACTGCCGCATTGGCAGTTTCTTGCATTACTTCGAATACCATGCCGCTCATTTTTCCTCTCCTGTAAAAAGATGAGCTGTTGACGGACGAATCGCTTACCTGCTTAGAAGTTGCCGGCGAACCACGCCTTCATCTTCTGGAACATCTGCCCCACACCGGCGCCATCAGACTTGTGGCCGATACGAGGCTGCATCTGGTCCTTGCCGTACAGCAGCAAGCCCACGCCGGTCGAGAAGCGCGGGTTCTTCACCACTTCCGACAGGCCACCCACATACTTCGGTACGCCGATGCGCACCGGCATGTGAAACACTTCTTCGGCCAGCTCCACCATGCCCGGCATCAGGCTGGCACCACCGGTCAAGACCATGCCCGAGGACAGCACTTCCTCGAAGCCGCTGCGGCGCAGCTCCTGCTGCACCAGCTGGAACAACTCTTCCACCCGCGGCTCGATCACTTCGGCCAGGGTGGCGCGCGACATCTGGCGCGGGCCGCGTTCGCCCACCCCCGGCACCTCGATCATCTGCGACGGATCGGCCAGGCCCACCAGCGACACGCCATGCTGGATCTTGATGTCCTCGGCTTCCTTGGTCGGGGTGCGCAGCGCCATGGCGATATCGTTGGTGATCTGGTCGCCAGCAATCGGAATCACCGCGGTATGGCGGATGGCGCCGTTGGCGTACACCGCGATATCGGTAGTCCCGCCACCGATGTCGATCAGGCACACCCCCAGCTCACGCTCATCCTCCGACAGCACCGCGTTGGCCGAAGCCATCGGCTGCAGCACCAGGTCGGACACTTCCAGCCCGCAGCGGCGCACGCATTTGGCCACGTTCTGCGCGGCGGACACCGCGCCGGTGACGATGTGCACCTTGGCCTCCAGCCGCACGCCGCTCATGCCCAGCGGTTCGCGCACGCCTTCCTGGCCGTCGATGCTGTACTCCTGGGTCAGGATGTGCAGCACCTGGTGGTCCGGCGGAATCGACACTGCACGCGCGGTCTCGATCACGCGGTCGATATCCATCTGGGTGACTTCGCGATCCTTGATCGCCACCATGCCGTGCGAGTTCACGCTCTTGATATGGCTGCCGGCGATGCCGGTAAACACCTCGTTGATCTTGCAGTCAGCCATCAGCTCGGCCTCTTCCAGCGCGCGCTGGATCGCCTGCACGGTGGATTCGATATTCACCACCATGCCGCGTTTCAGGCCGCGCGAAGGCACCTGGCCCATGCCGACGATATTGATCTGACCTTCTTCCAGCACTTCCGCCACGATCGCTACGATCTTGGACGTGCCGATATCCAGGCCGACCAGCATGTTCTTGCTTTCCTTAGGTTTGCTCACCTGTCGCTCCAAGCTCAAAGCTTCTTTCCTGCCACCGCCGGCGCCTTGTAATCAGGCATCCGCACGGCGAATCCGTTGGGGTAACGCAAATCCACATACGTGATGTGGTAGGGCAGCGTGGCCAGGCTGCGCGGCCAGTGCAGCGCAAAGCGCGCCAGCCGCTCCATCACCGCGCCACGCCCCAGTTCCAGCGTGATCCCGTTATCCAGTTCCATCCGCCACGCCTCGCGCTCCGACAACCACAGTCGGGCCGGCTGCAGGCGTACCGGCATCAGCTGCTGCCTTGCGGCCTGCAGCATCTTCACCATTTCCTTCTCTGTCGCCGCCGGACCGAACAGCACCGGCAACGGCTGGTCGCTGGCGGCATCGAACCAGCGCCCCTCGGTGCTGATCAGCCCCGAATCGCCCCAGCGTGCCAGCGCCACATGCTCGCTGACCGCAATGTCCAGCCGGTCCGGCCAGGTGCGCCGTACCTGCACCTGGCGCACCCATGGCAGCTTTTCGAACGCACCGCGGGTCTTGTCGATGTCCAGCGTGAAGAACGTGCCGGTTAGCTCGTTCTGCGCGATGTACTTCAACTGCACCGGCGTCACCTTGTTCACTTCTCCACTGATGTGGATCCGCTTCACCGGAAACAGCGGCGCATGTGTCAGCCAGAAGCCCCCGGCATACAGCAACATCAATAACGACGCGGTCAGCAGCAGGTTGGCCACTGCCCGCAGTACTGCATGGTTATCCCACATGAGCCGCAGCCAGCACCTTTACGCACAGGTCTTCGTACGACAGACCTTCTGCCCGCGCCGCCATCGGCACCAGGCTGTGGCTGGTCATCCCCGGGTTGGTGTTCACTTCCAGCAGGTAAATACCGCCCTGCTCGTCCATCAGGAAATCCACCCGCGCCCAGCCACGGCAACCCAGCACGCGGAACGCCTGCAGCGCCAGCTCGCGCGCGCGCTGCTCCACTTCCGGCGCCAGCCCGGACGGGCAGCGGTACACGGTGTCGTCGCGGAAATACTTGGCCTGGTAGTCGTAGAACTCGGTGGCCGGCTCGATCTTGATGGTCGGGTAGGCCTTGTCGTCGATCACCGCACAGGTGTACTCGCCGCCGCCGATGAACTGCTCGGCAATCACGATGCTGTCGTACTGGCGCGCTTCCTGGTAGGCGGCCTTCAGCTCACCCGGATTCTTCACCTTGGTGACACCGATGCTGGAGCCTTCGGTGGACGGTTTGACAAAAATCGGCAGCCCCAGCTCGGCTTCGATAGCGGCAAAGTCACTGTCGTCAGTCAGCAGCTCGAAAGCCGGAATCGGCAGGCTGGCGCCCTTCCACAGCAGCTTGGTACGCCACTTGTCCATGCAGATGGCCGAGGCCAGCACGCCGCAACCGGTGTACGGCATGCCCATTGCTTCCAGTGCACCCTGCAGCGTGCCGTCCTCGCCGAACGGGCCATGCAGGATGTTGAACACGCGGGCAAAGCCCTCTTCCTGCAGCGCTGCCAGCGGTTTTTCCGCCGGATCGAAGGCATGCGCATCCACGCCCTGGCTTTGCAGCGCCGCCAGCACGCCGCCGCCACTCATCAGCGACACTTCGCGCTCTGCCGAGCTGCCGCCCATCACTACTGCCACTTTGCCAAACTGCTTCATCTTGCTTCCTTGCTGCCGCATGTAGCGCATGCGGCCAACCTTGTGTCTGTGTCAGGCCTTGGCGGCGGCCACCAGCTTGGCCGGAATGCCGCCGATGGAACCGGCGCCCATGGTGATCACCACGTCGCCATCGCGCGCCATGTCGCTGATGGTCTGTTGCATGTCGGCGATCTGCTCGACAAACAGCGGTTCCACCTTGCCGCCCACGCGCACCGCGCGCGCCAGTGCGCGGCCGTCGGCGGCCACGATCGGCGCCTCGCCGGCGGCATACACCTCGGCCAGCAGCAGCGCATCCACGGTGGACAGCACCTTGACGAAATCTTCGAACAGGTCGCGGGTGCGGCTGTAGCGGTGCGGCTGGAACGCCAGCACCAGGCGCTTTTCCGGGAAAGCACCGCGTACCGCGGCCAGCGTGGCGGCCATTTCCACCGGGTGGTGACCGTAATCGTCGATCAGGGTGTAGCTGCCGCCATCCTTGGCCGGCAGTTCGCCATAGCGCTGGAAGCGGCGGCCGACGCCGGCAAACTCGGCCAGCCCTTGCTGGATGGCGGCCACATCGGCACCGCATTCCAGACCGATGGCGGTGGCGGCCAGCGCGTTCAGCACGTTGTGGCGGCCCGGCATGTTCAGCGTCAGCGGGAAGCGCAGCCCCTCGCCTTTCACCACCACGTCGAAGTGCATGCGGCCGGCGTCGGCCACCACGTTCTCGGCGTAGATGTCGGCGCTGTCGTCCAGGCCGTAGGTGGTGACCGGCTTTTTCAGCGCCGGCACGATGCTGCGCACATGCTCGTCGTCCACACACAGCACCGCGCGGCCGTAGAACGGCAGCCGATGCACGAAGTCGATGAACGCCTGCTTCAGCTTGTCGAAGCTGTGCTCGTAGGTGTCCATGTGGTCGGCGTCGATATTGGTGATCACCGCCATCACCGGCTGCAGGTGCAGGAAGGAGGCATCGGACTCGTCGGCCTCGGCCACCAGATATTCGCCGCTGCCCAGGCGGGCATTGGTACCGGCAGCGGTGAGCTTGCCGCCGATCACGAAGGTCGGATCCAGGTTGGCCGCACCCAATACCGAGGCGGTCAGGCTGGTGGTGGTGGTCTTGCCGTGGGTACCGGCAATGGCGATGCCCTGCTTGAAGCGCATCAGCTCGGCCAGCATCATCGCGCGCGGAATCACCGGGATGTGACGCGCCTGCGCTTCCATCACTTCCGGGTTGTCCGCCTTCACTGCGGTAGAGGTCACCACCACGTCGGCGCCCTGGATATAGGTAGCATCGTGACCGAAGTGGATGCGCGCACCCTGCTCGGTCAGCCGCTTGGTGGCGGCGTTGTCGGCCATGTCGGAACCGGACACGGTGTAGCCCAGGTTCAGCAGCACCTCGGCGATGCCGCACATGCCGACGCCGCCGATGCCGACAAAGTGAATGTGTTTGACTCGATGTTTCATTGTGTCTTCTCTTGCTCGGGTCCCGTCGGGTCCCTGTCCTATTCGCTATCCGCCAGCACCTGGCACAGATCGGCCACCTTGGCCGCCGCGGCCGGTTTGGCCAGCGTGCGCGCCTGTGCGGCCATCTGCAGCAGCTGCGGGCGGGTAAGACCCGCCAGCAGGGTTGCCAGTTGCTGCGGGTTCATATCTTTTTGCGGCAGGTGAATCGCCGCGCCATTGGCCGCCATCCACGCCGCGTTATCGCGCTGGTGCGAGGTGGTGGACACCACCAGCGGCACCAGGATGCTGGGCACGCCGGCGGCGCACAGTTCACTGACGGTGATCGCGCCGGCACGGCACAGGATCACATCGCACTCGGCCAGCAGCGCCCCCATATTGTCGATGAAGGGCAGCAGCGTGACGTCGCGGCCAACCTTCAGTCCGGCAGCGGCATACGCCTGCTGCACGGCTTCGAAATTCTTGTCGCCGGTCTGGTGCGTCAACAGCGGCCGCGCCTCGGCCGGCATCGCCGCCAATGCCTGCGGCAGGGTGTCGTTCAGCACGCGGGCGCCCAGGCTGCCGCCCACCACCAGCACACGCAGCGGGCCAGTACGGCCGGCAAAACGTTCGGCCGGCGGCGTCATCTGCTCGATCTCTGCGCGCACCGGGTTGCCGGTGACCACCGCCTTCTTCAGCCTGGCGGCATCGCCATCGAAACCGCAGGCCAGGTGGTCGGCAAACGGCAGCAGCGCCTTGTTACTCAGCAGCAGGCCGGCATCGGCATTCACCATCACCAGCGGCTTCCACAGCAATGCGGCGGCGAGGCCGGTGGGCAGGCAGACATAGCCGCCCATGCCCAGCACCACGTCCGGGCGATGGCGGAACATCAGTTGCAGGCTCTGCACGAAGGCCACGCCCAGTTGCAGCACACCCTTCAGCGAGCCGAACAGCCCTTTGCCGCGCACGCCGTGGAACGGCAGCCGCACCAGCGGAAAACCGGTCGGCGGCACCAGCTTGTTTTCCATGCCGCGCTCGGTGCCGACCCACACCACATCCCAGCCACGACCTTGCAGTTCGCGTGCCACGGCAATGCCGGGGACGATGTGTCCACCCGTGCCTGCTGCCATCACCATGACCGTACGCTTTGCCATCTTTGTCTTCTCTACCGTGGGCCTTGCCCGTTGTTTCCGGTGCCTGCGGCCAACGTTGGCCGCGGGATTACATCTTTAAAAACTGACTGCCTGCTTTTCTGTGCCGTGACACAGCGTTAAACCTTAAAACCCAACTTCGGTTTTTCCTTCGCGACTATCGCCGCTCGGACAAACAGGCGCTCACTCGCTACGCTCGCGCTCCTTGTGGAGCGATGCAGTGCTTCAAACTTTGAAGCCCCGCATCAAGCGCCTGTTTTCAAAATCCACGCGCAACAGCACCGCCAGCGAGGCCAGGTTGCACAGCATGGCCGAGCCGCCGAACGACATCAGCGGCAGCGTCAACCCCTTGGTCGGCAGCAAACCCATGTTCACGCCGACGTTGAAAAAGGTCTGGATGCCCAGCCAGATGCCGATGCCCTGCGCCACCAGCGCCGGGTAGTAACGCTCCAGCTTTTTCGCTTCCACGCCGATGTGGAAAGCGCGGCGCACGATCCAGGCATACAGCCCCAGCACAACACAGATGCCGATAAAACCGAATTCTTCCGAAATCACCGCCATGATGAAGTCGGTATGCGCCTCCGGCAGGTAGAACAACTTCTCCACGCTGCCGCCCAGCCCCACGCCCCACCACTCGCCACGGCCGATGGCGATCAGCGAGTGGCTGAGCTGATAGCCCTTGCCATACGGGTCGTCCCACGGGTCGAGGAAGCCCAGCACCCGCTTCAGCCGATACGGCGAGGTGATGATCAGCAGCGCAATCGCCACCACCGCCATCGCCGCCAGGCCGGCAAAGATGCGCAGATTGATACCGCCCAAAAACACGATGCCCATGGTGATGCTCATCACCACCATCAGCGCGCCGAAGTCCGGCTCCAGCAGCAGCAGCATGGCCACGAACACGATGGCCACCAGGATCGGCAAGAAGCCCTGGCGGAAGCTATGCAGCTTGGCCGCCTTGCGTACGGTGTAATCGGCGGCGTAGATCGCTGCGGCCAACTTCATCACTTCCGACGGCTGCAGATTCAACACCAGCAGGTTGATCCAGCGCCGCGAACCATTCACCACCTTGCCGATGC
This sequence comes from Vogesella oryzagri, assembly GCF_040148885.1. Lineage (NCBI taxonomy): Bacteria > Pseudomonadati > Pseudomonadota > Betaproteobacteria > Neisseriales > Chromobacteriaceae > Vogesella > Vogesella oryzagri. The sequence goes on from NZ_JBEFLD010000005.1 coordinate 191,417, forward strand.
CCGGAATCAGCACCAGCACCAGCAGAAACCCCGCCAGCAGGAAAAACTTGCCCGCGTACTGCTGCCAGATGCTGGTCGGCACCTGGAAGGTGATGTAGGCGCCTACCAGGCCAATGGTCATGAAGATCATGTGGCGGAACAGGTAGAAGTAGCGGTTGTTGGTGGCCGGATCGGCCTCGGCATAAGCAATCGACGCCGAATACACCATCACCAGGCTGATCGACAGCAGCAGCGCAATCGCCCACATCAGCGCTTCGTCGAGCGCAGTGATGGCGGTTACCGTAGAGCGCTGGCCGAGGCTGACCATCAGCGTGGCTCCTCTGCCTGGATCGCCGCCACGGTGTCGATGAACACCTGGGCGCGGTGCGCGTAGTTCTTGAACATGTCCAGGCTGGCGCAGGCCGGCGACAGCAACACCACGTCACCGGTTTGCGCCAGCTTGGCGGCGGCGCGGGTGGCGTCTTCCAGCGTGGCGCAGTTGGAGAGCGGCACGCCGCAGCCGGCCAGTGCGCTGCGGATGGCCGGCGCATCGCGGCCGATCAGCACCACGGCGCGGGCGATGCGCGCGCAGGCCGGCGCCAGTGGCGCGAAATCCTGGCCCTTGCCGTCACCGCCGGCGATCAGCACCACCTTGCGGGTCATGCCGTTCAGTGCCGCTTCGGTGGCGCCGACATTGGTGCCCTTGGAGTCGTCGATGAACATTACGCCGCCGAATTCGGCAACGAATTCCACCCGGTGCGCCAGGCCACGGAAGGTTTTCAGCGCCGGCAGCAGTTGCCCGCGGTCGATGCCGATGGCCTCGCACAGCGCCAGTGCCGCCAGCGCGTTGGCCGCATTGTGCAAGCCCTGCAGCTGCATCTCGGCGCTGTCGAAAACCGGCAGGCCGGCGATGGTAAGCAGGCAACGGTCAGCCGTCTGTTGCAATGCGTAATCGGTATCGTCGCGCAGCGAGAACCAGCGTACCTGGCGACCGGCACGCACCATGGCGCGGCAGAACATGTCGTCGCGATTGAGCACCTGCACGCCATCGCCGCTGAAGATGGCGGTCTTGCTGTGCGCGTAGTCGAGCAGGTCGTGGTAACGGTCGAGGTGATCCTCGGAGATGTTCAGCACCGTGGCGGCATCGGCACGCAGGCTGGTGGTGGTGTCCAGCTGGAAGCTGGACAACTCGATCACGTACACAGCCGGCTGCTGGCCGCTGGCCTCGCGCTCGGACAGCGCAGCCAGTACCGGCAGGCCGATATTGCCGCACACCACGGTGTCCAGCCCGGCGCTCTGGCACAGGTGGCCGACCAGGCTGGTGACGGTGCTCTTGCCGTTGGAACCGGTAATGGCGATCACCTTGCTGCCGTTGCCGGCGATGGCGCGGCAGAACAGCTCCACGTCGCCCACCACCTCGCCGCCACAGGCGGCGAAGGCGGCGATGGCCGGGGTGCGGATGCTGACCCCCGGGCTGACCATCAGCATGTCGGCGTCGGCAAAGGTGGCGTCGCTGAACGCGCCCAGGCGCAGCGGCACCCCCAGCTCGGCGGCCACGTTGGCCGCATTGGCCGGCTGCTCACGGCTGTCGGCGATGGTGACGCGCGCACCATGCGCCAGCAGCCAGCGCGCGGCGGAGACACCGGTGTCGCCCAGGCCGATAACGATGATGTGGCGGTTGTCGAAGCGCATCACGCAGTCCTTAACGCAGTTTCAGGGTGGCCAGACCGGCCAGCACCAGCATCATGGTAACAATCCAGAAGCGCACCACCACCTGGGTTTCCTTCCAGCCTTTGAGTTCATAGTGGTGATGCAGCGGCGCCATGCGGAACACGCGCTTGCCTGTGAGCTTGAACGAACCGACCTGGATCATCACCGACAGCGCTTCCATCACGAACAGGCCGCCCATGATCAGCAGCACGATTTCCTGGCGCACGATCACCGCCACGGTACCCAGCGCGGCGCCCAGCGCCAGCGCGCCGACGTCACCCATGAATACCTGCGCCGGATAGGCGTTGAACCACAGGAAGCCGAGGCAGGCGCCGCAGATGGCGGCACAGAACACCACCACCTCGTGCGCCCCCGGCACGAACGGCATGCCCAGGTATTTGGAGAACACCGCGTGGCCGGCGACGTAGGCGAAGATGGACAGGCCGGCGGCCACCAGCACCACCGGCAGCGCGGCGAGGCCGTCCAGACCGTCGGTGAGGTTCACCGAGTTGGAGGTGCCGACGATCACGAAATAAGTCAGCACGCAGAAGCCGATGCCGCCCAGCGGATACACGATGTTCTTGAAGAACGGCACGATGAACTCGGTGGATGCCGGCAGCTTGGCAGTGGTGATCAGAAACACGCCGGCAGCGATGGCCAGCGTGGATTGCCACGCCATCTTGAAGCGGGCGGATACCCCGTTCGGGTCCTTGTACACCACCTTGCGCCAGTCATCGTAGAAACCCAGCGCACCGGTGCCCAGCGTTACCGCCAGCAGCAGCCAGACATACAGATTGGACAGGTCGGCCCACAGCAGCGTGGTCACCGTCATCGCCAGCAGGATCAGCGTACCGCCCATGGTGGGGGTGCCGGTTTTTACCAGATGCGTCTGCGGACCATCCTTGCGCACCGCCTGGCCGACTTTCAGCTCGGTGAGCTTGGCGATCACCCACGGCCCCATCCACAGCGAGATGCCCAGCGAGGTCAGCGCCGCCATCACCGCGCGCAGGGTGACGTAGTTCAGTACATTGAAAGCGCGAATGTGTTCGCGCAGCAGATCGGCCAGCAGTAGCAGCACGTTTAATCCTTCCCGTGTTCTTGTTGTGGTGTTTGCAGGTGTTGCACCACCCGCTCCATGCGCATGAAGCGCGAGCCCTTCACCAGCACGGTACTGTCGCTGGTGACTTGCTGATCCAGCACGGCGAGCAAGGCCGGCAGATCGTCGAAATACTGTGCGCCGGCGCCATAGGCGTTGGCCGCATGGCGGCTCAGCTCGCCCAGGCACAGCAGCTGCTCGATGCCGCGGGCGCGAGCATGCGCGCCCACTTCGGCGTGCAGTTGCGGCGCGGTGTCACCCAGCTCGCCGATCTGCCCCATCACGAAGATGCGCGGCGCCGGGTAGGCAGCCAGCACGTCGATACCGGCCTTCATCGAATCCGGATTGGCGTTGTAGCTGTCGTCGATCACGCTAGCGCCGCAGGCGGCCTGCTTCAGCTGCAGCCGGCCCTTGATGCCGGCAAAGGCGGCCAGCCCGGCGGCGATGGCAGCCAGCGGCACCTCCAGCGCCAGCGCCACGGCGGCAGCGGCCAGTGCGTTGCGCACATTGTGTTCGCCGGCAGCCGGCAGCTCGATGGCCTGCTCGCCTTGCGGGCAAACCAGGGTGAAACAGTTGCCGGTCGCGCTGGCGACGATGTCGCGGGCGCTGACGTTGGCCGCAGCGCTCAGGCCGAAGCGCAGCTGGCGATGCTGGCCGGCGGCAGCGGCGAAGATCGCCTGCTGCGCGTCGTCGGCATTGATGATGGCGACGCCGTCAGCACTCAGCCCTTCGAAGATTTCGCTCTTGGCGCGGGCGATGTCGGCAGTGCTGTCGAAGCCGCCGCCCAGATGCGCGCGCATGGCATTGTTGACCAGCGCCACCTGCGGCCGGGTCAGCCCGCTCAGGTAGCGGATCTCGCCAAAGTGGTTCATGCCCATCTCGATCACCGCGTAGCGGTGCGCCGGGCGCAGCGCCAGCAGTGTCAGCGGCAGGCCGATATCGTTGTTGAAGTTGCCGGCGGTGGCGTGCACCGCGGTGTCGCCGACGTGGGCGCGCAGGATGGCGGCCACCATTTCCTTGACCGTGGTCTTGCCGTTGGAGCCGGTGATGCCGATGCGCTGCACGTTCAGCCGCGCGCACCAGGCTGCGGCCAAGGTGCCCAGCGCCAGCCGGGTATCGTCGACGCGGATCACACTGCCGCCAGCCGGCGCAAAGTCGCGGCGCACCAGCGCGAAGGCGCCTTTGGCCAGCACTTCCGGCACGAAGTCATGCGCGTCGAAATTGTCGCCCTTCAGTGCCACGAACAGGTCGCCGGCCTGTACCGCGCGGCTATCGGTGACCACGCGCAGGAACTCGGCATCGCTGCCGAGCAGTTCGCCGGACAGCAGGCGGGCGGCATCAGCCAGCATCAGCATGCGCGGCCCCCCAGGCGGTGAGTGCGTCTTCGGCAACGCGAAAATCGGAGAACGGGTGCTTCACCCCGGCGATGTCTTGGTATTCCTCGTGGCCCTTGCCGGCGATCAGCACCACGTCGCCGACGCGCGCCTGCAGCACCGCCCAGTGGATGGCGGCGGCGCGGTCGATTTCGACATGGCCTGCGGCCTGCATGCCGGCCACGATGTCGCTGATGATGGCCTGCGGGTCTTCGCTGCGCGGGTTGTCGCTGGTGACCACCGCCACGTCGGCGATGCGCTCGGCGATGCCACCCATGATCGGGCGCTTGCCCTTGTCGCGGTCGCCGCCGCAGCCGAACACGCAGAACAGCTTGCTGCCGGCCGGGCGGATATCCGACAGCGTGGCCAGTGCCTTGTCCAGCGCATCCGGGGTATGGGCGTAATCCACCACCACCAGCGGCTCCAGGCTGCTGCCGATGCGCTGCATGCGGCCGCGTGCCGGCTGGATCTTGCCCAGCACGCGGGCGGCGTCGTCCAGTGCCACACCGTTGGCGCACAGCACCGCGAGGCAGGCCAGCATGTTGGCCGCATTGAAGCGTCCCAGCAGCGGGCTCTTGATGTCGGCATCGCCCCACGGCGTGGTAACGGTGAGCTGCAGGCCGTCCAGGTTGGCCGCCAGGCTCAGCGGGCGCACATCGCCCTGCTCCAGGCCGTAGGTGATGACCTGGGTATGCGCGGCATCGATGCCGGCCGCCAGGGTGCGACCAAACTCATCGTCGGCATTGATCACCGCATGCTGCAGCCCCTGCCAGTGGAACAGCTTGGCCTTGGAGGCGCCGTACTGTTCCATGCTACCGTGGTAGTCGAGATGGTCGCGGGTCAGGTTGGTAAACACCGCGCTGCGGAACGCCACACCGTTGACACGGAACTGGTCCAGGCCGTGGCTGGACACTTCCATGCTCACCACGCTGGCGCCCTGACGGCGGTATTCCGCCAGCTTCTGCTGCACGGTGATCGGGTCCGGCGTGGTGTGCGTGGTCTGGGTCAGTTCGCCGTAGAAGCCATTGCCCACGGTGCCGATCAGCGCCGCCTTCTCGCCCAGCAAGGCATAGGCCTGCGCCAGCCAGTGCGAAATCGAGGTCTTGCCATTGGTGCCGGTGATGCCGACCACCGCCATATCGCGGCTGGGATAGCCATAGACATGCGCGGCCACGATGCCTGCATTGGCGCGCAGATTGGCCACTGGCAGATTGGGTACCTGCCAGGCTGGGCTCCACTGGAAGCCGTCGGCATCGTCCCACAGCACTGCGGCGGCGCCTTTTTCCAGCGCGGCGGCGATAAAATCGCGGCCATCGCTGTATTCGCCACGACAGGCCAGGAACAGGTCGCCCGGCAGCACGCGGCGGCTGTCGGTCTCGACGCGGCTCACGGCAACGCCAAGACCCTGCAGTACCGCAGGGTCCCAGTCCGGCAAGTTGATCAGGCTGCTTTTCATGTTTCTTCCCGCACTTCCGAAATCTGCTGTTCCGGAATCAGTGTGTTATTGGAGGGAGCGTCAGGCTCTACCCCCAGAATGCGCAAGCTGCCGGCCATGATGTTGGAGAAGGCCGGGCCGGACACGGTGCCACCGTAGTAGCCGCCGATAGAGGGTTCGTCGATCATCACCGCCACGATCAGGCGCGGGTTGGTGGCCGGGGCAAAGCCGACAAACAGGCCGATGTGCTTGTCCGAGGCGTAGCGGCCGCCCACCAGTTTGCGTGCGGTACCGGATTTGCCGGCCACGTGGTAGCCCAGTACCTGGGCACGCACCGCGGTACCGCCTTCTTCGGTCACGGCGATCATCATCTGGCGCATCTTGCGCGCGGTGTCTTCCTTCACCACCTGCCGTCCCGGGTTGGGCACCGCCAGCTTGGTGAACGACAGCGGCAGTAGCGCACCGCCGTGGGTAAAGATGGTGTAGGCACGCGCCAGCTGCAGCAGGCTCACCGTCACGCCATAACCGAACGACATGGTGGCCTGCTCGATCGGGCGCCAGCCCTGCCAGTCACGCAGGCGACCGGAGCTTTCGCCGGGGAAGCCGGACTGCGGACTGATGCCGAAGCCGCTCTGGCGGTAGAAGGTCCACATCTGCTCCGGCGAGAACATCGCCGCGATCTTGGACGAGCCGACGTTGGACGATTTCTGGATGATGCCGGACACGGTCAGGGACGGATTCGGGTGCGAATCGCGCACCGTGGCCGGGCCGATCATGTAGGGCCGGGTATCAAACCAGGTATCCGGAGTGATGCGGCCGGCGTCGATGCCCATCGCCACGGTGAACGGCTTCATGGTGGAGCCCGGCTCGAACATGTCCACCACCGCGCGGTTGCGGCGCATTTCCGGCTCCAGCACCGCCCGGTTGTTGGGGTTGTACGACGGGGTATTGGCCAGCGCCAGCACCTCGCCAGTCTGCGCGTCCAGCACCACCACGCCGCCGGCCTTGGCCTTGAACGCCTCGGTGGCCGCCGACAGCTCGCGGAATGCCAGATACTGGATGCGCTTGTCGATGGACAGCGCCAGGGTCTGGCCGTCACGCGGCGGCTCGATGGCAGCGACGTCTTCAATGATGTGACCGCGACGGTCTTTCAACACGGTACGGCTGCCGGCCTTGCCGGCCAGCATTTTCTCGCGGGTCAGCTCCAGGCCTTCCTGGCCCTTGCCATCCACCCCGGTAAAGCCGATCACGTGCGACAGCATCTCGCCGGCCGGGTAGTAGCGACGGTATTCCTGCTGTTTGGCAATGCCCGGAATGCCCAGCGCCATCACCTGCTGTGCCAGCTGCGGGCTGATCTGGCGCTTGAGATAAACGAATTCGCGTTTCTTGTCGGCAAATTTCTGCTGCAATTCGGCTTGCGGCAGCTCCAGCAGGCGCGACAATGCGGCCAACTTGGCTGCCGGTACCGGGCTCATGTCCACCGGGCTGGCCCAGATCGACTGCACCGGGGTGCTGATCGCCAGCGGCTCGCCGTTGCGGTCGGTAATCACACCACGGTTGGCTTCCAGCACCAGCGCGCGGCGGAAACGCGCCTCGCCCTGGTTCAGCAGGAAGTCCTGTTGTACCACCTGCAGGTAGATCGCCCGCGACAACAGCGCCAGCAGCAGCAGACCCAGCAATACCTGCACCACGGCCACACGGCCGGGCGCCAACCGCATATGCGGCTTGACGGTATTGCGGATCGGCGGCGAATAGACGCGGCTCATCGCACCCCCTCCGGCGTAATCACGTACACCTGGCGCTGGCTGGGCGTCAGCATGCCCAGGCGAGTGGACGCCGATTTTTCGATCAGCGCATGCGCGCCCCAGGTACTTTGCTCCAGCAGCAGCTGGCCATACTCCACATCCAGCTGGCGCGACAGCTTCTGCTGTTTTTCCAGCTCGTTGTACAGGCGACGTGACAGATGCTGCGAGGTCACCACCGACATCGCGCACCCGATCACAGCCACCAGCAAGGCGGCATTGAGCTTGTTAATGCTCACGCCGCCCCCTTCCATTCGCCGGCGGTACGCTCGGCCACACGCATGATGGCGCTGCGCGCGCGCGGGTTGGCCGCCACCTCTTCCGCACTGCAGCGGATGGCTTTGCCCACCGACTTGATCGCCGCCTCGGCGATGTCGGCGGCGCGCACCGGCACCCACGACGGCAGGGTGTCGGTGGTGCTGGCATCGCGAATGAAGTTCTTGACGATGCGGTCTTCCAGCGAGTGGAAGCTGATCACCGCCAGACGCCCGCCCAGCGCCAGATGCGACACCACCTGCGGCAGCACCGCCTTCAGTTCATCCAGCTCGCGGTTGATGAAAATCCTTATCGCCTGGAAGGTTCGCGTCGCGGGGTCCTGACCTGGTTCCCGAGTGCGGACGTTTTTCCCAACGAGCAGGGCGAGCTCACGCGTCGTCTCGAGGGGACGCTCAGCCCTTTGCGCAACAATGGCTGCTGCGATCTTGCGAGCAAACCGCTCTTCACCATAAGTCTTGATTACCTCTGCAATGTCGGCCTCGTCGGCAGTCGCCAGCCAGTCGGCTGCGGTGATGCCGCGAGTGGTGTCCATGCGCATGTCCAGCGGCGCATCGAAACGAAAACTGAAGCCGCGACGACCATCGTCGATCTGCGGCGAAGAAATACCCAGGTCCATCAGCACGCCATCCACCTGAGCCACATGCAATGCGGCCAACTCGGTGGCGAAGGTCTCGAAACCGTTGTGCACGATGGTGAAGCGCGGATCTTCCGCCGCCAGCGCGCTGGCCACGGCGATGGCTTCCGGGTCTTTGTCGAAAGCGATTAGCCGACCCTGCGGCCCCAGCTGGGACAGGATCAACCGGCTATGGCCGCCGCGCCCGAAGGTGCAATCGACGTAAACGCCATCCGGACGAATGGCGAGGGCCGCAACGGCCTCATCGAGTAGCACCGTGCGGTGAACAAAAACTGCGTCGGTCAAAGCGTGAAATCTCCAAGGTGCTGCGCAAGGTCAGCAGGATCAATGTCGAGTGCCGCCGTGGTCTGGTTGTCCCAACCGGCGGCATCCCACAGTTCAAAGCGGTTGCCCATACCCACCAGTGCCACGTCCTTGTCCAGCCGGGTCAGCTCGCGCAGACGGGCGGGCAGCAGGATACGGCCGGCAGAATCCATTTCCAGCGTCTCGGCGTGTCCAAGCACCAGGCGCTGATAGCTTTTGAGCGTGGGGTTGCCGCTGGGCAAGGCCAGCAGGCGCTGCTCGACGGGCTTCCAGTTGGGTTCGGGGTAGATCAGCAGGTGATCGGAGGATTCGAGGGTAACGACAAGCTTGTGGCCGAAAGCGGACAGCAGTGTCTCGCGGTGCCTGGCCGGAATGGCCAGACGCCCCTTGGCATCAAGAGAGACAAGACTTACGCCGCCGATCATTTTGTTTGGACACTTCGCCTAGAAGTTAGGGGCCGTCGCCCCACAATTACCCACTTCACCCCACTTTTCGCCACTATAGGGAAACGGTTTTACCCGGTCAACATCGAAAAGTGCTAATTAGCCTTTGGCGACAATGACTTATCGGATTGTTTCAAATGAGAAATTCAGACAAATCAGCGGCTTACGGAAACAACCCTAGAATGGATGTCAACTCATGCTATTGGCACGATTGGTCACAGCCAAAAAAGCAGCGGCGCACCGCCTGGGTGCGCCGCCCTGTGCCACGTTACAACCGGATCAGGCCAGTTTCTGCTTCAGAATCTCTTGCACCTGCGCCGGATTGGCCTTGCCCTTGGACGCCTTCATCACCTGACCGGCCAGCGCGTTGAGCGCTTTTTCCTTGCCGGCGCGGAACTCTTCCACCGCCTTGGGGTTGGCCGCGATGGCTTCTTCCACCATCTTCTCGATGGCACCGACATCCGACACCTGCTTCAGACCGTCGCGCTCGATGATGGCATCGGCGGAGAGGTCGCTCTCCCACAATGCATCAAACACCTGCTTGGCCAGCTTGTTGGACAGCGTGCCATCGGCAACGCGGACAATCAGCCCGGACAGGCGCTCCACCGAGATCGGGCAGGCACTGATGTCCAGCCCTTCGCGATTCAGTCGTGCCGCCACTTCGCCGCCCAGCCAGTTGGCCGCCAGCTTGCCCTGACCGGTGGCCTTGGTCACCGCCTCGAAGTACTGCGCCAGCGCCAGACTGGACGTCAGCAGCGCGCCGTCGTAAGCCGACACGCCGTATTGCTCGGCAAAACGCGCCTTCATCTGCCCCGGCAGTTCCGGCATGTCACCGCGGATGCGGGCAATCTGCTCGTCACTGATGCGCACCGGCAGCAGGTCCGGGTCCGGGAAGTAGCGGTAATCGTGCGCGTCTTCCTTGCTGCGCATCATGCGGGTTTCGCCGCTGTCCGGATCGAACAGCACGGTGGCCTGCTGGATCTTGCCGCCGTCCTCGATGGTGTCGATCTGCCACTGGATCTCGTACTTGATCGCCTGCTCCAGGAAGCGGAACGAGTTCAGGTTCTTGATCTCGCGGCGGGTGCCGAATTCGGCTTGGCCGAACGGACGCACCGACACGTTGGCATCCACACGGAAGCTGCCTTCCTGCATATTGCCGTCGCAGATGCCCAGCCAGGTCACTAGGGTATGCAGCGTCTTGGCGTAGGCCACCGCCTCTTCCGGCGAACGCATATCCGGCTCGGACACCACCTCTAGCAGCGGCGTACCGGCGCGATTGAGGTCGATGCCGGTCATGCCATGGAAGTCTTCATGCAGCGATTTGCCGGCATCTTCTTCCATGTGCGCACGGGTAACGCGGATCACCTTTTCCTCGTCGCCCACCAGAATCGCCAGCTTGCCGTGCTCGACAATCGGCAGCTCCATCTGGCTGATCTGATAGCCCTTGGGCAGGTCGGGGTAGAAGTAGTTTTTGCGCGCGAACACGTTCTTCTGGTTGATGCTGGCGTCCAGCGCCAGCCCCAGGCGAATGGCTTTGTCCACCACCGCCTTGTTCATCACCGGCAGCACGCCGGGCAATGCCAGCTCCACCAGCGAGGCCTGGGTGTTCGGCTCGGCGCCGAAGGCAGTGCTGGCGCCGGAGAAAATCTTGGACACGGTGTTGAGCTGCACATGCACCTCAAGACCGATAACGACTTCCCATTTCATGGTTGGAAAATCCTTTTTCTGTTCAGAAGGTTGGCCGCATGCGGCCAACCTTTACATTAATCGCGATTAGCGCGTGTTCACGATCTCGCGAGCTAGAGCGAGACAAGGCGAAAACGACTGAGGAAGCAGAGTTGACATTGAGTCAATGAGCATTCCGAAAGCGTTTTCAACGCTGTATCGCCGACGCGCAGCAGATCGTGAACAGGCGCTTACAGCGCCGGAGCGCGGGTATGCCAGTCAGTCGCCTGCTGGAACTGGTGCGCCACGTTCAGCATGCGCGCCTCGCCGAAATAGTTGCCGATGATCTGCAGCCCCACCGGGCGACCGTTGTCGCTGAAGCCGGCTGGTACGCTCATCGCCGGCAGGCCGGCCAGGTTCACCGACAGGGTGTAAATGTCCGACAGGTACATCTGCACCGGGTCGCCGGACTTCTCGCCCAGATTGAAAGCGGCGGTCGGCGCCACCGGCCCCAGGATCACGTCGCAACTGGCGAACGCGGCCTTGAAGTCGTCGGCGATCAGGCGACGGATCTTCTGCGCCTTGATGTAGTAGGCATCGTAGTAACCGTGGCTCAATACATAGGTACCCACCATGATGCGGCGCTTCACCTCGCTGCCGAAACCTTCGGCGCGGGTCTTCTCGTACATGTCCACCAGGTCCTTGTACTCGCTGGCGCGGTGGCCGTAGCGCACACCGTCGAAGCGCGACAGGTTGGCGGAGGCTTCCGCCGGGGCGATCACGTAGTAGGCCGGAATCGACAGCTGGGTGTTGGGCAGACTCACTTCCACCACTTCGGCGCCCAGCTTTTTCAGCTCGGCGACGGCGTTGTCGATGATGCGGCCAACGTCGCCGGCCAGACCGGCGGCACAGTATTCGCGCGGCAAACCAACGCGCAGGCCGGCCAGCGGCTGCACCAGATCACGGCTGTAGTCTTCCTTGGCGCGCTCCAAACTGGTGGAGTCGCGCTCGTCGAAGCCGGCTATCACGTTCAGCATCAGCGCGCAGTCCTCGGCGGTCTGCGCCATCACCCCGCCCTGATCCAGCGAGCTGGCGTAGGCCACCATGCCGAAGCGCGACACCACGCCGTAGGTGGGCTTGATGCCGGTGACGCCGCAATGGCTGGCCGGCTGGCGAATGGAACCGCCGGTATCGGTGGCGGTGGCCACCGGCGCCAGGCGTGCTGCCACCGCGGCGGCGGAGCCACCGGAGGAGCCGCCCGGAATGGCGTGCAGGTCCCACGGGTTTTTCACGGCGCCGTAGAAGCTGTTTTCGTTGGAGGAGCCCATGGCGAACTCGTCCATATTGGCGCGGCCCAGCGTTACCAGACCGGCGGCCTGACACTGCTCGACCACATGCGCGCTGTACGGGGCGATGAAGTTGTCCAGCATCTTCGAGCCGCAGCTGGTCTTCCAGCCCTGCTGGCAGAAGATGTCCTTGTGCGCGATGGGCACACCGGTAAGCGCACCGGCATTGCCGGCGGCGCGGCGCGCATCGGCGGCAGCGGCCTCGGCCAGCGTCTTGGCGCGGTCGACGGTGATGAAGGCGTTCAGCTGCGGATTGAGCGCATCGATGCGGTCGAGATAGGCAGTAGCCAGCTCGACGGCGCTGAGCTGGCCGGCGGCCAGTTGCGCGGAAAGCTGTTTCAGCGTGGCGTTAATCATTGCGTGTTGATTTCCGTCCGGAATGACATAAGCGCATGGCTGGTGCCATGCGGAACGGCCAGGGTTGGCCGCGTTATTCGATAACCTTGGGCACCAGGAACAGGCCTTTTTCCACCTGCGGCGCCACCGCCTGGCAAGCTTCGCGGCGGTTCGGCTCGGTGACGACGTCGTCGCGCAGTCGCAGGCTTACATCCTGCGGGTGCGCCATCGGTTCGATGCCATCGGTGTCGACGGCCTGCATCTGTTCGATCAGGCCCAGAATATTGTTCAGCTGCTTGCCGACGGCCTCGATTTCGGCGTCGGTTACAGCGATGCGGGACAAACGCGCAATCCGCGCAACATCCTCATGAGTCAGCGACATGACACCCTCGTCAAAACCTTTAATAATTCAAGCGTTGTAGGGTATCATAACTGGTTTGATTCACCCAAGAACACAAGGCCATTGCGCAGGGCCGCCGGGCGGGTTTCTCACGCTGTAACGCCTGTTGAACCTTTCGCCTGCAAGATGACCAAACCGCCACCGGGCTTGCCGGGCGTCCATAGCGCCCGCGCCACCAAAAATCTTTTCAGGATCGCCACATGTTTCGTTCGCTCACCGGCTACTTTTCCAATGATCTGGCCATCGACCTCGGCACGGCCAACACCCTGATCTACATGCGCGGCAAAGGGATCGTGCTTGATGAGCCGTCGGTGGTTGCCATTCACAGCGATGCGCCCACCAACAAGAAATCCATCCTGGCCGTCGGCCTGGAAGCCAAGAAAATGCTGGGCCGCACCCCGGGCAGCATTCAAGCCATCCGCCCGATGAAGGACGGCGTGATCGCCGACTTCACCGTGACCGAACAGATGCTGAAGCAGTTCATCAAGAAGGTCACCCCGAACCGCTTCTTCGCCGCCAGCCCGCGCATCGTGATCTGCGTACCGTGCGGTTCCACCCAAGTGGAACGCCGTGCGATCAAGGATTCGGCACTGGCCGCCGGCGCGCGCCGTGTCGAGCTGATCGAAGAGCCGATGGCAGCCGCCATCGGCGCCGGTCTGCCGGTGGAAGACCCGACCGGTTCCATGGTGGTGGACATAGGTGGTGGCACCACCGAAGTGGGCGTGATTTCGCTGGGCGGCGTGGTGTACTCCAACTCTGTACGCGTCGGTGGCGACAAGTTTGATGAAGCCATCATCAACTACATCCGTCGCAACTACGGCATGCTGATCGGCGAAACCACCGCCGAAGAAATCAAGAAAACCATTGGTTCCGCCTTCCCGGGCACCGAAGTGAAGGAAATGGAAGTCAAGGGTCGCAATCTGGCCGAAGGCATTCCGCGCGCCTTCACCGTGTCCAGCAACGAGATCCTGGAAGCACTAACCGAGCCGCTGAACCAGATCGTGTCCGCCGTGAAAATCGCACTGGAACAGACCCCGCCGGAACTGGGCGCCGACATCGCCGACAAGGGCATGGTGCTGACCGGTGGTGGCGCACTGCTGAAGGACATCGACCGCCTGCTGGCCGAAGAAACCGGTCTGCCGGTATTCGTGGCCGAAGAACCGCTGACCTGCGTGGTACGCGGCTCCGGCAAGGCGCTGGACAAGATGGACAAGGTTGGCACCATCTTCACCAACGTTCCCTAACCGCTACTCCTGAGGCACCGTCCGGTCACGGGCGGTGCGCGGTCGCATGAACTTCGCCAATTCTCCGAGCTTCGCCAACCAGGGCCTGAGTCCCGGTGCGCGCCTGATCCTGTGCGTGCTCGCCTCGCTGGCCCTGCTGGTGGGCGACAGCCATTTCGGCCTGATGGATCGCGCCCGCGACGCCATCTCGGTGCTGCTGTACCCGGTACAGCGCGCCGTCAACCTGCCGCTGGCCGCCGGTCGTCATATCGGCGACTTTTTTGTGACCCAGGCCGAGCTGAAACAGGAAAACGACCGCCTGCGCAGTCTGGAGCTGGCGCAATCCGGCCGCCTGATGCGGCTGCAGATGCTGGAGCGCGAACTGGCGCAGCTGAAGGCGCTGAACCAGCTCAAGGCCGGCCGCAGCGACGGCGGCCAACTGGCGGAGGTGCTGTACACCGCGCGCGACCCGTTCAGCTACAAGATCATCATCGACAAGGGCATGGATGCCGGCGTCAAGGCCGGGTTGCCGGTGATCGACGAGCAGGGGCTGATCGGCCAGATCACCCGCGTACAGCCGCTGACATCGGAAATCACGTTGATCGTCAACAAGAACCAGATGGTGCCAGTGGTCAACCTGCGCACCGGCCAGCGCACGCTGCTGTACGGTTATGGCGGTGGCGTGGAAGTGCGCTACCTGTCCTCCGGCTCCGACATCCGCCCGGGCGACCAGCTGGTCACCTCCGGCATCGATGGCCTGTACCAGGACGGCATCCCGGTGGCCCGCGTTACCCATGTCGATCGTCCGGCCGGCGCCGCCTTTGCCCGCGTGCTGTGCCAGAGCGTGGCCGGGGTACAGTCCAGCCGCTATGTGCTGGTGCTACCGACACGCTCGGCAGTGCCGCCGGCACCGCTGCCGGAACCGGAACCAAGCGTCAAAAAGAAAAAAACCACTGACGAGGATGCTGGCTAGACCATGAGCTACGAACGCCCGCAGGAACTGCTCAAGCCGGTACGCCGCCGCTTCATCACCCTGACTTTCACTGTGGCCCTGCTGCTGGAGCTGCTGCCGCTGCCGGTGGGCTCTACCCGCTGGCTGCCGGACGTGGTCGCCATCCTGATCCTGCACTGGGCCATCAACCAGCCGCGCCGCATCGGCGTCGGCATGGCATTCCTGATCGGCCTGATTGCCGACGTGGCCACCGCCGGCCTGTTCGGCCAGCATGCGCTGGCCTACAGCATCACCGCCTACCTGGTGCAGCTGCGCCAGCGCCAGCTGGTGATGTTCAACCTGGGGCAGCAGGCGCTGGTGATCCTCGCGCTGTTGCAGGCCAACCAGGTGATCATGGTGCTGGTACGT
This sequence comes from Vogesella oryzagri, assembly GCF_040148885.1. NCBI lineage: Bacteria > Pseudomonadati > Pseudomonadota > Betaproteobacteria > Neisseriales > Chromobacteriaceae > Vogesella > Vogesella oryzagri. The sequence goes on from NZ_JBEFLD010000005.1 coordinate 206,798, forward strand.
CTTGCCAGTGGTGCCGCCTTTATCGGCTGGGGCTATTTCCTGCCGCCGCTGGTGGGCGCGCTGCTGTGGCCGCTGCTCAACAAGCTGCTGCTGTTGCCCTATCGCCACCACAGCGTGTAAGCCGCAATGTCACGTCATGCCCGTCTGAAAGACCCGCAATCCGAAGAAAGCCAGTTCCAGCTGCGGCTGTTGATCGCCTTCGGCTTCATGGTGCTGATGCTGCTACTGTTGGCCGCACGCTTTGTCTGGCTGCAGGTGCTGCAGTACGACCACTTTTCCACGCTGGCGCAAAACAACAGCATCTCGCTGGTACCGGTGCAACCCAACCGCGGGCTGATCCTGGACCGCAACGGCATCGTGCTGGCGCAGAACCACGCGGCCTACACGCTGGAACTGATTCCGGACAAGATTGCCGACCTGGACGCCACGGTAAAGGCACTGGGAACGCTGGTGGAAATCACCCCGCGCGACGAGCGCCGCTTTCGCAAGTTTCTCGCCGAGAGCAAGGAGTTCGAGCCGGTTCCGCTCAAGCTCAAGCTGAAGGAAGACGAGGCCGCGCGGCTGGCGGCCAACATCTGGCGCTACCCCGGCGTGGAAGTGCGCGCCTGGCTGTTCCGCGACTACCCGTACAAGGAACTGACCAGCCATGTGCTGGGCTATATCGGTCGCATCAACCAGAACGACCAGAAGCGCATGGAAGAGGATGGCACGCTGGCCAACTACCGCGGCGCCACCCACATCGGCAAGCTGGGGCTGGAGGCTACTTACGAAACCGAGCTGCACGGCCAGAACGGTTTTGAAGAAGTTGAAACCGATGCCGGTGGTCGCGCGGTGCGCAGCCTGCGCCGCACCCCGCCGGTACACGGCAACAACCTGCAGCTGGCGCTGGATATCCGCATGCAGGAGATCGCCGACAAGCTGTTCGGCATGCGCCGCGGCGCGCTGGTGGCCATCAACCCGCAGACCGGCGGCGTGCTCGCCTTCGTGTCCAAGCCGGGCTTCGACCCCAACCTGTTCATCGACGGCATCGACGCCGCCACCTGGAAAAACCTGAACGACGACTGGCAGAAACCGCTGGTGAACCGCGCCTTGCGCGGGCTGTACCCGCCGGGTTCCACCTTCAAGCCGTTCTTTGCCATGGCCGGGCTGGAAGCCGGGGCGCTCAATCCCAACGAGCTGCGCCCGGCGCCCGGTTATTTCACCCTGCCCGGCTCCAGCCACCAGTTCCGCGACTCGGTGCCCAGCGGCCACGGCATGGTGAACCTGGCCAAGGCCATCGCCGTATCGTCCGATACCTATTTCTACCGCCTGGCGTGGGAGATGGGCATCGACCGCATCCACCCGCTGGTGGCGCAGTTCGGGCTGGGCAGCAAGACCGGTATCGACCTGGACAGCGAGGCCAGCGGGGTGCTGCCCAGCAAGGAATGGAAAGCCAAGCGCTTTGCCAAGGCACGGCCGGAGGTTGGCCGCTGGTATCCGGCCGACGTGGTCAGCGTCGGCATCGGCCAGGGTTTCAATGCCTACACCCCGCTGCAGATGGCCAACGCCACCGCCATCCTGGCCAATGACGGCAAGGTATTCAAGCCGCACCTGGTGCAGAAGATCGTCGACGCCCGCAGCAACAAGGAAAAGCTGATCGACCCGCAGCCGCTGCGCGCGCTGGCGTTCAAGCCGCAGCATTTCGCCACGGTGAAAGAAGGCATGCGCGCGGTACTGCAGCCGGGCGGCACCGCCTTCCGCATCAGCGGCGGCCTCACCTACAGCATGGCCGGCAAGACCGGCACCGCGCAGGTGGTGCAGATCAAGCAGGGCGCCAAGTACAACGCCGGCGCACTGGCCGAGCAATACCGCGACCACTCCTGGTTCATCTCCTTCGCGCCGGTGGAACACCCGACCATCGCCATCGCCGTGATCGTGGAAAACGCCGGCTTCGGCGCCACCAGTGCCGCGCCGATCGCCCGCGCGGTGACCGATTTCGCGCTGACCGGCAAGGTACCGGCCGAACTGGAAGGCCAGTTGCTGACCATGCCCGCCACCAAAAAACCGGACCAAGGAGCCCGCGATGCATCAGCCGCTCGCTAAACGCATCTGGGATGCCATCGCCGAGCCGTTCGACGGCTGGCTGATGGCGTTTCTGGGCGGCGTGTTCATGCTCAGCCTGCTGGTGCTGTACTCCGCCTCCAACCAGAGCTGGTACAAGATCGACAACAAGCTGGTCTATACCCTGCTGTCGCTGGTGGTGATGTGGGTACTGGCCAAGGCGCGGCCGCAGGCGGTGATGAACTTCGCGCCGCCGCTGTACGCGGTGGGGGTGCTGCTGCTGATCGGCGTGGAGCTGTTCGGGGTGATCGTCAACGGCTCGCAGCGCTGGCTGAGCCTGGGCATCGTGCGCATCCAGCCATCGGAAATCATGAAGATCGCGCTGCCGATGATGCTGGCGTGGTACTTCCAGAAATACGAAACCACGCTCAACTGGCGGCACTACATCGTGGCGGCGCTGCTGATCGCCGTGCCCGGCGTGCTGGTGCTGAAGCAGCCGGACCTGGGCACCGCGGTGCTGATCATGGGCGCCGGTTTCTTCGTACTGTTCTTTGCCGGGCTGTCGTGGAAGGTGATCATCGGCGGCCTGGTGGCGTTTGCCGCCAGCCTGCCGGTGGTGTGGAACATGATGCACGACTACCAGCGCCGCCGGGTGCTGACCCTGCTCGACCCGATGCAGGACCCGCTGGGCGACGGCTACCACATCATCCAGTCAATGATCGCCATCGGCTCCGGCGGGCCGTGGGGCAAGGGCTGGCTCAACGGCAGCCAGACCCACCTCGACTATATTCCCGAGCGCACCACCGACTTCATCTTCGCGGTGTATTCCGAGGAGTTCGGCCTGCTTGGCAACCTGACGCTGCTGGTGCTGTACCTGTGCATCATCAGCCGCGGCATGCTGATCACCGCCCGCGCGCAGACGCTGTACGGCCGCCTGCTGGCCGGCGCCATCACGCTGTCGTTCTTCGTGTACGCGTTCGTGAACATGGGCATGGTGGCCGGCATCCTGCCGGTGGTGGGCGTGCCGCTGCCGTTCATGTCCTACGGCGGCACCGCCACCGTGTCGCTGGCGGTGGCGCTGGGCATGCTGATGAGCATCGGCAACCGCAAGCGCTAAGCCACACGTGTCGACCATGCCTGCGGCCAACCTTAACGTTGGCCGCATCGCCTTTCGGCCTAGTCCACCCGGCCAATAGCCCGGCCTGCTGGCTGGCGCTAGGCTTGTCCGCATGAAGCCCGATCCCGCCCTGCCGCTGGTCTACTCCTGCTCCGGCTGTTCCAGCGCCGCGCAGCTGGCCAACCACTTTGCCTTGCGCCTGACCCGCGCCGGCATGGCCGAGATGTCGTGCATCGCCGGCGTCGGTGGACAGGTGCCGGCGCTGCTGCGCTTGGCGCGCAGCGGCCGCCGCATCCTGGCATTGGACGGCTGCCCGCTGGCCTGTGTGCAGGGCTGCCTGAACCAGGCCGGCATCCGCGCCGACAGCAACATCGAGCTATCCGACCACGGCGTGAAAAAACGCAAGCACGCCGATTTCGACCCCGCCGACGCCGAGCGACTGTGGCCGCTGCTCAGCGCCGCGGCTACAGCGCTGCATCAGTAGCGCTTCAGCACCGGCGCCGCGATCTCCTCCACCTGCCAGCCCTCGTTGCGCGCCATGAAGAACTGGATGATGGAATCCACCGTCACCGTGCGGATGCGGTCGCTGTAGCGCAGCTCGTTAGGGTGATCGTCAAAGGCAACGTTAGCCTTGAACATGCGGCCGCCGAGGCGGGTCAGCGCTCCCAGGTTCAGCTCACTGGGCTGGTAGCCGTTTTTCTGCAGCCACTGCTGGCTTTGCTCGCGGGTATACAGGCGGTTACCGCTGCTGGCCGCCACCAGCGTTTCCAGCACCCAGGCATTGGAGTTCTGGTAGCGGGTGGCAAACGGATAGGCGGTCAGGCTGTAGCGGGCGGAGAACATGGTGCGTAGCAGCGGGCCGTCCTGCAGCCGCGCCCCCAGGCTCCTGGCCACGGCCGGCGGCGGCAACAACAGCACCGTGTCGAAGGCGAACATGTCGTCCAGGAAGAAAGTACCCAGCCCGTCGTTCCACAGCTCCGCCCGGTCGCTGCCGCATTCATTCAGCAACTCTGCCACGCGCCAGCGCCCATCGCCGGCGCGGTAGACGATGCCGGCGTGGGTGTAGCGCAGACCATACTTGCTCAGATCCTGCCCCACCCGCCCGATGATGGCCACCGACGTGCCCAGCTGTTCCAGCCGCTGCTGGGTCTGCTGGGCGGTACCCAGCGCCAGGCGGAAGCTATCCGGTGATAGCTGTTTTTCCTCGCAGGAGCGGCCGGCCTGCGCCGGTGCCGCCAGGCAGGCCAGCAGCAGCGCGCTGCCCAGCAGCGGCTTACGACGGCACATGGTTATGCTCCAGCAGCGCCTCGCCCAGCGCATTGGGGATGAAGGCCAGCACCTTGCCGGACGCCACCAGCAGCGTGCCACTGGCGGTAGCCGACGCCTGTACCGTGGCGCCGATCACGGTGCCGGATGCCTGCAACGCCGATCTGGACATGTCCAGCGCCAGCTTGCTGCCATCCTTGGCGCCTTCCAGCAGCACCCGCACGCCGCCGCCGCTGGCCTCCACCACGCCGGTCACCACGAAAGCGGTGCCGATCACCGGCAGCATCGAGCCGGTGAACGGCTGTCCCTCGGCACTGCCCCTCACCAGCCCGACCGGGGTGGCGAGGATGGACAGCAGGCCGACGGCGACTTTCTCCGACGGATTGAACTCCAGCGACCCGGCCCAGCCCTGCAGGCTGGTCAGCATCAGTCCAGCGATACACCATTTTCTTGCGTTCATCGTCACCTCCATGAAAACGGCATTATACGACATGAGCATTATCGCTGCGCAAGACAAATCAAACGTCTGTTGCAATCGATATTGCCTGCCGCCACTATAGAGCCGTGACTCTAAACAAGGCCGTGCCACGCAGTGCGGCCAACACGAGGAGATGGGGATGCAAGTGGAGTTGCTGCTGCTGGCGCTGGCGCCGCTGTTTCTGGCCTGTGTGGCCTGGGAGATGGTCTACTGGCGCCGCCGTGGCCGCGCCGATGTCTACAGCTGGCCGGACACGCTGTGCAATGCCGGCCTGGCGCTGCTGCACCAGGGCGCCGACAAGCTGGCCTGGCTGCTGGTGATTCCGCTGTACCAGTATGTCTACCAGCACTACCGCCTGTTCACCCCGCCCAGCGGTTGGGGCGGCACGCTGCTGCTGTTCCTGGCACAGGACTTTCTCTACTACTGGTTTCACCGCGCCAGCCACCGCGTGCGCTGGCTGTGGGCGGCGCACAGCGTGCACCACAGCTCCACGCGCATGAACCTGTCCACCGCCTTCCGTCAGAGCCTGCTGTACCCGCTGGCCGGCATGTGGGCGTTCTGGCTGCCGCTGGCCTGGCTCGGCTTCGCTCCGCAGCAGGTGGTAGCGGTGGTGCTGCTCAACCTCGCCTTCCAGTTCTTTGTGCACACCCAGGCAGTGCCGCGGCTGGGCTGGCTGGAATACCTGTTCAACACCCCATCCATCCACCGCAGCCACCACGCACTCAATCCACGCTACATCGACCACAACTACGCCGGGGTGCTGGTGATCTGGGACCGTCTGTTCGGCAGCTACGTGGCGGAAAGCGCGGACGAGCCGTGCCGCTACGGCACGGTGAAGCCGGTGCCCAGCGTCAACCCGTTGTGGGTGAGCGTGGTGGAGTGGCGCGACATGCTGCGCGAAACGTTGGCCGCACGCGGTTGGCGCGCCCGACTGACGCTGCTGTTCGGCGCGCCGGAGGCGGCCGAGCGGGTCGCTGCCGCCCAGGCCACCGACAAGGCTACATAAGCCAGCGCCACAGGCCGTACACCACGAAGCCGCCGATGATGGCCAGCAGGGTGCGGCGGGTGAAGAACGCCAGCGCACCGGCCGCCAGCGTGCCCGGCAGGTAGGCATTGGCCAGCGTCAGTTCGATGTCGCCCTGCGGCGCCAGCGCCATCGGCACGATCAGCGCGGTCAGCACCGCCGCCGGCACGTAGCGCAGGCTGCGCTCCAGCCAGTGCGGAAACGCCAGCCGATGGCCGAACACCAGGAAGCTCAGGCGAATACCGTAGGTCACCACCACCATGCCGGCAATCGCCAGCAGCAATTGCTGTGTCGTCAGGTTCATGCCTGCTCCTCCTGCGGCGCGCCTGCGGCCGACCTTTCCGCCAGCACGCCGCCGGCCACGCCGGCCACCGCCGCCAGCATCAGCCCCAGCTTGTACGGCAGCCCGCGCGCTGCCAGCGCCACGCTGCCGGCCAGTAGCGCGGCGATCAATACCGGGCGCTTTTTCAATTGCGGCGCCACGATGGCGGCGAAGGTGGCCACCATGGCGAAATCCAGCCCCAGCTCGGCCAGGCCGGGCACGCTTTGCCCCAGCAGCACGCCGGCGGTGGTCCACAGTAGCCAGTTCAGATACATGGCCAGCGACGAGCCCAGCCAGTACCAGGCACCGGCCATGTCGTCGCCATGCTCGCGCAGGCGATGCTCCACCACGGCGAAGGTTTCGTCGGTGAGCCAGAACGCCAGCGGCCAGCGCCAGCGTGCCGGCAGATGGCGTGCGTGCGGCAGCAGCGTGGCGCTGTACAGCGCGTGGCGCAGGTTGACCACGAAGGTGGTCAGCCACAGCACCGGCAGCGCCACCCCGCCGCCGATCAGGCCGACGGCAACGAACTGCGACGAGCCGGCGAACACCAGCGCCGACAGCGCCAGCGTGGCCCAGGCCGGAATGCCGCTGGCGATGGCCAGGGTGCCGAAGATCACCCCGAACGGCGCGGCGCCCACCAGCATGGGGATGGTGTCGCGGCTGCCGGCCAGCAGCGCGGAAACGCGGTCAGACATGTTTTTTCTCCACAAGGTTGGCCGCAGCTTGCCACGGCCGTTCGCCGGCGTCTTGCACCAGCTTGCGCATCAGCCGCGGCAATCGCCGGGGGCCGCCTGCCAGGCGGCAATCAGTGCGGCGAAGTCGTCCGGATTCTGCGGCCAGCTCGGCACCTCGGCCGGCAGCGCCAGCCACGGCTGCGCGCTTTGCGTCCAGATGTGCGCCGCCGGGCGCAGCCAGCCGGTGTCGTCCAGCGAGCCGGGCTTGATGCTGAGGAACTGCGGCGTGTCGCGGTTCTGATGAAACAATCGGCTGCCGCACTGCGGGCAGAACTGGCAATCGGTGATGCGGCCGCTGGGGGTGTGCCGCGGCCAGCTGGCGGTCACGCCCTGCAGCAGGGTCAGTTCGGCATCGCGCAGCCACAGCGCCATGCCGAAGGCACTGGCTGACTGGCGCTGGCAATCGCGGCAATGGCAGGCAAACAGCGTTGCCACTCGGCCGCTGACGCGGTAGCGCACCTGGCCGCACTGGCAACTACCCTCGAATTGCTGCATCGCTACGCTCCCGCCGGCAAAAGCGCGATTCTGGCATAGCTGCCGGCGGCGCTGCGCAAACACACTGTTCAGCCCATGGCGCCGGAGCGGCCACGCCGGCAAAGCAGGCCTGCCCGCCGAGCGCCGCGTGCGCCCTGGCTGCGACACTTTGTCACTACACCGGGCAAGCGAGGCGTGATAGCGTTGCGGCCAACTTACCGACTCACCCCCATTGCCCAAGGATTGCCCATGCGCACCCTGCTTGCCATCGCCATTGCCGGCCTGATCGCCCTGCCCGCCGCCGCCCACGAATACACCGTGGGGGCGCTGAAAATCGGCCACCCTTACAGCCGCGCCATGCCGCCGGCCGCGCCGACCACCGGCGCCTTCTTCTCCATCAGCAACAGCGGCAAGGCCGCCGACAAACTGCTGGGCGCCAGCAGCCCGCTGGCCAGTTCGGTGGAGCTGCACACCCATCTCAACGACAACGGCGTGATGCGCATGCGCCAGGTAGAAGGTGGCATTACCGTGGCGCCGGGCGAAACGCTGAAACTGGCGCCGGGCGGCCTGCACGTGATGCTGCTGGGGGTGAAGCAGCAGCCGCATGCCGGCGACAAGTTCCCGCTGACACTGAAGTTCGAAAAAGCCGGCGACATCAGCGTCGACGTCAAGGTGGAAGACGGCAGCGCCATGCCGATGCCGCCCCACGATATGCCGATGCCGCACTGACGCCGGCCACAGACCGCCAGGCCACCCACGGTGGCCTTTTTTATTGCGCCGCAGGCTGGCGGCGGCGGCGAAATTCCGCTTCCTGCAACAGCCAGCGCCCCCGTTGCCGCCTTCCCGCCGCGCCACGGTGTCGGATTCGTTACAAAGCACGGCGGGGCAACACGCTGTGCTGCTATGCTTATGGCCTTATCGAATCTGCCGTGATGCCGACACCTGCGCATGCTGAATAAACGCTTTCGCCCACTGCTGTTGCTGTTACTACTGCTGTTGCTTGGCCTGGCCGGCATCTGGCAGATTGCGCGCAGTGCCGCCCGCGAGCTGGACAGTGCCGCCCACCACCTGGTGCAGCAGGGTCTGGAGCAGGAACTGCTGCGCCAGCGCCGCCAGCTGGCCACCAATCTGGCCGACTACGCGATCTGGAACGACATGGCCATCCATGTCAACGCCCTGCAGCCCGATCTGGCCTGGCTGAACGACAACATCACCCCGTCTGTCTACCACAACCTGGGCGTACAGCTGGCGCTGCTGATCGACAAGGAGCGCGGCGTGCTGCTGGGCCGCCAGCACGGCGTGCTGGCCGGCGATCCGGCCCGGCTGCTGCCGCTGTCGGCGGCACAGTGGCAGTTGCTGTTGCGCAATGCCGACCGCTACGCCGCCGCCAACCAGTACGGCCAACCTTTCAGCCAGCTGCTGCAATACAGCGCGCTCAATCCGCAAACCGGCCAGCCGGAAGCCCGGCTGCTGATGCTGTCGCTGCAGCGCATCTCGCCGGAAGACCCGCAACAATTGCCGGGACCGGTGCCGCGCTACCTGCTGTTTGCCCGCCACTTGGATGGCAACCTGCTGCAGCAGATCGCCATCTCCTACGGCTTGCCCAGCCTGACGCTCAATTTCGGCGCCAGCAACCCGGCGCTGGAAGAAGTGCTGCCGCTGAAGAACAACAGTGGCCAGAACCTGGCCTACCTGAGCTGGCCGGCACAAAGCCCGGGGCAGCTCCTGTTGCAACGCGTGCTGCCGCAAAGCCTGATCCTGCTCAGCACCGTCCTGCTGCTGGGCCTGCTGGTGGTGCGCACCTCCCGGCGCCTGCAGCAACGGCAGCAGCAGCAATCGGAACGGCAACTGCAGCAGGGCAAGGCCCTGCAACACCTGGTGAGCCTGCGGCATGACGACCAGCAGGAGCTGGACGACTATCTGGCCGACATGCTGCCGCTGCTGGCGCAGACGCTGGCGATCTCGCGCGTCAGCGTGTGGCAGTTCAGCACTGACCGCAAAGAGCTGCAGTGCATTGCCGGCATCAACACCCTCACCGGCGAACGCCTCGGCGGTGAGGTGCTGGACGAGAGCCAGCACGCCGACTACCTGCAGGCGCTGCAGACCGACCGCTACCTGGCCAGCAGCCAGACCCAGGACGACCCGCGCCTGCTGTCGCTGCGCCACTATCTGTACACCCACGGCATCACCGCGCTGCTGGACGCCAGCATCATGGTGGGCGGCATGCACCAGGGCGTACTGTGCGCCGAGTCGCAGACCCCGCGCCGGGAATGGCAACCGGACGAGATCGGCTTCATGAGCACCGCGGCCAACATCATTGCGCTGGTGATGGAATCGCGCGCCCGCCTGCATGCCGAGGGCGAGTTGTACCGCCAGTTCTACTACGACCGTTTCACCGGCCTGCCCAATCGCACCCGCCTGCTGATGCAGCTGGACGAACTGGTGCAGCAGCGCCAGCACAGCAACCAGCGCGAGACGCAGCCGGTGGGCTGCATGATGCTGGCGGTGGAGGGGCTGGCCAACATCAATGAACTGTTTGGCCGCGACAATGGCGACCTGGTGATCCGCGAGCTGGGCCGCCGGCTGGAAGGCAGCATCGGCAACGGCGAAATGGTGGCGCGCAGCGCCGACAACCGCTTTGCGCTGCAGCTGCTGGGCCAGGACGAAGAACAGCTGTCACGCCGGGTGGACGACATCACCACCCTGCTGGCCAAGCCGCTGGAAGTACAGGGCCAGCCGCTGTTCATCCGCCTCAGCGTCGGGCTGGCGATTTATCCGCACGACTGCGACGAGGCAGAGGCGATTCTGGAAAACGCCGAGGCGGCGCTACTGCTGTCGCGCGAAAGCCCGGGCAGCTGGGTACGCTTCCACCCGGACATCAACAGCAACTGGCGCCGTCGCAACCGGCTGCAGGCCGACCTGCGCCAGGCGGTGGCACGCGGCGAGCTGCTGCTGAACTACCAGCCCTATGTATCGCTGAAGAGCGGCAAGGTGGCCGGCGCCGAGGCGCTGGTGCGCTGGCAGCACCCGGAGCTGGGGCTGATCTCGCCGGCCGATTTCATTCCGCTGGCCGAGGAGTCCGGCGTCATCCACGCGCTGGGCGAGTGGGTGCTGCAGGAAGGCATCCGCCATGCCGCGCAGTGGCGCCAGCAATACCTGAGCAACTTTGTCATCTCCATCAACGTGTCGCTGCTGCAGCTGGAAGACGCCCGCTTCGCCGAAGTGGTGGCCGCCATTCTGGCCACCTACCACCTGCCGGGCGAAGCGCTGGAGCTGGAAGTGACCGAGGGACTGGCGCTGCGCAACACCCCGGCCATCGACAGCAATCTGCAATTGCTGCGCGCGCTGGGCATCGCCATCGCCATTGACGATTTCGGCACCGGCTATGCCTCGTTCAGCTACCTGCGCCGCTTCCCGGTGGAAAAGCTCAAGATCGACAAGCAGTTCCTCGACCACGTGCCGGAAAACGAAAGCAGCAGCAACCTGGTGCGCATGATCGTGGCCATGGGCCACACCCTGGGCGCCTCGGTCACCGGCGAGGGCATCGAGAACATCCAGCAGGCCCGCTTCCTGGCCCGGCACGGCTGCGACTATGCGCAGGGCTACCTGATCAGCCGGCCACTGGCGCCGAATGCACTGGAACAGTTCCTGGCCGCGGCAAGACCGTTGCAGCTGCAGCCCTGAGTACGGCATTTCACGACAGTTGCTTGTAGAAAATGCAACGAATTGTTGCAACGATGTCACATCGTGCAGTGCAGCATTGTCCGACACTTGGCGCTTGTGCTTCCCCGATGCGCCAACATGATGCACACTGCCCCTCACGTTGCATCGCCGCCTCCAGCACTGCGCCAGGTTTACCAAAGACCGGGTGATGGAGGAGAGACAAGCTCAGCATGGGCCACAACAGACACAATACAGACATCAAGCGGAACAAGGCGACGATGCAACGTCCCTCCGCGGGGTTCCACCCGCTCCAGCATTCCCCTCAGTAACAGATCCCGGTTTTCACTGCCGCCCCGGCCCAGTACCATCAGGTTTTCACTGCGGCCAAGCTGTCATGACTGATCTCACCCCCACTGCCCTGCCCCGCGTAGCCATTCGCTACTGCACCGGCTGCCGCTGGCTGCTGCGCGCCGCCTGGATGGCACAGGAGCTGCTCACCACCTTTGAAAAAGATGTCGCCGAAGTGGCGCTGCAACCCGGCAGCGGCGGCGTGTTCCAGGTCAGCATCGACGGCGAACTGCTGTGGGATCGCGCTCGCGACGGCGGCTTTCCCGATATCAAGGAACTGAAGCAGCGCGTGCGCGACCGCGTGGCGCCGGACAAGGCGCTGGGCCATAGCGATAAGCCCGCCGACTAGGCAAGGTTGGCCGCAACATGCCCGTGCAACGCAAGATCATCCACATCGACTGCGACTGCTTCTTCGCCGCAGTGGAAATGCGCGACAACCCGGCTTGGCGCGACATCCCGCTGGCCGTGGGCGGCCAGCCCGGCCAGCGCGGGGTGATCTCCACCTGCAACTACCTGGCGCGCCGCTTCGGCGTGAAAAGCGCCATGCCGTCGTCGCTGGCGCTGCGGCTGTGCCCGGAGCTCTTGATCGTCGGCTCGGACTTCGCCCGCTACCGCGCCGCCAGCCAGGCGGTGCACGCCATCTTCCAGCGCTACACCAGCCTGATCGAACCGTTGTCGCTGGACGAAGCCTACCTCGACGTCAGCGGCCAGCCGCACTGCCAGGGCAGCGCCAGCCTGATGGCAGCCGAAATCCGCGACGCCATCCGCAACGAGGTGGGCATCACCGCCTCGGCCGGCATCGCTCCCAACAAGTTCCTGGCCAAGATCGCCAGCGACTGGCACAAGCCGGACGGCCAGTTCCTGGTGCGGCCGCAGGACGTGGCCGACTTCGTGCGCGTGCTGCCGGTGGAAAAGATCTGGGGGGTGGGCGAGGTTACCGCCGGCAAACTCAAGCAGCAGGGCTTTCACACCTGCGGCGACCTGCAGCGGCTGGAGCTGCTGGAGATGCTGCGCCGCTTCGGCAAGTTCGGCAAAAACCTGTACGAACTGGCGCGCGGCATCGACCACCGCGCGGTGCATAACGACCACGAGCGCAAATCGGTGAGCGTGGAAGAAACCTATACCCGCGACCTGCCGGATCTGGCCGCCTGCCGCGCCGAGCTGCCGCCGCTGCTGACCCGGCTGCAGGAGCGGCTGCGCCGTGCCGGCGACCCGCCGTTTCGCGGCGTCAACATCAAGATCAAGTTTGCCGACTTCAGCCAGACCACGGTGGAAACCGTGGCACAGCTGCTGGATGCGGCGGTAATCGACAGCCTGCTGGCCACCGGCTTTGCCCGCGGCAACCGCCCGGTGCGGCTGCTGGGCGTGGGCGTGCGGCTGCAGGAGGCACAGCGCGTGCCGCAGCAGCTGCAGCTGTTCGACATCAACAGCAACGACAACGCCGCCGGTTGAGCGGCGGCGTCAGGGCACGCCGCAAGCAGGCGCAACGCAGGAGCAGGAGTTTGTTAGCGGCTGGCCAGTTGGGCGCGCTGTGTCCAGGCCGCCACAATGCGGCGGATCACCGGCAGCGCCTCGCGGCCAACCTTTTCGCCTTCGCGTATCGCCAGCCGGCGCTGGTCGAAATCGGCCGCCCCCAGGCTCAGCACCCGTGGCCGCAGGATCACGTCGGCCTGCTTCAGCTCCAGCGCCAGTGCCGCCTGGTTCATGATCGCCAGGCTCTGGTCGAGGTTGCCGAACAAGCCGGCCTTGCGCTGCACCGGCTTGGCGGAGATATCCACCGCGATCACGATGTCGGCGCCCAGCTCGCGCGCCGCCAGCACCGGCACCGGGCTCACCAGCCCGCCGTCCACGTAGCGGCGGCCCTTGATGCTGACCGGCTGGAACACATTGGGAATCGCCGCCGAAGCGCGCACCGCCAGCCCGGTATTGCCGCTCTTGAAGACCGAGCGTTCGCCGCTGTCGAAATTGGTCGCCACCGCGGCGAACTTGCGCGGCAGCGCCTCGATCGGCTTGCGGCCAACCTGGCGGTTGACGAAGGCCTGCAGCTTGTCGCCTTTCAGGAAGCCGTTGCTGGACCAGGTGAAGTCCTTCAGCTCGTCCTCGTTCAGCGCCAGCGCGCGGCGGTACAGCTTCTCGCCGCTGATGCCGGAGGCGTAGATGGCGCCGACGATGCTGCCGGCGCTGGTGCCGGCGATGATCTGTGGCTGGATGCCGGCCTGCTCCAGCACGCGGATCACCCCGACATGGGCAAAGCCCTTGGCGGCCCCGCCGCCCAGGGCCAGCGCGATGCGTGGCTGACGTGGCGGCAGTTTCGGCAGCGCCGTGGTCTGGGGAATGACGGCCGCCGGCAACGGCGGCGTGGCCGGCACTGCGGCGACCGGGGCCGAGGCTGCAGGCGTAGCCGGTACCGGATTGCTCGCCGCAGGCGGCTGCGGGCTGGCACAAGCGGCCAGCAACAAGGCGGCCAACAGCGCCAGCAGCGGGCGTGGCTTAGCCATGTTGCTGCTGCCAGCGGGCAATCACCGCCTTCAGCTGCGGCAATGCGGCACGGGCGGCCTTTTCGCCTTCCAGAATAGCGTTGCCGCGTTCGTCAAAATCGGCAGCGCCGATGTTCAGCACATTGGGACGAATCACCACGTCGGCCTGCTTCAGTTCCTGCGCCAGCGCCGCCATGTTCATGATGCTCAGGCTGCGGTCCAGCAGGCTGAAGAAGCCCGCCGCCGCCTTGCCCACCGGCTTGGCGGAGATATCCACCGCAATCACGATGTCGGCGCCCATTTCGCGCGCCGCACTCACCGGCACAGGGCTCACCAGCCCGCCGTCCACGTAACGCTTGCCGGCAATGGTCACCGGCTGGAACACATTGGGAATCGCCGCCGAGGCGCGCACCGCGGTGCCGGTGTCGCCGCTGCGGAACACAATGCGCGCGCCGCTATCCAGATTGGTGGCTACCACGCCGAACTTGCGCGGCATCTGCTCGATCTTCTTGCCGTCCACCTGCTGGTTCACCAGTGCGGCCAACTTCTCGCCCTTGAGAAAGCCACTGGTGGACAGGGTGAAATCGCGCAGATCGGCCTCGTCGATGCGCAGGGCGCGGTAGCGCAGCGCGTCGCCGTCCACGCCGGAGGCGTAGATCGCCCCCACTACGCTGCCGGCGCTGGTGCCGGTGACGATGTCGGCCTTGATGCCGTTCTGCTCCAGCACGCGAATCACGCCGACATGGGCAAAACCCTTGGCCGCGCCGCCGCCGAGCGCGAAGGCGATCTTGGGTTTGGCCGGGATTTTCACCACCGGCGCGGTGGGGGTGCTACAGGCGGCCAACCCGGTGATCAGGGCCAGCAGCAGCAAACGGCGGGATAACGGCATGCTTGTCTTTTCAACTCATCGCTTGGGCGGGGTACGGGTAAATTCGATCACCTGCCGCCCGTCAGGCAGGATGTTCGCTTTCTTCTTCGGCTCGCCCTTCCAGGCGTGGCCGTACAGCACTTCGTAGGTGGCCGGCAGCTGGCCGTCGCGGCGGTAGCCTTCGTAGGCGGCGCACACCCGCTGCCAGGCATGCTTGCCCAGCAGGCCGCGGCCGCGGCCAGCGGTGACGTTGTGCGCGCCGATGGATTTCAGGTCCTGCATCACCTCGCGCGCGCTGGCGTAGGTCATCACGATTTTTTCCATGTCCATCACCGGCTCGGACATGCCGCTGGCGAGCATGGCATCGCCCAGATCGTGCATGTCGATGAACTGGTTCACGTGATTGGCGCCGTCGGCATGGCTGAACGCCGTGCGCAGTTCGAACAGCGTGTCCGGCCCCAGGGTGGCGAACAGCACCATGCCGCCCGGCTTGAGCACGCGCTGGAACTCGGCAAACACCGCTTCCGGCAGGTTCAGCCACTGGATGGTGAGGCTGGACCAGATCATGTCCACGCTGTTGTCGGCCAGCGGCAGACGCTCCACGTCGGCACACACCTGCCACGGGCTCTGCGGCTTGAACAGCCGCGACAACATGCCCTGCCCGGCACGCTGCTTCTCGCGCGACGCGCACAGCATGGCATGCGCCAGATCCAGCTCCACCACCCGCGCCTCCGGGTAGCGGCGGCGCAGCGCAGCGCTGCCGTAGCCGGTGCCGCTGCCGGCATCCAGAATCACCGCCGGTTGCAGCTTGATGTAGTCCAGCCGCTCGGCCATACGGTCCGACACTTCGCGCTGCAGCACGGCGGCGGCATCGTAGCTGTGCGCCGCGCGCTCGAACGAGGCGCGCACGCGGGTCTTGTCGGTGTAAAACGCTTCAGTCATGCGTGTTGTTCCAGGTGGTGGCGCAGGTGCTGCAGAAACTCGCTCTCGTGCGAGAGGAAGGGCGCATGCGAAGCCTGGGCAAATTCGTACAGGGTGGCATCCGGCAGCGCTGCGGCCAACCAGCGACCCGCCCCGATCGGGGTGATGGCATCGCGGGCGCCGTAGAACAGCCCTACAGGACAGGTAATCGATGGCGCAAGTTCCCGCGCGTCGGCGGCCAGCAGGCAGTCCAGCGCCGGCAACAGGCCTTGTGGCCGGCCGTGGGCGAACATCTGCTCTTTCAGTCCCGCCAGCGTCTGGCGCGCGGCCGGCGCCCCCAACAGCTGCAGCGCCAGGAAGCGCTCCAGCGTCTGCTCGAAGGCGGTATCCAGGCTGGCACCCACGCCCTCGATGGCGGCACGCTGCTGCGCATGCGGCCAACTGTCGTCACGCACAAAGCGCGGGCTGGTGGCGATCAGCGCCAGGCTCTTCACCTGCACCGGGTGGCGGGCGGCCCAGTGCTGGGCGATCAGGCCACCCAACGACCAGCCAACGATCTGTACCGGCAACGGGAAACGCTCGGCCAGCTGCGCGGCGATGGTATCCGGATGGAAGCTGGCGCTGGCGGCGCTGCCGCCGTGACCGGGCAGGTCCACCAGGTGGACGCAGAAATCGGCGGCAAGGTTGGCCGCAATGCGGTCGAACACGCCGCCGTGCAGCCCCCAGCCGTGCAGCAGCACGACATCCGGGCCACGGCCGTGACTTTCGATAAAAAGGCTCATGAAACAACAAGGTGGGGCAAAAGCGCATTTTCGCAATACTGCCGGCGGAAAGATACCCGCCGTTGTGCCGGCAGGTAAAAACGCCGCCCGGTCATGACAACGAGGCGGCGTAGCGTGGCAAATACTGACGCTGGTATGCGGCGCTCAGGCGCTGAGCGCAGTGGCCGCCGGCACGATGCCATTGAGCCGCTCCCACTCCAGCGAGGCAGCCGGTACCGGGCGCGCGAAGTAGTAGCCCTGCAGCCGGGTGCAGCCCAGCTCGCGCAGCGCCTGTACCTGGGCCGGGGTTTCCACCCCTTCGGCCACCACCTCCAGCCCCAACGCCGCCGCCAGCGCCAGGATGGCACGCACGATAGCGGCGGATTCTTCCTGACAGTGCACTTCGCGCACGAAGGATTGGTCGATTTTCAGCACGTCGAACTGGAAGCGGTGCAGGTAGGATAGCGCCGAGTAGCCGGTGCCGAAGTCGTCCAGCGCCAGGCACACGCCTTCTTCCTTCAGCTGCTTCATCACGCTGATGGCCAGATCGGGTACGTCAATCAGCGCGCTCTCGGTCACCTCCAGGTGCAGGGTGCCGGCCGGCAGCCCGTACTGGCGCAGCAGCGGCAGCAGCCAGTCCAGCAGGGTGCGGTCGTGGAAATGGGTGGACGACAGGTTGATATGCAGGCACACCTCGTTACTCAGCTGTCCCTCGGCATACCAGGCGGCCAACTGGGCGCAGGCGCGCTCGATCATGTAGCGGTCCAGCTTGAGGATCAGCCCGCTCTCTTCCGCCATCGGCATGAACACGCTGGGCGGGATCATGCCGCGTTGCGGATGGTGCCAGCGCACCAGGGTCTCGAAACCGGCCAGCCGGCCGGTCTGGCTATCGACGATGGCCTGGTAGTACGGCACCAGTTCGTAGTCGTTGGTCAGCGCATGGCGCAGCTCGGCTTCCAGCGCCAACTGGTCGGCCTGGTCACGGCGCAGCTCCTGGTTGAACAGGGTGTAGCCGTGGCGGCCGCGCTGCTTGCTGCGGTACATGGCGTGGTCGGCGTCGCGCAGCATGTCTTCGGCGCGGCTGTAATGGCTCTTGTCGGCCAGCACTACCCCCAGGCTGACGGTGGTGAACAGCTCGCGCCCGGACAGCACGATGGGACGCTCGAACGACCCTACCAGCTGACGGGCGATGTCCTCGCACTCGTCCATGGTGTCGACGCAGGACAGCAGCACCGCGAATTCGTCGCCGCCGAGGCGGGCGAGGAAGTCGGCAAAGCGCAGCGTGCCCTGGATGCGCTGCGCCGCTTCGATCAGCAGCAGGTCGCCGGCCAGGTGGCCGAGCGAATCGTTCACCAGCTTGAAGCGGTCGAGGTCGATGAACAGCACCGCGAAGCGCTGCTCCGGATCCAGCTGGAAGGCGTCCCAGCTGCGCTTGAGCACGCGGCCGAAATAGTTGCGGTTGGGCAGCTTGGTCAGCGGATCGTGCAGGCTGTCGTGCTGCAGCTGGGCATTGACCGCGTCCAGCTGGGTGGTGCGCTCGCGCACGCGCTGTTCCAGGTCGGCATAGGCGCGCTGCAGATCGTCCAGCGCCTGCACCCGCGCCAGCGCGCTGCCGATGTGGTTGGCGACGAACTCCAGGATTTCCTGTTCGCGCCAGCTGTAGCGGGCGTCGGGGGTATAGCTTTGCACCGACAGCACGCCGCGCAGCAGGGTGCCGCTGTACAGCGGCACACCCAGCCAGCTGCAGGGCGGCGCGTCCAGCGCCTCATCACCTTCCTGCTGCCAGCGGGCATCGGCCAGCAGCAGCGGCCGGCCGCTGTGCAGCACCTGCTCCACCGGTCCGCGCCCCGGCGCGCGCGGCGCCAGTTCCGACTGGTACAAGTCGGCGCAGTAGGGAAAGCTCAGCTCGTCGCGTTCCTGGTCGTACAACGCCACCTGGCAATTGCCGGCGTCGATCAGCTCCGCCAGCAGGCGGTGCAGGCCGGCGAAGAACGCTTCCATCGACAGGCTGGTATTGGACAGTTCGGCCATGCGGAACAGCATGGTCTGCAGCTGCTCGGTGCGCTGGCGCTCGGCCACTTCGGCGCGCAGCCGCGCGTTGATGGTTTCCAGCTCGTTGGTACGGCGCCATACCTGTTGTTCCAGGTCGGCGCGGTACAGCAGGCGGTCCAGCGCGGCGGAAATATGGTGGCCGACATACAAAAAGGCGGCCTCGGCATGCTGGTCCGGCCGTGGCTGGCCGTGATAGCCCTGCACCACCATGGCGCCCATCACCTTGCCGCTGCCATTGCTCAGCGGCATGCCCATCCACCAGTCGCAGGCGGCGCCGTGCTGCGGGATGCCTTCGCGCCGGCACAGGGTGATCAGGTCGTCCCCGCCGAGCATCAGGCACTGGTTCTCGCGGATCAGCCAGGCAGTCAGCGAGGCATCCGGGCCGCGTGCCGGAAAGGTCTGTTCCGGCTGTGGTTTTAATGCATCACTTTGGTCAACGAAGTAGGGAAAACGCAACACACCGGCGTTTTCGTCGTGCAGCGCGATGTAGAAATTGTCGGCCGGCATCAGGAAACGTACCGCCTGATGCAGCTGCGGCAGCACGGTATCCAGGTCGTCGGCCTCACTGGCGAGGCGGCTGATTTCCAGCAGGATGTGATGGGTGAGGCGGGCAGTGGACAGCGCTTCGCTGAGACCGGCGCCAAGCAGATGACCGGATAGCAGGTAGGCCAGGCGCGAGGTGAGTTCGTCGGCCACTTTCTGTCCATGCCAAAGCAACCAGCCCAGCGGGGCGCTTTCGCTGCCCAGCCGGTGCAGGCGGACGTGGTCCGGCAGGCTGGCAGCGGCGTACAGCTTGTCCGGTTTCGGCAAACAAGCGGTATCGCCCCGCCTGGCCAGACAATGCCAGACGGTGCCTATCTTCCCCCAGACTGTTGCACCATCAGGAGCCTGCAAGCGCGCCAGGAAATCCAGCGCCGCCTCGGCAGCTTCTTCCGGTGTAAACAGGAAATCAGCCGTACTGTTCATACAGTTCGTGTAGACCCACTCGTGAGCGCTTGCATGAGGCATCTCCCCATGCACAGTGGCTGTTTTTATCTTGGCATCTTTTTACAACAAATGAAGCAGCAGTTTTAACTAATTACCGATAGTAATGCGGCTAACAACTCTGCCACGTCGTCGCGTGTATGCCCGGCTGACAGCGACACACGCAAGCGCGCGCTGCCTGCCGGCACAGTGGGCGGTCTGATCGCCGGCACCCAGATTCCGCGCGCGCGCAGTTGTTCCGCCAGCTTCAAGACTTGCTTATTGCTGCCAATAATAATCGGTTGAATTGGCGAACGGGAAGAGCATAACGACAAAGAAGTTGCACGCAGCCCGGCATGTAATGCCGAAATATGCTCATTAATTAAATGACGACGCCATTTATCGGCATCAATCAGCTGCAAACTACGCAAAATCGCCGCTGCCTGCGCCGGCGGATGGGCGGTGGTAAAGATATAGGTGCGCGCGCTGTTGACCAGCCAGTCGATCAGCTGGCGGCTGCCGGCCACGAACGCCCCGGCCACCCCGGCGGCCTTGCCCAGCGTCGCCATGTACACCACCCGCGGGTGGTGCAGCGCGTACTCCAGCAGCGCGCCATGACCGTCGCCCAGCAGACCGAAGCCGTGGGCGTCATCCAGATACAGCCAGGCATCGTAGCGCTCGGCCAGCTGCAGCAATTCGCGCAGCGGCGCCTCGTCACCATCCATGCTGTACACCGCGTCCACCGCGATCAGCCGCGTGCGCGCCGGCGTGTCGCGCAGCAGTTGCTCCAGCTGTGCCAGATCGTTGTGGCGAAAGCGCTTGAAGGTTGCACGCGACAGCAGGCAGCCATCATTCAGCGACGCATGGTTGAGGCGGTCGGCAAACACCGCATCGCCGCGCCCCACCAGGCTGGTGATCACCCCCAGGTTGGCCGCATAGCCGGAGCCGAACAGCAGCGCCGCCTCGCAGCCGACGAATTCGGCCAGCGCCTCCTCGGCCTGCTGCTGGATGCCGAAATGGCCGGCCACCAGCGCCGAGGAGCCGCCGCCGACACCCCAGTCCCCGATCGCCTGCTGCATCGCCTGCCGCAACGCCGGATGATTGGCCAGCCCCAGATAGTCGTTGCTGGCGAAAGCCAGGTAGTCGCGGCCGTCGATCGTCACCCGCGGCCCCTGCGGCGATTGCAACGTGGCGCGCCGGCGCAGGCGGTGCTCGCCAGCCAGGGCGCTCAGGGCGGAATCGATTTCGTCGGGACGCATGCGGCCAACCTTTCAGGGCAATAGTCAAAAAAAAGCACCCGCCAACGGCAAGGTGCTTGTTCGGTGGCGCAGTGTAGCGCCTGTGGCGGCATTGCCGCCCGTTACAGTGGCTGCAGGCCCAGCTTGTCCATCAGCGCGCGGTCGGCGTCGACATCCGGGTTGCCGGTGGTCAGCAGCTTGTCGCCGTAGAAGATGGAGTTGGCGCCGGCCAGGAAGCACAGCGCCTGCATCGCTTCCGGCATCTCGCGACGGCCGGCGGACAGGCGGATATAGCTCTTCGGCAGCGTCAGTCGCGCCACGGCGATGGTACGCACGAACTCGGTCCAGTCCAGCGACTCGGCGCCGTCCAGCGGCGTGCCGGTCACCTTCACCAGATTATTCACCGGCACCGACTCCGGCTGCGGGTCGAGGTTGGCCAGCTGCAGGATCAGCCCGGCGCGCTGCTCGCGGGTCTCGTTCAGGCCGACGATACCGCCACAGCACACCGACAGCCCGGCGCCGCGCACCTTGCCCAGCGTGGCGAGGCGGTCTTCGTAGTCACGGGTCTGGATGATGTCGGCGTACTTGTCCGGCGCGGTATCCAGATTGTGGTTGTAGTAGTCGAGGCCGGCATCCTTCAGCTTCTCGGCCTGGCCATCCTTCAGCAGACCAAAGGTGGCACAGGTCTGCAGCCCCAGCGCCTTCACCTGCTGCACCATGTCCAGCGTCTTTTCCAGATCGGCATCTTTCGGACCGCGCCAGGCGGCGCCCATGCAGAAGCGGCCGGCACCGTTGGCCTTGGCGTGGCGCGCGGCTTCCACCACTTCGTCCACCGTCATCATCGGTTGGTTTTCCACCGGCGTGTCGTGATGCGCCGACTGCGGGCAATAGCCGCAGTCTTCCGGACAGCCGCCGGTCTTGATCGACACCAGCGTCGACAGCTGTACCCGGCTGGGATCGAAATGCTGGCGATGCACTTCGGCGGCGCGGAACACCAGCTCCATGAACGGCAGGTCGTACAGCGCTTCTACTTCCTGCTGGCTCCACAGAGCTTGTTCCGGGTGCAGTTTGGGCGGGCGCTGGAAAGCGATGGAGGCCTGGGTCATCTGTGCTACCGTCATAAATTAGAGTAAAAACTAGGCTGATCTTGCCGGGGGCTGCCGCATGCTGTCAAACCCACTTCGCCAGCTTCTTGACAACTGCTCATTATTTGAACAGCACTGTCTGCTCTGCGGCCAACGTCCCGCCCGCAGCGGCCTGTGCCCGCGCTGCCAACCCAGCCTGCCCTATCAAGCCAGCGCCCGTTGTCCGCAATGCCACGCACTGGTGCACAGCGGCCACGCCCCCTGCGGCGACTGCCAGCGCCTGCAACCGGCGTTCGAACGCTTGCTGGCGGCCTACGATTACGACTACCCGCTGGATGGCCTGATCAGCCGCTGCAAATACGGCCCGCAAGCGGCGCTGCAGGGGGCGCTGGCCAGCCTGATGCCCACCCTGCGGCAACGCCATCCCGAACTGCCCAGCCCGGACCTGATCGTGCCGGTGCCGCTGGCGGCGTCCAGGTTGGCCGCACGCGGCTTTAACCTGCCGGATGCGCTGGCTGCCAGCCTGGCTGTTACAATGCGCACTCCCTTGGCTCGCGAGCTGTGTTGGCGCAAACGCAACACCGTGCCGCAGGCAGGTCTGAACCGTGCCGAACGGCTGGCCAACCTGCGCGATGCCTTCGGCGTAAAACACCGCTGTGACGGCCTTTTCCTTGTCATCGTCGATGACGTGGCAAGCACCGGCGCCACCTTGCACGCCCTGTCCAAAACCCTGAAAAAAGCAGGGGCAAAACGGGTGGAAGCATGGGTGCTGGCCAAGGCGCATTTTCGTCACGCTTGACCAACCTGTTGATTTACTAGAATATTCGCCCCGCAACGATGTTTACCGTTGTTCTCTACCAGCCGGAAATACCGCCCAATACGGGCAATATTATTCGACTCTGTGCCAACACCGGCTGTGAATTGCACCTGGTCAAGCCACTGGGTTTTCCACTCGAAGACGCCAAACTGAAACGCGCCGGACTCGACTATCACGAGTACGCCCACATGGTGATTCACGAGAACTGGGAAGCCTGTCTGGCTCACCTTGGTGACCGCCGCATCTTTGCGGCCACCACCAAGGGTGCCACCCGGCATGACCGCATCGCCTTCCAAGCTGGCGATGTACTTTTGTTCGGTCCCGAATCCCGCGGCCTGCCCGCCGAGATTCTCGACACGCTCCCGTCTACGCGGCGGGTGCGACTGCCGATGCGGCCCGAATCGCGTAGCCTGAATCTCTCCAACGCCGTCGCCGTGCTCGTGTTCGAAGCCTGGCGCCAGCATGATTTTGCCGGAGGAAACTAGCGCGCACGCAACTCACCGTTGGCACAACAGCATAGGAGAGGTGATGAAACCTTTTTACCGATGGCTGTGGCTAGTGTTCATCAGTGCTTTGCTGGTGGCTTGTACCACCGTCAGACCGGCGACTGCCACGCAGACCGCCAAGGTCAGTTACAAAAAATCCGCCGTCAACACGGGAGCCTACTTCCAGAAAGACGGCCCGGCCCTGCAAACCCCGGTCAACTTGGACTTGATACC
The DNA here is from genome assembly GCF_040148885.1 of Vogesella oryzagri. Classification (NCBI taxonomy): domain Bacteria; kingdom Pseudomonadati; phylum Pseudomonadota; class Betaproteobacteria; order Neisseriales; family Chromobacteriaceae; genus Vogesella; species Vogesella oryzagri. Next base: position 230,165 of record NZ_JBEFLD010000005.1, read on the forward strand.
GGATGCCATCCCGCAGAACGAGCCGCTGATCGCCTCGGCGAACAAACCGTACTCCGCACTGGGCATGAGCTTCCGCCCGGACGCCTCGGAAAAGCCCTACCGCCAGTCCGGCAAGGCTTCCTGGTACGGCAAGCAGTTCCATGGCCGCAAGACCAGCTCCGGCGAACGTTACGACATGTTTGCGATGACCGCCGCGCACCCGACGCTGCCGATTCCAAGCTACGCCCGGGTCACCAACCTGAAGAACGGTGAATCGGTAATCGTGCGCATCAACGACCGTGGCCCGTTCCACAAGAGCCGCCTGATGGACCTGAGCTATGCCGCCGCGCACAAGCTGGGCATCGTCAACAGCGGTTTTGGCAAGGTGGTGGTGGAGCGCGTGTTCCCGGTGGAAGGCAGCGAGCGCATCGCCACCAAGCCGCCGGCGCAGCAGAAAATGGCCAGCGCCGACAACTTCTACCTGCAACTGGCTTCTTTCAGCCGCCTGGCCGCCGCCGAGGCCGAGCTGAAAACGCTACTGGCCGATCCGGCCAACGTGCATGACGAAAAACTGGGCATCGTGAATCAGGATGGTCTGTATCGCGTACGCATGGGCCCGTTCGGCGATGACCACGAAGCCCTGCAAGCCGCAGTGGCGCTCAACGTCTCACCCGTCATCACCCGCTAGGCCGGCTAGCGACACGGTAAACAACAACGCGAGGCAGCTGCCTCGCGTTTTTTATTACCCGTCGTCTGCGCTACGGCTTGCGCGCCGCCTGGCAGGTATTGATGCCGAAGATGGCGTATGGCGGACACCAGCCCAGCAGTCCGGTGGCCAGCGGCACCAGCCCCAGCAACGCCCACGGGCTTTGCGGCCCGACGACAGCCAGTGCGGTGATGGCCAGCCCGGCCACAATGCGGATCACCCGCTCGGTATTGCCAATATTGCGCTGGAACATGGTGCTGCCTCCGGTTGCATGCGAACGGTATCAATATATGCACAAATAAAATGTAAGGCAAAGCCGCCACCGCGCACAGTTGTCCCAGCGCAAACATTGCCGCGCCCGGCACCATCCGCACGACATGCATGCCGGCCCGTAATTACCCCGCCGCCAAGTCGTACATGGCCTATCTCTCAAGCACGGCCAGACAATCCGCCTGCGCCGCCCAGCAAGGAGCATGGCGCCATGAAAATGCTACTCACCGTGGACTTCCCCCACGAACCGTTCAACACCCTGGTACGCACCGGCCAGGCTGCGGCCGTCATCGACCGCATCATGGACAGCATCCGCCCGGAGGCGGCCTATTTCACCGAGCAGGATGGACACCGCTGCGGCATCTTCGTGGTGGAAGTAGCCAGCCAGGCCGCGGTACCCGCCATCGCCGAGCCGTTCTTCCTCAACTTCAACGCCAACTGCAAGTTCCGCATCGTGATGAGCCCGATCGATCTGCAGGAGGCCGGGCTGGATGAGCTGGGCAAACGCTGGGGCTAGCGCTGCCTTACCGGCAGCAGAAAACAACAAGGGCACGCCAGCTGGCGTGCCCTTGCGCTGTGCGGCCAACGTTGGCCGCAGGCGGTGCTTACTCCGCCAGCTGCGCCAGCAGCTCGGCCTGGCGCTCGGCCAGCAGCGCGTCGGTCAGCTCCACCATGTCGCCGTCCATCACGTAATCCAGCTTGTACAGCGTCAGGTTGATGCGGTGGTCGGTGACGCGGCCCTGCGGGTAGTTATAGGTGCGGATACGCTCGGAACGGTCGCCGGAGCCGATCAGGCTCTTGCGCTCGGCCGCTTCCTTCTGCTGCTGTGCGCGCAGCTGGATGTCGTAGATGCGCGCCGCCAGCACGCGCATGGCGCTGGCCTTGTTGGCATGCTGCGAGCGGCCGTCCTGGCACTCGGCCACGATGCCGGTGGGCAGGTGGGTGATGCGTACCGCGGAGTCGGTCTTGTTGATGTGCTGGCCACCGGCGCCGCTGGCGCGGTAGGTATCAATGCGCAGATCGGCCGGGTTCAGCACCACCTCGGCAATTTCATCCGCTTCCGGCATCACCGCCACGGTGCAGGCGGAGGTGTGGATACGACCCTGGGTTTCGGTAGCCGGCACGCGCTGCACGCGGTGGCCGCCGGATTCGAACTTCAGCCGCGAGTAGGCGCCGTCGCCGGCGATACGCACGATCACTTCCTTGTAGCCGCCAAGGTCGGATTCGCTGGAAGACAGGATCTCGGCCTGCCAGCGGTTGCGCTCGGCGTAGCGGGTGTACATGCGCAGCAGGTCGCCGGCAAACAGCGCCGCTTCGTCGCCGCCGGTACCGGCGCGGATTTCCAGCAGGATGTTCTTGTCGTCGTTGGGGTCCTTGGGCAGCAGCAGTTTCTGCAGCTCCACTTCCAGCGCCGCCATGCGCTCGCGCGCCTCGTCGATCTCGGCCTGGGCGAACTCCTTCATCTCCGGGTCGGCCAGCAGCTCGCCGGCAGTTTCGATATCGGCCTCGCACTGGCGGAAGGCAGTGAACGCCTCCGCCACCGGGGTGAGTTCGGCGTGCTCGCGGGTGAGCTTGCGGAACGCGTCCATGTCCGCGGTGGCGTTTTCGGCAGCCAGCAGATGGGTGACTTCTTCCAGCCGCTCGCAAAGGGTGGCCAGTTTCGCCGCAATCGACGGTTTCATTACTGCTCCGGGTGTAAGCGATACAGACGCGCGATCAGTTCGACCTGCGCATCGTGCGCCGCGCCGCTGCCGGTGGACAGCGCCTGCGTCGGCGGGTGCATCAGTTTGTTGGTGAGCTGCAGCGACAACGCTTCCAGCACTTTTTCGGGGGCGTCGCCACGCGCCAGCTGCTTCAGCGCAGCGTCCAGGGTGTGGCGGCGGATGCGTTCGGATTCATCGCGCAGCGCGCGGATCAGCGGCACCGATTCGCGGCGCTTGAGCCAGTCGACGAACTCCACCACGCGGTGGTTGATGATGGCCTCGGCCTCTTCCGCCGCCTGGTTGCGCGCCTGCTGGCCCACTTCCACGATGCTGGCGATGTCGTCCACGGTGTACAGGTAGACATCGTCCATGCGGCCAACTTCGGCCTCGATGTCGCGCGGCACCGCCAGATCGAGCATGAACATCGGCCGGTGGCGGCGAGCCTTGATGGCGCGCTCCACCATGCCCTTGCCGATGATGGGCAGCTGGCTGGCGGTGGAGCTCACCACCACGTCGTAGTGCTGCAGCTGCTCCGGCAGCTCGGACAGGGTGATGGCATTGCCGCCGAACTCGGCGGCCAGACGTTGGCCGCGTTCCAGCGTGCGGTTGGCCACGGTGACTTTCTGCGGCTGGCGGGCGGCAAAGTGGGTGGCCACCAGCTCGATCATCTCGCCGGCGCCGATGAACAGCACGTTCAGCTCGTTCACCGAGGCAAAGATCTGCTCCGCCAGTTTCACCCCGGCGGCGGCCATCGATACCGAGCTGGCGCCCACCGCGGTCTGGCTGCGCACATCCTTGGCCACGGCGAAGGTTTTCTGGAACAGGCCGTTGAGCAGGCTGCCCATGGTGCCGGCGCGCTCGGCATTGCGCACCGCGTCCTTGATCTGGCCCAGGATCTGCGTCTCGCCCAGTACCATGGAATCCAGCCCGGACGCCACGCGGAAGGCGTGACGCGCGGTTTCGGCGGCATCCAGCTGGTACAGATACGGCACCACCTCGTCCAGTGCCATACCGTGATAGCCCACCAGCCAGCGCAGCACCTGCTCCGGCTGCGCGGTGGCGCAGTACAGCTCGGTGCGGTTACAGGTGGACACGATGGTGGCCTCGCGCGCGGCATGCGACTCGACCAGCTGCGCCAGCGCTGCCGACAGCGTCTCGGCCGGAAAGGCCAGACGCTCGCGGATGGCAAGCGGAGCGGTGTGGTGATTGAGACCGATGGCAACCAGCTGCATGGGCAGGGGCAATGAACGCGCAGGGGGAAAACGGGCATTCTATACCAGCTAGCGCGCCGGGGCGACGTGCCGGCAAGCGGCGAGCCGAGTATCATGTCCGCAGTCAAGGAGAACCCGATGCCGCTGAATCTCGCCGATATCCGCCTGGAATACAGCAAGAAAGAACTTTCCCCCGATGACTGCCTGCCGGACGCGGTGGCGCAGTTCGAGCTGTGGCTGCACGAAGCCATCGCCGCCGAGGTGAACGAACCCACCGCCATGCACATCGCCACCGTGGACGACAGCGGTCGCCCGTCGGCGCGCATCGTGCTGCTGAAGGGGGTGGAAAACGGGCAACTGGTGTTCTACACCAACTACCTCAGCCGCAAGGGCCGCCAGCTCGCCGCCAACCCCTACATCGCCGTCACCTTCTTCTGGCCGGAGCTGGAGCGCCAGGTGCGCATCGAGGGCAAGGTGCAGCAGGTGGCGCCGGCAGTCTCCGACGAATACTTCGCCAGCCGCCCCTACACCAGCCGCATCGGCGCCTGGGCCAGCGAGCAAAGCAGCATCATCGACAGCAAGAGCGTGCTGGTGACCCGCGCCGCCACCTTCGGCCTCAAGCACCCGCTCAGCGTGCCGCGCCCGCCGCACTGGGGCGGCTACGCCATCGTGGCGGACCGCATCGAATTCTGGCAGGGCCGCCCCAGCCGCCTGCACGACCGCGTGCTGTACACGCTGCAGGCCAATGCCGGCTGGGAGCGCTGCCGCCTGGCGCCGTAAGCAGCCGCCCGTCATGCCGCAACGTTGGCCGCAGCGATGCGGCCAACCGGCTGACGAAAGCAAAGCGGTTGCCGACGGCAGACTGCCGTGCCGCGCCCTATCCCGTTGGGCCGTGCCGGTCAGAAAGCCTTGTGCCAGGTCTTAAGCCGCCGCTTTGTCTGAGCCATTTGCCGTTAGCAAATGGCGAGTTCGGCGGCGCCTGGCACAAGGCTTTATGGCCGGGGTTTCACGGACCGCCGGGTCGCCTTTTCTTTCGTTCCTTTCTTTTGGCGAAGCAAAAGAAAGGAACCCGTCCGCCGCGCGGAAGCGGCAAGTAAATACAGCGTCCGCGCAGCGGACACCACAATGGGCTATTTAGCCAGCAGGTAACGGCAGCACCGTTACGCATTCACCGGACACCCCATGCTCAACAACGACATCCTGCGCAGCGTGCGCTTCATCCTCAACATCAGCGATGCGCGCATGCTGGCCATCCTGCAGCACGTGGAGCCGTATGCCGACGACGACTTTGCCGCGCTGCTGAAAAAAGACGACGAGGCCGGCTTCCAGCCCTGCAGCGACGAGCTGCTGTCCGCCTTTCTCGATGGCCTGATCATCGAAAAGCGCGGCCGCCGCGACGATGCGCCGCCGCCGGCGCCGCTCTTGCGCCTGAACAACAACGACATCCTGAAAAAGCTGCGCGTGGCGTTCGAGCTGAAGCAGGAAGACATCGAGGCGCTGATCGGCCTGACCGGCTTCCAGGTATCCAGCGCCGAAGTGGGCGCGTTGTTCCGCAAGCCCGGCCACAAGAACTACCGCCTGTGCGGCGACCAGTTCCTGCGCTACCTGCTCAAGGGGCTGAGCATCAAGTTGCGCCCGGGCGCGCAGCCGAAAGGCAACTGATGCCGGCGCTGGCCTGCCTGTACGGCTTTAGCGGCGCGGGCGGCACGCTGCTGGAGGTGAAGCGGCGGGACCTGCCGGCCGGCAGCGCGCCGGACGCGGTGTACCACTGGCTGTGGCAGCCGGCGGGCAGCAGCGGTTGGCACAAGCTCACCTTCGTCGCCATGGCCAGCGCACCGCAGCAGTATCGCCGCTTCGCCGAGGGCGAGCTGTGGTTCGATGCCAACAGCGCCCGACTGCAGCTGGGTGCCGTCAGCCATAGCCTGCGCAGCGGCGTGGCCGACGGCTGGCAGCCAGCGGTAGCGGCCTGGCTGCAACCGCACGGCTGACGCGCGCCGCCGCGCAGCCACCCGCCCGAAACGCTCACGCCACTGGCCGCCAACCCGCGCCGTTGGCAACATGGGCGCCTGCCCATGCCGGAGTGCGCCATGCAACGCGATCTGCCCCTGTTCATCTTCCGCAGCCTGCAACGCCAGCGCCTGGCACAGGTGCCGGTACTGTCCACGCTGCTGATCGCGGTGGAGCACGGCGAGAAGCAGCTGATCACCGCCAGCGGCCGCTGGCACTGCCCGGCTGGTAGCTGGCTGGTGATCCCCGCCGGCCAGACGGTGGAAATCGTCAACCAGCCGGCCGCGCCCGGCGGCTACCACGCCTGGACACTGGCACAGCCGCAGGCCTGGCTGCAGCGCTTGCTGGCGCAGTACGGCCCGCAACTGCCGGCGCTGCCATGGCCGCAGGATACCCCGGTGTTCCGTCCCGCCCCGGCGGCGGTCGCCGAGCTGGCACGGCTGCAGGCACTGCTGCCGCAGGCGCAGGCCGGCAGCCTGGGTGCGGCACGGGCCGAGCATGCCTGGCAGGGGCTGATGCTGGCACTGGCCGAGGCGCGGCAGGGCGCCGACCTGTTCCGCCAGCCACGGCAGGACGTCAGCGCCCAGGTGCAGAGCCTGCTGGCGTTCGACCCGGCACGCGACTGGCAAGCCGGCGACATCGCCGCCGGTCTGGCCATGAGCAGCGCCACCCTGCGCCGCAGGTTGGCCGCCGAGGCCACCTCGTTTTCCACCCTGCTCAACGAAGTACGCATGGAACGCGCGCTGGGACTGGTGAATGCCAGCCAGCAAGCGCTGACCCAGGTGGCCGCCGCCTGTGGCTACCAGTCGCCGTCGCGCTTCTCCGCCGCCTTCCGCCAGCGTTTTGGCGTCAGCCCCAGCCAGCTGCGCCAGCAACGCGACCAGCCGGCCTGAGCATTTGCGCATAGCCACTGCACCGTTGCGGCGCGCCAGCACCGCGGCGGCCAACCATACTGTCCTTGTCCACCACTACAAGGAGCACACCATGCAACGCACCCTGATCACCGCCGCCCTGCTGCTGGCCGCCGTACCGGCGCTGGCGTTCGAAGTCAGCAGCCCGCAGCTGCAGGCCGGCCAGCGCATGGCCAAGGCCCAGGAATACAACGGCTTCGGCTGCAACGGCGGCAATGTATCGCCGGCGCTGGCCTGGCAGCACGCCCCGGCCGGCACCAAGAGCTTTGCCGTCACCGTGTACGACCCGGACGCGCCCACCGGCAGCGGCTGGTGGCACTGGTTGCTCTTCAACCTGCCGGCCACGGCTCAAGGCCTGGCCGCCGGCGCCGGCAATCCGGGCGGCGCACTGCCGGCCGGCAGCGTGCAAAGCCGCACCGACTACGGCGCGCCGGGCTTTGGCGGCGCCTGCCCGCCGGCTGGCGACAAGCCGCACCGCTACATCTTCACCGTGCACGCGCTGAAGGTGGACAAGCTGGAGCTGGGCGCCGACGCCATGCCGGCGCTGGTGGGCTACATGCTCAACGCCAACAGCCTGGGCAAGGCCAGCCTGACCGCCCTCTACGGCCGCTAACCGCCGGCCAAGGCTGCCGCCGGCTTGACAGCCCGGCGGCAGCCAACCAGCATGCGGCTCAGTCATTCCTGCCGGAGCCGTCATGCGCACACTTCCCCTGCACCCCGCCACGCTGGCCGTCCGCGCCGGCGAAGACGATTTCCGCCCGCACGCCGCGCTGGCGGTGCCGATCGAATTCGGCATCGCCCACGGCTACCCGGATGTGGACAGCTGGGAACAGGTGGCGCGCGGCGACGTACCCGGCCCGCTGTACGCGCGCAACAGCGCCCACCCCACCAGCCTGGCGCTGGAAGCCAAGCTGGCAGCGCTGGAAGGCGCGGCGGCGGCGGTGAGCTTCGGCAGCGGCATGGCGGCGATCAGCAGCACGCTCATGGCGCTGCTCAAGCCCGGCGCGCGGGTGGTGGCCGGCAAGGACACCTACGGCGGCAGCCACTATCTGTTGCAGCACACCCTGCCGCAGTGGGGGGTGCAGGTGACGCTGTGCGACACCACCGACGCCGCCGCCTTCGAGGCGGCGCTGGCCGGCGGTTGCGAGCTGCTGTATCTGGAATCGCCGACCAACCCGCTGCTGAAGGTGCAGGACATCCACCGCCTGGCCGCCGCCGGCCATGCCGCCGGCGCGCTGGTGGTGATCGACAACACCTTCGCCACCCCGGTGAACCAGAACCCGCTGGCGCTGGGCGCCGACCTGGTGCTGCACAGCGCCACCAAGTTCCTCGGCGGCCATGCCGATGCCATGGGCGGCATCGTCTGCGGCAGCCAGGCGCTGACCGACCGCATCCGCCACTACCGCGAAATCCACGGCGCCTGTCTCGACCCGATGAGCGCCTTCCTGATCCTGCGCGGCATCAAGACGCTGGCGCTGCGCATGCGCCAGCACAACGACAACGCGCTGGCGCTGGCGCAGTGGCTGCAGCAGCAGCCGGCGGTGGCGCAGGTGAACTACCCCGGCCTGCCGGATCACCCGCAGCACGCCATCGCCCGCGCGCAGATGCACGGCTTCGGCGGCGTGCTCAGCTTCGAGCTGGCCGGCGGTTTTGCCGCCGTGCGCCGGCTGCTGCCGCGCTGCCAGCTGCTGATCCGCGCCGCCACGCTGGGCACGGTGGATACGCTGCTGGGGGTGCCCAGCACCACCAGCCACGTGGAGTGCAGCGAACAGGAACGCATCGCGCTGGGTATTCCCGGCGGGCTGGTGCGCTGCTCGGTGGGCATCGAGGACATCCGCGACATCATCGCCGACCTGCAGCAGGCACTGGCGGAATGAGCCGCGTCGCACAAAACGTTGGCCGCAGGCCTTGCGGCCAACCTTACGCCTCATGAGCTGGTATCTGTACCTGCTGGAATGCCGCGGCGGCAGCCTGTACACCGGCATCAGCAATAACGTGGAAAAACGCTACGCCGCCCACCTCAAAGGCAAGGGCGCGCGCTACACCCGCAGCTTTCCGCCGGAGCGCATCGCGCTGGTGCTCGAATTTGCCGACAAGGGCGAGGCGCTGCGCGCCGAGCTGGCGGTGAAAGCGATGAGCGCGGTGCAGAAGCGGGCGTGGCTGGCGGCGCAGCGAACCACAACAACCGATTAGCCAAGCTAATCAAGCACAGCAGTAATGCTGGCTTGTCGCCGCCAGCGGCCACGCGCACACTGCCGGCCATGTTCTGACCGGAAAGCGCCATGTTCCCTCTCGATACCCTCCCCACCGCCCTGCGCCACGGCCAGCCGCTGCTGTGGCACAACCCTTCCCTGCTGCCCGCCGCGCAAGCGCTGGCCGCCAGCCGCCATGGCCGTGCCGAGATCGAAGCCGCCATCGCCCGCTGGCAACGCTTCGCGCCGCTGCTGGCACGGCTGTTTCCGGACAGCGTGGCGGCAGATGGCCGCATCGATTCGCCGCTGCTGCAGCAAACCGATGACAGCGGCCAACCCTTGTGGGTGAAGGCCGACCACGCGCTGCCGATCACCGCCTGCATCAAGGCGCGTGGCGGCGTGTACGAGGTACTGTGCCACGCCGAGCAACTGGCGCTGGCCGCCGGCCTGCTGCATGCCGGCGACAACTACGCAGTACTGGCCGACGCACCGGCACGACAACTGTTCGCGCAGCACTGCATCCTGGTGGGCAGCACCGGCAACCTCGGCTACAGCGTCGGCGTGATGGCGCGCGCGCTGGGGCTGGGGGTGGCAGTACACATGTCGCACGACGCCAAGGAATGGAAAAAGCAGCGCCTGCGCGCGCTGGGCGCCAGCGTGGTGGAGCATGCCGGCGACTACGCGCTGGCAGTAGCCGCCGCCCGCGACATTGCCGCCGCCGACCCGCACGCCTATTTCATCGACGATGAAAGCTCGCTACTGCTGTTCTTCGGCTACGCCGCCGCGGCCTGGGACCTAGCACCGCAGCTGGACGCCGCCGGCCTGCGGCCAACGCCCGAGCAACCGCTGCGGGTGTACCTGCCGTGCGGCGTCGGCGGCGCCCCCGGCGGCGTGGCCTTCGGCCTGAAGTGCCTGTTCGGCGACGCGGTGCAGTGCGTGCTGGTAGAGCCGGTGGCCTCGCCCTGCTTCCTGCTGCGCCTCGCCACTGGCGACGACGCGCTGTCGGTGTACGACATCGGCCTCGACAACCGCACCGTGGCCGACGGCCTGGCGGTGCCGCGCGCCTCCGCCACCGTGGCCGGCATCGTCGGCCCGCTGATCGACGCGGTGGTCACCGTCAGCGACGCCAGCCTGCTGGCCGAAGTGCGCCAGCAGTGGCAGCAGCACGGCCTGCGGCTGGAACCCTCCGCCGCCGCCGGCTTCGTCGCCCATCAGCTGGCCAGCGAACAATGGCCGGGCGAGGTGATCCCGGTAGTGTGGACCACCGGCGGCAACGGCCTGCCGGACGAGGTATTCCTGCCGCTGCTGACGGGGTAGGTTGGACCTTACCGCGTTTTTCCCTCAACAAGCCTTTTAATTTTTTGCAAATTGAAAGTAAATTGGCGCGTATCCAAAAAATAATTTGGATACGCTTTTCTTAATGCATCAATAGAGTTCGTAGCAACCAAAACAACTTGAAGGTTTCTACTGCTTTCCGCCGCAGCCTCTGCTTCAGCGTAAGCCAAATTGGCATCCACTAGCTTCTTTTTACCGAATGATCTAATTTTCACCATTCTTGTTTCTGAATCAAGAACAACCAAATGATAATGCCCTTGAGTCTGACGACTTTCGATTGCGTTAGCCGCAATCGCAAATGCACTAAGCTTTCTCTTAACTTCGAGACGCTCTGTTTCTTCGTGAGCGTTTCTATAAATATCGATCGGTTCCACACTAGAAAATGCTTCCGAAACAGGAGAATTTTCTAACAAAGCAAATGCAGCACCTACCAACTTGAAATAATCAAGCCACTCCTTCGACCCTTCACTAGATTTAAGCGCCTGATCTAAAAATGTTCCAATTGTTTCTACAGCAGTAGCCCAGGCATGTTGTAATTTTGTTCTAACCTGTAACTCTATACATAGTCCATCATAAATAGGGTTAATTGGGTTTTTGTATTTATAAATAAGATGTAACGATCTATATCCGGAATTTTTTGGATTGTTTATGTAATCATCAATACCGATAAGCTCATGGCTAAAATTACCTTCTCTATAAATTTTTTCAAGCTGTCGAACTTGATGTAGATTTTCCACAACAGCACGCAGACCACCAACATCTTGCATTCGAGCCATCTGCATACCGGGATTAAGCGTTAATTTCTTCAATATCGAAGGGGATCGCTTCAATCGCTGAGCCACCAATGCCGATTCGCATACCTTTTTCAATCTATTCCGTAATGTCGCCTGAAATGTATTTATTGGATAGGCATGACATGATCGCCAATGATTCAAAACATCAAATGCGGTACTTCTCTGCTCCAAAGTTGAATTTGGATCAATAAGCACATTGCCTGCCTTGCTAACCTGTTTGCGGGTGAAATTAGGTACTGTGAACGCCATAGCATTTCCTCAAACAAGTTAATTACCATTCAAATAATTTCAGCACCGTAGTCAGGATATGCGCAACGCATTCTAGGACCAAGCAGACACTTCGGCCCCGAATGCGCTGCGCTAATCCGGGCTACGGGGAATGCATTTCGGCACTCAACCACACCGCCAACGCCCCGACGGCTTCGCTGTCGCTCACCGCATACAGCGCGTAGTAGCCCAGCAGCAGCGGCGGATGTTCGTCCAGCCGGCGCAGGCTGCCGTCCTGCAGGTAGCGCGTCACCAGCAGCTGGCGGCCCAGCGCCACGCCATCACCGGCTTGCGCGCTGCGGTAGGCCAGTTGCGCCTGGTTGAAGTGGCGCTCGCCGGCATCGCAGCCGGATGGCCGGCCGTGGGCGGCCAGCCACAGCGCCCACTCGCTACCGGCCGGCGCGGGCGTGCTCCACGGCGCGTCGTCGTGCAGCAGGCGGCCGCTGTGACCGGCGGGGTCGAAAGCGGGAGCGGCGACCGGAAAGCCGTACTCCGGCAGCACGAAGGCGGCATCCTGCGGCGCTTGCGGCAGGTAGCGTAGCGCCAGGTCGATGCCGGCCTGACGTAGCGCCGCCGGGCTGTAGGATTGATTGTCGGCCAGCAGGTCGACGCTGATGGCCGGCTGCAGGCGGGCGAAGCGCCCCAGCCGCGGCAGCAGCCACTCCAGCGCCAGCGATGGCGGTGCCGCCAGCCGCACGCTGGCCGGCGCCGCCTCGCGCTGCAGTGCGGCCAAGGTGGTGGCCACGGTATCGAAGCCACTGTCACAGGCGGCAAACAGCTGCTGCCCGGCGGCGGTGAGCTGCAGGCTGCGGCCACCGCGCTGCAACAGCGGTAGCTGCAGCCGCGCTTCCAGCCGCTGTACGCGCTGGCTGACCGCGCCCTGCGTTACCGCCAGCTGTTCGGCGGCGCGGCGAAAGCCGCCGTACTGCGCCACGGCGTGGAAGAACCACAGGTCGGCCAGCAGGGTCGCGTCGAGGCGGCGGGTCATAGGCGGGTCATCGGGCGGAGCTTAGTAGGCGAAGCGCTGGCGCAGTTCTTCCAGGTTCAGCTCGCGCAGGATGCTTTCCTGGCGTTCGCGCGCGCTCTTTTTCGCACCGCCGACCTTCTTGGCGATGATCAGCTCGTTCTTCATCGAGTGCTCCCAGCCCACCAGCTCGGTGACGGTGACCTGGTAGCCGCGCGCCTCCAGCTGCAGGCAGCGCAGCACGTTGGTGAGCTGGCTGCCGAACTCGCGGGTATGAATCGGGTGGCGCCACAGCTCGGACAGTGCGGTCTTGCCGAAGGTCTCGTTCTTCTTCTGCCGCAGCACGGCGGCCACCTCGGCCTGGCAGCACGGCACCAGCACGATGTACTTGGCGTCCTTGGCCAGCGCGAAGCGGATGGCGTCGTCGGTGGCGGTGTTGCAGGCGTGCAGCGCGGTGATGATGTCCACCTGCGCCGGCAGCGCGTCGGAGGTGATCGACTGCTCGACGCTGAGATTGAGGAAGCTCATGCCGGCGAAGCCCAGCCGCTGCGCCAGCTCGACGGATTTATCCACCAGCTCCTGCCGCGTTTCCACGCCGTAGACGTGGGCGGCGGTCTTGTCCTTCAGGAACAGGTCGTAGAGGATGAAGCCGAGGTAGGACTTGCCAGCACCGTGGTCGGCCAGCGTCAGGCTGCCCTTGCTGGCCAGCACGTCGGCCATCAGCGGCTCGATGAACTGGTACAGGTGATAGACCTGCTTCAGCTTGCGGCGGGTGTCCTGGTTGATCTTGCCGTCGCGGGTGAGGATGTGCAGTTCTTTCAGCAGTTCGATCGACTGCTGCGGTTTGATTTCCGGGATCAGGCTCATGACGGCTCCACAATTTTCACTGCCGCTATTGTAGCGCCTTGGTCAAGTGGCCGGCCGGCTGGCTTACAATGCGCTATTCCCGTTTTCAGGTAGCAGATCATGGCCTTGCAGCTTCACGTCATTCCGGTCACCCCATTCCAGCAGAACTGTTCCGTACTGTGGTGCGATGTCAGCAACGAAGCGGCGGTGGTAGATGCCGGTGGCGATATCGCCCGCATCCGTGCCTTTGTCGAGGCCAAGGGGCTGAAGGTGACCAAGCTGCTGCTCACCCACGGCCATATCGACCATGCCGGTGGCGCGCGGGCGCTGGCCGATGCGCTGGCGGTGCAGATCGAAGGCCCGCAAAAGGCGGAAAGCTTCTGGCTGGACCAGCTGCCGCAGCAGGGGCAGATGTTCGGCTTTGCGCCCAGCCCGGCGCTGACGCCGGAGCGCTGGCTGGAAGAAGGCGACACGGTAAGCATCGGCAACGAAGTGCTGGAAGTGCTGCACTGCCCCGGCCACACCCCGGGCCACGTGGTGTTTGTCAGCCGTGCGGCCAACCTGTGCGTGGTGGGCGATGTGCTGTTCCAGGGCTCCATCGGCCGTACCGATTTTCCGATGGGCAACCACGAGCAGCTGATCGACGCCATCCGCAGCAAGCTGTTTGTGCTGCCGGACGACATGACGGTGGTACCCGGCCACGGCCCGTTCACCACCATCGGTGACGAACGCCGCAGCAACCCGTTCGTGGCCGACCGCCGCTACGGCTGATGGACGCCGCCTTCGAACGCGCGGTGCTGGCGCAGCTCATGGCGATTCCGCCGGGGCAGGTCAGTACCTACGGCACGCTGGCGGCGCTGGCCGGCTACCCGCGCCATGCCCGCCACGTGGGCAAGCTGCTGGGCAATGCGCCGGCAGGTGCCGGCTGGCCGTGGTTCCGCGTGGTCAGCGGCAGCGGCAAGGTGGCGCGGCCAGGCACGGCGGAGGCGGATTACCAGATCCTGCTGCTGGAAGAAGATGGCGTGGAGGTCGGCCCCGGCGGGCGGGTGAACCTGAGGCGCTACGGCTGGCCGGCACAATATTTCATCCCATAATCATGAAACATTGTCATTAAATGTCGACAAAACGACAGTAATGCGACAGTTTTTACGCAAAACCGGCCGCGCGTGCCGGTTTTTTGCTGGCTTCTGCTATGCTCCGCGCCCCGCGGCGCCAGGCAAACAAGTGTTTGCCCATCAAACATCCTGCTCTGGCGCCGCGTGTTTTCTCCAACACGCAAGCAATAGAAGCAGACCATGAACACTCGCACTACCCTGATCGCCCTGGCGCTGGCCTCCTGTGCCGGCTTCGCCCACGCCGACTATTCCTTCAGCAACATCAGCGCCAACTGGCTGGACTGGTCTGACGGCACTCAGGAACGTACGCAAAAAGGCCCGTTCGGCGGCAAGAACGATTTCGGCTACCTGGAAGCCGAAGGCGGCATGGGCGGCAACTGGGGTGAGCTGTACGGCTTCCTCGACGTCGAGAACCCGGACAAGAGCACCCACGAAGACGCCGGCCAGAACCGCCGCTACGCCTCCAAGCTGGTGGCGCGCGTCAACGTTGGCTGCATCGGCAACCTGCCACTGCAGGCTTACGCCCACGTATATGACTTCCGCGATGCCGATTTCTACGACCAGAACCGCGTGCTGGGCCTGGGCACCGCGCTGACCAGCGGCAATTTCTGGATCAAGCCGTTCCTCGGCGCGCACCAGGAGTTCAAGCAGGGCGTCGGCGCCCACCGCAACGGCATGATGGGTGGCTGGGTGCTGGGCTACAGCTTCAACCTGGCCGGCCAGTCGCTGATGCTGACCCAATGGCACGAGATCGAATTCGCACGCGAAGACGCCTACCTGGCCATGGCCAAGGATGGCGAAGTGGTGCGTGCGCGCAAGCTGGCCAACAACGGCGCGGTATCGCTGTGGTGGAACGCCAGCAAGGACATCACCGCCGGCGTGAGCTACCGCTACGCCGATCACAAGCTGGGTGCCGCCAGCTACCAGAACGCGCTGATCTCCACCCTGAAGTACAACTTCTAAGCGCCGACAGGCCGCGAAAACCACAACTGCTTGCTTTTATTTTGCAATGCAACAAAAACGCCAGTGCCTTGATGTACTGGCGTTTTTTGCGTTCTACGACTTTCGTTTATGACGCTGATAAGTTGCCTGATGCGCAATTAGTGTGATAAAGACTAGGGATAATTTTCGCTTTCGAACTCGCCGCCATGAGCCGATCACCCAGACACGACAAAATCCTGCAGTTGGTACGCGAAAACGGCTTCATGCCGATCGAAGAACTGGCACGCCTGCTGGACGTGACGCCGCAGACCATCCGCCGCGACATCAACCAGCTGTGCGAAGCCAACCTGTTGCGCCGCTATCACGGCGGCGCCGCGCTGGGCAACAGCGTGGAGAACGAGGACTACTTCTCGCGCAAGGGCAAGCTGCAGAGCGAGAAGGCGCACATCGCCGACATGATCGCGGAGAACATCCCGGACCATGCCTCGCTGTTCATGAGTATCGGCACCACCATCGAAGCGGTGGCGCAGGCACTAACCGCCACCCACAAGGGACTGCGGGTGATCACCAACAACATCCACGTGGCGTCGATCATGTCGGCTAACCCGGATTTCACGGTGATGATCACCTCCGGCGTGGTGCGCGCCTCCGACGGCGGCATCACCGGGGTGGCGACGCTGGACTTCATCAACCAGTTCAAGGTGGATTACGCGGTGATCGGCGTGTCCGGCATCGAGACCGACGGTTCGCTACTGGATTTCGACTACCGCGAAGTGCGCGTGGCGCAGGCGATGATGAACAACGCCCGCCACCGTTTCCTGGCCGCCGACCACAGCAAGTTCGGCCGCAACGCGCTGGTGCGTATGGGTCATATCAGCGAATTCAACGCCATCTTCACCGACGCGATGCCGCCGGAAAGCCTGAAGAAGCTGCTGGAAGATCACAGCGTGCGCATGTACCTGGCCGACCCGCTGTAAAGGTTGGCCGCAGCAACGACAAGGGCGCCGCTGGCGCCCTTGTGTTTTTTCCGCCCCGCCGCTATTCCCGCGGCGGCGACCAGCTCACCACGCAGTTGCGCCCGGCGGCCTTGGCCTGATACAGCATGCTGTCGGCACGCTGCACCAATGCCACCACGTCCCACACCCCGTCGCTGCTGCACAGCCCGGCGCTGAAGGTCTGACGGAAGCGGCCGCGCGGCGACACCTGCTCCAGCCGCGCGAACGCGTCGCGCAGATCGTCCAGCAGCCGGGTGGCCTGCTCGGCCCCCATGCCCGGCAACACGATGGCGAACTCCTCGCCGCCGTAGCGGCCGATCAGGTCGGAGCGGCGCAGCCGCTCACGCAGGAAGCGCGACAGGCTGACCAGCACCTCGTCGCCGGCCTGGTGGCCGTAGCTGTCGTTGACCTGCTTGAAGTGGTCCAGATCCAGCATCACCATGCTCAGCGGCCGGCGCTCACGCTGCGCGCGGGCGAATTCGTATTCCAGCCGCGCAAACAGATGGCTGTGGTTGAGCAGCCCGGTCAGGCTGTCGGTGGAGATATAGGAGCGCAACTGGCGGTAGCGACTGGCACGGGTGCTCACCGTCACCACCAGCTCCTCGCTGGACACCGGCTTGGTCAGATAGCCGTCCACCCCCAGCGCCAACGCGTCCAGCTGCATGTGCGGCCGCTTTTCCATGGTCAGGAAGATGATGGGAATGCCGTCCATCAGCCGCTGCTGGCGGATGATGCGCGCCAGTGCCTGGCCATCACATTCCGGCATGTACATGTCCATCAGGATCAGGTCGGGGCGGAAGCGCTCGATCGCCTCCAGTGTCTGGCTGGGGCGGGTGATTTCCTCGGTCACCATGCCGTGCCGGTTCAGCACCGCCGCATACAGCCCGGCCAGCGAGCTCATGTCCTCCACCAGCAGCACCCGCAGCGGGTTGCGCCGATCCGGCGTCAGCGGCAGTGTCAGCGTGTCCAGCAGTTCGCGCACCGACAGCGGCCACCCCAGAAAGCCCTGCCCGCCGGCACGCACCGCCTGCAGCCGGGCGGCAAAATCACGGCGCGGGCTGGTAAACAGCAGCGGGCAGGCCGGCATCGCCGCCAGTGGCGCGACGCTGTCGGTGTCGAACTCGTCGTAGACGATCAAGGCGCCCGGCTCGTGCAGGAACAGCGCCTGCTGCAGCGTCTGCGCATTGTCGAACACGTCCAGTACGTAGCCGAAGCAGGCCAGCTGCTCCAGCAGCGCCGGCGCCGGCAGCTGCGCCGGTGGCACCAGCAGGAACAGGCGATGGCTCTGCTGCACCGTGCCGACGCCCGGCGGGGTGAAGCTGGGCAGCGGCAGGCTGGCCAGCTGCGTCACCAGCGACAAATGCTGGCGCAGGGCCAGTACATCGTCGTTGCCGTGGCGGCGCTTGCTCCAGTTGCGCAGCATGGCGGCCAGCTCTTCGTTAGCGCGCTGCAGCGGCTCGGCGCCGGCCTGCTCCGCCAGCCCCTGCAGGCACTGGCTCAGCGCCGTGAAACGGCGCACCAGCTCCGGATCCCAGCGCAGCAACAGCTGCTGGCCGGTATGGTCCATTTCCTGGGCCAGGCTGACCAGGGTTTGCGAAACGGGCATCGACATGCGAGTAAGAAACTATTGCAACAGAATGTCCGGAGTATAGCGGGCGGACGCCGGGCGAAGGTGGGCAGCTGCTATAATTGCCCGTTTTCACCCTCGGACAGGGCAGAGCCTGGCTCTGCAACGGCAGCATGAACGTCTTTTACGAAGAAAGCGGCAGCTTCAAGGTCGGCAGCGTGGTTTCACGCGCCGAAGCCAGCCTGCAGATCGACACCCAGCATGGCAAACGCACCAAGCTGAAAGCGGCCAACGTATTCCTGGAGTTCAGCAGCCCGCTGCAGGATTTCCTGCCGGCCGCCGAAACCATCGCTGCCGATATCGACGTGGATTTCCTGTGGGAATGCTGCGGTGAAGACGAGTTCGGCTTCGAAGTGCTGGCCGCCGACTACTTCGGCCACGCCCCCAGCGCGCTGGAAAACGCCGCCATCCTGCTGCGGCTGTATGCCGCGCCGATGTACTTCTACAAGAAGGCCAAGGGCAGCTTCAAAGCGGCGCCGGAAGAGACGCTGAAGGCGGCGCTGGCCGCCATCGAGCGCAAGAAGCGCGAGCAGGAACAGATCGACGCACTGGCCGCCGAGCTGGCCGCCGGCAGCCTGCCGGCCATCATCCGCGACAAGCTGATGACCCTGCTGTACCGCCCGGACAAGAACACCCTGGAATTCAAGGCCTTCGACCAGGCCTGCAAGGCCACCGGCCTGCCGCCGCTGCGGCTGGCGGACAAGGTCGGCGGTATCGAATCGGTACCGGCCTACCTGATGGCCGGCTTCGAGCTGGAACACTTCCCCAAGGGCACCGGTTTTGGCAGCTACACGCCGCCCAGCATGCCGGACGAGCTGCCGCTGGCCGACGTGCGCGCCTTCTCCATCGACGATGCCGCCACCACCGAGATCGACGATGCACTGTCGGTGGTGTGGCTGGACAACGGCAACATCCGCGTCGGCATCCACATCGCCGCGCCGACGCTGGGTATCGAACAGGACTCCGAGCTGGAAAAGATCGTGCACCAGCGCCTGTCCACCGTGTACTTCCCCGGCGACAAGATCACCATGCTGCCGGACGACGTAGTGCAGCAGTTCACGCTGAAAGAAGGCCACGACTGCCCGGCGCTGAGCCTGTACGTGGAAGTGACGCCCGCGTTCGAGCTGGTGGACTTCGACAACCGCATCGAGCGCGTGCACATTGCCGCCAACCTGCGCCATGACCAGCTGGAGCAGGTGTTCAACGAGGAAACGTTGGCCGCACCGGGCTTCGGCCCGGACTACGCGTTCAAGCGCGAACTGGTGTGGCTGTGGCAGTTCGCCAATGCGCGCGAGGCGTTCCGCGGCAAGACACCGGACCCGAACCGCCCGCCGCAGGTGGATTACAACTTCAACGTGGTGGACGGCAAGGTGATCATCAGCATCCGCAAGCGCGGCTCGCCGATGGACAAACTGGTGTCCGAGCTGATGATCCTGGCCAACAGCGAGTGGGGCCGCATGCTGGCCGAGGCCGACATCCCGGCCATGTACCGTGCGCAGAGCATGGGCAAGGTGCGCATGACCACCCGCCCGGAACCGCACGTCGGCCTGGGGGTGCAGCAGTACGCGTGGAGCACCTCGCCGCTGCGCCGCGCCTCCGACTTCATCAACCAGCGCCAGCTCACCGCCATGATTCGCGGCGAGACCCCGCAGTACAAGCAGGGCGATGCCATGCTGTTTGCCATGCTGCGCGACTTCGACGCCGCCTACAGCGCCTACCTCGGCTTCCAGGACAAGATGGAGCACTTCTGGTGCCTGCGCTGGTTCAGCCAGCAGGGCATCAGCGAGCCGACCGCCAGCTACATCAAGGAAGACCTGGTGCGGGTGGACGGCGTACCGCTGCGCCTGCGTATCGGCGGCCTGCCGGAGCTATCCAATGGCGACCGCATCCAGTTGCAGATCGTGCGCATCGACGAGTTGCAGCAGGAGATCGAGTGCCGCTACCTGGCGGTGGTGGAACGCAAGCAGCCGCTACCGCAGGACGAAGCCGAACAGGCGTAAGCCATGCGGCCAACGTTGTCCGCAGTAGACATGACAAGGCCCCGCCATGGCGGGGCCTTGTCACATCGGCAGCCGGCGGCGGCTACAACAGGTTGTCCACCGTGGTGCTGACTTCATGCAGGTGCGGCAGCGCCTCTGCCAGCTTGTCGGCTGCCACCCCCAGCTCGGCCAGCAGCGGCTGCGGCAGCGTGGCCTGCATTTCTTCCTCGCTCATGCCGTGGTTGAAACCGGCCACGATGTAGGACGCCAGCCCGGTCAGCAGCGCGTAGTGCGATACCTGCGACGGCTCGGCCAGCTGATGCTGGTCGCGGATCGCCTGCTGGATGGCATCCGGGAAGTTCCAGCGCCGCGCCAGCTCGGCGCCGACTTCGGTCAGATCCATGCCCAGCACCATGCGCTCGGTGGCCAGCCGCTCGGCACCGCCTTCCACCACCCGGTCGATGCGCACCGCCTTTTCCGGCTCGGCCACGTGCAGCACCAGCTCGCCGATATTGGCCAGCAGGCCGCAGGTATACGCCAGCTGCGCATCCTGCGCCGCCAGCTTGGCCAGCACCTTGCAGGTATTGGCCATTTCGAAACTGCGGCCCCAGAAACCCTTCATGTCAAAGCCGGGAATCGCCATGCTGGCGCCGGCAATGCCGGAGGCAATCACCAGCATGCGCACATTGTCGAAGCCCAGCATCACCACCGCGTCGTGCAGCGAACCGATACTGCGGCTGCCGCCGAAGCGCGCGCTGTTGGCCAGCCGCAGCACGCGCGCGCTCAGCACCTGGTCGTGCACCACCTTGTCGGTGATGTCGTCGATATTGACGTTCTGATCCTGGAAGCTGGCAATCAGCTCCTGCACCACCTTGGGCACCATCGGCAGCCGCCCGGCGGCCTGGTCGAAAAGTTCTGCTACCTTCATGTCGCACTCCCCTTCCGTCACTTGTTGTTGGCATTACCAGATGAGCTTAGGCAATGGTGATGGGATGTACAGGGAAATCGCCCGCCGGAGGCCGGGCAGAAAAAAACGGCCCGCAGGCCGTTAAGGAGAGTCGCTCCTGCAGACAGGAGATACACGGAAATCGGGATTGGTGGGCGTCTGCGCGCCGGCTCAGGCCACCTCACCGCCACGCGCCGCCTGCAACAGCGCAAACCACTGCTGGCGCTCAAGCTGCAGCCGGCAAGCGGCGGCGGCCTCGTCCAGTGCGGCCAACTTGCGCGAACCGATGATGGGCAGCGGCCGGCACGGGTGACGCAGCAGCCAGGCCAGTGCCAGCGTCGCAGTGCTGACGCCCAGCTCGGCCGCCAGCAGATTCAGCGCCGCCGCCAGCACCGGCTTGGCCGCCGCGTCGAACAGGCGGCCGCCGGCCAGCGGCGACCACAGCATCGGGCGAATGCCCAGCTGCAAACACTGGTCGAAGCTGCCGTCGAACAGCGGCTCCAGATGCAGCAGCGAGGCCTCGATCTGGTTGGTCACCAGCGGTGTGCGCGAGGCCAGCAGCGCGTACTGGCTGGGGCTGAAGTTGGACACGCCGAAGTGGCGCACCTTGCCGGCCACGCGCAGTCGCTCGAAGGTTTCCGCCACCTCGTCCGGCTCCAGCAGCGGGTCCGGGCGATGGATCAACAGCAGGTCGAGGTGATCGGTGCCCAGCTGCTGCAGCGAGTTGTGCACGCTGGCGGTGATGTGCGCCGCCGAGCTGTCGTAGTGCTTTAGCCGCCAGCCGCGCGCCGCATCCGGCGGCTTGATGCCGCACTTGCTCACCAGCTGGATGGCGTCGCGCCGCGACGGGTGGGCCTTCAGCCAGCGGCCGAACAGCGCCTCGCAGCGAAAGCCGCCGTACAGATCAGCATGGTCGAAGGTGCTGATGCCGAGGCTGATGGCGTGTTCCACCCACGCCGCCAGCGCGGCGTCGGTTAAGCCCCACTCGTCCAGGCGCCACACGCCCGCCGCCACCGGTGACAGCAGCGGGCCGTTTGCGGCCAACCTTTGCAGGCTCAGCGCGCTCATCAGGCGATGCGTGCTTCGGTCTGCGGATCGAACAGCACCGCCTTGGACACGTCGAACACCAGGTCCATGCTTTCGCCCGGATGCTTGGCTTCGGTCGGGTGGGTGCGGCAGCACACCTTGGTGTTGTTCAGCGACACGAACACCAGCGTGTCCGGACCGGTCGGCTCGATCACGTCGATATGGCAGCTCATTTCCGGCAGGCCGTCGCGGTGCGCGGTGCGCGCGTCGGTGATCTGCTCCGGGCGGATACCGAAGATCACTTCCTTGCCCACCCACTGCGCGAGCTTGGCCTTGTCGTGCGGCAGCGGCAGCACCACGCAGCCCTTGTCGTCGCACACTTTCACGCCGATCTGCCCAGCGGATTCCACCACCGTGGCCGGGATGAAGTTCATCGACGGCGAGCCGATGAAGCTGGCCACGAACAGGTTGGCCGGGTTGTCGTAGATCTCCTGCGGGCTGCCGAACTGCTGCACGATGCCGTCCTTCATCACCGCGATCTTGTCGCCCAGCGTCATCGCCTCGATCTGGTCGTGGGTCACGTAGACGATGGTGGATTTCAGACGCTGGTGCATCAGCTTGATTTCGGTACGCATCTCCACCCGCAGCTTGGCGTCCAGGTTGGACAGCGGCTCGTCGAACAGGAAGATCGCCGGGTTGCGCGCCAGCGCCCGCCCCATCGCCACGCGCTGGCGCTGGCCGCCGGACATCTGCCCCGGCTTGCGCTCCAGCAGGTGCTTGATCTGCAGCATGTCGGCCACGCGGTTGACGGTAGCGTCGATCTCGGCCTTGGGCGTCTTGCGGATTTCCAGGCCGAAGCTGATGTTCTCGCGCACCGTCATCGACGGGTACAGCGCGTAGCTCTGGAACACCATGGCGATGTCGCGGTCCTTGGGCGACAGCTCGTTCACCCGCTTGTTGCCGATCACGATGTCGCCGCTGGTGATGTCGTCCAGACCGGCGATCATGTTCAAGAGCGTGGACTTGCCGCAGCCGGAGGGGCCGACCAGGATCAGGAACTGGCCGTCCTCGATAGCGATGTCGATGCCCTTGAGCACGTCGGTGCCGTTGGCGTAAGTCTTGTATACGTTGTTGATGGAAAGAGCGGCCATCGCATTAACCTTTCACAGCACCGGCAGTCAGACCGCGCACGAAATAGCGGCCGGCTACCATATAAACGAACAGGGTCGGCAGGGCGGCAATGATGGCCGCTGCCATGTCCACGTTGTATTCCTTCACCCCGGTGGAGGTATTCACCAGGTTGTTCAGCGCCACCGTGATCGGCTGCGACTCGCCGGAGGCGAACACCACCCCGAACAGGAAGTCGTTCCAGATCTGGGTGAACTGCCAGATGATGCAGACCACGAAGATCGGGCCGGAGATCGGCAGCAGGATGCGGCCGAAGATGGTCCAGAAACCGGCGCCATCGATGCGTGCCGCCTTTACCAGTTCATCCGGCACGGTGATGTAGAAGTTGCGGAAGAACAGCGTGGTAAACGCGGTGCCGTACACCACGTGGGTCAGCACCAGGCCGGTGGTGGTGTTGGCGATGCCGAGCATGCCCAGCAGTTGCGCCATCGGCAGCAGCACCACCTGGAACGGGATGAAGCAGCCGACCAGCAGCATGGTGAACAGCGCGTCGGAGCCACGGAAGCGCCACATCGACACCACGTAGCCGTTTACCGCCCCCAGCAGGGTGGAGATCAGCACGGCCGGCACGGTCATCTTCACCGAATTCCAGAAAAAGCCCTTCATGCCGCCGCACTCCACGCCGGTGCAGGCTTCGGCCCAGGCCTTGGCCCAGGCGCCGCCTTCCCACGCTTGCGGCAGCGACAGCATGTTGCCGGCGCGGATGTCGTCCAGGCTCTTGAACGAGGTGGTCAGCATCACGTACAGCGGCAGCAGGTAGTAGATGGCCATCAGGAGCAGCGCGGCATACACCAGCGCGCGGCCAACGGTAAGGTTCTTAAACACGTTTGGCACTCCTTGTTTCCATGTACATCAGCGGCACCAGCACGGCGACGATGGTGAACAGCATCATCATGGCCGAGGCGGCCCCCTGCCCCAGCTGGCCACGGGTAAAGGCGAACTGGTACATGAAGATGGCCGGCACGTCGGACGAGGTACCCGGGCCGCCGCCGGTCAGCGCCATCACCAGGTCGAAGCTCTTGATGGCGATGTGCGACAGGATCAGCAGCACGCTGAAGAACACCGGGCGCAGGCTGGGAATCAGGATGCGGCGGTAGATGGTGGGCAGGCTGGCGCCATCCACCTGCGCCGCCTTGATGATGGAATCATCGATACCGCGCAGGCCGGCCAGGAACAGCGCCATCACGAAGCCGGAGCTTTGCCACACGCCGGCAATCACCACGGTGTAGATGGACATGTCCGGGTTCACCAGCCAGTCGAAGGTGAAGTTGCTGAACCCCCAGTCGTTGACCACTTTCTGCAGGCCCATTTCCGGGTTCAGCATCCACTTCCAGGCGGTACCGGTGACCACGAAGGACAAGGCCATCGGGTACAGGTAGATGGTGCGCAGCGCGCCTTCGGCACGGATTTTCTGATCCAGCAGCACCGCCATCAGCAGGCCGACGATCAGGCAGCACAGGATGAACAGGCTGCCGAAAATGCCAAGGTTGGCCGCAGCGGTCCACCAGCGCTCGTTTTCAAACAGCGCCTGGTATTGCACGAAGCCGGCCCACTCGAAACGGGGCATCAGGCGGGATTCGGTAAAAGAGAGCCAGCCGGTAAAGGCGATAAAGCCGTAGACGAAGACCAGGCTGGCAGCCAGCGTCGGCGACAACACCAGCTTGGGCAGCCAGCGGTCGGCCAGCGCGCGCAGGCCTTGAGTAGCGGAGGCAGACATGTGAGTTCCTTGCTGTCTCGGATAAAGCGGCACCGTTCACGCTGCCGGGGCAGCGCGGGCGAACGGCGAGAGCAGGCAGCCGCCCCCGCCGGCTGGCGGGGGACAGGATGCGGTTACCGCGTCAGATCAGCGTACCGCGCTGGCCTTGGCCAGACGCTCGGTAGCCTGCTGCGGGGTCATGTTGGAGTTCATGAACTGCGAGATCACGTCCACCATGGCGCCTTCGGTGGCCGACGGCATCGCCATCTTGTGCGCGAAGCTCGGCACCAGCTTGTTGCTCTTGGCCGCGGCGTTCATGTCGAAGTTGGACTTCTTGGCGCAGGCGTCGAACTTGGTCAGCGGGGTATCCAGACGCGCCGGGATGGAGCCCTTGTTCAGGTTGAATACTTCCTGGAACTGCGGGCTCATGATGGTGGCAGCCAGATCCGCCTGCGCTTTCACTGCCGCCGGGGATTTCTGCTGGAACATCGCCATGGAGTCGATGTTGAAGGTGAAGGCATTCTGGGTGCCCGGGGCATCCAGACACAGGAAGTCCTTGCCCGGTACCTTGCCGGCAGCGGTGAACTCGCCCTTGGCCCAGTCGCCCATGAACTGCATGCCGGCCTTGCCGTTGATCACCATGGCAGTGGCCAGGTTCCAGTCACGGCCAGCGGCGCCCTTGTCGATATAGGTCTTGATCTTGGCCATGGTCTCGAACACCTTGACGGTGGTCGCGCCGCCGACGGTGGCCTTGTCCAGCTTCACGAATGCCTTCTGGTAGTAGTCGGCACCACCCACACCCAGCGCTACCGATTCAAACAGGGTGGCGTCCTGCCACGGCTGGCCGCCATGGGCGATCGGCTGGATACCGGCTTTCTGCAGCTTGTCGGCAGCCACGAAGAATTCCGGCCAGGTTTTCGGTACGGTGGCGCCGGCTTTCTTGAACGCTTCCGGGTTCACCCACATCCAGTTCACGCGGTGTACGTTGACCGGGGCGGCCACGTACTTGCCCTTGTACTTCATCACATTGCTGACCACTGCCGGCAGTTGCTTGTCCCAGTTGCCGGCCTTGGCCACGGCATCGATATCGGCCAGCACGCCTTCGGCACCCCATTCCTGGATCGCCGGGCCCTTGATCTGGGCGGCGGTCGGCGGGTTGCCGGATACCACGCGGGTCTTCAGCGCGGTCATGGCGTTGTCGCCACCGCCACCGGCCACGGCGAAGTCTTTCCAGGTGTGGCCCTTGGCGGTCATCATTTTTTTCAGTTCGGCGGCGGATTTGGCTTCGCCACCGGAGGTCCACCAGTGCAGTACTTCCACATCACCAGCCATCGCGGTTGCCGGCAGCAGGGTTGCGGCCAGTACGGCCACGGTCAGACGCTTCAATTCCATGTTCCATCTCCTGTCGTGTTGTGTCGTCGCCCGGCGGTGTTGGTTTATGTGCGGGCAGACTTCCGCCGCGGGGCAACTCTCCTTGCCGGTTCCGCGGTTGGGTGAACTATAGCCGTGAGATGTAAGTTTTACGTAAGTTTTTGACAGGATTGCCGTAAGGAAACATCACAGACCGAGTGCGCCGCACCATGACATCGGCGTTAATTGCGCCCGAATTGGGCATTGCCGCGATATTGCACCGCAGCAAAGGCACACGAAGTAGTGTCGCAACTACACACCTGCCGGCACTGCCGACAGCGTGACGACGACGGTTCAGCCTGCCGCGGTGGGGGACAGCGGCAGCAACAGACAGGCGCGCAAGCCGCCGCCAGGGTTGTCTTCCAGCCGGATGCTGGCGCCGTGGCGGCGGGCAATTTCCTGCACGATGGCCAGGCCGAGGCCGCAGCCCTTGCCCTTGCCCTCGGCGCTGCCGCGGTAGAAGCGCTCGAACACCCGCTCGCGCTCCTGCGGCGGAATGCCGGGGCCGTTGTCGCGCACTTCCAGCCGCGCCTGGCCGGCGTCGCGCGCCAGCCACAGCGTGATTTCACCGCCGTGCGGGGTGTAGCTGATGGCGTTGTCCAGCAGGTTGGCCACCAGTTCGCGCAACAGGCCGGCATGGCCGTGCACCGGCAGCGCTCCCTCCTCGCCTTCCACGCCCAGATCCTGCCCAGCCGCCAGCGCGCGCGGCACCGCCTCGGCTGCCACTTCACGCGCCAGCGCCGCCAGATCCAGCGGCGCCAGCTGCAGGCCGGCCTCCGGCTCGGCGCGCGCCAGCGCCAGCAGCTGGTTCACTACGCGAATAGAGCGCGCCACGCTGGTTTCCACCTGCCGCAGCTGCCGCAACGCCAGCGGTAGATCCGGCGCCGCTTCCGCCAGTTCCGCCTGCACCAGCTCGGTCTGCGATTTCAGCCCCGCCAGCGGGGTGCGCAGCTGGTGCGCGGCATCGGCGATGAAGCGGCGCTGCTGTGCCACCTGCGCGTGCACTTCGTCCAGCAGGGTGTTGATGGCGCTGGCCAGGGTACGCACCTCGGCCGGTGCGTTGTCGATCTCGATCGGCGCCAGATCGCGCGGACTGCGATCCTCCACCGTGCGGCGCAGGCTGCGCAGCGGCGACAGGCCACGGCTGACCCCGGCCCACACCAGCACGCTGGTGAGCGAGATCAGCAGCAGCAGCGGCAGCCCCATATCGAACAGGATGCGCCGCGCCAGCTCCGCCGACAGCGTGCGGCTCTTGGCCACCTGCACCAGCATCAGCTCCGGCTTGTCCGGCGTGCCGGCCGGCAGGTATTGCGCCGCCACGCGCACATCCAGCTTGCCGAGCTTGCCGTTGTAGAAAAAGGTTGCCCCGCTCGGGGCGCCCACCCCCAGCGGCGGGCGCGGCATCGCCGGCTCGCCCAGCAGAAAGGCTTCCGGCGGCGAGCTCACCATGTAGTAGACGCGGTCGTCCGGGTCCTGCTCCAGCACGTCGCGCGCCGCGCGCGGAAAGTCGACATAGAAGCCGTTGCCGAACGGCTTGACCTGCCGCGCCAGCGCGCTGCTGGACTTGGCCAGCGTGCGGTCGATCACCTCGTTGGCGTAGGCCAGCGTCAGCTGGTAGGCGAGAAAGGCCGCGCCCAGCCACAGCACCAACTGCGGCAGCAGCAGCCACAGCAGCAACTGCCGCCGCAGCGACAGCTGCCGCGGGCGGGCGGCGCTCATGCGGCCAACCTTGCGAGCCGCCACATTGCCGCTGCCATCTATTGCTCCGCCGCCAGCAGATAACCCAGGCCGCGCACCGCGCGCACCCCGACCCCGCTGCCATCCAGCTTCTTGCGCAGGCGGTGCACATACACCTCCACCGCATTGGCGCCCACCTCTTCGCCGTCGCCGGACAGCTCGGTGGCGATCTGCTCCTTGGTCACCACGCGGTCGGCGTTGCCCATCAGGATGTCCAGCAGCTGCAGCTCGCGCGCCGACAGCTCCAGCGGCTGGTTGTCGGCCCAGGCGCGCTGGCCACCGCGATCCAGCCGCAGGCGGCCAAAGCGCAGCTCGTCGCGCTGCTGGCTATCCACCACGCGGTGGCGGCGCAGCAGCGCGCGGATGCGCGCCTCCAGCTCCGGGAATTCGAACGGCTTCACCAGATAGTCGTCGGCGCCGGCATCCAGCCCGGCGACGCGGTCTTCCATGCTGTCCAGCGCGGTCAGGATCAGGATCGGCAGCGCCGGTTTGTGCACGCGCACATTGCGCAGCACCTGCAGGCCATTCAGCCCCGGCAGGCCGATGTCGAGGATCACCGCATCGAACGCGTCATCCAGCAGCCGCTGCTGCGCCGCGATGCCATCGGCGGCATGCTCAGTGTCGAACCCCAGCCGCGCCAGCCGGGTCAGCAGCGCGTCGGCCAGAACGGTGTCGTCTTCGGCAACAAACAGTTTCATGGTGATAACCGGCTAAGTGACAGTGGCAGATGGTATGTCAAAACGACGCTCGACGGCATGGCGCGCTGCAGCGGAGCTATTCGCGGCCCGCCAAGGTTGGCCGCAAGCTGTCCGCCCGCCTTGTCCGCGGCGGCGGACAAAAAAAACGGCGTGCCGGGGAGAGTCGGCACGCCTGCTAAAGAAACGAAAAGCAACAAAACACACCATCCCGCAGCGCGTGTCTGACGGAAAGGATAGGGTGGCTGCCACCAGCGCCGGCTGTCAGACGTCCAATCCGGGACAGCCCGGCCGGCAGCAACCGCCGGCACATGCCGGCAAAACCGTTGGCCCGCTACGCCTTAGCGTACGGCCAGTGCGCAGGCTTCCTTGGCCAGTGCGGTGATCTTGGCCCAGTCCTGGGCGGCGAGCGCCGCTTCCGGGGTCAGCCAGCTGCCGCCGACTGCCAGCACGTTCGGCAACGCCAGGTAGTTGGCCGCATTGGAGGCATCGATACCGCCGGTGGGGCAGAAGCGCAGTTCCGGCAGCGGGCCGGCCAGCGCCTTGAGCAGCTTGATGCCGCCGACGGCCTCGGCCGGGAACAGCTTGAGGATGTCGAAGCCTTCGTCCTGCGCGCGCATCGCCTCGGAAGCGGTGGCCACGCCCGGAATGAACGGCACGCCGGAAGCGCGCGCGGCGGCGGCCAGCTCCGGAGTCAGCCCCGGGCTGAGGCCGAACTGCGCGCCGGCATCCAGTGCCGCTTCCAGGTGGGCGCGGGTGCGCACGGTACCGGCGCCGACCAGCGCGTCCGGCACTTCGTCACGGATGCGGCGCATCGCCGCCAGTGCCGCCTTGGTGCGCAGGGTGATTTCCAGGGTGCGGATGCCACCGGCTACCAGCGCGCGGGCCAGATCAACCGCCACAGCGGCGTCGTTGACCACGATCACCGGCATTACCGGGCTTTGGCGAAGCAGATTCAAAGCGTCCATGTCTGTCCTTGTCCTTGTCGAGCCGCTGACAAAACCCCTGCGCAGCCTTGGCGCCGCTTGTTGGCGAGGTCTGTACGTGGCTCTGGTTGTGGCTGGCTGCGGCCAACCTTTGATTCAATGCTGGGTAACGATCAGCCCTGCTGCGTCCACAGCGGATGCGAGAACGTCATCGCGCCCTCTTCCGCCGCGGTGGCCAGCTGGCGCATGCCGGCGAACAGGTCGCGGCCGGTGCCGTACTGGTTGGCCGACAGATCGGCCTGCACGCGTTCGCGCGCCGCCCATTCCGCGGCCGGCACCAGCACCGTCAGTTCGCCCTTGTCGGCATCCAGCCGCACCAGGTCGCCGTTCTGCACCTTGCCGATATCGCCGCCGAGCAGCGCTTCCGGCGACACGTGAATCGCCGCCGGCACCTTGCCGGAAGCGCCGGACATGCGGCCGTCGGTGACCAGCGCCACCTTGAAGCCGCGTTCTTGCAGCACGCCCAGCGGCGGGGTGAGCTTGTGCAGTTCCGGCATGCCGTTGGCGCGCGGCCCCTGGAAGCGGATCACCGCCACGAAGTCTTTTTCCAGCTCGCCGCGCTTGAACGCCGCCAGCAGTTCGTTCTGATCGTGGAACACCACCGCCGGTGCCTGCACCACGCGGTGTTCCGGCTTCACCGCCGACACCTTGATCACCGCGCGGCCGATATTGCCGGCCAGTACTTTCAGGCCGCCATCGGCGGAGAACGGCTTGGCCGCGGTGCGCAGCACGTCGTCGTCGCCGCTGGTTTGCGGCGCCGGACGAAAGGCCGCCTCGCCATCGTTCAGCCAGGCTTCCTGGCTGTGGGCGCGCAGGCCCTTGCCCATGATGGTGGTGACGTCGTCGTGCAGCAGGCCGGCATCCAGCAGTTCGCGGATCACGAAACCCATGCCGCCGGCGGCGTGGAAGTGGTTCACGTCGGCCTTGCCGTTGGGGTAGGCGCGCACGATCAGCGGCACCACCGCGGATAGCTGGTCGAAATCGTCCCAGTTGATGCTGATGCCGGCGGCACGCGCCATCGCCACCAGGTGCATGGTGTGGTTGGTGGAGCCGCCGGTGGCCAGCAGGCCGACGATGCCGTTGACGATGGCTTTCTCGTCGATCACCTCGGCAATCGGGGTAAAGCGGCTGCCCTGGGCGCTGATCTCGGCGGCCACGCGGGTGGCCTTGCGGGTCAGCGCGTCGCGCAGCGGGGTATTCGGGTTGACGAAGGCGGCGCCCGGCAGGTGCAGGCCCATGATCTCCATCAGCATCTGGTTGCTGTTGGCGGTGCCGTAGAAGGTGCAGGTGCCCGGGCCGTGGTAGGAGGCCATTTCCGAGGCCAGCAGCGCCTCGCGGCCAACCTTGCCCTCGGCAAACAGCTGGCGCACCTTGGCTTTTTCGTCGTTGGCGATACCGGTGGTCATCGGGCCGGCCGGCACGAACACCGCCGGCAGGTGGCCAAAGGACAGCGCGCCGATCACCAGCCCCGGCACGATCTTGTCGCACACGCCCAGGTACAGTGCGGCGTCGAACATCTGGTGGCTCAAGGCGATGGCGGTGCTCATGGCGATCACGTCGCGCGAGAACAGCGACAGCTCCATGCCGGTAAAGCCCTGGGTGACGCCGTCGCACATCGCCGGCACGCCGCCGGCAAACTGCGCGGTGGCGCCCACGGTCAGCGCCTCTTCCTTGATCAGCGCCGGAAAGGTTTCCAGCGGCTGGTGCGCCGACAGCATATCGTTATAGGCAGACACGATGGCCAGATTGGGGCGCACGCTGTCCTGCAGGTGGATCTTGATGCCGGCCGGCATGGCGGCAAACGCATGCGCCTGATTGGTACAGGACAGCTGCGCCCGCTCGACTTTGCCCTGGCGCATGGCGGCGCGGGTGTGTTGCAGATAAGTGGCGCGGGTAGCACGGCTGCGTTCGATGATGCGGTCGGTAACGGCTTGAAGAACGGGATGCAGAGTCATGGTGGTGGCCCGTATTGCGGTAGTCGAATGGTAGTTTTACTACAGTCTGTTGGCAAGGCATTACGCCATTTTTAGCAGCAATTTTCGCGGCAAAAACCATCGTTTCTTATATATATCAATACATTGCAGCCGTGTTGGCCGATAGCAACACCCAACTTGGCTGCACAAAAAATGGTATTTGCCACGTAGACAAGCAAGCACCGTTTGGTAATATAACTACATCACAACCTTGTGCGAGAGAACAATCAGGATGGACAACGCTAATCTGCACACCCCCGCCTTCGACATGGTGCTGTTCGGGGGCACCGGCGACCTGGTGATGCGCAAACTGCTGCCGTCGCTGTACCAGGCGCACGCCGCCGGCCTGCTGAATGACGAGGGGCGCATCCTGGCGCTGGGCCGCCGCGACATGGCGCGCGACGACTACCTGGCAATGGTGGAAAAGAGCGCGCGTATCCATATCAAGGAATATTTCTCCGATGCTGCCTGGCAGGGTTTTCTCGCCCGCGTGGATTACCTCAAGGTAGACGCCGGCACCGCTGAACACTACCCGGCACTGGCCGACACCCTGCGCCAGCACGATCGCGTGGCGGTGTGTTACCTCGCCACCGCGCCGGACCTGTTCGAAGGCATCTGCGACAACCTGGCGGCGGTCGGTCTGAACCACGACAAGGTGCGCGTGGTGCTGGAAAAACCGCTGGGCCACGACCTGGAATCATCCAACGAGATCAACGAAGCCGTCGCCCGCCACTTCAAGGAAGAGCAGCTGTACCGCATCGACCACTACCTGGGTAAGGAGTCGGTGCAGAACCTGCTGTCGATCCGCTTTGCCAACGCGCTGTTCGAGCCGCTGTGGCGCCGCGAGTGGATCCACGATGTGCAGATCACCATTGCCGAAGAACTCGGCGTCGGCAGCCGTGGCGACTTCTACGACAGCACCGGCGCGCTGCGCGACATGGTGCAGAACCACCTGCTGCAGCTGCTGTGCATCGTGGCGATGGAGCCGCCGGCCAACCTGGGCGCCGATGCGGTGCGCGACGAGAAGCTGAAGGTACTGAAGGCGCTGCGCCCGTTTACCGAGCAGGACGTGGCCGGCAAGACCGTGCGCGCGCAGTACAAGGCCGGCGCGGTAGGCGGCCAGCCAGTGGTGGGCTACCTGCAGGAGCAGGGCATTCCCGCCGGCAGCCAGACCGAGACCTTCGTCGCCATCAAGGCCGAGATCGACAACTGGCGCTGGTCCGGCGTGCCGTTCTACCTGCGCACCGGCAAGCGCATGCAAGAGCGCGTGGCCGAGATCGTGATCAACTTCCGCGACGTGCCGCACCACCTGTTCCCCAGCCCGATGGGCCTGAACACCGCCAACCGCCTGGTGATCCGCCTGCAGCCGGAAGAAAGCATCCGCCTGTACTTCCTGTCCAAGGAGCCGGGCGATACCCAGCGCCTGCAGCCGGTACACCTGAACCTGGACTTCCACGAATCGTTCAAGGTGCGCCGCGCCGACGCCTACGAGCGCCTGCTGCTGGACGTGATCCGCGGCAAGCTGGCGCTGTTCATGCGCCGCGACGAGCTGGTGGAAGCCTGGCGCTGGGTGGAGCCGATCATGGACCACTGGCAGCACAGCACCACGCCGCCCAAACAGTACACCGCCGGCACTTGGGGCCCGGCCGCCTCCAGCGCACTGTTGTCGCGCGACGGGGTGTCGTGGCACGAGGAGTGCTGAGCCGTTTACGCCCCCGAGCGTAAACAGCCCCGCAGCAGCGCTGCCTGCGGCCAACCTTTCCCCCGCAAGGTTGGCCGCACCGAATAAAAACAAGGTGCCTCGCAAAACCCTGGTTTCCAATCGAGATAAGTCTCGGCGAGACAAGGCGCGAACGAAGAATCCCGACGCCGCATATGACTGATATGCAAGAAGGGGGTTTTCGTGAGCAACGCAGTATCGCGACGAAAGCAGGCGTTTTACGAGATGCCGAACAGAATCAACGGATACAGAGATGAAGTTACACGCATTTGCCGCGGCAGCGGATGCCAGCGCCGCGCTGGCGCAGGCAGTAGCCGCCGATCTGGCCGCAGCCATCGCCGCGCGCGGCCAGGCAGTACTGGCCGTTTCCGGTGGCCGCTCGCCGGTTCCCTTCCTGCAGGCGCTGGCCGCGCAGGACATCGCCTGGCAGCAGGTTAGCGTCACCCTGGTGGACGAGCGCGTGGTAGCGCCGGAACACGCCGACAGCAATGCCGGCCTGGTGCGCGAGCATCTGCTGCAGGGCAAGGCCGCGGCCGCCCGCTTCCTGCCGCTGGTACAGACCGGCGCCGACGCCCAGGCCGAACTGGCCGCCGCCGCCGTACTGTGGCGCACCCCGGACGTGGCAGTGCTGGGCATGGGCGAGGATGGCCACACCGCCTCGCTGTTCCCGGCCGCCAGCAATCTGGCCGAAGGCCTGGCTGCGGCCAACCCCGCCGCACTGCTGGTGGTGGTGCCGCCGGCCGCGCCGCACACCCGCATCAGCATGACGCTGGCCGAGCTGCAACGCAGCGGCAAGCTGTACCTGGCGATTGCCGGCGACAGCAAGCGCCGCGTGCTGGACAATGCCGCCGCCACGGTCAGCGACACGCTGCCGATCAGCCACCTGTTGACCGCCACTGCCCGTCCGCTGGACGTGTACTGGTCTGCCTGAGCAAGGGAGAGATGATGAGCACCCTGCACCCCTACCCGCGCCTGCTGGCCGACATCGGCGGCACCAATGCCCGCTTCGCGCTGGAAACCGCGCCCGACGTGATCGAAGACATCGACGTGCTGCCGTGCAACGATTACCCGACGCTGGCCGACGCCATGCGCGCCTACCTGCAACGCGCCGACACCCGCTCGGTCAGCCATGCCGCCATCGGCATCGCCAACCCGGTGACCGGCGACTTCGTGCAGATGACCAACCACCACTGGGCGTTCTCCATCGAGGCCACCAGGCAGGAACTGGGCTTTGCCACCCTGCTGGTGCTGAACGATTTCACCGCGCTGGCGCTGGCGCTGCCGCACCTGCCGGCGGCCGAACTGGCACAGGTGGGCGGCGGCGCGGCGCGCCACGGCGCCAAGGCGCTGATCGGCGCCGGCACCGGCCTTGGCGTCTCCGGCCTGCTGCCGCATGCCGGCAGCTGGGTGGCGATTGCCGGCGAAGGCGGCCACGTGTCGTTTGCGCCGGTGAACGATGAAGAAGCCGCCATCCTGCACTACGCGCAGGGCCGCTTCGGCCAGCATGTGTCCTGTGAGCGCTTCCTGTCCGGCCCCGGCCTGGAACTGATTCACGACGCGCTGGCGGTGGCGGACGGCGAAGCCGCCGGCCAGCTGTCGGCGGCGCAGATCAGCGAGCGCGGCCTGTCCGGCCGCGACGCGCGCTGCGTGCGGGTGCTGGAACACTTCTGCGCCATGCTCGGCACCGCCGCCGGCAACCTGGCGCTGACGCTGGGCGCCATTGGCGGGGTGTATATCGGCGGTGGTATCGTGCCGCGTTTCGGCGACATGTTCGCCCGCTCGGCATTTCGCGAGCGTTTCGAAGCCAAGGGCCGCTTCCGCGACTACCTGGCCGCACTGCCGGTGTACGTGATTCACAGCGCCTACCCGGCCCTGACCGGGGTGCAGGCCGCACTGGCCGACCACCTGGGGGATAACCATGCTTGAAAAAATCCGCGCAGACCTCGACAAGCTCTCCGGCGCCGAACGCCGGGTGGCGGAGCTGGTACTGGCGCAGCCGTACACCGTGATGCAGTCAGCGGTATCCGACATCGCCAGCAGCGCCGGCGTCAGCCAGCCGACGGTGATCCGCTTCTGCCGCAGCATGGGCTTTAGCGGCCTGTCGGATTTCAAGCTCAAGCTCGCCGGCATTCTGGTCGGCGGCGTGCCCTATGTGCACTCCAGCGTGCGACCGGAAGACCCGGTGTCGGAAATCACCGCCAAGGTGTTCGACAACACTGTCACCGCGCTGCTGAAGTGCCGCAACGACATCAACCCGCAGGCGGTGGACGCGGCGGTGGACCTGCTGGCCGCGGCGCGCCGCATCGAGTTCTATGGCCTGGGCAACTCCGGCATCATCGCTGCCGACGCGCAGCACAAGTTCTTCCGCTTCGGCATTCCCACCGTGGCCTATGCCGACAGCCACATCCAGATCATGGCCGCCGCGGTGCTGGGGGAAGGCGACGTGGTGGTGGCGATCTCCAGCTCCGGCCGCTCGCGCGAGCTGATGGACGCGGTGGACATGGCGCTGTCCACCGGCGCCAAGGTGATTGCCATCACCGTGCCGGACACGCCGCTGGCGGAAAAAGCCACCGTGACGCTGGCGGTGGATTCGCCGGAGGACAGCGAAACCTACAGCCCGATGCTGTCGCGCATCCTGCACCTGGTGCTGATCGACATCCTCACCGTGGGCGTGGCGCTCAAGCGCGGCCCCGGCGTGGTGACACAGCTGGAAAAAGCCAAGCGCAGCCTGAAGCAGAAGCGCCTGCGCGGCGACGAAGAACATGACTACTAAGCCGCCTGCCCGCGCCCCGCGCGGCAAGCGCAAACCAGCCAGCCCGCCAGAGGTTGGCCGCGACAACACGACAAAGAGACCCGGAGCCATCATGAGCAAACTGACGCAATTGCCCGCCTGGAACGCGCTGTGGCAACACTTCGCCGAGGCCAAACAGCTGCACATGCGCGAGCTGTTCGAAACCGACCCGCAACGCGCCGAGCGCTACTCGCTGGAAGTGGGCGGCCTGTTTCTCGACTATTCCAAGAACCGCCTCACCGACGACACCCTGAAGGGGCTGATGCAGCTGGCACGCGAAGCCGGCCTGCCGGCACGCATCAAGGCGATGTTCAAGGGCGAGAAGATCAACAGCACCGAGAACCGCGCCGTGCTGCACGTGGCACTGCGCAACCGCACCAATTCGCCGATTCTGGTGGATGGCGAGGACGTGATGCCGAAGGTGAACTCGGTACTGGCGCGCATGGGCAAGTTCGCCCACGCGGTGCGCAGCGGCGACTGGCTGGGCTACACCCACCAGCCGATCACCGACGTGGTGAACATCGGCATCGGCGGCTCCGACCTCGGCCCGCTGATGGTATGCAGCGCGCTCAAGCCCTACGGCCACCCGCGCATGAACATGCACTTCGTCTCCAACGTCGACGGCGCGCAGCTGAAGGAAACGCTGAAGAAGGTACACCCGGAAACCACGCTGTTCGTGGTGGAATCCAAGACCTTCACCACCCAGGAAACGCTGACCAACGCGCTAACCGCCCGCGAGTGGTTCGTGGCGCGCGCGCGCGACGAAAAGGCGGTGGCCAAGCACTTCGTGGCGGTATCCACCAACAAGAAAGCGGTGGCAGAGTTCGGCATCGACCCGGCCAATATGTTCGAATTCTGGGACTGGGTCGGCGGCCGCTACAGCCTGTGGTCGGCCATCGGCCTGCCGATCATGCTGTACCTGGGCGAGGAGAACTTCACCGAGCTCTTGAACGGCGCCCACATCATGGACCAGCACTTCTACAACGCCTCGTACGAAGAGAACATGCCGGTGCTGCTGGCCATGATCGGCATCTGGTACATCAACTACTACGGCGGCGGCAGCCATGTGATCGCGCCGTACGACCAGTACCTGCACCGCCTGCCGGCCTTCATCCAGCAGCTGGACATGGAGTCCAACGGCAAGAAGGTGTGCGTGGACGGCAGCACGGTGGACTTCGAGACCGCGCCGATCATCTGGGGTGAAACCGGCATCAACGGCCAGCACGCCTTCTTCCAGCTGTTGCACCAGGGCACCCACATCTCGCCGATCGACCTGATCTGCTCGCTGGAAAACCGCACCAGCCTGCCGGGCCACCACGAGATCCTGCTGGCCAACGTGTTCGCCCAGGCCGAAGCCTTCATGCGCGGCAAGACCGCCGACGAAGTGCGCGCCGAGCTGGCGGCGCAGGGGCTGGAAGGCGCCGCGCTGGAAGCGCTGGTGCCGCACAAGGTGTTCGACGGCAACCGCCCCACCAACACCCTGCTGATGGACCGCCTCGACCCGCGCAACCTCGGCAGCCTGATCGCGCTGTACGAGCACAAGATTTTCGTACAGGGCGTGATCTGGGGCATCAACAGCTTCGACCAGTGGGGGGTGGAACTGGGCAAGCAGCTGGCCAAGACCATTCACGCCGAACTGGCCGGCAAGCTGGCCTCGGCGCCGCACGACAGCTCCACCAAGCTGCTGATCGAACGCTACCGCCGCGCCAACCGCGACCAGTAAGCACCGCGCGGGCAAACAAAAACCGGACAGTCTGCACTGTCCGGTTTTTTTGCGGCCAACGTTGGCCGCATGGTGCATGCCATGAAAAATGGCAGGCCGCAGCCTGCCATTTTCCTGCCGCTACCGGCTTACAGCGAACCGTAGGAATGCAGGCCGGTGAGGAACATGTTGACGCCGATGAAGGCGAAGGTGGTCACCAGCAAGCCGATCACCGCCCACCATGCCAGCGGCTCGCCGCGCCAGCCTTTCACCAGCCGCACATGCAGCCAGGCGGCGTAGTTCAGCCACACGATCAGCGCCCAGGTCTCCTTCGGGTCCCAGCTCCAGTAGCCGCCCCAGGCATCCGCCGCCCACATGGCGCCGAGGATGGTGGCGATGGTGAAGAACAGGAAGCCGACCGAGATCGCCTTGTACATCATCTCGTCGATGATGTCCGGCGCCGGCAGCTTGCCGGCCAGGATACCGCGCCGCGCCAGCAGCTGCGCCACACCCAGCATCGCCGACAGCGAGAAGGCGCCGTAGCCGACGAAGTTGGCCGGCACGTGGATCTTCATCCACCACGATTGCAGCGCCGGGATCAGCGGCTGGATCTGGTGCGCCTGGCGGTCGAAGGTGTACCACAGGATGAAGCCCACCGCGGCGCTGATCACCAGCAGCACGAAGGCGCCCAGCTGGCGCGCGGCGAACTTGGCCTCGTAGTACAGGTACATCAGCGCGGTGATCAGGCAGAACAGGATGAACACTTCGTACAGGTTGGATACCGGGATGCGGCCAACGTCCGGCGCGATCAGGTAGCTCTCGTACCAGCGGGTGAACAGCCCGGACAGCGCGAACGCCGCCGCCGCCCAGGTCAGACCGCTGCCGATGCGGTTGAGCAGCGCCGAGCGCGACAGCAGCCCAGCCCAGTACACCGCGGTGGCGAGGAAGAACAGCGTGCACATCCACATGAACGACGACTGGCTGGACAGCAGGAACTTGAGGCCGAAGCTTTCCGCCGCGCGCGCCAGGTTGTGGTCATACAGCGCGATGGCCAGCTGCGACATGGCGCCGGCCAGCGGCAGGAACCAGCGCCAGCTTTTCCAGAACCAGCCCAGCGCGATCAGGCCGATGGCGCTGCCGCCCAGGATCAGCTGCTCGTAGTAGTCCATGGCGCTGCCGTACAGGCTGAAACTGTAGCCGGCCACGGCGACGATCAGCGCGGCGAACAGCCAGTCACCCAGCGCCAGACGCTTGTAGAACGGTTGTTGCAGAGTCAATTCCATCATGCTTCTCCAGTGCGGCCTTGCAGCGTGCCGACGACTTGCGCGAAATCGCGATCCAGATCTCGGTTGTGGCGGTTGCTGCTCATCGCCACCCGCACGCGCCCCGGTCGTAACACTAGCCACAAGCGCACTTCGCGGATATAGAACATTAGGATGATGCCGATCACCAGCAGCAGCGAACCGAGGTACACCAGGTTCTTGCCGGGCGAGCGCGTCATCTGCAGGCCGGACGCCTGCACCTGGTCAAAGCCGGACAATTCCAGGTATACCGGCGCGGCGTAGTCGTTCAGCGCGCTGATGGTCACCAGGCTGTCCAGCAGGAAGCGGTAGTGCTTCTCGTCCTGTGGCCATGGCTTGAGATTGGCCTTTTCCTGTGCCACCGCCATCACATCAATAATGGCACCCTGCAGGATCTTGATATAGGTCTGCGCGATGGCCTGGCGCTTGTCGGCCGGCACTTTCTGGTCCAGGAACTGCTCCAGTGCGGCAAAGCCGCCGGCGCTGAAGCGCCCCAATACCCAGCGCACGCTGTCGGCAAACTGCTGCTGCATCGCCGGGCTGATGGCCTTGCCCTGCAGTGCCTTGGCAGCGGTGCGCTGTACCATCTCCTCGTACCAGGCCGGGTTGTTCAGCGCCGCACGCAGACGCATGAAGCTGTCGATCTTCAGCTGGTCGTCCAGCGGGATGCGCAGGTACTGGAACGGCTGCGACACTTCGCTGCGCACGCCGGCCACCTGGTACATGGCGCCCTCCTGCTCCATCGGCACCATGTAGTGCTGGTACTCGCGCGCCTGGCCCTGGCTGTCGCGCAGCTTGAAGGTCACCGACGGGCCGACGTTCTTCAGCTGCTTGTTGTCCTGCTTCACTTCACGCGCGTCCTGCATGCGCTGGCCGAAGCTCTTGCTGCCATCCGGCACTTTGCCCATGTTCTCGACGTTGAACACACGCAGTTCGCCAAACTCCAGCTGGTAATCCTTGCCGTTGGCTTTCAGTGGCTGTGCGGCCAACGATACGCCCTTGATGTCCACCGGCGCCTGTTGCGGGGCGGCCAGGTTCCAGGCGCGCAGCTGCAGCGGCGAGCCGCCATCGCCAAAGCTGGCCTGGTAGATGGCGACGCCATCGATGATCAGCGGGTGGTTGACCTTGACGGTGGCCGGGGTTTCCTTGCCCGTTTTCTTGTCGGTGACCACGATGTCGCTGGCAAACAGCTTGGGCATGCCGTTGCTGTAGTAGTCGACGTGGAATTTCTTCAGCGTGACGATGAACGGCAGCTCCTGTACCAGGTAGCCATTGCCGCTGTTGAGGAAGATCACGTCGGCGCTCTTGTTCTCGGCCACGGTGACGTTGCCGCGGAACGATAGGTTGGCCGCGGTCAGCCGGCTCTGCAGCGGAATCTGGCTTTGCGGCATGTCGCGCGTTTCCGGCACGATCTTGCCCAGCAGTTCACCGATCTTCAGCGGCAGGTTGCCATCCAGCAGGCCGCCGATGCAGATCACCACCATGGCGATGTGGGCAAAGAAATAGCCCAGCTTGTTGGCGGCGCCCTTCTTGGCCGCCAGCACCACGCTGCCGTCTTCGCGCTCGCGGCGCTTGAAGCGCATGCCGCGCTGTTGCAGCAGCACGATGGCAGCCGGCTCGTCCAGGCTGATGTCCAGCTGCTGGCTGTGCTTCATCGCCGCCAGCGAGTTGTCGCTGGCTTTTTCCCGGTAGGCCCGCATCTCGTGCAGGAAGCCGGGACCGTTGCGCACGATGCACAGCGTGGTGGAAATCACCAGAAAGGCCAGAATGGTGAGGAACCAGGCCGAGTGATACACATCGTACAAGCCCAGCACTTCAAAGGCCTTGAACCAGAACGGGCCGAACTCGAAAGCGTAATTGGGATAGGGTTCGTTCTGTTTGAGCACGGTGCCGATCACCGAGGCGATGGCAAGAATGGTCAACAGGCCGATGGCGAAGCGCATCGAGCTGAACAGTTCGTACAGCTGGTAGCCGGGAGAAGTGCGTTTTTTGCTGGTCATTTTTCTAGTTTCGGACGCGACAAAGGGGGCGCGAAGCCCCCTTTGGAATACCGCCGCGCAAAAAAGTTGCGCCGATTAACGGAGGCCGGAAATGTATTCGGCAACCGCCTTCATTTCGGCATCGCTCATGCGCATGGCAACATCGGCCATGATCTGATTCTTGCGATCGGCACCCGCCTTGAACGCGTTCAGCTGCGCTACCACGTAACCGGCGTGCTGGCTGCCCAGTGCCGGGTACTGGTCCGGCAGACCGCGGCCGGCCGGGCCGTGGCAGGCCATACAGGCCGGCACCTTGGTGCTCGAGTTGCCAGCGGTGTAGATCTTCTTGCCCAGCGCCATCTGGCTCTTGTCCGCGGCTTCGCGCGGCTTCACTTTCTGGCTGCTGAAATAGGCGGCTACGTTGCGCATATCGTCGGCAGACAGCGGAGTGGCCATGCCCAGCATGATCGGGTTCTTGCGATCGCCCTTCTTGAAGGCAGCCAGCTGGGTTTCGATGTACTTGGCATGCTGCCCGGCCAGAGTCGGATTGGCAGAGGCCACGCTGTTGCCGTCCGCACCGTGACAGGCGGCGCACACCTGATCCACGATGACTTTGCCCTTGGCCGGATCGGCCTTGGCAGCCGGAGCCGGGGTGGCGGCCATCGCGCTGGCTGCAAAGCCTGCAGCGGCGATAGCCAACAGCATCTTACGTTTCATGGTCGCTCCTAGTGAGAGATAGCGTAAATATCTGTAAAGGTGGCAATTTCAAACCTGCTATTCTATATCAATTGACTTTGCCCTTACTACTATGTCGATTTTTCAGAAAGCGCAGTTTTTTACCACGGTAAATCATTTGCGGGACCTGCCGCCCACGCGCTGCGAGGTGGCCTTTGTCGGGCGTTCCAACGCCGGCAAGTCCAGCGCCATCAACACCCTGTGTAATCGCACCCGCTTGGCCTATGTTTCCAAGACCCCGGGACGTACCCAGCATATCAATTTCTTCGATCTGGGACAGGAGCGTTTTCTGGTCGACTTGCCGGGCTACGGCTATGCCGAAGTGCCGGAGGCGATTCGCACCCACTGGGTGGAACTGCTGGGCCGTTATCTACAGACCCGCGACAGCCTGGTCGGCCTGCTGCTGATCATGGATTCGCGTCATCCGCTGAAAGAGCTGGACTGGAAGATGATCGAATTCTTCCATGTCACCCAGCGTCCGGTGCACATCCTGTTGTCCAAAGCCGACAAATTGTCGCGCCAGGAGCAACAAAAGGTTCTGTCCTCGGTCAAGAAAGAGCTCGCCGACTACCCGAATATCAGCATTCAGCTGTTCTCCAGCTCGAAAAAGACCGGTACCGAAGAAGTCGCCCGCGTGGTGGAAGACTGGTTCGCCGCCTGCCCGCTGCCGGACGAAGAAAACTTCGATGCCCCGGAAAACTTCGACGACCCGGAAACTTTCGGCGGCTGAACCGTCAAAGCAAACAGGAGCAACGCGCTTCTTCCCGCTTCACCTCCCTGAGCGGGAGCCTGCAAAGGCATTCACCCCGGTTACCATAACCGGGGTTTTTTCTTGCCCGTCGCCTGGTTGCGGCGCAAGAAACGGATCGCACTGGCCGTTGTTGCCACCTACACTGCCGACATCTCCCTCTGTTCAACATTTGTCATGAAAACTGATCACTGGCTGCTGTTGCTGTTGGCCGCGCTGTGGGGCGGCTCTTTCCTGTTCATGCGCGTGGCGGTGCCGTCGCTGGGGCCGTTCCCGCTGATCGAACTGCGGCTGGCGCTGGCCGCGCTGGTCCTGCTGCCGATATTGTGCTGGCAGGGCGGACTGGCGCTGTGGCGCGCACACTGGTGGCAGATCGCCGTATCCGGGGTGTTTCTGTCGGCACTGCCTTTTTGCCTGATTGCCTGGGCCACGCTGACGCTGCCGGCGGGAGTGGCCTCGGTGCTGAATGCCACCACGCCGCTGATGACGGCGCTGTGGGCGATGCCGCTGGCCGGCGAGAGGCTGACCGCGCAACGCAGCGGCGGCCTGCTGCTGGGCCTGGCCGGGGTGACCGTGCTGATGCTGGGACGCGGCGCCGGCTTTGATGCCGGTACGCTGCTGCCGGTACTGGCGATGCTGGCGGCCACCGCCTGCTATGGCTGGTCCGGCCACATGACCAAACGCTGGCTGCACGGCGTGCCGCCGCTAGTGATCACAGCGGGCATGTTGAGCAGCGGTTCGCTCTTGCTGTTGCCGCTGGCGTGGTGGCAATGGCCGGCGGGCGAGATTGCGGCCAACGTGTGGGGCGCGGTACTGGCGCTGGCGCTGGCCAGCACCGCCTTTGCCTACCTGATCTTCTACCGGCTGATCGCCCGGCTGGGCGCTACCCGCGCCAGCGGCGTCACCTACCTGGTGCCGGTATTCGGCGTGCTGTGGGGAGCGTTGCTGCTGGGCGAGGCCATCAATGCCGGCATGCTGCTGGGTGCAGCGCTAATTCTGGCCGGGGTGGTACTGCTGGGCTGGCAGCCGGGCAAGCCGCGGCCGTAATCACAGCCGCAGCAGCGGCAGCGTCACCTGCACGGTGAAGCCGCCTGTCGGCGGATGCTCGAACTGCAGCCGGCCGCCGTGCTGCTTGACGATGCGCGACACGATGGCCAGCCCCAGCCCGCTGCCGCCATCGGTGCCGCGGTGTGCGGCCAACCTTTCGAACGGCGCCAGCGCCGCCTGCTGCAGTTCCGGCGCGATGCCGCTGCCGCTATCGTGCACCCGCAGCATGACCTGCTGCGCCGCGGTTTGCAGACTGACGGCAAACGGCGCCGCGCCGTAGCGGCGGGCATTCTGCAGCAGGTTGGACAACAGCCGCTGCAGGCCCAGCGCATCGCCATTCACCGTGGCGTCCTGGCGCTGGAAGCTCACCGTCATGCCGTCGCGGGCAAATTTGCCCAGCACGCTTTCCACCAGCTCATCCAGCGCCAGCGGCGACAACGCCCGCGGCTCCTCGCTGCGGGCAAAATCGATAAACTGGCCGACGATGCGCGACAGCTCGTCGATATCGGTAAGCATGCCCTCGCGCTCGGTATTGTCGTCCTGCAGTTCCACCGCCAGCTTCAGCCGCGTCAGCGGCGTGCGCAGGTCGTGCGACAGCCCGGCCAGCATCAAGCGGCGTTCGCTGGCGGCTTTTTCCAGCGCGCTGGCCATGCCGTTGAAGCGTTCGATCAGCAGCTGCACCTCGCGCGGGCCGCTGGGCGCCAGCGGCGGCGGGGTGCGCCCGGCTTCCAGCTCGCGGGTGGCCGCCACCAGTTTCGACAGCGGCCGCGTGGTGCGCCAGGCCAGCGCGAACGCTGCCAGCACCGACAGCAGCGCCACCAGCCCGGCCGCCTGCAAGGTTGGCCGCAACGACGGCGGCAGATAGCGCGCCAGCGGCATCACCAGCCAGTAGTGCTCCGCCAGCATCGGCACCTTCAGCCACAGCTCGTGCCGCTCGCCATTGGCAAAATAGACTTCCACCGGCTCGCCCAGCGCCGCGCGCAGCGAATCGGCCAGCTCGCGCCCCATGCCGGGCACGCGCGCATCGCGCGGGGTCTTGTCATCCAGCGGCAACAGCCGCGGCAGGCCGATATGGTCGTTGGCGCGTAGGAACGGCGCGCGCTGCGCCGACGGCAGGCTTTCCAGCACGCCTTCGTAATCGGCCAGCGTGTCCACCACCTGGGCGTACAACTGCCGCGACAGCAGGCGGTTTTTCTGCTGCACCCCCAGCCACAGGGTAAACACCTGGCTGGCCAGCACCGCCATCACCACCAGCACCGCCAGACGGGTGAACAGCGTGCCGCGCAAGGCCGGCCACTTCATCCCGCGTCCCTGCTGCTGCCATCCGGCACGAATACATAGCCGTAGCCCCACACCGTCTGCAGGTA
Organism: Vogesella oryzagri; assembly: GCF_040148885.1. Lineage (NCBI taxonomy): Bacteria > Pseudomonadati > Pseudomonadota > Betaproteobacteria > Neisseriales > Chromobacteriaceae > Vogesella > Vogesella oryzagri. Next base: position 275,055 of record NZ_JBEFLD010000005.1, read on the forward strand.
GCGCGGCGGGCCTTCCGGCTCCTCGATCGCCTTGCGCAACCGCGACACGTGCACGTCGATGCTGCGGTCCTGCGATTCGCCGCCGCCCTTGCCCATCGCCAGCTCCATCAGCTGCTCGCGCGTCAGCGGCCGCCGCGGGTGGCTGGCCAGCGCCAGCAGCACCGCGTATTCCGCGGTGGTCAGCGCCACCACCGCTCCGTCACGGGTCAGCTCGCGCCGCGCCGGGTTCAGTACGCAGCGGCCGAAGCGCATCGGCTCGGCCTCGGCCAGTTGCGCCGCCACCACCGGGGTGTGCTCGTAGCGGCGCAGCACCGCGTTGATGCGCGCCAGCAGTTCGCGCGGGTTGAACGGCTTGGCCAGGTAATCGTCGGCGCCCATTTCCAGCCCCAGGATGCGGTCGACATCCTCGCCGCGCGCGGTCAGCATCACCACCGGGATCGGCTCGCCCTGCGCGCGCAGACGGCGCACCACCGCCAGGCCATCCTCGCCGGGCATCATCACGTCCAGCACCAGCAAGTCCGGGCGGTTGCGCGCCAGCTTGCGGTCCAGGTCGCGCGCATCCGGCAGCGTGTCCACGGTGTAGCCCTGCTGGCTGAGATAGCGCTGCAACAGTTCGCGCAGCCGCACATCGTCATCCACCACCAGTATTTTGCGTTGCTCCATAGGGTTTCCGTTACCAGCCTTGAGTTCAGTGCAAAGCGTACCCTGCGGCACCGCCCGCGTCAGCCCTGGCGTAAAGATTGATTAAGCCGGCGGCCAACCTTAACAGCCGTTAACACTCTGCCGCCGGCGGCACAAAGTTGGGCAACACCCGGCGCCTACAGTGCAGACATCCAAACGGCCCACGTGGCCACCTGCCAGGAGCTGCCCTATGAACACCCGCACCATGCTGACCGCTGCCGCGATTGCCACCCTCACCGCCCTGTCCGCCACCGCCATGGCCTTTGGCCCGGGCATGGACGCCGGCGGCAAACCGCCCCGCGCCGAGATGCAGGCCTTCCGCGATGCCGTGATGTCCGGCGCGCTAAGCGATGCCGAGCTGGCCACGCTGAAGAAGGATCGCGACGCGCTGCACGCGCAAATGGAAAAACTGCGTGCCGACGGCAACCTGAGTACGGCGGACCGCGACAGCCTGCAGAAGTTGCACCAGGCCATGCGCGACAAGGTGCAAACCCTGATCGCCAACAACGAGCGCAGCAAGCCGCGCAGCAGCTGGCCAAGCCAGCTGCTGCCGGAGCCGGGCCGTCACGGCAAGCATCATGCCGGTGGCCGCGACGGTGGCCAGGGACACTGGGGCAGCCGTGACGACATGCACGCGTTTCATGCCGCCGTACAGTCCGGCGCGCTGACCGACGCCGAGATCGCCACCCTGCGCCAGCAGCAGCAGGCACTGCACGCCAAGCTGCAGGAGTTGATCGACAACAACGACCGCGCCCAGCCGCGCCAGCAGCCGGCCGCACCCAAGCCGTAATGCCCATGACAGCGTGCCATGCACCCCCGGCATGGCACGCCGTCGTCACGCAAGATAGAATGTGCTTATGAATCGGCTTTTTCCGACGCTGTTGCTCTGCATCGCGGCCAACCTTGGCAACGCGGCCCTGGCCGCGCCGCCGTTCTTTGCCGGGCCGCCGCAATTCCGCGACCAGCAAGACGGCATGGACAGCCAGCGCCTGCGTGAGCTACGCCTCAGAGAGGCGATCGATCGCGGCGAGCTGAGCCGGGAAGAAGCCAAGCGCCTGCGCCAGTACTATCGCCGCCACGACGCGCTGCGGCCGTACCCGCCGCAATCCGGCATGGCCAGCCAGCCATACGGACGGCAACCGGCAGAAAAAGACTGGCGCCGCTGGCGTAAAAAACAGGATAGGCTGAACGCACTGCCGTTTGCCGCCCCGGACTAGCAACGCGCAGTATTGCCCCGCAGCGGCCAGCCAGCTGGCGCTGCCGGGCAGACGGCGTTGTCCGTTACGGCCGGCATCACATTTGAATCTGGGGGATGGGCATGAGATGGCAACGCTGGGCATGGCTGCTGGCCGCAGGGCTGGCCGCGTCACAAGCCTGGGGCGCGGCGCCGGCCGCCTGCCGCACCGCGGCGGACAGCCAGGCCTGCCAATACGCACAGGCCGGCGAAGCCAGCTGTAGCGACGTGGCCCTGCCCGACCGCCCCGCCTGCCGCCAGCAATTCACCCCACCCGCCAACTGCAAGCGCGAGCGCGACCACGCCGCCTGCGTCGCCCTGCAGCAGGCGCAATACCACTGCAGCCAGCAACTGGGGCTGGCGCGCCGCCAATGCCTGGCCGACGCGCTGCCGGCCCCCAGCTGCCGCCCCGGCACGCCGCCGGAGCGCTGCCGCGCGCTGCAGCTGGCCGCCAAGCGCTGCGGTACGCTGTTTGGCAGCCAGCGCCGGCAGTGCCAGCACCAGATCATCCAGCAACAGGACGACGGCTCGGCGCTGCGCTGACGCGCCCCGACTGACCGCAGCATGTGACAAGGCCGCCGCTCGCGAGAGCGGCGGCCTTGTCGTTGCGGCCAACGTTGGCCGCGGGCCTTACGGCAGCAGGATAATGGAGCCGGTGGTGAGCCGCGCTTCCAGGTCGGCATGGGCGCGGGCGGCATCGCTCAGCGCGTAGCGTGCCGACGGCTGCACCTTGACCGCGCCGGCGCGGATGCGCTCGAACAGCGCCTCGGCGCTGGTTTCCAGCTCGGCGCGGGTGGCCACGTAGTCGCCCAGCTTGGGACGGGTGAAATACAGCGAGCCCTTCTGCGCCAGCAGCAGCGGCGCGAACGGCGGCACCGCGCCGGAGGCGTTGCCGAAGCTGACCAGCATGCCGCGCGGCGCCAGGCAATCCAGCGAAATCTCGAACGTGTCCTTGCCCACCGAGTCGTACACCACCGGCACGCCCTTGCCGTCGGTGATGTCGTTCACCCGCGCCACCACGTCTTCCTCGCGGTAGTTGATCACGTGCTGGCAGCCCAGCCGCTGCGCGATGGCGGCCTTGTCGGCGCTACCGACGGTGCCGATCACCTGCACCCCCAGCGATTTGAGCCACTGCACCGCGATCTGCCCCACTCCGCCGGCGGCGGCATGCCACAGCACGGTCTGGCCGGCTTCCACCGCGAAGGTGCGGCGGATCAGGTACTCCACGGTCATGCCCTGCAGCATCACGCAGGCGGCGGTGTCGTCGGCGATGTCGTCCGGCAGCCGCACCAGCGGCGCGGCGTTCATCACCCGGCGCTGGCTGTAGGCGCCCTGCGCGCCGCCGGCGTAGGCGACGCGATCGCCCACCGCCACGTGGCCGACGCCCGCCCCCACCGCCTCCACCACCCCGGCGGCCTCGGAGCCGAGGCCGGACGGCAGCGTCAGCGGGTACAGCCCGCTACGGTGGTAGGTGTCGATGAAGTTGACGCCGATGGCGGTGTGGCGCAGCAGCACTTCGCCCGGGCCGGGGCGGCCAGGCTCGCTCTGCTCCAGCTGCAGCACGTCGGGGCCGCCGGTGGCGTGAAAACGGATGATCTGATTCATGCAAGCCTCCTGTCGATGGCGCGGGGTCTGTGCGCCTGATGCGGCATCTTGCAGCAAAGCACCGCCGATGGGCAGCAACAGCCTGTTCTGCTGTCAGTACGCTGCCGGCACGCGCCCGTGCAGTGGCAACAGCCCGGGCAGGCATTGCGGCCAACGTTGCAGCCGGTGGTCGTCGCCGTTGAACACCGTCTGGCGCGCACCGCGGTAGTGGCAGGCCGCCACGCGCCAGTCCAGCACCTCGTCGGCGGTGCCCAGCACCAGCCAGTAGTTGGCCGCATGCAGCCGCTCCGGGCGGATGGCCTGCAGCTCGGCCATGTGCTGTTCGGTCAGCACATAGTCTTCGCCGGTGTAGGGGTTGTGCTGCGGACCGAGAAAGCGCGCCAGATCGTGCTCCGGATAGATCGCCGGGTTGATCAGCACCGCCGGCAGCCGGAAGCGCTCGGCCAGATGGGTGGCATAGAAACCGCCCAGCGAACTGCCGATCAGCACCACCGGCTCGCGCACTGTCGTCAGCCAGCCGGCCAGCTGCGCGATGGCGGTGGCCGGATACGGCGACAGCTGCGGCGCGGAAAACGCATGCGACTGGCCGCAGCCGGCCAGAAAGTCGCGCGTCTCGCGCGCCTTCAGCGATTGCGGGCCGGACTGGAAACCGTGCAGATACAGGTAATGGGTCATGATGGCAACAGGCGGGAAAGATGGCGCAGTGTACGCCAGGCGCCGGCGCTCAGCGCGGCTTCCACTGGTAGCGTTGCAGGATGCGCAGCACCTCGCCCTTGCGCTCCAGCGCGGCAATGGCGCGGTTCAGCTGCGCCACGCTGTAGCGCGATCTGGGCGCCACCGCGCAGTAGGTCTGGTGGGTGGACACCAGCCACGGCTGCACCTTGATGCGCTGCGCCGCGGCGGCATTGTTGCGCGCCCAGCCGGCCAGCTCCAGCTCGGAGGTGATGGCGACATCCACCGCGCCCATGCCCAGCGCCTTGAGGGTGGAATCCAGCCGCGGATGGTCCACCCGCGCCGCCACGCCGTCCTGCCACAGCGGCTGCAGCGTCGGGTAGTGATAGCCGCGGATCACGCCGATGCGCAGCCCGGCCAGGTCCTGCTGCGCCACCACCTGCCGCGGCAGCGTGGTGCTGGTGACCACGCGCTCCACCTGCGGATAGAAGTCGCGGGTCCAGCCCAGCCGGTTGGCGTTGCCGAACCACGCCGGGTTGGCATTGCACACGATGTCCACCGTGCTGGCCTCCACCGCCGGCTCCACCCGGTTGCGCGACAGCAGCTGAAAACGCGCGCCGGTGGCCAGCTCCGCCGCCAGCGCCATGCCAAGATCATAGCTAAGACTGGGCGCCAACTCGCGCGCCGCATTCAGCACCACGATGGGCGGCGCATCCGATTCGGCCACCCCGATACGCAGCTCTGCCGCCTGGCTTGCGCCGATGGCAAAAAGCAGGGCCAACACCAGCGTGGTCGATTGCTGCGGCATATGCGGCTCCCGGTCTTTTTTATATTGTATTGTTCTAAAGAATGAGCTTATCCGATTGTTTCGCAATGATAAGATGAAGCTCTTTTGTCTACGTAGTTTTACCTAATAAAAGCAGCTTTCGCCATGTCCACACACGCTCCGCACCCTGTTTTCGACCTGCTGGCCCGCCGTATCCTGATTCTGGATGGCGGCATGGGCACCATGATCCAGCGCCACCGGCTGGAAGAAGCCGACTACCGGGGCGAGCGTTTCCAGGACTGGCCCCGCGATGTGAAAGGCAATAACGACCTGCTGGTGCTGACCCAGCCGCAGATCATTGCCGGCATCCACCAGGCCTATCTCGACGCCGGTGCCGACATCATCGAGACCAACAGCTTCAACGCCACCGCCATCGCCATGGCCGATTACGGCATGGAAGCATTGGTGTGGGAGCTGAACTTTGCTGCCGCCAAGCTGGTGAAAGAGCTGTGCGTGACGATGACTGCAGCCAACCCGGACAAGCCGCGCTTCTGTGCCGGCGTGCTCGGCCCCACCAGCCGCACCTGCAGCATCAGCCCGGACGTCAACGATCCGGGCTACCGCAACGTCACCTTCGACGAGCTGGTGGAAACCTACACCGAGGCCATCGACGGTCTGGTCAAGGGCGGCGCCGACTTCCTGCTGGTGGAAACCATTTTTGACACGCTGAACGCCAAGGCGGCGGTGTTCGCGATCCACAAGTATTTCGACGAGCGCCCGGACACGCTGCGGCTGCCGATCATGGTGTCCGGCACCATCACCGACCAGTCCGGCCGCACCCTCACCGGCCAGACCACCGAGGCGTTCTACAACAGCCTGTCGCACGCCAACGCGATGAGTTTCGGCCTGAACTGTGCGCTGGGTCCGGATTTGCTGCGGCCGTACGTGGAAGAAATGTCGCGCATTTCGTCCACTTTCGTGTCGGTGCACGCCAACGCCGGCCTGCCCAACCCGCTGGCGCCCACCGGCTACGACCTGACGCCGGAAGACATGGCGCCGCAGGTGCGCGAGTGGGCGGAAGCCGGGCTGGTGAACATCATCGGCGGCTGTTGCGGCACCACGCCGGAACACATCGCCGCCATCTACCAGGCGGTGAAAGACCTGCCGCCGCGGCCGCTGCCGCAGATCGAACCGAAGTGCCGGCTGTCCGGGCTGGAGCCGTTCAACATCGGCGACAAGGACCTGTTCGTCAACGTCGGTGAGCGCACCAACGTCACCGGCTCCAAGGCGTTTGCCAAGCTGATCCTCAACGGCGACTACGCCACCGCGCTGGACGTGGCGCGGCAGCAGGTGGAAAACGGCGCCCAGATCATCGACATCAACATGGACGAGGGCATGCTGGACGCCCACGCCGCCATGGTGCGCTTCCTCAACCTGATCGCCGCCGAGCCGGACATCAGCCGCGTGCCGATCATGATCGACTCGTCGAAATGGGAGGTGATCGAGGCCGGCCTGAAGTGCATCCAGGGCAAGGGCATCGTCAACTCCATCTCGATGAAGGAGGGCGTCGACAAGTTCATCGAGCAGGCACGCCTGCTGCGCCGCTACGGCGCGGCGGTAATCGTGATGGCCTTCGACGAGGTCGGCCAGGCCGATACCTACGCCCGCAAGATCGAGATCTGCGAGAAGAGCTACCGCATCCTGGTGGATGAAGTCGGCTTCCCGCCGGAAGACATCATCTTCGACCCCAACATCTTCGCGGTGGCCACCGGTATCGAGGAACACGCCCGCTACGGCCTGGACTTCATCGAGGCCACCGGCTGGATCAAGGACAATCTGCCGCACGCCAAGATTTCTGGCGGCGTGTCCAACGTGTCGTTCTCGTTCCGCGGCAACAACAAGGTGCGCGAGGCGATTCACGCCGTGTTCCTGTACCACGCCATCAAGCGCGGCATGACCATGGGCATCGTCAACGCCGGCGCGCTGGAAGTGTATGACGAGGTGGACGCCGAGCTGCGCGAGCGCATCGAGGACGTGGTGTTGATGCGGCCAACCGCTGACGGCGCCGACAGCACCGAAAACCTGATCGCGCTGGCGGAGAAGTTCAAGGGCGACGCGGTAGCCGGCAAGCAGGGCGAGGACCTGGCCTGGCGCGAGCTACCGGTGGAAAAACGCCTGGAACACGCGCTGATCAAGGGCATTACCAGCTACATCGAGCAGGATACCGAGGAAGTGCGCGCCAAGAGCGAGCGCCCGATCCACGTGATCGAAGGCCCGCTGATGGACGGCATGAACGTGGTGGGCGACCTGTTCGGCGCCGGCAAGATGTTCCTGCCGCAGGTGGTGAAATCGGCGCGGGTGATGAAGGCGGCGGTGGCCTATCTGGAGCCGTTCATCGAGGAAGAAAAAATCCGCCTCGGCCTGCAGGATGCACCGGCCAAGGGCGTGATCATCATGGCCACGGTGAAGGGCGACGTGCACGACATCGGCAAGAACATCGTCGGCGTGGTGCTGCGCTGTAACAACTACAAGGTGATCGACCTGGGCGTGATGGTGCCGTGCCAGAAGATTCTGGACGCCGCCATCGAGCACAAGGCCGACATCATCGGCCTGTCCGGCCTGATTACCCCCAGCCTGGAAGAAATGAGCCACGTCGCCAAGGAAATGCAGCGCCAGGGCTTCGATATTCCGCTGCTGATCGGCGGCGCCACCACCAGCCGCGTGCACACCGCGGTAAAGATCGCGCCGCATTACAGCGGCCCGGTGATCTACGTGCCGGACGCCAGCCGCGCGGTGGGGGTGTGCTCCAACCTGCTGTCCGACACCCTGCGCGATCCGTTCGTGAAAGAAGTGGCCGACGATTACGCCAAGGCGCGCGCCATTTTCGAAGGTCGTGGCGATGCCAAGCTGCTGCCGCTGGCCGAGGCGCGCGAGCAACGCCACCGCATCGACTGGGCCGGCTACACCCCGCCGACGCCGAAATGGCTGGGCGTGCGCCGCTTCGAACACTATGACCTGGCCGAGATTGCCCGCTTCATCGACTGGACGCCGTTCTTCCAGAGCTGGGAGCTGGCCGGCCGCTTCCCGGCGATTCTCGACGACGAGATTGTCGGCGAATCCGCCCGCGCGCTGTGGGCGGATGCGCAGGCGATGCTGCAACAGATCATCGACGAGAAATGGCTGGTGGCCAACGCGGTGATCGGCCTGTTCCCGGCGCGCAGTGTGGATGTGGACGATATCGAGATCCTGGACCCGGACACCCGCGCGCCGCTGATGACCTGGGTCGGCCTGCGCCAGCAGCTGGTGAAGACCGACAAGGACGGCAACAGGAACCCGGACTGGGCGCTAGCCGACTTCATCGCCCCGGCCGACAGCGGCGTGGACGACTACATCGGCGCCTTCGCCGTCACCGGCGGCCTGGGCATCGACCCGCACGTGGCGCGCTTCGAGGCGGCCAATGACGACTACTCGGCAATTCTGCTCAAGGCGCTGGCCGACCGCTTTGCCGAAGCCTTTGCCGAGCTGATGCACCACCGTGTGCGCACCGAGTTCTGGGGCTATGCCGCCGGCGAGGCGCTGGATAACGAGGCGCTGATCGACGAGAAGTACGTGGGCATCCGCCCGGCGCCGGGCTACCCGGCCTGCCCGGACCACACCGTGAAGCGCGAGCTGTTCGAGCTGATCAACGCCCCGGCCATCGGCATGACGCTGACCGAGGGCTACGCCATGCTGCCGACCGCGGCGGTGTCCGGCTTCTACTTCAGCCACCCGGACAGCCGCTATTTCGGCATCGGCAAGATCAGCCGCGATCAGGTGGAAAGCTACGCCCAGCGCCGCGGCGTCAGCCAGCAACAGGCCGAGCGCGACCTGGCGCCCAACCTGGGCTACAACGCCTGAGCCTCCTCTGCGGCCAACGTTGGCCGTAGCCACAAACGGCAGGCCGACTGGCCTGCCGTTTGTCATTTATCGCTACTATGTAAGCTGTTAGCCACTTACTTCACCCCTACCACGGCCGCGCCCCAGCCGGGCGCGCCGTCACCGACACAGGAAGCGTCAGCATGGGAAAAGGCCGACTGGAAGCATTCAGCGATGGCGTACTGGCCATCATCATCACCATCATGGTGCTGGAACTGAAAGTGCCGCACGGCAGCGACTGGGGCGCGCTGGCGCCGCTGCTGCCCAGTTTCTGGAGCTATGTGCTCAGCTTCATCTACGTCGGCATCTACTGGAACAATCACCACCACCTGCTGCATGCCGCCAGCCAGGTATCCGGCGGCGTGTTGTGGGCCAACCTGCACCTGCTGTTCTGGCTGTCGCTGCTGCCGTTTGCCACCGGCTGGATGGGGGAAAACCACTTTGCGCCGCTGCCCACCGCGCTATACGGCGTGGTGCTGCTGATGGCCGCCATCGCCTACTTCGGGCTGCAGCAATGCATCGTGGCACTCGATGGCAGCAACTCGCCGCTGCAGCGCGCGCTGGGGCGCGACTGGAAAGGCAAGCTGTCGCCGCTGCTGTACCTGAGCGCGATCCTGGCCTCGTTCTGGATGCACTGGCTGGCGCAGGGCATCTACGCGCTGGTGGCGCTGCTGTGGCTGATTCCCGACCGCCGCCTCGAGCATGTGGTCACCCGGCACTAGTCACGGCCGGGTTGGCGCGGCATCGGCGCCACACGCCACCCACACCGCCGCCGCACGGCACTTGATCTGGCACAGGTAAAGCAGGCATTGCCCGGCGCGACGGCGGCGCGAATTGATAAAGCTCGCTTACAATAGCTGTCATGCCTAATCGACTCTCTCGCCTGTGCCTGCTGCTGACCGTGCTGGCAGGGCAGCCGGCCAGCGCCCAAGCGGCACTGCAGCCGCTGCTGCTGGCCCTGGGTGAACACAAGCCGCCCTACATCCTGCAAGACAAGAATGCCGGTATCGAATACGAGCTGACCACCAGCGCCCTGCGCCTGGCCGGCTACGAGCCGCAGGTACTGTTCATGCCCAACCAGCGCGCGCAGCTGGCACTGGCCGACGGCCGGGTGGATGCCGCCATCTCGCGCAATGGCCCGTTCGTGTCCGTGCCCTACATCGCCTATCACAATATGGCGATCTCGCTGTGCACGCCGCGGCTGCGGCTGGACAATATCGCGGCGCTGGGGCGCTTCCGGGTGGCCGGCTTCCACAATGCGCAGCGCTTTCTCGGCGCGGAGTTCGCCGAGATGGCGCGCAACAATGCCGACTATGTCGAGGTGTCGCCACAGCCCATTCTGGGCAACCTGTTGTACAGCGGCCGCGCCGATGTGGTGATCTCCGATCTGTTCATCTTCTTGCAGCTGCCATTGCCGCCCAACTTGCCGACCAGCAGCCGGCAACAGCCAGTGTGCAGCCACGCGCTGTTTCCGCCGACGCTGTATTCGCTGTCGTTCCGTAACCCGGAAGCCCGGCAGCGCTTCAACAGCGCCATCCGCCAGCTGGCCCGCAGCGGTTTTTATGAACAGCTGGCGCAGCGCTACAAGCTGCAGGACAAGCAGGGCCGCGCGCTGTTCAGCCCGGACACCATTGTCCGCACCCCGCAAGGCGGCCAACCCTGGACGCTGTCCAGCGTCGCGCTGCTCAAATAAGCCACCGCGGCGCGGCCCCGCCCGCGCCGCCACTGTGGCGTCCACGCACCTCCCCCGCACCAGCCGTTGTGGCGCCGTGCCGACACTGGCGGCAGTTTCTGTCCGCAGCGGTGCGGCCAACTTGTTGCCTTTCCCCCACTTTCTATACTCCAGCTAAGCGCTGCTTTTCTGTCATGTTGTTGTCGCGAAAAGGATGCCAAACATGAAGAACAACACCATCCTGGCCTGCCTGCTGTGCGCCGCACTGGCAAGCCACGCCGCCGCACTGGATCTGTCGGTTGGCGCCGGCAGCAACGGTGAAGGCGCCAACTACTTCCGCCTCGGCGGGCAGCAGGCGTTCGATAACAGCTGGTGGCAAAGCCGCCATGGCCGGCTGACCGGCTACTGGGACGCCGCCGTCAGCTACTGGCAGGCACGGGAAAGCCAGGACAACCAGTCACTGTCGCTGTCGCCGGTGCTGGTCTACCAATTCCACGGCGACGGCATCCGCCCCTTCATCGAAGCCGGCATCGGCCTGGCCGCCTTCCGCCACACCCGGGTGGATGACCACCAGCTGGGCAGCGCGCTGCAGATGGAAGACCGCCTGGGTGTCGGCCTGCGGCTGGGCGACGGCCATACCCTGGGCCTGCGCGCCATCCATTATTCCAACGGCGGGCTGCAGCAGCCCAACGATGGCATCGAAGGCTATTCGCTGTACTACCAGTGGCAGTACTGAACGCCTGCGGCCAACCTTGGGGGGCCTGGGCCTGCGGCTGGCGTCATGCCGCGCCATAGGCGCGGCTATGGCGCGCAGCAGCGGTGGATCACCTGCGCCAGGGTGGCAAAGTGGCGGCCGATATCGGCCTCGTCCACGTGGGCGTAACCCAGCAGCAGGCCGGGCTGCGCATTGCTGCCGCGGTAGTACTGGCTGAGCGGCCGGGTGAGGATGCCGGCGGCCATCGCTGCCGCGCACACCGCCAGATCGTCGCTGCCCGGTGGCAGCCCCAGCACCAGGTGCAGGCCGGCGGCGCCGTCGTGGATCGGCAGCCGCTCGCCGAAATGCTGGCGGATGGCAGTCAGCAGCGCCTGCCGCCGCCGCGCGTACAGCTGGCGCATGCGGCGGATGTGGGCGACAAAGTGACCCTCGGCGATGAAGTCGGCCAGCACCGCCTGGGTCAGATACTGGCCGCCGCGGTACAGCTCGGATAGCCCGGTCTGGAAGCTTTCCACCAGCGCCTCCGGCACCACCATATAGGCCAGCCGCAGCCCCGGGTAGATCACCTTGGAAAAGGTAGCCAGGTAGATCACCCGCCCGTGCGGGTCCAGCCCCTGCAGCGACGGCAGCGGCGGGCGGCCGTAACGGAACTCGCTGTCGTAATCGTCTTCCACGATCCAGCTGTTGTGCCGCCGCGCATAGGCCAGCAGCCGGCGTCGCCGCGCCAGGCTCATCACCGCCCCCAGCGGATACTGGTGCGACGGCGAGGCGTAGATCAGCTTCGGTTCGCCCTGGCGCGCGCCCTCGTCCACCTTCAGCCCCTGCTCGTCCACCGCCACCGGTAGCGTCTCCAGCCCGGCGCTGCGCCACACGCTGTGCACCCCCCAGTAGCCCGGCTCCTCCACCCAGGCGCGCTCGCCGGCATCGGCCAGCAGCAGCGCCACCAGCTGCAAGGCGGCGTGGGCGCCATTGGTGACGATGATCTGCTCCGGCGAACAGCGCACCCCGCGCGAGCTGCGCAGGTAGTCGGCCAGTTGCTGCCGCAGCGCCGGCAGCCCCGGCCCCACCGCGTAGGTGAGCAGGTCCGGCTGCGGCTTGCGCCACTGGCGGTTGTGCAGCCGCATCCAGATGCGCGCCGGAAAGGTGCGCACCTCCGGCACCCCGGGCATGAACGCCCCCCATTGCCGCTCGCCGGCGCCGGCCTGCGCCACCAGCGCCTGGCCGCGCGCCGAGATCGCCGGCCGCAGCGCGCTGGGCGGCGCCGGCGGCTGCAGGCTGTCGCGGCCCACCAGCCGGTCCGGGCGGGTATCCAGCACGAAGGTGCCCTGGCCGACGCCGGCGCTGACATAGCCCTCTGCGGCCAACCTTTCGTACACGTGGATCACCGTGTTGCGCGCCACGCCCAGCTCGATCGCCAGCTGCCGCGACGACGGCAGCCGCAGCCCCGGCGGCAGCTGCTCCTGCAGCATGGCGTCGCGCAGCAGGCGGTACAGCTGCTGGTTGTTGGCCTCGCGGCTGTGCGGGTCGAACTGCTGCTGCACCAGGTCGCCCAGCAGTGGCGAACTGGCAGCCGCAGCGGGAAGCGGCAGCCATGTCATGGGTAATTGGCTCCATCAAAAAAACAGGATTGGGTCTAATTATATCGCCAATGGCCCCTTACACTGCCGCCCTGCATTCCCCCCGATGCAGCAATAACAACAAAACAACAAGGGCCGCCCCCGGCCTACCCTGGACCAATAGAGAGAAAGATTGATGAGCGCTCCCTCCTCCGGCTTGAGCCACGGGCTCAAGCAACGTCACGTCACCATGTTGTCGATTGCCGGCGTCATCGGCGCCGGCCTGTTCGTCGGCTCCGGTCACGCCATCGCCGAAGCCGGCCCGGCCGTGCTGCTGGCCTATGCCATCGCCGGCCTGCTGGTGGTGATGGTGATGCGCATGCTGGGTGAAATGGCGGTTGCCTCGCCCGATACCGGCTCGTTCTCCACCTATGCCGACCGTGCCATCGGCCACTGGGCCGGCTACATCATCGGCTGGCTGTACTGGTGGTTCTGGGTGCTAGTGATTCCGCTGGAAGCCAACGCCGCCGCCACCATCCTGCACACCTGGTTTGCCGGCGTGCCGATGTGGCTGTTCGCGCTGGGCATCACCATGCTGTTGACCATCACCAACCTGTTCAGCGTGAAGAACTACGGCGAGTTCGAGTTCTGGTTCGCGCTGGTAAAAGTGGTGGCCATCGTCGCCTTCCTGGCCATTGCCGGCGCCGCCATCTGCGGCCTGATTCCGGGCAGCCAGGTCAGCGGCGTGAGCAATCTGTTCAGCCACGGCGGCTTCATGCCCAACGGCTTCGGCGCGGTGCTGGGCGCCATGCTCACCACCATGTTCACCTTCCTCGGCACCGAGATCGTCACCATCGCCGCGGCGGAATCCGACAACCCGCAGCAGCAGATCACCAAGGCCACCAACTCGGTGGTATGGCGTATCTGCCTGTTCTACCTCGGCTCCATCTTCGTGGTCACCGCGCTGGTGGCGTGGAACGATCCGTCGCTGCCGCTGCAGGGCTCCTACCAGCGCACGCTGGAGCTGATCGGCATCCCCAACGCCAAGGCCATCGTCGACGTGGTGGTGCTGGTCTCGGTGGCAAGCTGCCTGAACTCGGCGCTGTATACCGCCTCGCGCATGCTGTACTCGCTGTCCAGCCGTGGCGATGCGCTGCGCCAGTTCGGCGCGGTGGCCAGCAACGGCACGCCGCAGAAAGCGGTGCTGGGCTCGATGGTGGTGGGCTTCCTCACCGTGATCGCCAACTACCTGATGCCGAAGGAAGTGTTCGACATCCTGCTGGCCACCTCCGGCACCATCGCCCTGCTGGTTTATCTGGTGATCGCCATCTCGCAGCTGCGCATGCGTAAACAGCTGATCGCCCGTGGCGAAACCCCGGCGTTCAAGATGTGGCTGTTCCCGTGGCTGACCTGGGCGGTGATCGTGTTCATCTGCGCCGTGGTCCTGCTGATGGCCTTCCGCCCGGACCACCAGATCGAAGTGATCGGCACCGGCGTGCTGACGCTGGCACTGCTGGTGGTGGGCTGGGTACGCTCCCGCCTGTTCGGCACCCCGTGGCGTCGCAGCAGCACGCTGCGCCCGGCCGCCAGCCGCGCCTGATTTGTTTGACCCTGCTGTGTCACAGCACTCGCCCGTCGCCGCTGCGACGGGCATTTTTTTGCTTACCGCCCGCTACTGCCGGGCGTTCCGCAGGCAAGGAACAAGGTTGGCCGCCAGCCGGCAGCAAATGACGGAACGCCCTGCGGGGCTTACGCGCTACCACAAGTAGCTTGGTGTCGAGCGCAGCGAGGGCCAACACTCAGCGTGCCGGGTTTTGTATCCGCTACGCGGATGTTGTTTGACGTCGCCGGTTCCGCCCGGCGGACGGGCCAGGGGGCGTGCCGCCGCCCCCTGACAACCCCGCTCGCCCTAGTGGTCCGCGAAACCCCGACCAAAACGGCATTCACCAGACGCCGGCAATTTGCCGTTTGCTAACGTCAAACAGCTCAGCTGCCGTCTTAACACCTGGCGAACACCATTTTGGCCGGCGCTCCCCGTAGGGCAATCTGGCGCCACACCACGTTGGCCGCATGCTTTTTAGGCTTGATCGCCAAGACGGTATCTGCATCTTCACGCCGCAGCATGAAAAAAGCCGCCCACCCGAAGGTGAGCGGCTTCACACAGCTCAGCCGGCTCAGCGTGCCGCCAGCCGCTGCAGGATGTTGGAAAATTCTTCCATGAACGAGTCGAAACGCCCGGCCAGGCGATCCACGTCGGCGGCGAAGCGGTTGTAGGCCACCACCGCCGGAATCGCCGCGAACAGGCCGATGGCGGTGGCGATCAGCGCCTCGGCAATGCCCGGCGCCACGGTGGCCAGCGTGGCCTGGCCGGCGTTACCCAGCCCGATGAAGGCGTGCATGATGCCCCACACCGTGCCGAACAGGCCGATATAGGGACTGACCGAGCCGACGGTGGCGAGAAAGCTGTTGTGGTGATCCAGCGCGTCCAGCTCGCGCTGCGCGGCGGCGCGCATGGCGCGGCGGGCGCCGTCCAGCTGCTCGGACGACTCCACCCCGGCCTGGCGGCGCAGCTTGAGGAATTCGGCGAAGCCGGCCTGGAACAGCTTCTCGCTGCCGGCGGCGTCGCTGTTGACGCGCGAAGTCTCGTACAGGCTGCTCAGATCCACGCCGCTCCAGAACTTCTGCTCGAAGTCCTGGGTGGCGCGGCGCGCACGGCGCAGCACCGCCAGCTTGTTGAAAATGATGCCCCACGACAACAGCGACAACAGCACCAGCCCGGCCATGACTAGTTGCACCGGCAGACTGGCATGAACGATCAGGCTGAAGATGGAAATTTCCTGCACATTGGCTCCTTGCGATCAACGCAGCACGCGGCCGCTGTCCAGATCGATGATGGTGGATGGTTTGCGGCGCTTGCCGATGCGGCCGGACAGCGTGTGCACGCGCTCGCCAAAGGCGGTGCGGCAGGCACGCGCGGTACGCAGTGATTTTTGCCCGGCGCGGTTGGCCGAGGTGGACACCAGCGGCGAACCCAGCGCCTGGCACAAGGCGGCGGCCGGGCCATGGCCGGTGACACGCACCGCGATCTTGTCATGGCGGCCGCGCAGCAGGTGCGGCACCCGGCGCGAGGCCGGCAGCAAAAAGGTATACGGTCCCGGCCAGTACTGGTTGACGACCGCCAGCTGCGCCGGTGTCAGCGGCCGGATCAGCGGCCGCAGTTGCGCCAGGTTGGCCGCAATCACGATCAGGCCCTTGTGATTGGGGCGCGCCTTGATCGCCAGGATGCGGCGGATGGCATGGACGTTGAACGGATCACAGCCAAGGCCAAAACAGGATTCGGTGGCATAGGCCAGCACCCCGCCATGGCGGAAGCGGGCGCGGGCGGTATGCAGCGCGGCGGCGCGGGGAAGTTGCGGCAACAGTTTTCTCACAGCGGGTAACAATAGGGACCACGGAAGACAGACCGCGCCGCAGCGCGCCGGGTTCCCGTTCAATCAGGCAGATAACGGGCGTTGATTTTAGCGACAGTACCGTCTTTCTGCATCTTGCGCAGCGTATCGTTGAGCTGGGACACCAGCTGGTCGCTCATACTGACATTGCAAGCCAAGTAGAGAAATGTGGTGTTGAAGGTGAGTACCGGACGAATATTGCTGATTTTCTCGCGTGCCAGCAGCAGAGCACCGCTGTATTTGCCGGTGGCCCAGTAGTCGATGCGCCCGGCCAGCAGCTTGCGCACATTGTGTTCGTCCTGCGTGGCCAGGTCGACGTCGAAGTTGCGCGCAATCAGGTACTGCGCCAGCGCATCGCCGGCATAGCCGCCCAGCCGGAAGCGACGCGCGTCTTCCAGATTGTTCAGCACCCGGAGATTGTCACTGCGCGCGTACAGCACCCAGGAAGTCTCCGCCACCGGGCCGATCCACTTGAACTGGCCCTCGCGCTGATCGGTACGGGTAGTGGCATACACACAGGTAGCCGGCTCCAGCACCGCGCGGTTGTAGGCGCGCAGCCACGGCAGCAGCTCAATGCTGTAGCGGATACCGCTGCGCTGCATCAGCTCGCGCACGATATCAGTGGCCGAACCGCTGATCTGCTTGGCCGGGGTCAGCATATTGAACGGCGGATAATCCTCGGTCAGCAACCGTAACTGCAGACTATCGGCAGCCTGGCTGCCGCCGACCAGCAGCAACAGGCCGAATAGTAGGCTGCGCATGGTGATCCCCCCCGACACTCTGTATTTTGAGTGTAGACAGCAAAACGGCGCCCGCAGGCGCCGTTGCAGCGACAGGCAACACCACTGATGCCGCACGGCCAGGTCCGGCAGCGGCGGCCCGTTCCGGCGACGCGACGGCTCCAGCGGCCTCCTGTTTATACGACAAAGCCCTTGCGCCAGGGGCAAGGGCTTTGTCTGCACTCAGTACGGCGCCCGCAGACGCCGTAGTTGCCGCCAGGTTGGCCGCTTACTTCTGGCGACCGATGGCGCGGTTGCCGATGTCGCGGCGCAGCTGCTTGCCGGCAAACTGGATCTGATCGGCCACGGCGTAGGCTTTCTGCTGTGCCATCTTCACGCTGTCGCCCAGCCCCACCACGCACAGCACGCGACCGCCGCTGGTCAGCAGCTGGCCGTCGGCATCGGCGCTGACGCCGGCATGGAAGGTCATGGTGTCGTCGCTATTGGCCGGGACGTTGCTGATCAAGTCGCCCTTGCGCGGCGCATCCGGGTAGCCATGCGCCGCCAGCACCACGCCCAGAGCCACGCGGCGGTCCCAGTCGGCCTCCACCGTGTTCAGCTTGCCGTTGACGCCGGCTTCCAGCAGCACGGTGAAGTCGGACTTCAGGCGCGCCATGATTGGCTGGGTTTCCGGATCGCCGAAGCGGCAGTTGAATTCGATGGTGAACGGGTTGCCATCGGCGTCGATCATCAGCCCGGCGTAGAGGAAGCCGGTGTAGGCGTGGCCGTCGGCCTTCATGCCGCGTACGGTCGGCAGAATGATTTCGCGCATCACGCGGGCGTGAATTTCCGGGGTCACCACCGGTGCCGGGCTGTAAGCACCCATGCCGCCGGTGTTGGGGCCCTGGTCGCCGTCTTTCAGCCGCTTGTGGTCCTGGCTGGTGGCCATCGCCAGTACGTGCTCGCCGTCCACCATCACGATGAAGCTGGCTTCCTCGCCCTGCAGGAAGTCCTCGATCACCACGCGGGCGCCGGCATCGCCCATCTTGTTGCCCACCAGCATGTCGTCGATGGCGGCATGCGCTTCGTCCAGCGTCATCGCCACCACCACGCCCTTGCCGGCGGCCAGGCCATCGGCCTTGATCACGATCGGCGCGCCCTTGCGGCCAACGTAGTCATGCGCGGCGGCGGCATCGCTGAAGGTCTCGTAGCCGGCAGTGGGAATGCCGTGGCGCTGCATGAAGGCCTTGGCAAAATCCTTAGAGCTTTCCAGCTGCGCGCAGTATTGCGTCGGGCCGAAGATCTTCAGCCCGGCGGCGCGGAAGGCGTCCACCACCCCGGCGGCCAGCGGCGCTTCCGGGCCAACCACGGTCAGTTCCACCTTCTCGGTGCGGGCAAAGGCCACCAGCTCGGCAATCGCGGTGATCGGCACATTGGTCAGATGCGGATCCAGTGCCGTGCCGGCATTGCCCGGCGCCACGAAGACTTTGGACACGCGGCGGGATTGCGCAATGCGCCAGGCCAGCGCGTGTTCGCGGCCACCAGAACCGATTACCAGGATTTTCATGCTGTGTGCTCTCCATCATGGCGGCAGCGGGCCCAGCCCTGGCTGCCGCCGCGTTGTGCTAACTCATCGCCCGGGCTTGTCGGAAAACTGCCAACGCGCCCAGGTAAACAATACGTTGCCGGCCCCTGCCGCCCCCGGAATATAGGTGGCCTGCAGCGAGAAGCGGCCATACTCCGCCGATACGGTCGGCAGGATCACCGGCAGCGGGACATAATGGTAATCGCTGCGCATGGTCACGCCGGCGGTGAAGCCGGCGCCCAGGCGCCAGTCGCCTTGCGGGCGCCACATCTTCTGGTAGCCATAGCCGACGATGGGTTCGACGTCGTGATGCGAGTCGAGAAACGCCATCGCGTACCAGGCATGCCAGTCGCCCTCGGCGTCGTAGTGATACTTGCCGACGCCCAGCCCCCACGGGTTTTCGTTGTAGCCGTCAATCTTGTCCGCGGCATACATGGCGCGGTTGTGCCAGGTATACAGCGGCACGTACAGCTCATACTGCGACGACTGCCAGGTGGCCGCCATGTTCGCCATTGCCTGATCGCTCAGCCGGCGGGTGCGATCCAGCACGCCGGACGAATCCTCCGGCGCCTCGGCCACCGCCATGGAGGCGTCACTGGCCACCGCCGGCACGCTGGCGGCCGACGCCAGCAACGCGAGGACAACAATACGACTTACTGCTTTCACTGCTTAACCTTTCCTCTCCGCCGCGGCTACGCGCGCGGCCGGGATCAATCGCAAACCCGGCATTTTACTGCACCGCAACATACGGACGGAATACAGTTAGGCAACAGTGTGTTAACAAAGGTTGGCCGCATGCGGCCAACCTTGATCACGCCAGCTTAGTGGCGGAAGTGGCGCACGCCGGTCAGCACCATGGCGATGCCGTGCTCGTCGGCGGCGGCGAACACTTCGTCGTCACGCATCGAGCCACCCGGCTGGATGATGGCCTTGATGCCCTGCTCGGCGATCACGTCGATGCCGTCGCGGAACGGGAAGAAGGCATCGGAAGACGCTACGGCACCCTGCAGGGTCAGGCCGGCATCCTGCGCCTTGCGCGCGGCGATACGGGTGGAGTCGACGCGGCTCATCTGGCCGGCGCCGATACCGGCGGTCTGGCCGTTTTTGCAGAACACGATGGCGTTGGACTTCACGTACTTGGCCACGCGCCAGGCGAACAGCAGGTCGGCCATTTCCTGTTCGGTCGGGGCACGCTTGGTCACCACGCGCAGCTCGTCGAGGCCGACGTTGCGGATGTCCGGGGTCTGCACCAGTACGCCGCCGCCGACGCGCTTCAGCTCGAAGCGGTTGGCACCGGCTTGCAGCGGAATCTCCAGCACGCGCACGTTTTTCTTGGCCGCGATCAGCGCCTTGGCTTCATCGGTAAACGCCGGCGCCAGCAGTACTTCCAGGAACTGGCCGGTAACCGCTTCCACGGTTTCGGCATCCACCGGGCGGTTGAAGGCGATGATGCCGCCGAAGGCGCTGGTAGTGTCGGTGGCGAACGCCAGCTTGTAGGCGCTCAGGGTGTCGGCGGCGATGGCCACGCCACACGGGTTGGCGTGCTTGACGATGACGCAGGCCGGCGCGTCGAAGGTCTTCACCGCTTCCCACGCCGCATCGGCGTCGGCGATGTTGTTGTAGGACAGTTCCTTGCCCTGCAGCTGGCGGTAGTTGGCGATGGAGCCGGCAGCCGGGTCCAGGTCGCGGTAGAAGGCGGCGGCCTGGTGCGGGTTCTCGCCGTAGCGCATGTCCTGCACCTTCACGAACTGGGCGTTGAGGCGGTTCGGGAAGGCAAAGCGTTCCGGCACGCCGCTGTCCACGCCTTCGGCCAGGCTGGTCAGGTAGTTGGAGATGGCGCCATCGTAGGCGGCGGTATGGGTGAACGCCTTCTTCGACAGGTTCAGGCGGGTGAGCTTGGACAGCTTGCCGCCATTGGCCTGCATCTCGTCCACCAGCGCCGTGTAGTCTTCGGCGTCGGTGACGATGGCCACGTGCTGCCAGTTCTTGGCGGCGGAGCGCACCATGGTCGGGCCGCCGATATCGATGTTCTCGATAGCGTCTTCCAGCGGGCAGTCATCCTTGGCGATGGTGGCTTCGAACGGGTAGAGGTTGACGCACACCAGATCGATGTTGCCGATGCCATGCTCTTTCATGGTAGCCACGTGTTCCGGCAGATCGCGACGGCCGAGAATGCCGCCGTGCACTTTCGGGTGCAGGGTTTTGACCCGGCCATCCAGCATTTCCGGGAACCCGGTGTAATCCGATACATCGATCACCGGCACGCCGGCATCGCGCAGCAGCTTGGAAGTGCCGCCGGTGGAGAGGATTTCGACACCAAAGCCAGCCAGTGCCTGGGCAAATGCCAGCACGCCGGTTTTGTCAGAAACGCTGATCAGCGCACGTTCGATCTTGGTCATGGTTTTCTACCGCCTTCAAAGTAAAACGTGGCAACGGGCGAGCCCGCGGCCAACTCAAATCTTGCTGTTTACCGGCCGGCGCCACGGCGCCTGCCAGTGCTGGTGATCCCGTCCCCCGCCCCTGCCTTGCAGGGGAGTTCGCTTGCCAAAATAAAAGCCACCCGGATGCACGGGTGGCTGCTAGGTCAGATCAGGTCGTACGCCTTCATTTTCTTGCGCAGGGTATTGCGATTGAGGCCGAGCAGTTCGGCGGCGCGCGTCTGGTTGCCCTGGGTGTGGGTCAGCACCACTTCCAGCAGCGGTTTCTCCACGCAGGCCAGCACCATGTCGTAGATGGCGGCCGGGGTTTCCCCGTCCAGATCGCGGAAATACTGTTCCATCGCCAGGCGCACGCTCAAGGAAATATCGTCATTGTTTTGCATGATGTTATCGACTATTCCGGGTTCTCAATCGGCCACCGCGTCAGCCTCGGCCACGCTGTCTGCCAGGTATTCCAGCCGCTCGGAATGCTCCGCCAGCCAGTTAAAGTAATCTGCCACCGCCACTTGCTGTTCGGCGGTGCTTTCCAGCCGGTACATCGCCTGGCGGAAGTCATTGCTGCCGCGCAGCCCCTTGGTGTACCAGGCAATATGCTTGCGCGCGATGCGGCAGCCGCTGTATTCGCCGTAGAAATCGTACAGCTCGCTCAAGTGCGCCTGCATCACCGCGCCGATCTCGGCGATACGCGGCGGCGGCAGGATGTCGCCGCTGTCCAGGTAATGCTGGATCTCGCGGAAGATCCACGGCCGGCCCTGCGCGGCGCGGCCGATCATGATGGCGTCGGCACCGGTGTAATCCAGCACGTACTTGGCTTTTTGCGGGCTGTCGATGTCACCGTTGGCCATCACCGGGATACGGATCGCCTGCTTCACTTCGGCAATGGTGTCGTACTCGGCGGCGCCGCGGTACATGTCCTCGCGGGTGCGGCCGTGCAGCGCCAGCGCGGCAATGCCGGCATCCTCGGCCATGCGCGCCACCTGCAGTGCGGTCTTCACGTCCGCGCTCCAGCCGGTGCGGGTCTTCAGCGTCACCGGCACATCCACTGCCTTTACCACTTGTTCCAGGATGCGGCCAACGTTGGCCAGGTCGCGCAGCAGCGCCGAGCCGGCGGCCACGTTGCACACCTTCTTCGCCGGGCAGCCCATATTGATGTCGATGATCTGCGCGCCGTGCTCCACGTTCAGCCGCGCGGCATCAGCCAGCATCTGCGGCTCGCCGCCGGCGATCTGCACCACGATGGGCTCCACTTCGCCTTCGTGATTGGCGCGGCGCAGGGTCTTGGGCGTGGTCCACAGCGCCTTGTTGGCGGTGATCATCTCAGACACCGCCATGCCGGCGCCCATCTGCTTGCACAGCATGCGGAACGGCCGGTCGGTGACGCCCGCCATCGGGGCCACGATCAGGCGGTTCTTGAGCTGGTATGGGCCGATTTGCATTGCAAAAGAAAGGGATGGCAGCGGAAAAGGGTCGCCATTGTACTGCCTTTTATCGCGACGGTAAAAAGCTTTTTGCCTATTTTTTAAGCTATGACAATCGCCAGCAACACTGCGCGCCGGCCGGAAAAGCGAAGCGCCCGTCACGGGCGCGATGGCCGCGCAGTGCGCAGCCGGAATGGAGGGTGGGAAGCCGGTCGATAAGCCGGGTTTTGTCGTTGGACAGTCATTCCTCTAGTCTTGCCGTTACCGACAAGCTCAAGCAACCTACCCGGGTACAGCGCGGGCCACGCCAATGTACCCCTATTTGGTCTTGCTCCGGATGGGGTTTAGCCTGCCGTCCGTATCACTACGTCCGCGGTGCGCTCTTACCGCACCTTTTCACCCTTACCTGTGCCGCTGTCCAGCGTGCTGGCGAACCAGCGCTAATACAAAACGTACGCTGCAAGCAGCGCGTATTCTGCCCTGAACAATGATGTTGCACCCTTGCGGGTGTCACATCCGGCCATCGGCGGTTCAGCTCTCTGTTCCACTTTCCGTCGCCTCACGACGCCTGGCCGTTAGCCAGCATCCTGCCCTGTGGAGCCCGGACTTTCCTCCCCGTGCAAGCACGCGGCGACTGCCTGGCCGACTTCCCGGCGCGGATTGTACCCCATGCGCTGTCATAAAGCTGCCGGCCCTGACAAATATCAACCGGCGGCGCTGGCGCCATTCCTATAATCGCCCCACCCACCCGCCACACAAGAAGCACACACATGCATCGCGCCCAGAACAAGCTGGCCCGCCTCCAGCTATTCGGCATGCTGGGAGCGGTCACGACCGTCGTCGTGCTGCTGGCCGGCTTTTTCTTCTACCAGCACTGGCAGGATTACCAGGCCAACCGTGCGGCCAACCTGCGCCAGGGCGAACTGCGCAGCCAGGCCTTCATGCGCGCCTGGGGCGAGCATGGCCGCCTGATGCTGGAAAGCCTGCACAGCCAGACCGACACCATCCTGCGCCAGCGCATCCGCGAACAGGTGGATACCGCCCACACGCTGGCCACCGCGCTGTACCAGCGGCAGAAAGACAGCCGCCCGCCCGCCCACATCCAGCGCGACATCATCGAGGCTCTGCGGCCGCTGCGCTATTTCGATGGCCGCGGCTATTTCTTTGTCGACAGCATGGCCGGCGACTGCCTGCTGCTGCCCACCGCGCCGGAGCGCGAAGGACAGTCGCTGCTGGACAACCGCGACGACCAGGGCACCTACATCATGCGCGCGCTGATCCAGGCGGCAGGCAGCCGGCAGCAGCGCGGCTTTGCCAGCTACCGCTGGTTCCGCCCGGGCGAGCGGGTGATGTCGGAAAAAATCGCCTACGTGCGCTACTTCGCCCCCTACCACTGGCTGATCGGCGGCGGCGAATACGTGCACAACGTGGACACCGACCTGCAGCAGCAGGGCCTGGCGCTGCTGGCGCGGCAGCACGTGGTTGGCCGCAGCGGCTTTGCCGTGTTCGACCAGCAGGGCAAGGTGCTGCTGAACTTCGACGGCAGCCCGCCGCGCCAGGACGGCAGCAGCATGCTGCAGGCGCTGGCCGCCAATGCCCGCAGCGGCAGCGTGTTCAGCTTCGAGCAACAGGAAGGCGCGCGCCGCGTCGCCTACACCGCCTACCTCACCGTGATGCCGCAGTGGCAATGGCGCGTGCTGGCGGTGGCGCCCACCGAGCTGCTGGCCGACAGCGGCAACCGCGACGACGCCAGCCTGCTGGCCGCCACCACCCGCAACCGCATCATCGCCACCAGCGCCATCTTCGCCATCACCCTGCTGCTGGCGCTGCTGTTCTCGCTGTACTACTCGCGCTGGATGCGCCGGCTGGCCAACGACTACCGCCTGCGGCTGGAAGAAAAACAGCGCCAGCTGGAAGCCGGCGCCCGCGACATCGAGCTGACCCGCCACATGAGCGACAGCGCCGCCGACATCATCGTGCTGCGCAACGCCCACGGCCAGGTGGTGTACCAGAACCAGCGCGCGCGCGACTGCTTTACCGCGCCGCATGCCCAGGCGCTGGAGCAGCTGTTCTCGGTACTGACCTGCGACCACCTGCAGCACGAACTGGTGCTGGACAGCCGCCACGGCCCGCTGAGCGTGGAGGTGCAGTACTCCAGCGTCAGCTTCGGCGGCGAGCGCTTCCACTGCGCCACCGCCCGCGACATCAGCGCCCGCGTGGCGCAGCAGCACGAGCTGCGGCTGGCCGCCAAGGTGTTCGAGGCCAGCACCGAGGCGATCCTGATCACCGACGCCACCAGCCACATCGTGGCCGTCAACCGCGCCTTCAGCACCATCACCGGCTACAGCGAGAGCGAGGCGCTGGGCCACACCCCGGCCATGTTCTCGTCCGGCCGTCACGACCGCCAGTTCTACGAAGACATGTGGAACCACCTGCGTGCCCGCGGCCAGTGGGCCGGCGAGATCTGGAACCGCCGCAAGAACGGCGAGGTGTACCCGGAATGGCTCACCATCAGCACCCTGCGCGACGAGCACGGCCAGCTCACCCACTACGTGGCGCTGTTCGCCGACATCAGCGAGCGCAAGGCCGCCGAGGCGCGGGTGCAGCACCTGGCCGAATACGACTACCTGACCGACCTGCCCAACCGCCTGCTGCTGTCCGACCGCCTGCAGCAATCGCTGCGCGTCGCCCAGCGCAGCAGCCACAAGGTGGCGGTGCTGTTCATGGACCTTGACCGCTTCAAGAACATCAACGATTCGCTGGGCCACGCTACCGGCGACGCGCTGCTCAAGGCGGTGGCGCAGCGCACCCGCGGCGAACTGCGCGACATGGACACCGTTGGCCGCACCGGCGGCGACGAGTTCGTCATCATCCTGCCGGAGCTGGCCGACAGCGCCCAGGCCGCCAGCGTGGCCGAGCGCATCCTGGAAGCGCTGCAGGCACCGTTCTCGCTGGACGGCCACCAGCTAGTGGTCAGCGCCAGCATCGGCATCGCCATCAGCCCGGACGACGGCAACAGCGCCGAACTGCTGCTGAAAAACGCCGACATGGCGATGTACGACGCCAAGGCCGGCGGCCGCAACAGCTTCCGCTTCTTCACCCGCCACATGACGCAGGAAGCCAACCAGCGCCTGCTGCTGGAAAGCCGCCTGCGCCAGGCGCTGAGCGGCGGCGAGCTGCACCTGGTGCTGCAGCCCAAGTACCGCATGCGCGACCGCCGCCTCACCGGCTTCGAGGCGCTGCTGCGCTGGACCGACCGGGACGGCCGCAGCACCCCGCCCAGCCGCTTCATCCCGGTGGCAGAAGACTCCGGCCTGATCGTGGACATCGGCCTGTGGGTGCTGCGCGAAGCCTGCCAGGTGGCGGCGCAGTGGCCGCGCGATGCGGCCGCGCCGCTGACCATCGCCGTCAACGCCTCGCCGCGGCAGCTGGCGCAGCCGGGCTTTGCCGCCGAGGTTGGCCGCATCCTGCACGACTGCGGCCTGCCGGCGGCGCAGCTGGAAATCGA
Source organism: Vogesella oryzagri (assembly GCF_040148885.1). Lineage (NCBI taxonomy): Bacteria > Pseudomonadati > Pseudomonadota > Betaproteobacteria > Neisseriales > Chromobacteriaceae > Vogesella > Vogesella oryzagri. Next base: position 300,988 of record NZ_JBEFLD010000005.1, read on the forward strand.
GGTCACCGAGAATGCACTGCTGGAAAAAACCGGCGTGGTGCAGCAGACGCTGGCGCAGCTGAAACAGCTGGGCGTGCACCTGGCGGTGGACGATTTTGGCACCGGCTATTCCAGCCTGGCCTACTTGAAGAACTTCGCCCCCAACACGGTGAAGATCGACCGCTGCTTCGTCACCGACCTGCAGAGCCGCCACGACAACGCCGCCATCGTGCTGGCCATCATCACCCTGGCCAAGAGCCTGGGCATGGAAGCGCTGGCGGAAGGGGTGGAAACCGAGGAAGAGTTTGCCGCCCTGCTCACCCTGGGCTGCGACACGGTGCAGGGCTACCTCACCGGCAAGCCGCTGCCGCTGGACGTAGCGGCAGCGCTGGTGGCGGCAGAGGTGACCAGCGTCGAGTAGTCATGCCGGGAGGAGGTCACTCCGCCATCTAGTTGGCCGCATGTTGGCGGATCGCCCCTGCGGGAAAGCGGCCGATTCAAAGCGTAGCAAGCCTGCGGCCAACGTGGCGCGGCAGCAGCAGGCCCGACGCAGAGTGCCGGCGACGGCAAACAGCATCCGCGCAGCGGATACAAAGCCAGACGCGGCAAGCGCTGGGCTTGGCTAGGTGGCGCCTCCGCCCTACCAAGCTGCTGCCCACCTTCAATCAAACCGCAGCGTATAGCGCAACTCGCTGGATGCCTCGCGCCCGGCGCGGGCGATCAGCGACAGTTTCTGCGACAGCTGGTAGCTGATGCGCACCGCCTGCTCCGCGCTCTTCAGGCCGTATTCGTAGCCGACGTACAGCTCGCGCGTCAGCTGCTTGCCCAGCGTCACCACCTGCTCGGCCGGGTTCACCGTGCCGTCGCTGCTGGTGGCGGCGCGCGACTGCACCCCGACGTCGTCGAACAGCCCGACGCGGTCGTTGAGCATGCCGGCCAGCAGGCCGCCGGCCGAGGCGCCGCCCATGCCGTTGCTGCTGTCGCCCACCGTGGCGGCACGGCCCAGCACCAGCCACGACAGTTTGTCCTTCTCCGACATCGCCTCGTCCGCCACCAGCTTCACCGACGGCAGCAGCACCGAGCCGCTGATCTCCACCCCGGCGCCGACGCTGGAATTGCGCCGCGTGGCGCGGATGTCCAGCGACGGGTTATCCAGCGCGCCGTTGAAGGTGATCAGGCCCTTGTCAATATCCATGTCCTGGGCGTAGGCCTTGAAGCGGCCCTTGTCCACCCGCACCTGGCCGCGCGCCTGCAGCTCGCCGCCGGGTTCGGCCAGCAGCCGCACATTGCCGCCCAGCCAGGCATCCAGCCCATTGCCGCTGAAGCGGAAGTCATTGCCGAGGCCGATGTTCAGGTCCACGCCCAGTGGCAGCGTGGTGTTGCTATCGGCCACCACCTCGCGCCCGACCACGACCACATCGGACGACAGCCGCGGCCCGCCCAGCTTGGGCAGCTCCAGCCGCGCCTGGTCCACGCCCAGCTCGCCGCGCAGGAACACCTTGCCCTGCTCCAGGGTGATGCGGCTGTTGCCGGATACCGTCAGCCGCCGCCCCGGGCGCTCGATCAGCGCGAAGCGCGTCAGCCGCAGGTTGACGGCGGCACCCGGCTGGTCGCCATCCAGCGACAGGCTGCCGCTGGCCTGCAATTCACCACGCTTGCCGAAGCTCAGCTTGTCCACCAGCAGCGTGCGCTGCTGCAGCCGCGCCGCCAGCACGCCGTCTTCTAGGCGGATGCCGTTCTTGCGCTCGCTGAAACGCAGTTGCTGGCCAGTGATGTCGCCGTGGTACAGCGGCGCCAACAGCGGGCCGTTCAGGCGCACGTCGGCGCTCAGCGCGCCGTCCAGATCGTAGCCATTGCCCAGCCACTGCTGGAAGGCGCCCAGCGTCGGCACCGCCAGCTGCACGCGGGCGGCAATCTGCGCCGCGTCCAGCGTACCGCTGGCCGGCAGCTGCAAGGTGCCCTCGCCGCTGACGCGGCCGAAGCGGCTGTCCAGCTGCAGCCGCAGCGGCGCCGCCGGCCCCAGCCCCAGTTGCAGCTCGGCGCGCGTCAGACCCAGCGGCTGCGGGCTGCGCTGCGGCTGCGGCAGCAGCACGTCGCCGCGCTCGCGGCGCAGGTTGAGACGGCCCTGCGGCCAACCTTGCTGCCCGCTCAGCGCCCAGTCTGCGGCAAACACCAGATCCTGCTGCAGCAGCAGCTTCAGCCACGGCGACAGCGCCGCCAGCGCCAGGTTGTTCACCCGCCCGCTGCTGCGCCAGCCGCTGGCGCGTTGCCAGCTGCTGTCATCCAGCTGCCATTGCGTGCCCAGCGCCTGCCAGCGGCTGGCACCCAGCGAGACCGCATCGGCGGCCAGTTGCAGCGCAGTGGGCGCCTCCAGCCGCAGCGCCACGCCGCCGCCGGCCTGCAGGCTGTTGAGGCGGCCCTGCCAGCGCAGGGTTTGCGGCGCCAGCCCGCCGCTGAGCGCCAGCGCCAGCGTTTGCGGCTGGCCTTGCAGTTGGCCGCGGGCATCCAGTTGCAGCTGGTGCGCGGCGCGGTTGCCGCTGGCGCTCAGCTGCAGGCTGTCCAGCAGCTGGCCGCCACCACGCAGCTCGCGCCCGCTCAACTGCACGCGGAACGGGCTGTCCTGCTGCAAGCCGCTGCTGCCCTCGCCCTGCAGGCTGCCAATGCTGATCGCACCCGGCAGCCGCAGCGCGTGCGCCGCCAGTTTGGCGCTGATGTCCGGCTTGGCCGGGGTGCCGGCCAGTTGCAGGCTGGCGCTCAGCTCGCCGCCGAACGCCGGCCCCAGCAGCGATAGCTGCGGCGCCGTCAGCTGCAGCGCCAGCGTGTCGCCGGCGCGGCCGTAGGCGCCGCTGGCCTGCAGCCGGTTACGCCCCAGCGTCAGGTCGGCCAGCAGTTGCGCCACCCGTTGCGGCTGCCACTGCAGGCGGAACTGCCCGCCCAGTGGCGCGCCGCTGAGCTGGCTGCCGGCCAGTTGCAACGCCACATCCCCTTGTGGTGCCGCGGCCAGATTGGCATGGCTCGCCAGCGTGCCGTTGATGCTGCCATGCGGCCAACGGGCGTCGACCCGGGCCGGATCAAAACCCTGCAACTTGCCGCTAAAGGCCAATTGCCGGCGGTCGAACAGCCAGCTGCCCTCGCCCTGCAAGCGGCCCAGCCCGGTGCGCAGCGCCAGCTCCGCCACTTCCAGCCGGCGCGGCGCCTCCGCCAGCCGCAGGCGGCCGTCCAGCCCCAGCTCGCCGCTGCTTAATTTGATGCGGACTTGCGGCAAGCGCGCGCGGCCGGCGGCGTGCAGCTCGCCGTTGATCAGGTGCGATGGCAGCGATGCGTGCAGCTGGCGGCTGTCGATATTGCGCAGCTGGGCATCCAGCGCCAGTGCATCCGGCGCGGCGCTGCCGCTGACGGTCAGCTCGCCACCGGCCAGCTGCGCCTGCAGGCCGGGCAAACGCAGCGTGTCGCCATCGATGCGGAACTCGCCCCACAGCAGCGACAGCGGGATCTGCTGCGCCGACAGCGGCCCCGGCGCGCTGTTGAGCAGCGAAATGCCGCCGCGCACCGAATCGGCATCCTGCGGCACCACGCTGACCGCCAGTGCCAGCCGTGCCTGCGGCAGCCCCGGCAGCAGTGCCTGCGGGTTGACGCCGCCGACACGCGCCTCCAGCCGGCGCAGGCGCTGCAGCGGCACCGCAGCAAACGGCTGCAGTTCGCTGCTGAGCTTGATCAGCAGGCCTCGGGCGGCGATTTCACCCGCCAGCCGCGGCTGCAGCAGCGAACCGGCCAGCGCCAGCTCGCCGCGCGCGCGCACGCCCTCCAGCACGCCCTGGTAACGCAACTGGCCGGCCAGCTGGAATGGCGCCGCATCCAGCACGGTCAGGCCGACGGTGGCCCCGCCCCACGGCGTGTCCAGCTGGCGCAGGCTCAGCCGGTGGCGGCCGGCGTCATAACGGTAATCGGCACGCAGCGCCGACAGCAGCGGCTGCCCCGGCTGGCTGAAGCTGTCGATCGACAAGGCATCCAGCCGCACCGGCAGCGGCAGCGCCAGCGAGCGCGGCACCTGCGGCGGCGCGGCCGGTTTAGCGGCCGGCTTGCCGGCATAACGGATGTCGCCGATGGCCAGCTGGCGGATATGCAGTTGCCCGTGCCACAGCGCCGTCGGCTGCCAGGCCAGCTGCAGCCGGCTGATGTCCAGCCGCGTGCCAGCCCGCTGCCAGCGCACTTGCTGCAGGGTAAAGCCCTGCCACAGCGTGCCCTCGCTGCGGCCAACCTTGAGGCTGCCGCCGCTGAGGCTGTCGGCCCAGCGCCACAGGGTGGCAAAACCGGCCTGGCTGGTGGTGAGCCAGATCAGCAGCGCGGTGGTGCTCAGCAGCAACAGCAGCGGCGTGGCCAGCAGCCACGGCCACCAGCGGCGGCGGCGCGGCGCGGGCGGCACCGGTGGCGGTGCGGCGGCGGTAATGGAGTCGAGTTCGGGAGGCGTCATCTGCGGCATCAGAACGCCAAACCCAGGTTGAGGTTCCAGCGCCAGCGCTTGTCGCGGTTGCCGTGGGCGATGTCGAACGCCAGCGGCGCCAGCGGACTGAGCCAGCGCGCGCCCACGCCGTAGGCGGTGGCCAGGTTCAGCTTCTGCCACGACTGGGCGGCATCGCCGGCATCGACAAACACCGCCGCGCGCCAGTTCTGCGTCACCGGATACTGGTATTCCACACTGGCGGTGGTCAGCACGCGGCCGCCGCTGATGCTGCCGTCGCTCTCCTCCACCCCCAGGCTCTGGTATTCGTAACCGCGCACGCTGTTGACACCACCGGCCTTGAACAGCCGCGAGGTCGGCACTTCGGTGGTGTCGGCGGCAAACACCTGGCCGCCTTCCAGCCGCGACACCAGCGTGCCGCGCAGCCAGTTAGGTGACCAGTAATTGGCCAGCCGCACGTAGCCGCGCTGAAAGCGGGTGTCCGAGCCCAGATCGCCCACCGTGGCCGCCACTTGTGCCTCCAGCAGGTAGCCGCTGCTGGGACGCAGCAGGTTGTCGATGGCGCGCTGCGTCCAACCGTAGGAGGCAATCAGCGATTTGCTGTCGCGGGTGAGTACATTGTTTTCGTGCTCCTGTTCCAGCACGTATTCCAGCCCCAGCCGCGATTCGACATTGCCGTTCTGGCGGATGCGGAACACGCCCAGTTCGCGGCCGTCGGTCAGCACGCCGTTGCTGTCCTCATGGCTGGCGTGCAGGTTGATGGCGTGCGAATAGCCGCCCACCTGGCGCGGAAAACCCAGCCCCAGGTCCAGCTGCTGCTTGTCGCGCTTCCAGTCCAGCACCACCGAGCCGGTATAGCCACGGCGGAACAGGTTGTAGTGTTCGTAGCCCAGCCGCACGCCGGGGCCGTCGCCGGTGCTGTAGTTCAGGCCCAGGTCCAGTTTCTGCCGCTGCACCTCGCTGACGGTGACGCCGATCGGCACGCTGCCGTCCTGCAGCTGCTCCCACAGCGGCGCCACCACCACGCCGCTGTAGTGGCTGTCTTTTTCCAGGCTGCCCTGGTAATCGAGAATGTCCTGCTGGCGGAAATCGCTGCCCTCGCTGAAGTTGGCCTGGCCGCGGATCACGCTTTCCGGGTAGCGCTGCGCGCCGCTGACCTGCAGCGCGCCGTAGCGGATGCGCGGGCCGCTATCGATGGTGACGCTGAGCGTGGCGCGGCGGCTGGCCGGGTCGATCTCGGCGCGCGAGGCGGCGATGCGCGCCTGCGGAAAGCGCTCCAGCAGCAGGGGGCGCAGCGCGGCCTTCTTGCTGTCGTCCCAGTCGCCCTGGCGGAACACCGCACCCTGCGGCAGACTCCAGGCCGCCTCGGCGTCGGCCACGAAGCGCGCGTAGTCGGCCTCCTGCGTCACCGCGCCGCGGTACTGCAGCGTCACCTGCGTCACCGTTACCGGCAGCCCGGGGCGCACGCTCACCCGCACCCGGTTAGCGTCGCGGCGCACTCTGACTTCCGGTGCAAAATAACCCTCGGTTTCCAGCAGCGTTTTCACCTCGCCGGGCGTGGTTTCCAGCATCGCCGCCAGGTCGCGCTCCTGCAGCGTGTCGTCGGCACGCAGTTGCACCAGGTCGAGGTTCTCCTCCAGCAGCGGCTGCAGCAGCAGCGGTGCATCGATCTCGACCTGATAATCCAGTGCCAGGGCAGGCAGCGGCAGGCACAGCAGCAACAGGGGCAAATAGCGCATCAACAAATATCCGGGGTGAATCGCGCTATGGTAGTGCAGATGCGCAAGCAGCGTCAGCCACCGCCGGGGCGCCGCGCCGGCTAGACCCGGCCCACGCGGCCGGCGATCACCAGCGCGATGCCGCCCAGGATCGCCAGCGCCGCCAGCCCGGTGCGCCAGTCCAGCGCCTCGCCCAGCAACAGCCAGCCGGCCACGGCCGCCAGCAGCGGCACGCTCAGCTGCACCGTGGCCGCGGTGGCGGCGCCCAGGCCGCGCAGCGCGGTGTACCAGATGGCATAGCCGATGCCGGAGGCTAGCGCGCCGGAAGCCAGTGCGTAGGCGACGCCGTCCCACGCCGGCAGCTGCGCCGGCGGCCACAGCAGCATCGGCAGCAGCGCCAGCGGCACCGCGCGCAGGAAGTTGCCCGCCGTCAGCTGGGTGGGGTCGCCGCCACGGCGCCCCAGCAACGAGTACACGCCCCAGGCCACGCCGGCCAGCAGCATCAGCAGCATGCCGGCCAGCGGCGGCGCCGACACCCCCGGCAGCAGCAACAGCAGCAGGCCGCCCAACGCACAGCCAAAGCCCAGCCACTGCCGTGCGGCCAACCTTTCACCCTGCCACAGGCCGTAGCCGATCATGCTGGCCTGCACCGCGCCAAACAGACACAAGGCACCGGTGGCGGTGGGCAGGTGGCGATAGGCGAACGAGAACGCCGCCGCATACACAAACAGCGCGCCGGCGCCGGCCCAGCTGCCGCTTTTTGGCCACACCCGATCACGGCCGCGTACCAGCAACGCCAGCACCAGCGCGCCGCTGGCCAGCCGCAGCAGGGTGAAGCTGGCGGCATCGATGCGCGTGGTCGCCAGCGCCAGCCGGCACAGCAGCGAGTTACCGGCAAACGCCAGCATCGCGATCCAGGTCAGCAGCAGGGTGTGGGCGCGTGGCGACAGCGGCATGCTCGGCTCCGGTAATGACGATAGCGATGGCGCTACCATAGCGCATATTTCAGCGCCGGCATGGCGGCGGCGGGCAGCAGGCGGCTGCGACTTTGGTGCTAGCGCGCAAGCTGTTACTGCTTATAACAGGATAACCACCCGTCTTGTACCGGTACCCAGGCCCGGTTACGGTGGTGGCACTCAACCCCGCGGAGCCCCGCCATGCAAGCCCACCAGCAAGCCACTACCCAGCAGTTCGACCCGCAGGCGCAAGCCTATCTCAGCAGTGCCGTGCACGCCGCCGGCCCCGATCTGGCGCAGGCGCGGCAGCTGGTAGCGGCCAACGTGAGCGCACAGGCGCAGGCGCTGGATGTCGGCTGCGGCGCCGGCCACCTGGCCTTCAACCTGGCACCGCTGCTGGCACAGATCACCGCGCTGGACCCGGCCCCCGCCATGCTGGACACCGTGCGCGCCGCCGCCGTGGCCAACGGCCTGGGCAACCTCGTCACCCAGCCCGGCCACGCCGGCGCGCTGCCGTTTGCCGATGCCAGCTTCGAGCTGGTGGCCAGCCGCTACAGCGCCCACCACTGGCTGGATCTGGCCGCCGGTGTCGCCGACATGCGCCGCGTCACCCGCCGCGGCGGCCATGTGTTGATCATCGATGTGCAGGCGCCGGCAGACGCGCTGGCCGACACCCATCTGCAATGCTGGGAGCTGCTGCGCGACCGCTCGCACGTGCGCGACCGCAGCGACAGCGAGTGGCGCACGCTGCTGGACGACGCCGGCATCGAGCTGCTGGCGCATCACAGTTGGCCGCTGCGACTGGAGTTTGCCAGCTGGGTGACACGCATGCGCACGCCGCCGGAGAAGGTCGCCATGCTGCGCCAGCTGCAGCAGGAAGCGCCGCAGGAGGTGGCCAGCGCGTTGCAGCTGGAAGCCGATGGCAGCTTTACTGCCAGCACCGGGCTATGGTGGGGCCGCGTGCGCTAGCCGGCGCAGCCAGCGCGGACGCCATCGCCGGATACCCGGATAGCAGCTGGCACGCAGCCGGCTGGCATCGGCCACCGCGGCCCAGCGCTGGCACTGCCGGCAGCACACGCGTGGACGGCCAGCCCGATGGCACAACGTTGGCCGCAGGCCCTGGCGCCAGAAGGCCGCAGGCAGTGTGGCGCTAATGTCCGCCGCCCGGCAGGGCGACCCGCCAGCACAGCCCCGTGCCGTTGGCATCGGTCACCGTGGCAGTGACAAGCGACACCATCGCCGCATCTTTTTGCGCATAATTCGATGTAGCCGTCACCCGAGAGTAGCCGCCCATGAAACGCCGCCTGCTGCTTGCCCTGCTCCCGCTCAGCCTCGCCCATGCCGCGCCGTTGCCGGTGATGGTGGAAGACGCCGCCAGCCCGTGGTCCAACAGCAATGGCAGCGGCTACGCCAACGCCATCGTGCGCGCCGCCTTTGACGCCGCCGGTGTACCGATCAAGCTGATCGTGGTGCCCTATGCGCGCTGCAAGGCCAGCGTGCTGGCCGGCGAGGCGGCGGCCTGCTTCAACATGGCGTGGGAGCCGGCGCTGCGCGGCCAGGTGACGTTTTCCAGCCAGCCCATCTTCAGCTCCGAGGCTCGCGTCTACACGGCCAGCGGCAACACCCGCGCCGGCGCCGCCAGCCTGGACGAGATACCGGCGGGCAGCAGTATCGGGCTGGTCAACGGCTATGAGTACCCGCGCAGCCTCGACAGCATCGGCAGCCGGCTGCGCATCGACTACGCCAACAACGAAAGCATGCTGCTGCGAAAGCTGCTGGCCGGGCGCATCCAGTACGCGGTGCTGATCATCGACGCCAAAAAGACCGAACAGCGGCTGCTGACCGGTGCCGGCATCGCTCCGCAGCAGCTGCGCTACCTGTTCACTGCCGGCAGCCAGGGCTCCTACATCGGCTTCAGCAGCAAGCATCCGCAGGGCGAACGCGCCCGCCTGCGCTTTGAGCAAGGCATGCAGCAGATCCGTGCCCGCATCCCGCAGATCATCGCCGGCGATGGCGCGGCACCGTTAAGCGGCCACTAATCCTGGCCGCCTACAGTGCCGGCATCTCCACGCCGCACAGGAAGCCGCACCATGACCGCCATCCGCAACACCACCCGCCTGGGCCTGGCCCTGCTCGCCATCGCCTGTCTGGCCACCACCCCGGCCCGGGCCGGTGAAATCAAGACCGTAATGAAGGACATGAAGACCACCATGAAGGCCGCTCTGGCCAGCAGCAGCATGGCGGACTTCAACAAGTACTTCGCCCAGCTGCAGAACGACGTCAACAAGGCCGGCACGCTGCCGCTGAAAAAGAACCAGCCCAGCTACGACAAGGGTATCAAGGAGCTGCAACAGCAACTGGCCGCCGTCAGCCTGGCGGTAAAAGCCAACGACCTGCCCGCCGCCAAGGCCGCACTGCAGAAGACCGACCCGATCAAGAAGCACTATCACAAGCTGCTGAACTGAGCCGTGCGGCCAACGTTGGCCGCATGCCGGCGCGCTTAGCCGCCGCATAAGCAAACAGCCCCCGTCGCAACGGGGGCTGTTTGCTGGCGCCCCAGCGCCATCTGGCAGCGCCGGGCACGCTGGCGGCGGGGCCAGCTCAATGGCCGGAGGTTTTGGACATTGCCTGCAGCACCACCACACCGGCCACGATCAGGCCGATGCCGAGATAGGCCGGCCCATCCAGCATCTGCTTGTACAACACCTGCCCCACCAGGGCCACCGCCACGATGCCGACGCCGCACCAGATGGCGTACACCATGCCCACCGGCAGGGTTTTCATGATCTGCGGCAGCAGGTAGAACGAAATCACATAGCCCACCACCACCAGCACGCTGGGCAGCAAACGGCTAAAGCCGTCGCTGGCTTTCAGGCTGCTGGTTGCCACCACTTCGGCCACGATGGCAATCGCCAGCATCAGATAGCTGTTCATCCTGCACCTCCTTCCGGCCGGCACGACACAGCGGGGCCGCTACCCCGTCTGCCCGCAGACCAATTGCCGCCATCGTATATCTGATATTCAGGTACATTAAAGATAGAAACCATCTGAAAGACAGATAGATGAAATGGACGCTGGAACAACTGGCCACCTTCGTCGCCGCGGCCGAGGCGCCATCGTTTTCTGCCGCCGCCCGCCAGCTGGGGCGCGCCCAATCGGCAGTCAGCACCGCGATTGCGCTGTTGGAAGCCAGCCTGGACACCGAGCTGTTCGATCGCAGCGGGCGGCTGCCCACCCTGACCAGCGCCGGCAGCGTGCTACTGGCCGAAGCGCAGGAATTGCTGCGGCAATGCCGCCATTTCGATAACCGCGCGCTGACCCTGGCCACCCGCCGCCCCGAGCAGCTTACGCTGGCTCTGGACGAAGGCCTGCCCTACCCTGCGGAACTGGAGCTGGTACAGGCGCTGGACCAGGCCTTCCCGCAGCTGGAACTGACGCTGTGCCATGGCTCGGCGGCCAACATTGCCGAGTGGCTGCGCGCCGGCCACGCCGATGTCGGCCTGGCGTTCCGCCGCATCCCCGCCGACGCCACGCTGGCCTCGGAACCGGTGGGCGCGGTGCCGCGGGTGCTGGTGGTGGGCAGCAAGCACCCGCTGCTGCAAGAGCCGGCGCTCAACCGCCAGACGCTGGCACGCTACCGCCAGCTTCTGGTGACGCCGCGCTTTGTGCTGGACGACGCCGACGAACGCATCAGCCCGCAACTGTGGCGCACCGACAGCCTGTACGTGATTGCCGAACAGGCCGCCATGGGCCAGGGCTGGGCAGTGCTGCCGCTGAACATCGCGCGCTACCCGACGCTGAACGGCCAGCTGGTGGAAATCCACGCCCAGGACCTAGCCTTCCCGGCGCTGGAAGTGCACCTGTACTGGCGCGCCGGCCAGGAAGATGCCCCGCTGCTGCGCTGGCTGCGGCGCTATATGGCGAATGCGGTGTTTGCGCGCAGCGTGGGCTGAGGCGGGCGAAGCGTGGCCGCAAGGATGGCGGCGCAGTGGTCGCACATTAGCCTGCCGCCTTGCCGCCAACGTTGGCCGCAGGCCGCGCCGCACGACCAAGCAAAGCGCCAGGCCACGGTACACGGCCATCCGCCACCCCGGTAGCGCACGACAATTGCATGAGCGATGTATCATGCCATGGTCAAGTCATATCGATTCAAGGTGGGCAGCCATGCAGGACAGACAAATGACCACACAGGTGCAGTGCAGCTGCGGTCACACCTCGCACATCACCATGGCCGGCAAAACCGCCAGCTACTGTCCCAACTGCGGTTGCCGTGTTTTCTCGCCAGCCGCCAAGGGCGAGCCATCCCAATGGACCATCGGCAGGCTTGTGCCGTGGGCGCTGGGCGGCCTGGCCAGCATCTGGCTCCTGCAGCACTGGCCGCACAGCGCCATACCCGACCAGCCGCCAGCAGTAGTCGTGCCACCGCAAATCGCCCAAGTCATCCCCACCCCTGCGCCGCCGTTGCCGCCGCCTGTCGCCATCATGCAAGGCGATCAGGAAATGTGGACACCGGCGCCAAGGATTGCCCCGTTTACCGTCAAGACGCCTGATGGCAGCAACAGCTACTACCTGAAGCTGGTGGATGCCAATACCAACCAGCCGGTGATCAGCCTGTTCGTATTCCCGGCGCAGGAGTACCACACCACCGTGCCGCTGGGTGCCTACAAATTACGCTACGCCTACGGGCCTATCTGGTACGGCACCGAGCAATTCTTCGGTCCGCAAACCATCTTTAAGGAGGGAGATCGCGTGTTCAACTTCACCCAGGAAAACAACCAACTCAAGGGGCATATCGTCAGCCTAATCAATCAGCCGATGGGCAATATGTACCCACAGGAAATTTCGCGACAGGCGTTTTAGTAAGAATCTCAAGATAAACGGCAAGCGGCACCAGATGCGACAGATCGCCTGTCTTAGCTGAAAATGAAAAATGGCCTCCGAACTTGGAGGCCATTTGCTAAGCTGAGTACAGAGAGCAGAATCCCAAAAATCTAGAAAAGTGGAATATATCTAGATATTCGTGGGATCCTACACAATTACACGTCAATATTCCGTGCAATCAACGCGTTACGTTCGATGAATTCGCGACGTGGTTCCACGTTGTCGCCCATCAGGGTGGTGAATACATCGTCGGCGGCCATGGCGTCTTCGATTTTCACTTTCAGCAGGCGGCGCACGGTCGGGTCCATGGTGGTTTCCCACAGCTGGCCCGGGTTCATCTCGCCCAGACCCTTGTAGCGCTGGATGGACAGGCCCTTGCGCGCTTCGGCCAGCAGCCAGTCCAACGCATCGCCAAATTCGCTTACCGGCTTCACGGTTTCGCCGCGTTTTACTGTGGCGCCTTCGCGCAGCAGGCCCTGCAGCATGTCACCGGTTTTCACCAGCACTTCGTAGTCGGCGGTATCCAGGAAGTCCTGATCCAGCACCGTTACCTGCACGTTGCCGTGCAGTTTGCGGGTGATCTTGATCATCCATTCGTCGTTCTTTTCGTCGCGCAGCACGCTGAGCGCGATCAGTTCTTCCGGCAGCACGGCAGCCAGGGCGCTGCGGGCGGCATTGGCGACGGCTTCGCTGTCCAGCGCGATGCGGCCAACCTTCAGCAGCGCGTGCAGCACCAGCGGATCCACCACGCGGCTTTCGCGCTCGATGGCGGCGCGGGCCTGCAGGTACTGGCGCGCAATCTCGGCCAGGGTGTCGCCGGACAGTGCGGCTTCGCCTTCGGCCGGTACCAGTTCAGACTTGTCCAGCGCCAGTTGCAGCAGGTACTGGTTCAGTTCGAAGTCGTCCTTCAGATAGCGTTCCTGCTTGCCGTGCTTGGCCTTGTACAGCGGCGGCTGGGCGATGTAGATGTGGCCGCGCTCCACCAGCTCCGGGGTCTGGCGGTAGAAGAAGGTCAGCAGCAGGGTGCGGATATGCGCGCCGTCGACGTCGGCATCGGTCATGATGATGATGCGGTGGTAGCGCAGCTTGTCCGGGTTGTATTCGTCCTTGCCGATGCCGCAGCCCAGTGCGGTGATCAGGGTGGCCACTTCCTGGCTTTGCAGCATCTTGTCGAAGCGGGCGCGCTCGACGTTGAGGATCTTGCCCTTCAGCGGCAGGATGGCCTGGAACTTGCGGTCGCGGCCCTGCTTGGCGGAGCCGCCGGCGGAGTCACCCTCGACCAGGTACAGTTCGGACATCGCCGGATCTTTTTCCTGGCAGTCGGCCAGTTTGCCCGGCAGGCCCAGACCGTCCATCACCCCTTTGCGGCGGGTGATCTCGCGCGCCTTGCGCGCGGCTTCGCGGGCGCGGGCGGCTTCCACAATCTTGCCGGTGATGATCTTGGCTTCGTTGGGGTTTTCCAGCAGGAAGTTCTTCAGCGCTTCGCTGACCACTTCGTTGACCACCGGGCCGATTTCGCTGGACACCAGTTTGTCCTTGGTCTGGCTGGAGAACTTCGGATCCGGCAGCTTGACCGACAGCACGCAGGTCAGGCCTTCGCGCATGTCGTCACCAGTGGTGTCGACCTTGGCCTTCTTGGCCACTTCGCTCTCTTCGATGTAGCCGTTGAGGGTGCGGGTCATCACCTGACGTAGCGCGGTCAAATGGCTGCCGCCATCGCGCTGTGGGATGTTGTTGGTGAAACACTGCACGTTTTCCTGGTAGGAATCGTTCCACTGCATCGCCACTTCCACGGTCATACCGTCTTTTTCGCCAATGCCGTGGAACACTTTCGCGTGCAGCGGATTCTTGTTGCGGTTCATGTAGCCGACAAAACCGGCCACGCCGCCGGAGAAGGCGAAGTTCTCTTCCTTGCCGTTGCGCTCGTCGATCAGGGCGATGGCGACGCCATCGTTGAGGAAGGACAGTTCGCGGATGCGCTTGGCCAGGATGTCGAAATGGAATTCGATCTTGCCGAAAGTGGCTTCGCTGGCGTGGAAGGTCACCTGGGTGCCGCGGTGGTTGGTGTGGCCGGTCATGGTGAGCGGGGCCACGGCTTCACCGTGGTTGAACTCCATTTCGTGCACCTGGCCGTTGCGCCAGATCTTGAGCTTGAGCCAGTCGGACAGCGCATTCACCACCGATACGCCCACGCCGTGCAGGCCGCCGGAGATCTTGTAGCTGTTGCTGTCGAACTTACCGCCGGCGTGCAGGATGGTCATGATGACTTCTGCAGCGGAGCGGCCTTCTTCCGGGTGGATGTCGGTAGGGATGCCACGGCCGTTGTCTTCCACCGAGATGGATTCATCGGGGTGAATGGTGACTTTGATGGTGTCGGCGTGACCGGCCAGTGCTTCGTCAATGGCGTTGTCCAGCACTTCGAACACCATGTGGTGCAGACCGGTGCCGTCCTGGGTATCGCCAATGTACATGCCGGGGCGCTTGCGGACTGCGTCCAGTCCTTTAAGGACCTTGATGCTGTCTGCGCCGTATTCCTGTTCGCTCATAAAACCACTCTTGTCTTGATTCGTCCGGGGCTTGGTGCCCTACCGGCTGCGGCCAACGTTGGCCGCAACAGCGCGCGCGGGGCGGGCCCCACGCGCTTGCCCACGCATCAGATGCGCATCGGCATCACGATGTACTTGAAGTTGCTGTTGTCCGGGATGGTTACCAGCGCGGAGCGGGTGCCATCGCCGAAGGCCAGCTGCAGGGTGTCGGCCGGCAGGTTGGTCAGTACGTCCAGCAGGTAGTTGATGTTGAAGCCGATTTCCAGCTCGCCGCCCTGGAAGGCGATTTCCAGCTCTTCTTCCGCTTCTTCCTGCTCGCTGTTGGTGCACAGGATCGACATCGCGCCCGGCTTGAGTACCAGCCGCACGCCACGGAATTTCTCGTTGGCCAGAATGGCGGCACGCTGCAGCGCCTGCAGGAAGGTAACGCGCTCGATCAGGAAGATCTTGTCGTTATCCAGCGGGATCACGCGGTTGTAGTCCGGGAACTTGCCGTCCACCACCTTGCTGATGATCACGGTGCTGCCAAAGCTGAAACGCACCTGGTTGGACAGCAACTCGATGTTGATCTGCTCGTCGCTATCCTGCAGCAGCTTGTACAACTCCAGGATGGTCTTGCGCGGCAGGATCACTTCGCTCTTGGCCAGCGTGGCGTCGATGTCGGCGCAGGCAAATGCCAGGCGGTGGCCGTCGGTGGCGATCAGGCGCACCTGGTTGCCCTCGGTCTGCAGCAGCAGGCCGTTGAGGTAGTAGCGGATGTCCTGCACCGCCATCGCGTACTGCACCTGGGCGATCAGGCGTTTGAGGTCGCGCTGGCTCAGCTGGAAGCTGGCTTCGGCGGCGCTGCCGGCCGTCAGCAGCGGGAAATCGTCCGCCGGCAGGGTCTGCAGGTTGAAGCGGCTCTTGCCGGCTTTCAGCGTCAGGCGGCCGGCATCCTGCTGTTCCAGGGTCACGGTGGCGTTGCCCGGAATGGCGCGCAGGATATCCTGCAATTTCTTGGCCGAGGTGGTCAGGCGGAATGCCTCACCAGCCATGTCGTCCGGGCTGGCGGTGGTGATCTGGATCTCCAGGTCGGTGGCGAGGAAGCTCACCGCGTCGGCCTTTTTCTCGATCAGCACGTTGGACAGGATCGGCAGGGTGTGACGGCGCTCGACGATGCCGGTTACAGCCAGCAGGGGTTTGAGCAGCGCGTCGCGTTCGGCTTGCAGAATCAGCATGTGCAGACTCCCGGGGTTACGGTTCGTTTATCAGTATCAGTTACGCAGCATGGCCAGCAGCGTATCGTAATCGTGCGCTATGTCACCGTCACTACCGCGCATTTCGGCAATGGTCTTGCAGGCATGCAGCACGGTGGTGTGGTCGCGGCCGCCAAAGGCGTCGCCGATATTGGGCAGGCTCAGCGAAGTCAGCTCCTTGGCCAGCGCCATCGCCACCTGGCGCGGACGGGCGATGTCGCGGCTGCGTTTCTTGCTGTGCATGTCCGACAGCTTGATCTTGTAGTACTCGGCCACCGTTTTCTGGATGGCATCGATGGTGACCTGGCGGTTGCCGGCGGCCAGAATGTCCTTCAGCGCCTCTTTTACCAGCTCCATGGTGATCGGCTGACTGGTAAAGCGGGCATAGGCCACCACGCGCTTCAGCGCGCCTTCCAGCTCGCGCACGTTGCTGCGCACGTTCTGGGCGATGAAAAACGCCACGTTGTGATCCAGCTTGGTGTTGTCGGCCTCGGCCTTCTTCATCAGGATCGCGACGCGCATTTCCAGCTCCGGCGGCTGGATTTCCACGGTCAGGCCCCAGCTGAAGCGCGAGATCAGCCGCTCTTCCATGCCTTCGATCTGCTTGGGGTAGCTGTCGCAGGTCATGATCACCTGCTTGCCGCCCTCGATCAGCGCGTTGAAGGCGTAGAAGAACTCTTCCTGGGTGCGGTTCTTGCCGGCAAAAAACTGGATGTCGTCGATCAGCAGCAGGTCCAGCGAGTGGTAGTAGCGCTTGAACTCGTCGAACGCCTTGTGCTGATAGGCGCGCATGATGTCGGCCACGTAGCGCTCGGCATGGATGTAGCGGATGCGCGCCTGCGGGTTCTTGGCATACACGTGGTTGCCGATGGCCTGGATCAAGTGGGTCTTACCCAAGCCCACGCCGCCGTAGACGAACAGCGGGTTGTAGGCGGCATCGCCCGGGTTTTCGGCAATCTGCAGCGCGGCGGCGCGCGCCAGCTGGTTGCCCTTACCGGTCACCAGGGTGTCGAAGGTGAACGCCGGGTTGAGGCGGGTGCTTTCGTGGCCGCCGCCGATGGCCTTCAGCGCGGTCTGCTTGGGCGAGGCCGCCACCGCCGGCGTGGCCGATTTGTCGGCGCCGACATCGACTGCCGCCACGTTGGCCGCAGCCGCCGGGGCACTGCCGCCACGCGCGCTGGCCTTGGGCGGCGTCAGCGTGGCTGGCGCGGCGCCGGCCGGGGCGCCGATGCGCAGCTCCACCGGCAGTTCGCCCAACAGTTCAATCGCCAATGCCTCGATACGCGCCAGGAAGCGATCCTTGATGAACTGCAGGATGAAGCGGTTGGGCGCATACAACACCACCGCCTCCTCGGCCACTTCGGCAGCCAGAGGGCGGATCCAGGTGTTGAATTGCTGCGAGGAAAGCTCTTCCTCAAGCCGCGTCAGGCACAGGGGCCAGAATTGTTCCGGTTCGGTCATCAATGAGTCATTAAAAACAAAATCCCGCCGCAAACATTTTTTGAAGCGGCGGGAACAGCTGCCGGCTTGTGGCCGACAACATTTTATTTGGGGTTCTGCTGAGGGGGCCGGGCTGCTCGTTGCCAGTAGCAGGCAGCGGGGGACAGACTCGGCAGCAGAGCGGCATCTGCAAGAGGGGTAATTCTATAGTGTTTGATCAAAGTTATCCACAGCACTGCAAGCTTTTTACGCAACCCGCCGGCCAGACCAATGGCATTGATCGATAAAAATCAAACAATTGTTCTGTGGCGTGCCAGATCAAGCAAGCCGCGCCGCGGCGGGTCGCTGCCTCGACAAGGTTGACAAAAGGTGGTTTTATCTGTGTAATCACGCGTTTATTTCCGTTTCGAAACAGGAAAATCATCATGAAACGTACTTACCAGCCGTCCAATACCCGTCGCAAGCGCACCCACGGTTTCCTCGTTCGTTCCAAGACCCGCGGTGGTCGTGCCGTTCTGGCCGCCCGTCGTGCCAAGGGTCGTAAGCGTCTGGCTGTATAACGCTTGGATCACACCTTTCGCCGTGCGCACCGGCTTTTGAAAACGGATGAGTTCTCATCCGTTTTTCATTTGCGCAACGCACGCAGCAATACGCTGTTCCAGGTGTATGCCCGGCCCAACGGCCTGGATCACCCGCGGCTGGGGCTGGTAGTCGGCAAGAAGGTCGCCAAGCGCGCCAATCGCCGCAACTACATCAAGCGCACGGTACGCGAGTGGTTTCGCCTACACCGCGACACACTGCCGCCGATGGATTTTGTGGTGCGTTCACGCCAGGCATATCACCGTGACGAATACCATGACGCCATCGCAGCGTTGGCCGCACTCTTTGCTAAACTAGCGCGATGTCGCAACTCCTGATCCTGCTGGTGCGTTTTTACCAGCTGGCCATCAGCCCGTGGCTTGCGCCGCGGTGCCGCTACCAGCCGACCTGCTCCAGCTACGCCATCGAGGCCCTGAGAAAGCATGGCGCGCTCAAGGGCGGCCTGCTTGCGACACGACGGATTTGCCGTTGTCACCCCTGGGGCGGCAGCGGCTATGACCCGGTTCCCTGACCTTTCCGGTAAGTAAGATGGACTCCAAACGACTGATCATCTTCATCGCGCTGTCCTTCGGCATTCTGCTGCTGTGGCAGAACTACTTTGCGCCGAAGCCCACCGCCAAACCCGCCGTGCACCAACAGGCCAGCGCGGCAGCCTCCAGCAATGCCGACGTTCCGGCCACTGCAGCCACCCCGGCAACCGACAGCAGCAAGCTGGCGCGCGGCCAACGAGTGGTAGTGGACACCGACGTACTGCATGCCGAGATCGACACCAACGGTGGCGACCTGCGCAGCCTGCAGCTGAAAAAGCACAACGCTGCCGAGGACGCCAGCAAGCCGTTCGAGCTGTTCACCGACAAGGGTGAGCGCCTGTACGTGGCACAGACCGGCCTGATCGCCGCCGGCAACGCCGCGCTGCCGACCCACAAGACCGTATTCAGCGCCGCGCAGACCAGCTACACCCTGCAAGGCGACAAGGTGGAAGTGAAGCTGACCGCCCCTGACGCCAATGGCGTGAAGGTCAGCAAGGTCTACACCTTCAAGAAGGGCAGCTACCTGATCGACGTGCGTTACGACATTGCCAACGGCACTGCCGCACCGCTGTCCACCACCGCCTACTACCGCCTGCTGCGTGACGGCAAGGCACCGGAAGGCGAAGGCCGCTTTGCCCACACCTTTACCGGCCCGGCGGTGTACACCGCAGAAAACGCCTTCCAGAAAGTGGACTTCTCCGATCTGGACAAAGGCAAGGCCGAGTACACCAAGAATGCCGACAACGGCTGGGTGGCCATGATTCAGCATTACTTCATGAGCGCCTGGATTCTCAAGCCGTATGAAGGCAGTGCCGTGTGCGCCAACGCGCAGGCATGTACCTTCCAGCTGGAGCCGAAAAACGGCAGCTACTCCGCCGCCGTGATGGTGAATGTGGCCCCGATCGCCGCCGGCAAGACCGCGTCGTTCACCGTGCCGCTGTATGCCGGCCCGGAGGAATACAACATCATCACCAAAGTGGCCGACGGCATGGCCTACGCCAAAGACTTCGGCAAGGTGCATATCTTCGCCTCGCCGCTGTTCTGGCTGCTGACCAAGCTGCACGCCATGGTGCAGAACTGGGGCTGGGCCATCGTGTTCCTGACCCTGCTGGTGAAGGCCGCCTTCTACCCGCTGACCGCCGCTTCCTACCGTTCCATGGCCAAGATGAAGGCGCTGGCGCCGCGTCTGGAAACGCTGAAGCAGCAACATGGCGACGACCGCATGAAGTTCCAGCAGGCGGTGATGGAGATGTACAAGACCGAGAAGGTCAACCCGCTGGGTGGTTGCCTGCCGATGCTGATCCAGATTCCGGTGTTTATCGGTCTGTACTGGGCGCTGCTGGCTTCCGTCGAGCTGCGTCAGGCCTCCTGGATGTACATCGTCGATCTGGCCCGCCCGGACCCGTACTACATCCTGCCGGTGCTGATGGCAGTGAGCATGTTTGCGCAGACCTTCCTCAACCCGCCGCCGGCCGATCCGATGCAGGCGAAGATGATGAAGATCATGCCGCTGGCGTTCTCTGCCATGTTCTTCTTCTTCCCGGCCGGCCTGGTGCTGTACTGGGTAGTCAACAACCTGCTGTCCATCAGCCAGCAGTACTACGTGAACAAGAAGATCGAAAACGCCCGCAAGGCGGCACTGCAGTCGTAAGCTGCGGCCAACCTTGCAAGGTAGAATCCAAGCCCGGCCACATGGCCGGGCTTTTTGATGTATCAACAAAAGACCATCCTGCAAGCGCATCGCGTGTGTTTGCATGATGGCCTTACGCAGAAAGACAGCATGAATCTCGCCTACACCCCCAGCACCATCTGCGCCGTTGCCACCGCCCCCGGGCGTGGCGGCGTCGGCGTGGTGCGCATCTCCGGCCAGCAACTACTGCCGTTCGCGCAGGCCATCAGCGGCGGCAAGACACCCAAGCCGCGCTATGCCACCTACACCGATTTCTACGCCGCCGACGGCAGCGCCATCGACAACGGCCTGCTGCTGTACTTTCCCGGCCCGAACAGCTTTACCGGCGAGGACGTCATCGAGCTGCAGGGCCACGGCGGGCCGGTGGTGCTGAAGATGTTGATCAGCCGCTGCCTGCAGCTGGGCGCGCGCCTGGCCGAACCGGGCGAATTCACCAAGCGGGCCTTCCTCAACGACAAGCTGGACCTGGCGCAGGCGGAAAGCGTGGCCGACCTGATCGACGCTGCCAGCGAGAGCGCCGCCAGAAGCGCGCTGAAATCGCTGAAGGGCGCGTTCTCGCACGAAATCCACGTGCTGGTGGACGAGCTGATCAACCTGCGCATGCTGGTGGAAGCCACGCTGGACTTCCCCGAGGAAGACATCGACTTCCTGCAGAAGGCCGATGCGGTGGGCCGGTTGCGCAATCTGCGCGGCCAGTTGCAGACGGTACAACGCACCGCACGCCAGGGCGCGCTGCTGCGTGAAGGCATGCACGTGGTGCTGGTGGGCCAGCCCAACGTCGGCAAATCCAGCCTGATGAACGCGCTGGCCGGCGACGACATCGCCATCGTCACCGACATCGCCGGCACCACCCGCGACACCGTGCGCGAGGAAATCGTGATCGACGGCGTGCCGGTGCACATCATCGACACCGCCGGCCTGCGCGATACCGACGACGTGGTGGAGCGCATCGGCATCGAGCGCACCTGGCAGGCGGTGGAACGCGCCGATCTGGCGCTGGTGCTGATCGACAGCCGCGAAGGCATCGTCACCGAAACACAGGCCATCCTCGACAAACTGCCGCCGCGCCTGCCGCGCGTACACGTGTTCAACAAGGTGGACCTTGCCGGCGGCGAGGTTGGCCGCAGCGAAGAAGACGGCCACCCGGTAGTACGCCTGTCTGCCCGCACCCACGCCGGCGTGGACGACCTGCGGGCGCTGCTGCTGGAGATGATCGGTTACCAGGGCGAGGATGCCGGCGTGTTCCTGGCCCGCGAACGCCACCTGGACGCCATCGCCCGCGCCGCCGACCACCTGGCACTGGCCGAGCAGGACTGGCAGCTGGTGGAAATCTTCGCCGAGGAACTGCGCATGGCACAGAACGCGCTGTCGGAAATCACCGGCCGCTTCACCCCCGACGACCTGCTGGGCGTGATCTTTTCGCGCTTCTGCATCGGCAAGTAAGCCATGACCATCCTGGTAACCGGCGGCGCCGGCTTCATTGGCGGCAACTTCGTGCTGGACTGGCTGGCCGGCTGTGACGAGCCGGTGGTCAACCTGGACAAACTGACCTATGCCGGCAACCTGCTCACCCTGCAGTCGCTGCAGGGCGATGCGCGCCACCACTTCGTGCGCGGCGACATTGCCGACAGTGCGCTGTTGCGCCAGCTGCTGCAGCAATACCGCCCGCGCGCGGTGCTGAATTTTGCCGCCGAAAGCCATGTCGACCGCAGCATCCACGGCCCGGACGATTTCATCGCCACCAATATCGTCGGCAGCTACCGGCTGCTGGAAGCGGTGCGCGACTACTGGCAGCAGCTGCCAGCCGGCGAGCAGGCGGCGTTCCGCCTGCTGCAGATATCCACCGACGAGGTGTACGGCTCGCTGGCGCCCGGCGACGCCGGCTTCAGCGAACAGCACCGCTACCAGCCCAACAGCCCCTACGCCGCCAGCAAGGCAGCGGCGGACCACCTGGTGCGCGCCTGGCACCACACCTACGGTCTGCCGGTGCTCACCACCCACTGCAGCAACAACTACGGCCCGTACCAGTTCCCGGAAAAGCTCATCCCGCTGGTGCTGCACAATGCGCTGGCCGGCCAGCCGCTGCCGATCTACGGCGATGGCCTGCAGGTGCGCGACTGGCTGTACGTGGCCGACCACTGCGCCGCGCTGCGCATGGTGCTGGCGCACGGCCAGCCGGGCGAGCACTACAACATCGGCGGCAATGCCGAGCTGCGCAATCTGCAGCTGGTGCATACGCTGTGCGTGCTGCTGGACGAGCTGCGCCCCGACGCCGCGCCCTACGCGCGACTGATCCGCCATGTGGCGGACCGCCCCGGCCACGACCGCCGTTACGCGATAGACGCCGGCAAGCTGCAGCGCGAGCTGGGCTGGCAGCCGGCTGAAAGCTTCGCCAGCGGCATCCGCAAGACCGTGCAGTGGTACCTCGATAACGCCGAATGGGTACACAGCGTCAGCAGCGGCAGCTACCGCAACTGGACACAGCACCAGTATGGAGCCAGCTGATGCGCGCCCCTGCCCTGCGGCCAACCCTGCCAAGGTCACAGCCATGAACCAGCCCCGCAAAGGCATCATCCTGGCCGGCGGCTCCGGCACCCGGCTGTACCCGGCCACGCTGGCGGTGAGCAAGCAGCTGCTGCCGATCTACGACAAGCCGCTGATCTACTACCCGCTGTGCACGCTGCTGCAGGCCGGCATCCGCGACATATTGATCATCTCCACCCCGCAGGACACGCCGCGCTTTGCCCAGCTGCTGGGCGACGGCAGCCAGTGGGGCATCAGCCTGCAATACGCGGTGCAGCCCAGCCCGGGCGGCATCGCCCAGGCGCTGCTGATCGGCGAGACCTTCCTGGCCGGCGCGCCGGCCGCGCTGATCCTGGGAGACAACCTGTTCTACGGCGACCACCTGCCGGCCGTGCTGCAGGCTGCCAGCCAGCGCCACGATGGTGCCACGGTGTTCGCCTACCACGTGCACGACCCGGAACGCTACGGCGTGGTGAGCTTCGATGCCAGTGGCAAGGTGCTGGCGATTACCGAAAAGCCGTCACAGCCGGATTCGCGCTACGCGGTGACCGGGCTGTATTTCTACGATAGCCAGGCGGTGGATATTGCCCGCGGCATCACGCCATCGGCACGCGGCGAGCTGGAAATTACCGACGTGAACAATGCCTACCTGCAGCAGGGCCGGCTGGCGGTGCAGACGCTGGGCCGTGGCTACGCCTGGCTGGATACCGGCACCCACGATGCCATGCTGGAAGCCAGCCAGTTCATCGCCACCCTGGAAAAGCGCCAGGGGCTGAAAGTGGCCTGCCCGGAGGAAATCGCCTACCGCGCCGGCTGGATCGACGCCGTACAGGTGGCAATGTTGGCCGCAGCGCTGCAGCACAACGACTATGGCCGCTACCTGCTGGGCCTGCTGCAACACCGGGTGTTCTGACCATGCATGTGATCGATACCGCCATCGCCGATGTGAAACTCATCGAACCGGTCGTGCATGGCGACGCGCGCGGTTTTTTCTTCGAAAGCTTCAACCAGCGGCAATTCGACGCCGCCATCGGCCGGCAGGTGCACTTCGTGCAGGACAACCACAGCCGTTCGGCACGTGGCGTGCTGCGCGGCCTGCACTACCAGCTGCAACAGCCGCAGGGCAAGCTGGTGCGCGTGCTGCAGGGGGCGATTTTCGACGTGGCGGTGGACCTGCGCCGCGGCTCCGCCACCTTCGGCCACTGGCTGGGGTACGAGCTGTCCACCGACAACCGCCTGCAGCTGTGGCTGCCGGAAGGCTTCGCCCACGGTTTCATGGTGCTGGGCGACTACGCCGAGGTGCTGTACAAGACCACCGACTACTACGCGCCGCAGCACGAACGCTGCATCCGCTGGGACGACCCGGACCTGGCGATCCGCTGGCCGCTGGACACCGCCCCGGTGCTGTCCGCCCGCGATGCACAGGGCACAGCCCTGCGCGCTGCCGAGCTGTTTGCCTGAGCGATCCTCCTGCCAGGTTGGCCGCAACGCCGGCAACGGTGGCGTGATGCCGTGCTTGAAAGCCGGTGCCTCCGAACCCATTTCCCAGTCATTGCCTACGGGAGATCACCATGACCACCACCACCGCCCTGCACTTGGTCTGTCCACACTGCGCCACCACCAACCGCGTACCGGCCAGCCGCCTTGCCGACACCCCCAACTGCGGCCAGTGCCACCAGCCGCTGCTGACCGGCCAGCCGCTGGAGCTAACGGTGGACAACGCCGAGCAGCACATCTCGCGCAACGACATCCCGGTGGTGGTCGATTTCTGGGCACCGTGGTGCGGCCCGTGCCAGATGATGGCCCCGGCCTTCGCCCAGGCCGCCAGCGCCCTGCCGCAGGTGCGCTTCGCCAAGATCAACACCCAGAACGAAACCACCCTCGGCCAGCGCTTCAACATCCGCAGCATCCCGACTCTGATCCTGTTCATTGGCGGCCGCGAAATCCAGCGCCAGGCCGGCGCCATGGACACCGTCAGCATCCAGCGCTGGATTGCCGCCGGTTTGCAGCAGGCGGGGCGGTAAGCAAAAAAGGTTGGCCGCAGCACCGATGGGGTGTGCGGCCAACGTTTGGTGGTTGCCGGGAACTGCAGACAGCGTTTCAGCTTGCCTATGCTCGCTGACAGGACTTTCCCGAAACAAAACTCGGGGTTGCTGGCGCCTAGATATCCGCCATCTGTCCAACCGTATCCTTGATACTGCCAATCACTGTCGACTGTTGTTCGGTTGCCGCCACAGCATCCTGAATGATGCTGCGGATTGAAGTAATTTCGCTCATCACACTACCCAGCGACCCCGCAGCCTGCCCGAAGGTCTCGCGCGTGATCTGCGTTTTACCCTCCGCCGCGTTGATCTGCCTTGAATTCACCTCGATCAGCGATTGCACTTCGTTGATGGCGAGCGAGGCCTCCTCGGTAGCGCGTGCAGTCCGTTCCGACAACTTACGCACCTCGTCTGCCACCACCGCAAATCCACGCCCGGTTTCCCCGGCGCGCGCCGCCTCGATAGCGGCATTCAGTGCCAACAGATTGGTCTGATCGGCAATATCCTTGATCGTCGAAGTGATGTTGCCGATCGTCTTCGACTTATCCAACAGAAACCCGAGCTGGCTGTTGGTTTCGGACGTAATACCAGACAACTCCTGAATCTGCTGGTTTGCCGCCTCCACGATCTGCACCGTCGAACGGGTTTCGCTCAAGATGCCATCGGTCATCCGCGAAATCTGCAGGCTTTGTTCTGCCACTCCCTTGATGGCGGAGGCAGTTTCCACCAGGCTGCCGGACACGGACAACACTTGCTCATGCAAGGCTTCCCGCTGGGTCTGCACGGCTTTGGCGAGTTCAAACTTGCGCGACACATCCGAGGCAAACTTGATCACGAAGCTGACCTTGCCCTCGCGGTCCAGAATCGGATTGTAGGTCGCCTCCAAATGCAAGCACTGGCCGCTCGCCGTGACCCGCTCAATCTCTCCAGAAAAAAACTCTCCCGCCGACAGCTTGCTCCAGAATTGCTGATAGTCGCGACTAGCGACATAGTCTGCCGAGCAGAAAATGCGGTGATGCTTGCCAATAATGTCCTCACGCCGGTAGCCCATTGCCCGCAGAAACAAATCGTTGGCATCGATGATGGTGCCATCCGGGGTAAAGCGAATGCTCGCCATTGACTTGTTCAGCGCTGCGATGATGCCTTTGGCCTCCTGCAATTCTTTATTGACGCTGTCCAGCTCCCGCTTGGTTTTGCTGGTGAACATTTTTTTCTCTCCCTGAAGATAATCTCGTGTTGCGTCAACAACCAGTCCAGGCGGCGGCTAGAACCGCTCGGACAATCGCCAGCTCGTCATGTGGGCACCATGTGCCGGCACCACTCAAGACAGTTCCGGCCTACCACCGCACATAGCTTCCAGCCCGAATATCAAACAGCATCCTGCCCTAGCTGCATATCATTTCCTGTCTGACATATTGGATGTGCGCAGTATATTGCGCTTAACGTATCCATATTTGCCACATCGCACATCGCAACCAGCTGGCTACTGCCCGGAAATGACGTGGCAAGCAGAAAATATCGGCAGCGCTGCACTCAACCCGATCCACTTGTGTCCACTATCGGCAGATAGCAATACATTTCGTTAAGCCATAAAAAAGGGCAAGCCGTAAGGCTTGCCCTTGTCGTCTGCGCTGCGGCCAACCTTGGCCGCAGGCACACGTTTACTTCTTGCGTTGCGGCGGCAGATCGGTGCAGCTGCCGTGCGCCACTTCGGCGGCCATGCCGATGCTCTCGCCCAGGGTCGGGTGCGCATGGATGGTCTTGCCGATGTCGGTGGCGTCGCAGCCCATTTCGATGGCCAGGCAGATTTCACCCAGCATGTCGCCGGCGTGGGTGCCAACGATGGCGCCGCCGATCACCTGATGCGTCTCGGCGTCGAAGATCAGCTTGGTGAAGCCTTCGTCACGACCGTTGGCGATGGCGCGGCCGGAGGCGGCCCACGGGAACACCGCTTTTTCGATCTTGATGCCGTCACGCTTGGCCGACTCTTCGGTCACGCCGACCCACGCCACTTCCGGATCGGTGTAGGCCACGCCCGGAATCACGCGCGCGTCGAAGTAGGCTTTCTGCCCAGCGCAGTTTTCCGCCGCCACGTGTGCCTCGTGCACCGCCTTGTGCGCCAGCATCGGCTGGCCAACGATGTCGCCGATCGCGTAGATGTGCGGCACGTTGGTGCGCTGCTGCTTGTCGACTTCGATGAAGCCGCGGTCGGAGACGGCCACGCCGGCGTTTTCGGCGCCGATCAGCTTGCCGTTCGGCGCGCGGCCGGCGGCAACCAGTACTAGGTCGTAACGTTGCGGCTCGGACGGGGCCTTGGCGCCTTCAAAGGTGACGTAGATGCCGTCTTCGCGGGCGTCGACGGCCACGGTCTTGGTGCCGGTCATGATGTTGTCGAAGCGGTGGGCGTTGTACTTCTCCCATACCTTCACCAGATCACGGTCCGGACCCTGCATCAGGCCGTCCATCATCTCGACCACGTCCAGACGCGCGCCCAGCGTGGAATACACGGTGCCCATTTCCAGGCCGATGATGCCGCCGCCGATGACCAGCATCTTGTTCGGCACGGCTTTCAGTTCCAGCGCGCCGGTAGAATCCACGATGCGCGGATCCTGCGGGATGAACGGCAGGTTCACCACGCGGCTACCGGCGGCGATGATGGCGTTGTTGAACTTGATCACCTGCTTGGCGCCGGTCTTGTCCTGGCCTGTGCCGTCGGTGGTTTCCACCTGCAGGTGGTAGGGGTCGAGGAACTGGCCGACGCCGCGCACCACTTGCACCTTGCGGGCCTTGGCCATGCCGGCCAGACCGCCGGTCAGCTTGCCGATGACTTTTTCCTTGTAGCCACGCAGCATGTCGATGTCGATTTCCGGCGCGGCAAACTTGATGCCGTTGGCAGCCAGGTGTTTCACCTCGTCGATCACCGCGGCGTTGTGCAGCAGCGCCTTGGACGGGATGCAGCCAACGTTCAGGCACACGCCGCCGAGAGTGGCGTAGCGCTCGACCAGCACCACTTTCAGGCCCAGGTCGGCAGCACGGAAGGCGGCGGAGTAGCCGCCGGGGCCGGCACCCAGTACCAGCACGTCGCAGTCGATGTCGGCAGTGCCGGCATGGCTGGCGGCTACCGGTGCCGCCACAGGAGCGGCGGCGGGGGCAGCGGCTGGCGCAGCAGCAGCCGGGGCGGCCGCCGGCGCAGGGTTGGCCGCAGCGGCAGCGCCGGCAGCCTCGATCACCACGATCACGTCGCCTTCGGAGATCTTGCCACCGACGGCGGTGCGCACTTCCTTCACCACACCGGCCGCTTCGGCCGGCACTTCCATGGTGGCCTTGTCGGTTTCCAGCGTGATCAGGCTGTCGTCTTTGGCAACGCTGTCGCCGACTTTCACGAACACCTCGATCACGTCCACATTGCTGTGGCCGCCGATGTCCGGCACTTTCAGTTCAATCAGATTGCTCATGGCTTCTCATCCATAACGCTTCAGGGCAGCCAGCAGGCTGCCACTGGCAAGATTGGGCGGGCGCGTCGGCCCGCCGATGCAGCGCAGCAGCAAGGTTGGCCGCGGCCAACCTTGCCGGGTGCGGCCCGATTACAGGATCAGGCGACGCACGTCGGACAGCAGCTTGCCCAGATGCACGGTGAAGCGAGCGGCAGCGGCGCCGTCGATCACGCGGTGGTCGAAGGACAGGCTCAGCGGGCACATCAGGCGCGGCGCGAATTCCTTGCCGTTCCACACCGGCTTGATCTGCGACTTGCACACACCGAGGATGGCCACTTCCGGCGCATTCACGATCGGGGTGAAGCTGGTGCCGCCGATACCGCCCAGACTGGAGATGGTGAAGGTAGCGCCCTGCATGTCGGTCGGCTTGAGCTTGCCGTCACGCGCCAGCGCGGACAGGTCGGTCAGTTCCTTGGCGATCTGCTTGATGCCCTTCTGATCCACGTTCTTGATCACCGGTACCACCAGGCCGTTCGGCGTGTCGGCGGCAAAGCCGATGTGGTAGTACTGCTTCAGCACCAGGTTGTCGCCATCCAGCGAGCTGTTGAACGCCGGGAAGGCCTTCAACGCCTCGGCGGCGGCCTTGATGATGAAGGCCAGCGGGCTGATCTTCAGGCCGGACTTCTCCCATTCCTTGCCGATGGTCTTGCGGAAGTCTTCCAGCTCGGTGATGTCGCACTCGTCGTTGAACGTCACGTGCGGGATCATCACCCAGTTGCGGCTGAGGTTGGCACCGGACAGCTTCTGGATGCGGGTCAGCGGCTTGGTTTCGATCGGGCCGAACTTGGCGAAGTCCACCTTCGGCCACGGCAGCAGGTCCAGACCGCCACCATTTGCCGGCGCCGCGGCCGGGGCCAGTGCCGCCGGGTTCTGCATGACGGCCTTCACAAAGCCCTTCACGTCGGCATCGACGATGCGGCCCTTACGGCCGGAGCCGTTCACCTTGGACAGGTCCACGCCCAGCTCGCGCGCCAGCTTGCGCACCGACGGGCCGGCATGCGACTTGGCAAAGCCGGCTTCGTTGAAGGCGGCAGCCACGGCAGCGGCGACCGGAGCCACTACCGGTGCAGCGGCAGCGGCAGCAGGAGCCGGTGCCGCAGCCACCGGCGCAGGCGCGGCGGCCGGGGCCGGAGCGGCGGCAGCCGGGGCAGCGGCAGCGCCGGCACCTTCCACCACCACGATCAGATCGCCTTCGCTGATCTTGTCGCCGACTTTCACTTTCACTTCCACCACGCGGCCAGCGGCGGTGGCGGGCACTTCCATGGTGGCCTTGTCGGTTTCCAGCGTGATCAGGCTGTCGTCCAGCTTGATCTCGTCACCGACTTTTACCGCTACCTCGATCACGTCCACACCGCTGTGGCCGCCGATGTCCGGCACGCGGATTTCGCTGCGGCCAACGTTGGCCGCAGCCGCCGGGGCCGGCGCGCTGGCAACCGCAGCCGGGGCGGCCGCAGGCGCGGCAGCCGGCGCAGGCGCCGCAGCAGGTGCTACCGCGGCCGGAGCCGGAGCGGCGGCGCTGGCGCCCACTTCGATGATGGCGATCACATCGCCTTCGGAAATCTTGCCACCCAGCACGGCGCGTACTTCTTTCACCACACCGGCAGTTTCGGCCGGCACTTCCATGGTGGCCTTGTCGGTTTCCAGGGTGATCAGGGAATCATCCACCGCCACGGTCTGGCCCGGCTGGATGAATACTTCGATGATGTCTACATTGCTGTGACCGCCGATGTCGGGCACTTTCAGTTCGATCAGATTGCTCATGAGCTTTCCATTCGTAGGGCGGGCACCCGCTGGGGCACACCGCCGATATTCGGCTACACGCTGGCGCTGACGCCAGGTACGGCAGGGAAACAAGCAGGCGGTACGCGCCGCAACGGCGCGCCCGCCCGGGCTAGCGGCTTATACCTTCCAGCTCGGCAGCTTGTTCACGTTGATGCCGTACTTGGCGATGGCTTCCGCCACGCGGCTGGCGTCGATCTTGCCTTCACGTGCCAGGGCCGACAGTGCGGCCACGGCAACGTAACGGCGATCCACTTCGAAGAACTCGCGCAGCTTGGCGCGGCTGTCGGAGCGGCCGAAACCGTCAGTACCCAGCACCACGTAACGGCCAGGCACGTATTCACGAATCTGGTCGGCGTAGTTGCGGATGTAGTCGGTAGCGGCAATCACCGGGCCGGAACGGCCAGCCAGCTGCTGCTCGACGTAGGACACGCGCGACTCGCCCACCGGGTGCAGCAGGTTGTGGCGCGAGGCTTCCATGCCGTCACGACGCAGCTGGTTGAACGAGGTCACGCTCCAGATGTCGGAGGCGATGCCGAAGTCGTTGCGCAGCAGGTCGGCGGCGGCAATCACTTCGCGCAGGATGGTGCCGGAGCCCATCAGCTGTACTTTCACCGCCGCGTCGCCACCGTCCTTGAACAGATACATACCCTTCAGGATGCCTTCTTCGGCGCCCTGCGGCATCGCCGGGTGGGTGTAGTTCTCGTTCATCAGGGTGATGTAATAGAACACGTCTTCCTGTTCTACATACATGCGCTTCAGGCCGTCCTGCAGGATCACCGCCAGCTCGTAGGAGAAGGTCGGGTCGTAGCTGATGCAGTTCGGGATCAGCCCGGCCTGGATGTGGCTGTGGCCGTCTTCGTGCTGCAGGCCTTCACCGTTCAGGGTGGTACGGCCGGCGGTGCCGCCGAGCATGAAGCCACGGGCACGCATGTCACCCGCTGCCCACGCCAGATCGCCGATACGCTGGAAACCGAACATCGAGTAGTAGATGTAGAACGGAATCATCGGGATGCCGTGGTTGGCGTAGCTGGTGGCAGCTGCGATCCACGACGACATCGCGCCCGGCTCGTTGATGCCTTCCTGCAGCATCTGGCCGTCCTTGGATTCCTTGTAGAACATCAGCTGGTCGGCATCCTGCGGTACGTAGTTCTGACCCTGGGTGGACCAGATGCCGTACTGGCGGAACATGCCTTCCATAC
This sequence comes from Vogesella oryzagri, assembly GCF_040148885.1. NCBI lineage: Bacteria > Pseudomonadati > Pseudomonadota > Betaproteobacteria > Neisseriales > Chromobacteriaceae > Vogesella > Vogesella oryzagri. The sequence goes on from NZ_JBEFLD010000005.1 coordinate 332,062, forward strand.
CGAAGGTGCGGGATTCGTCCGGCACGATCGGCACGATCTGCTTACCGATGTTCTTGTCTTTCAGCAGGATGCCCAGCTGACGCACGAAGGCCATGGTGGTGGAGTATTCGCGCTCGCCGGAATCGCCCAGCTGGCTGTCGAATACGTGCAGGCCCGGGATCGCCAGCGGTGCCTTCACCGGTTTGCGCGCCGGCAGGTAGCCGCCCAGCGCAGCGCGACGTTCGCGCATGTAGTTCATTTCCGGGCTGTCTTCTGCCGGCTTGTAGTACGGTACTTTTTCCAGATCTTCGTCGGACACCGGGATGCCGAAGCGGTCGCGGAACTTGCGCAGGTTGTCCAGTGCCATTTTCTTGGCCTGGTGGGCGACGTTCTGTGCCTCACCGCTGGAGCCCATGCCGTAACCCTTGATGGTCTTGGCCAGGATCACGGTCGGACGGCCGTTGGCGTTGTGGGTGGCTTCGTGATAGGCGGCGTACACCTTGTGCGGGTCGTGGCCGCCACGGTTCAGTGCCCAGATCTCGTCGTCGGACATGTTGGCCACCATCTCGCGCAGCTCCGGGTACTTGCCGAAGAAGTGTTCGCGAACGTAGGCGCCGTCCTTGGACTTGAAGGTCTGGTAGTCGCCGTCGACACACTCGTCCATGCGCTTTTTCAGCAGGCCCTTGGTGTCCATCGCCAGCAGCGGGTCCCAGCGCGAGCCCCATACCACTTTCAGCACGTTCCAGCCGGAACCGCGGAAGTCGCCTTCCAGTTCCTGGATGATCTTGCCGTTACCGCGTACCGGGCCGTCCAGACGCTGCAGGTTGCAGTTGATCACGAACACCAGGTTGTCGAGGCCTTCGCGCGCGGCCAGGGCGATCGCGCCCAGGGATTCCGGCTCATCCATCTCGCCGTCGCCGCAGAAGCACCACACCTTGCGGCCCGGGGTCTTGGCCAGACCGCGGCTTTCCAGGTACTTGAGGAAGCGCGCCTGGTAAATCGCCATCAACGGGCCGAGGCCCATGGACACGGTGGGGAACTGCCAGAAGTCTTCCATCAGCCATGGATGCGGATAGGAGGACAGACCGCCGCCGTCCACTTCCTGGCGGAAGCTGTCCATCTGCTGCTCGCTGATGCGGCCTTCCAGGAAGGCGCGGGAGTATACGCCCGGGGCAATGTGACCCTGGAAGTACACCAGATCGCCTTCCTGCTCGTCGTTGTGGGCGCGCCAGAAGTGGTTGAAGCCGACGTCGTACAGGGTGGCGGAAGACTGGAAGGAGGCAATGTGGCCACCCAGTTCCAGGTCTTTCTTGCCGGCGCGCAGCACCATGGCCATCGCGTTCCAGCGGTTGATCGAGCGGATGCGGTGCTCCATCTCGTGGTTGCCCGGCGACTTCTGCTCTTTGCCCACCGGGATGGTGTTCAGGTAAGCGGTGGTGGCTTCGAACGGCAGGTGAGCACCGCGACGGCGGGTGCGTTCTACCATTTTTTCCAGCAGGTAATGGGCGCGCTCGGCACCGTCATTGTCCAGTACCGATTCGACTGCCTCGGTCCATTCCTGCGTTTCAATCGGATCGATATCGTCAGGGTAGATTGCTGCCATCTCACATCCTCACTGTTATTTTCCTTGCCGCACCCGAGCGGGTGCGACAGGCGGACATTCATCGAAGCCCCCGGTCGAGGCTCCCATTACTGCTTGCGATTATAAACGAACAAAACCGCAAAAAAAATTTGCGAAATCGAAAACATTCTTACACGCGGCAAAGTGTATAGCTTGCCTCTTTCGCGACGGAATAGCCTATTAGGGTTTTCACTCGAAAACGGCTTTAAATACATGGATATTGCGACGCAACATGTTGTTTTTTTGCGATAGATCGGCATGAAGACAGCCACCGGCGATGGCTTTGGCATTGAGAGCGCGCGCAACGCCGCCGCCAGCTTGGCCGTAGTCGGCGCGCTACGATGCCTTGTTCAGCGGCGGGGGTTGCCCGGTTCCGGTTTCAGCTTAGTCGTTAATTCGTTGAGACGGGCTTCGATGGCGGAGCGCAGATAGAAGTCATCGCCGGGCGCCTGGCTGGCCAGTTGATACTGCAGGCGCGCGGATTCGAACTTTTGTTCGTAAAAGAACGCGTTACCCAGTGCCGCGTGATAACGCAGCGCATCGGCCTCGCCATAGCTGCGCGCGGCCAGGCGCCACAACGGCGGGCTGTCCTGATAACGCGCCAGCGCGGCATCGATCGCCTGCCGCGCTTCCGCCTGGCGATGGTCCTGCAGCAGGGTGTCGATCAGCGCCAGGCGCAGCGCGCGGCGGCCCGGATACACCTCCAGTGCCTGCTGCAGGGTTCTGGCCGCCGCCGCGCCATTGCCCGCGGCGCGCTGTAGCTCGCCCTCCAGCAGCGCCAGCGACGGGTGTGCCGGCAGAGCCGCCTGCAGCTGCGGCCACAGCGCCTGCGCCTCGCGCACATTGCCCTGCGCCAGCTGTGCGCGCAGCAGGCCGTACAAGGCGGCACCGCGATTGAGATAGCGGCCGGCGGCCAGCGCGGTGCGGTAGTAGCGCAGCGCCTCGTCGCCGGGCAGAGTCGCCACGCGCAGTTTTTCGCGCAGCAGCAGGAAATCGGTGCTGTCCAGCCGCATCCGCGGCGGGTAGGCCTGCGCCCGCGCCTGGCTCTCGCCAATGCGCTCCAGGGTCAGCGGGTGGGTACGCAGAAAGCCGAAGGCATTGTTGTCGCTGTGGCGCTGCACCTGCTGCAGGCGTTCGAAAAACGCCGGCATGCTGCGCGGGTCGAAGCCGGCGGCGGCCAGGTACTGCATCCCCAGGCGGTCGGCTTCGCGTTCGAAATCGCGGCTGTAGGACAGCTGCTGGCTGACCCCCGCCCCCACGCCGGCATTGATGGCACCAAACGCCACGTCGCTGTTGTTGCTGTGCGCGCCGGCGATGACCCCGGCCAGGATGGCGGCCAACACCCACAGCTGACTCTGGCTGTTGTTCTGGTACATGCGCGCCAGGTGACGCTGGGTGACGTGCGAGATTTCGTGCGCCAGCACCGAGGCCAGCTCGCTTTCGTTCTGCGTCGCCAGCAGCAGGCCGCTGTGCACACCGATCACCCCGCCGGGCAGGGCGAAGGCGTTGATGCTGTTGTCGCGCACCACGAAGAAATTGAACGGCGTGGCCACGCTTTGCGCCGCCGACACCAGCGCCCCGCCCAGGTCGCCCAGGTAGTCGTTCACCTCGGTGTCGTCGATCACGTCGCCGTCGTCCTGCAGCGAGCGCAGGATGTCACGGCCGACGCGGTTTTCCTCGGCCTGCGGCACGGCGGATTCCGCCACCGTACCCAGATTGGGCAGATTGTCGCTGGCCAGCGGCGCGTGCGCCGGCCAGGCCAGCAGCACGGCGGCCAACAGCGGAGAGAGGCGAATAAGCGGTTTCATGCCAGCTATGATAGCCAGATGCGCGGCAAGTTCGGGAACTGGCTGCCGTCAGCAGCACCCGCCGCGACCATCAGATATGAAAATCCGGCACCGGCTGCAGTCCCTGCCACGCCGCATAGGTGGACAGATGCACACGACCGGCAAAGCGCTCGGCCAGCCCGGCGCGGCCGAACACGTCCCACACCGGGCCTTTGACCTCGGCCAGCTGCAGACGGACGCCGCGCAGGCCCAGGGTGTCATCCAGCCGCTGCAGCATGGCCAGCCCGGTGATATCCACCCGGTTCACCGCGCTCATCACCAGCAGCAGGGTGTGCACCTGACCGGCGGCGGCCAACCTGGCCAGCAGCGCATCGCGCACGTGGCGGGCATTGCCGAAATACAGGCTTTCGTCGATGCGCAGGATCAGCACCCCCGGCAGCGTCTGGCACGGGTGGCGCTGCACATTGCGAAAATGGCTGCTGCCGGGCAGCAGCCCCAGCTCGGCCAGGTGCGGGCGGCTGCTTTTCATCAGCCACGCCGCCAGCGAGATCACCACCCCGGCAACGATGCCGCTGTCCACCCCCAGCCACAACACCAGCACAAAAGTCACGGCAAAGGCCACCGCATCGCTGCGCTCGGCGCGCCAGGCGTGCCACAACGGCGCCAGCCGCACCTGCGGCGCCACCGCGGCAATGATGGTGGCCGCCAGCGCCGTCAGTGGCAACGCCGCCAGGCTGCCGCTGCCCAGCCACAGCAGCAGGGCGATCAGCCCGGCGGTGATCAGCGACGCCAGCTGGGTATTGGCGCCGGCCTCGGCATTCACCACCGAGCGCGTCAGGCCGCCGGTCACCGGCAGGCCACCACACAGGCCGGCGCCGATATTACAGGCGCCCAGCGCCAGCAGTTCGCGGTCCGGGTCTACCGTCTCGCGCCGGGGAATGGCCAGCAATTGCGCCACCGACAGGCTCTGCACGTAGTTGATCAGGGCAATGAAGAAGGCCGGCAACACCAGCGCCGACAGGCCGCCCGCCGGCAGCGCCGGCCAGGCCAGTGCCGGCAGCCCGGCGGGAATGCGGCCAACCTGTGGCAGCTGTCCGTGCCAGCCCAGCACGCCGACGGCCAGCATGCTGCCCAGCACCACCAGCATCGGCATGCCGCGCGCCAGCAACAGCAGCGGCGACGCGCCCAGACCCAGCGCCTGCAGGCTGCGCGGCAAACCACTGCGCGCCCACCACAGCAGCAGCAAGGCGGGCACGCCCAGCAGCAGCGCGTGGGGAGAATAATGCGCCGCCTGGTGCCACAGGGTCGCGAGGATGGCCGGCAGGCTGGCACCGCCACTATGCAGCCCCGCCAGCGGTGCCAGCTGCGACAGCACGATCAATAACGCCGAGGCGGCGGTGAAGCCGGCCAGCACCGGCTCCGACAGCACATCGGCCAGAAAGCCCAGCCGGAACAGGCCGAACAGCAGCAGCATGGCGCCGGACAGCAAGGCCAGCCACACCGCCGCCAGCAGATAATCCGCCGGTGTGGCCAGCCCCAGCTTGCCCAGCGTGGCCGCCACCAGCAGCGAGGTCACCGCCATCGGCCCCACCGACTGCGCGTGGCTGCGCCCCAGCAGCGCGTACAGCGGTAACGGCAACAGGCTGGCATAAAGGCCAACCTGCGGCGGCAGCCCAGCCACCAGCGCATAGGCCAGCCCCTGCGGCACCAGCAGCAACGTCACCAGCAGCCCGGCGCTGACATCGCCCGCCAGCCACTGCCGGCGGTAATGCCGCACCCAGGGCGGCAGCCAGTCGATCATACCGTCTGCTGGCTGTCGGTCGCCGCCGTCGGCAGCGGCTGCGGTTCGCAATACAGCTGGTACAGCGTGCCCAGAATCGCCAGCGCCTGGTCGCTGGCCACGCTGTAGTAGATCCACTTGCCTTCGCGGCGGGTATTCACCAGCGCCTCGTTGCGCAACACCCCCAGCTGCTGCGACAGCGTCGGCTGGCGGATGCCGGTGAGGCGCTCCAGCTCGGACACGGTTTTCTCGCCCGGCACCAGCTGGCACAGCAGCAGCAGCCGGTCCTCGTTGGCCAAGCTCTTGAGCAAGGCCGCCGCGCGGGCAGCGTTGTCATGCAGTACAGTCAAATCCATGGCGATCCCCACTCTGTCTTCCATTACCGTGTGGCGCTGCGCCAGCAGCGCATACATTATATTTTGATATATAGTGAAACGGGTAGTTTTTGTCAGCCACCAGGAGCGGCAATGCAAGCACAAATCGCACCCTTCTTCGACCCGGTCACCGGCACCTACAGCTATGTGCTATACGACCACCCCGGCGGCCACGCCGCCATCATCGACCCGGTGCTGGACTACGACCCCAAGGCCGGCCGTACCTCGCACCGCAGCGCCCAGCAACTGGTGGACTTCATCCAGGCGCAAGGCTTGCATCTGGCGTGGATTCTGGAAACCCACGCCCATGCCGACCACCTGTCCGCCGCCGCTTGGCTCAAGGCCCGGCTGGGCGGGCGCACCGGCATCGGTTGCCATATCGATAGCGTACAGCGCGTGTTCAAGCCGATTTTCCAGCTGGAAGACGACTTTGCCACCGACGGCCGGCAATTTGACCAGCTTTTGGCCGATGGCGACAGCCTGCCGCTGGGCGAGTTGACGCTGCAGGTGCTGGCGCTGCCCGGCCACACCCCAGCCGATATCGGCTACCGGGTCGGCGATGACATTTTCATCGGCGATACATTATTCCAGCCGGACGTGGGCAGTGCACGCTGCGATTTTCCCGGTGGCGATGCCGCCACACTGTACCGCTCGGTGCAGCGCCTGCTGTCGCTGCCGGAACACACCCGGCTGTGGCTGTGCCACGACTACCCGCCGGCCGAGCGCGCCGCCAGCCCCTGCAGCACGGTGGCCCAGCAAAAAGCGGCCAACGTGCACCTGCGCAGCGGTGTCAGCGAGGCCGACTTCATCGCCCTGCGCCAGGCGCGCGATGCCACCCTGGCCGCCCCGGTGCTGCTGATCCCGGCGATACAGATCAACATTCGTGCCGGTAACATGCCGCCAATTGCGGCGAACGGGCATGCATATTTAAAGATTCCACTGAATCTGCTGTAGACTGCGGTGCTCGATCACACCACGGGCGGAGCCTGGCCGCCCACCCGCATGGCGCCAACCCTACTGCCCGCGGCCCCGCCGCGGCTGGTGCACGAACGCGGCATTCCGGCCTTCGGCATGTACCGCGGCATCGTGCCGGAGCTGTCCTGGCACGCGCTGCAGCTGCCGCTGGGGCGTCGTTTGACGCGCAAGCTGCACCACAAGCGCTGGCAATACGCCGCCTTTGCCCATGCCGACTACTTTATCGGCGTGGCGGTAGTAGATGTCGGCTGGGCCGGCAGCGCCTTCGCCTACCTGTTCGACCGCCGCCGCGGCACGCTGCTGGCCAGCTTCGACGCCACCGGCCTGCCGCTGCTGTCCACCCGGCTGGAAGACCGCGCCTTCGGCGACGCCACCTTCCGCCGTGGCAGCGACTGCATCGCCTTCCGCCATGCCGGCCAGCGGCTGGAACTCACCATCAATACCCGCGAACTGAAACTGGCGGCGCACATCGCGCTGCCCGCCGCCGACAGCGTGCTGGCCGCCATTGCCCCGGCCAACTGGCAGGCGCACGCCACCCACAAGAGCGGCGCGCTGCACTGCAGCGGCTTTGCCGAGTGCGGCGGCGAGCGCTGGCTGCTGGATGGCTGCCACGCCAGCCTGGATGCCTCCAACGGCCTGCTGGCACGCGACACCCGCTGGCAATGGGCCAGCGCCCATGCCGGGCCGCTGGGTTTCAACCTGCAGGCCGGCTATATGGGCGACGCGGAAAACGCCATCTGGCTGGACGGCGTGCCGTGGCGGGTCAGCGCCGTGCAGTTCGATTTCGATGCGGCCAACCCGCTGGCGCCGTGGCAGATCCACAGCAGCGATGGCGCGGTGGCGCTGCGCTTTACCCCGGAAGGCGCCCGCCGCGGCGACAAGAATCTGCTGCTGGCCGCCAGCCGCTACATCCAGCCGGTGGGGCGCTTCGACGGCCGGCTGCGCCACCCGCAGACCGGTGCCGTCTACCCGGTCACCGCACTGGCCGGCGTCACCGAAGACCACCATTCCCGCTGGTGAACGCCGCCGCCCGCTGGCGGCGTCTGCATGTCGACACTGATACATACTGCCAACAAAGCGCGCGCACTAATGCGGCACTATGGCAGCGGCCGCCGCCCGAGTACGGTTGGCCGCAACGAAGCGAGAGCGCATGGAACTACGCAAACTGAAGCAACTGATCCAGCTGGTGCAGCATTCCGGCGTCACCGAACTGGACATCAGCGTCGGCGGCGAACAGGTCCGCATCCGCCGCGGCTGCAGCGCCACCCTGGCGCCAGCCCTCTACCCCGCCATGGCCACCGCCATCAATGCCCCGCAACTGACGGCCGTCGCGCCCGCGGCGCCGGCGCCCAGCGTCGCCGAGCAGCACACCCAGTGCGCACCGATGCCCGGCAGCTGCTACCTGGCACCGGCGCCCGGTGCGGCGGCGTTCGTGCAGCCGGGGCAGCAGGTGCAAGCCGGCGACACGCTGTGCATCATCGAGGCGATGAAGCTGATGAACGCCATCGAGGCTGAACGCAGCGGCACGCTGCGCGCCATCCTGGTGGCCGACGGTGACGCTGTGCAGACCGGCACCCCGCTGTTCCGCATCGACTAGCGCCGCCACCGGCCGCGTGGCGATGGTACAGTGGCAGCGACCGTCAGCCGGCAAGGAAACCCCGTGACACACGCCGCAGTCCACTGCCACCTGCTGGGCGAGCGCGCCGTGGTGCTGAGCTCGCCGCCGCCCGCCACCCTCGCCTGCCAGCGCCGCATCTGGTGGCTGGCCGATGCGCTGCGCACGCACGGCGGCTTTGTCGACATCGTGCCGGCGATGAACAATCTCACCGTGGTACTGGACCCGGCGCGCCACGACGCGGAGGCGGTGCTGGATCTGCTGATGACGCTGTGGCAGCAAGCCGGCAGCGCCAACCCGCCGCAGCGGCGGCTGGACATCCCGGTGCGCTACGGCGGCGAGCACGGCCCGGATCTGGCGGCGGTAGCCGCGCACTGCGGCTTGACGGAGCAGGAGGTGATCGCCCGCCACTGTGCCGCGTGCTACACCGTATTCTTTCTTGGCTTCCAGCCCGGCTTTGCCTACCTCGGCGGGCTGCCGCCGGCGCTGGCCACCCCGCGCCGCGCCGAACCGCGGCTGACGGTGCCGGCCGGCAGCGTCGGCATCGGCGGCGGGCAGACCGGCATCTACCCGGCCTGCAGCCCCGGCGGCTGGCAGCTGATCGGCCACACCGAACTGACCTTGTTCGACCCGCAACGCGAGCCGCCGTCGCTGCTGCGGCCGGGCGACCGCGTGCGCTTCCAGCCGCTGGAGGACACGCATGCTTGAGATCATCCGCCCCGGCATCCAGACCACGGTGCAGGATCTGGGGCGCCACGGCCGGCGCCACCTCGGCATTGCGCAGAACGGCGCGCTGGATGTGCCGGCGCTGCTGCTGGGCAACCGCCTGCTGGGCAATGCGGCCAACCTGGCCGCGCTGGAAATCGCACTGGGCCCGGTGGAGATCCGCTTTGGCCGCGACGGCTGCTTCGCGCTGACCGGCGCCGACTTCGACGCCACGCTGGACGGCGAACCAGCCTGGTGCGGCTGGCGCCAGCCCTGCCGTGCCGGCCAAGTGCTGCGCCTGGCCGGCGCCCGCCACGGCATGCACGCCTACCTGTGCGTGGACGGCGGCATCGATATGCCGCTGGTGCTGGGCGCGCGCGCCACCGACCTCAAGGCCGGCTACGGCGGCCATCACGGCCGCGCGCTGCAGGCCGGCGACCGGCTGCCGCAAGGCGCCGCCAGCCAGCAGCTGGGCCGGCTAGGCGTGCGCCAGCGGCCGTGGCAGCCGCTGCTGCGCGCCCTCCCCGGCCCGGAATATCATGAATTCGACGCCGCCAGCCGCCAGGCGCTGTGGCAGCAACCATGGACGGTCAGCCCGCACAGCAACCGCATGGGCTACCGGCTGCAGGGCACGCCGCTGGTGCGCAACCACAGCGGCGAGCTGCTGTCTCACGCGGTACTGCCCGGCGTGGTGCAGGTGCCACCCGGCGGCCAGCCCATCGTGCTGCTGGCCGATGCCCAGACCACCGGCGGCTACCCGCGCATCGCCAGCGTGATCGACGCCGACCTGTGGCTGCTGGCGCAGGCGCGCCCCGGCAGCCGGCTACACTTCGTGGAATGCGACCTGGCCACCGCCCGCGCCGCGCGCGAACTGTGGCTGCGCGACTGGCGCCGCTTCGAACTGGCGGCCTGGGGCAGCGGCCAGCTACCCGCCCTTTAACCGGAACACAGTAATGCACATCGACCTGAATGCCGATCTGGGCGAAGGCTGCGGCGACGATGCCGCCATCCTGGCCTGCGTCAGCTCCGCCAATATCGCCTGCGGTTGGCATGCCGGCGATGCCGCCACCATGCGTGCCGCGGTGCGCGCCGCGCTGGCGCTCGGCGTGGCCATCGGCGCGCATCCCAGCTTTCCCGACCGCAACAACTTCGGCCGCAGCGCCATGCAGCGCACGCCGGCGCAGGTGCATGCCGACATCAGCGCACAGTTGGCCGCACTGGCCGCCATCGTGGCGGAAGAAGGCGGCCGGCTGGCGCACGTCAAACCGCATGGTGCGCTGTACAACCAGGCGGCGCGCGACGCGGTGCTGGCCGATGCCATCGCCGCCGCGGTACGCGATTTCGACCCGGCACTGAAGCTGATGGGGCTGGCCGGCAGCGAGCTGACCGCCGCCGCCCGCCGCCACGGCCTGATCGCGATCGAAGAAGTGTTCGCCGACCGCGGCTATCTGGCCGACAGCAGCCTGGCGCCGCGCGACACACCCGGCGCCGTCATTGCGGATGCCGACCGCGCGCTGGCGCAGACGCTGCAGCTGGTGCAACACGGCAGCGTGCACAGCCTGGACGGCCACCGCATCGCGCTGCGCGCCGACAGCGTGTGCCTGCACGGCGACGGCGCCCACGCGCTGGCCTTCGCCCGCCTGCTGCGGCAGCAGTTGCAGGCGCGCGGCATCGCCATCCACCCGGCCTGACGGCCACTGGTCAGCCGCGCCGCGCGCGGCGACACTGCGGCCAACCTTGCAACGGAGACCGCCCATGCCCCCGATCCTGCGCCCGGCCCGCGCCACCGATGCCGCCGCCCTCGCCACCCTGGCCACCGCACTGGGCTACCCGACCGACAGCGCCACCCTGGCCGCGCGGCTGAGCGTGCTGCTGGCGGCGCCGGAACAGCACCTGCTCTGCGTGGTCGAAACAGAAGGCCGCGTGTGCGGCTGGATTCACGGTTATCTGCGACCGCTGCTGGAATCCGACAGCTGTGTGGAAGTGGGCGGCCTGGTGGTGGCCGCCGACTGCCGCGGCCAGGGGCTGGGTGCGCGGCTGCTGGCCGCCTGCGAAGCCTGGGCCGCCGCGCGCGGCGTGGCCGAGGTCAGCGTGCGCTGCGCCGAGCATCGCCTTGATGCGCATCGCTTCTACCAGCGCGAAGGCTACAGTCATATCAAGACCCAGCTGACCTTCCGCAAGGCAGTGGCGAAATCCTCATAGCGCACGGGGTTGGCGTGCGCCGTGGTCGTGGTAGCATGGCGCCCGACCAAAATCGAGCAAACGCACCAATCCCTGCCGCCACCCGCTAGCCGCGGGCAGGCAATTGAACAGGAGTACACCATGGGCCTGCTAAACAGCCTGCTGGATCACAACCGTGCCTTTGTCGAGGCACGCGAGTACGAACAATTCGAAACCGACAAATTTCCGGACAAGAACCTGGCGGTGCTGGCGTGCATGGATGCGCGCCTGGTAGAGCTGCTGCCCAAGGCCATGGGCCTGAAAAACGGCGATGCCAAACTGATCAAGAACGCCGGCGCGCTGGTTACCCACCAGTGGGGCTCGGTGATGCGCAGCCTGCTGATTGCCGTCTACGAGCTGCGCGCCGAAGAAATCTGCGTGGTGGCACACCACGACTGCGGCATGCGCGCCATCGACCCGAACCGCATCCTGGCCAATGCCCAGGAACGCGGCGTGTCCGCCGAGACCATCGCCACCCTGCGTGGCGCCGGCATCGACCTGGATGCCTGGCTGAAAGGCTTCGACAACGTGCAGGACAGCGTGCGCCATACCGTGGCCACCATCCGCAGCCACCCGCTGATGCCGAAAGACATTCCGGTGCACGGCCTGGTGATCCATCCGGCCACCGGCAAGCTGGACCTGATCATCGACGGCAACCTGCCGCAGGCCTGATGTCCAGCGGCAAGCAGCAGCCGACAGCGGCAGCACCTGCGCACAGCGGGGCTGCCGCTGTTGCCATGCGCCGCGTCGGCATGTTCGGCGGCACCTTCGACCCGATCCATGCCGCCCACCTGCGCATGGCGGAAGCCTTCGTCGCGCAGTGCCGGCTGGACGAGCTGCGGCTGATCCCGGCCGGCAATCCCTACCACCGCGACAGCGGGCCGCAGGCCAGCGCCGAACAGCGGCTGGCCATGGTGCAGCTGGCCATTGCCGGCCGCGCCGGCTGGCAGGCCGACGACCGCGAGGTGCGGCGCAGCCGCCCGGCCTACACCGTGGAAACGCTGGAAGAACTGCGCGCCGAGCTGGGGCCGGCTTGCCAGCTGTGGCTGCTGATCGGCGGCGACTCGCTGCACCAGCTGCCCGGCTGGCAGCGCTGGCAGCACATTCTGCAGCTGGCCAATATCGCGGTGGCGGTGCGCCCCGGTTTCGATGCGGCCAACCTGCCCGCCGTACTGCAGCCGTACTGGCGGCAAGTGCCTGATTTTTCAAACAGCGCGGCTTCCGGTACAATCCGCGCCCTGACCTTGCCCCCCGTCCCCCTTTCCGCCACCTTACTGCGCCACAAGCTGGCCGGCGGCGAGGACTGCAGCGGGCTGATCGCACCCGCGGTGATGCAGTACATCACCCGCCATCGGCTATACCGGAGTACGGCAAGGTAAGGGGCGCCATGAATGGGTTCACGATCTAGCGAGCTAGGGCGAGACAAGGCGAAAGCGGCTGAGAAAGCGGAATTGACCTGGAGTCAATGAGCATTTCGAAGACGGTTTCAACGCCGTATCGCCGACGCGCAGCAGATCGTGCACAGATTCTGAAGCGTCCCGCCGCCGGGCACCCGCCCGTGCTGCCAATCGCCGCTGTCCCGCGGCACCCCGATCTTTTACGGAACCTCTGGCCGCAGCCACCGCTGCCCTGCCGCCATGTCCCGCAACGTATTGCAAGGAAAAACATGGAAGTTCAAGACATCGCCAAACTGGCCGTCGAAGCCCTGGAAGACGTTAAGGGCAAGGATATCGTCGAGCTCGACACCACCAACCTGACCTCGCTGTTCGCGCGGCTGGTGGTCTGCACCGGCGACTCCAACCGTCAGGTGAAGGCACTGGCCAACAATGTGGCCGTGACCCTGAAAGAGGCCGGCGTGGAGCTGGTGGGCACCGAAGGCCACGAAAGCGGCGAATGGGTGCTGGTGGATGCCGGCGACGTGGTGGTACACGTGATGCTGCCGGCCGTGCGCGACTACTACGACATCGAAGCGCTGTGGGGCGGCCAGAAGCCGTCCTTCAACCCGGTGGGCCGTCCGTGGAACGCTGCCGTTTAAGCTAGCCGCATGACCCGAAGTTGGCCGCATCGTCGCAAGGCGCTGCGGCCAACCTTGTTTTGGAAGCCGACATGAAAATCACGCTACTGGCGGTGGGCAGCAAGATGCCGCGCTGGGTGGACGAGGCCTTCGGCGACTACGCCAAGCGCTTCGGCCGCGACATCAGCTTCGAGCTGAAAGAGATCAAACCGGAAAAACGCGGCGGCGGCGTCACCGCCGAGAAGGGCATCGCCGCCGAGCACGAGCGCATCGTGGCCGCCATCCCGCCGCGCAGCAAGCTGGTGATCCTGGACGAGCGCGGCAAGAACTGGACCTCGGTGCAGCTGTCTGCGGCGATGAAGGAGTGGATGGCCGGCGGCGACGACATCACCATCGTCATCGGCGGCGCCGACGGCCTGTCGCAGGAGCTGAAGCAGCGCGCCGACATCATGCTGCAGCTGTCGGCGATGACCCTGCCGCACGGCATGGTGCGGGTGCTGCTGGCCGAGCAGCTGTACCGCGCCTACTCCATCCTCAACAACCATCCCTACCACCGCGAATAAGCGTCGCCGGCAAGCAACAAGTGCTTGTTTTTTCGGTCGGATTCGCCGCGGGCTGTCACAAGCTGTTTAATGGTACAGCCCGCGCCAGTGCTCGTTTCCCCGGCCCGCCGCTACCGTTTTCGCCATGCTGGCGGCGTTATTTGTAAGCATCTGTTACTGGAAATTTCGCGTTTGTCTTATTAATATGCAGACATCGGTCCGCGCGGCCACCAGGTTCTTTATTGTCATCATGATCACACGCTCACTACTGGCCGGGCTGCTGGCCGCCATGCTGCTTCCTGCCGCTCATGCCGCCGACAGCCTATCGCTTGGCAGCGATTACGATGTCCGCGCCGACGCCATCGCCCCCGGTCTGGGTGCCACCCTGAGCTACGACGTGCCGCCGGCACCGCTGCAGCCGCAGGTAATCGCCCCCAGCCAGCCGATGCCGCAAGTGAACGCGCCGGGCTACAACCGGCAGATGGCCGCGCTGTTCAACAAGCTGATCAACCGCATCGCGCAGGAACAGAAGCTCGATCCACAGCTGCTGCACTCCATCATTACCGTCGAATCCGGCTACAACCCGGGGGCCATCTCGCCCAAGGGCGCCATCGGCCTGATGCAGCTGATGCCGGACACTGCCAGCCGCTTTGGCGCCAGCAACCCGGGCGACCCGGTGGAAAACATTCGTGCCGGCGCGCGCTATGTGCGCTTCCTGCTCGCCTTGTTCAACCGCGACATGCCGCTGGTGCTGGCCGCCTACAATGCCGGCGAGGGCGCGGTGAGCAAGTACCGCAACACCATTCCGCCGTACCCGGAAACCCGCGAATACGTCGCCAAGGTGCTGGCATCGTACGAACGCCGTACCGGCCAGAGCCTACTGCCGGTGCAATACCAGCAGCAACGCGTGAAGCTGGTGATTCCGGCGGATACTTCGCTGTAAGCCTTTGCCGCCACGCATGAAAAAAGCCCGGATCGCTCCGGGCTTTTTGCTGCGCACTGCTCAGCGTGCGGCCAACCTGGCCGCCAGCCGTTTCAGGCTGTGCCATGCCTCGCCCGGCTCCACGCCCTTGATCTGGCGGTCGATGCGCGCGCATTCCGCCAGCGCCGCCATCAGCTGCTTGCCGCCGATGCGCTTCAGCGCCGGCTCCGCCACCCGCTGCTTGTCGCCCCACAGTCGCAGCTCATTCGCCATGTCGCGCACGGTACGCCCCTCCTGCAGGCCGCGCCCCAGCTTGATCAGCATGCGCACGTCCTCGGTAAACGACCACAACACCAGCACCGGCGCCTCGCCTTCCGCTTCCAGCCCGTCCAGCATGCGCGTGGCACGCGCCACGTCACCGGACAACCAGCTTTCCGACAGGTGGAACACGTCGAAACGCGCCACGTTGGCCACCGCCGCGCGCAGCTGCTCCAGCGTCAGCTCGCCCGGTGGATGCAGCAGCGCCAGCTTGTCGATTTCCTGCTTGGCCGCCAACAGATTGCCTTCCACCCGGTCGGCAAAGAAGGTGGCCGCTTCGTGACTCAGCGTCTGGCCCTGCAGCTTCAGCCGCCGCGCGATCCACGCCGGCAGCTCGCTGCGGCCCACCGGCCGCGCCTCCACCAGTACCGCCACCTTTTCCAGCGCGGTGAACCATTTGCTTTTCTGCTGCGTCTTGTCCAGCTTGGGCAGCTGGATCAGGGTGATGGTGTCCTGCGGCAGCCTGGCCGCCAGCTGCTGCAGCGCCTCGCCGCCCTCGGTGCCGGGCTTGCCACCGGGAATGCGGATTTCTAACAGCTTGAGCGAGGCGAACAGCGACACGCTGCTCATGGCGTCCGTCAGCTGCGACCAGTCGAAGTTGCCGCCTTCCACCGTCAGCACCTCGCGCTCCAGGTAGCCGGCGGCGCGCGCGGCGGCGCGGATGCTGTCGGCGGCCTCCAGCGCCAGCAGCGCTTCCTCGCCGTACACCAGGTACAGCGGCGCCGGCGCGGCGCGCGCCAGCTGCTCCTTCAGCGCCTCAGGGCTGTTTGCCGGCATCGGCCTTGGCCTTGCTTGCTGCCGGCAGGTAGCCCAGACGGCGTACCAGCTGCTCGGCGGCTTCCTTGCGCATGTCGGCGCGCAGCAAGGCCTCTTCGCGCTCCTTGCCCAGCGTCACCGAGTCGCTGTAGCTCATGGTGCGACGCAGGGTCACCGTCAACGGCAGCGGCACTTCGTCCTGCAGGCGCTGGATGGTGGCGGACACACTGTAGATCAGCATGTATTCGTTGACGTCGCCGGCCAGACTCACCCCCAGCACGTCCTTGCGATCTTCTTCCGCGACGATATTCAGCACCGCGTCGGTATTGCCCTGCACATCCTCGAACCGGATGCGGCCATCACGGCGCAATGCCGTCTGCAGCGCGGCATCCAGCGAGCCGGCCTTGGCGACGCGCAGGGTGGTGAAGCTTAACGGCGCGCTCTGCGACAGCGGCGTGACCAGGCCGCGCAGCTGGAAACCGCAGGCGGACAGGGTGCCGATGCAAGCCAGCAGGGCGATGTTGCGCAGCATTCGTTTCATTGCATCTCTTCCAGATGACAGCGGCGCGGGCCTGCCCGCGCCGCCGGAAAACCGTTGCGGCACCAAAGTGCCGCGTGACGTGTTACACCACGATGTTGACCAGACGGCCCGGCACCACGATGACTTTCTTGGCCGGCTTGCCTTCCATGAACTTCACCACGTTGTCGTGCGCCAGCGCCGCCGCCTCGATGGCATCCTTGACGGCGTCGGCGGCCACGGTGATGCTGCCACGCAGCTTGCCGTTGACCTGGATCATCAGCTCCAGCTCGCTCTTCACCAGCGCGGCTTCGTCTACCTGCGGCCACGGCGCGTTCAGCAGCTCGCTGCCCGGCTGCAGTTCACTCCAGAGCGCATCGGTGATGTGCGGCACAATCGGCGACAGCAGCACGGTGGCGGCTTCCAGCACTTCCTGCGCCACGGCGCGGCCAACGTCACCGCTGGTATCGGCCTTGTCGTAGGTATTGAGCAGCTCCATCACCGCGGCGATGGCGGTGTTGAACTGCTGGCGGCGGCCGTAGTCGTCGCTCACCTTCTGGATGGTGCTGTGCAGCTTGAAGCGCAGCTCCTTCTGGCTGGCGTTCAGCTCTCCGCCGCGGTACGGCGCGGTGATGCCGGCGGCCACGTGCTCGCGCGCGGTTTTCCACAGCCGCTTCAGGAAGCGGTGCGCGCCTTCCACACCGGCGTCCGACCATTCCAGCGACTGGTCCGGCGGCGCGGCGAACATCATGAACAGGCGCGCGGTGTCGGCGCCGTATTTCTCGATGAATTCCTGCGGGTCCACGCCGTTGTTCTTGGACTTGGACATCTTCTCGATGCCGCCGATCTGCACCGGCTGGCCGTCCACGCGGTGGGTAGCGGCAATGATCTTGCCCTTGCCGTCACGCTCCAGCACCACGTCCTGCGGCGCGATCCAGTCCTTGGCGCCGTTGGGCAGGTCACGGTGGAAGGTTTCGCACACCACCATGCCCTGGGTGAGCAGGCTCTTGAACGGCTCGTCGCTGTCCACCAGGCCTTCGTCACGCATCAGCTTGTGGAAGAAGCGCGCGTACAACAGGTGCAGGATGGCGTGTTCGATGCCGCCCACGTACTGGTCCACCTGCAGCCAGTAGTTGGCCGCATGCTTGTCCAGCATCGCGGTGTCGCACTGCGGGCTGGCGTAGCGCGCGTAGTACCAGCTGGACTCCACGAAGGTGTCCATGGTGTCGGTTTCGCGCTTGGCGGCGCCGCCACACTTCGGGCAGCTGGTTTCGTAGAATTCCGGCATCTTGGCCAGCGGGCTGCCGGCGCCATCCGGAATCACGTTCTCCGGCAGCACTACCGGCAGGTCTTTTTCCGGCACCGGCACGTCACCGCAGCACGGGCAGTGGATGATGGGGATCGGGCAGCCCCAGTAGCGCTGGCGGCTGATGCCCCAGTCGCGCAGGCGGTACTGGGTTTTCTTGGCGCCGGCAGCCTTGGCTTCCAGGTCGGCAACGATGGCGTCGAAGGCGGCGCTGAAATCCAGACCGTCGTACTTGCCGCTGCCGACGGTGATCAGGCCTTCCTTAGCGCCGTACCACTCCTGCCAGTTGGCCGCATCAAAACCGTCGTCGCCGTCGGCCTTGCGGTACACCTGCTTGATCGGCAGGCTGTACTTGTTGGCGAACTCGAAGTCGCGCTCGTCGTGTGCCGGCACCGCCATCACTGCGCCTTCGCCATAGCCCCACAGTACGTAGTTGGCTACCCATACCGGCAGCTTGGCACCGGTCAGCGGGTGGATCACGAACAGGCCGGTATCCATGCCGCGTTTTTCCTGGGTGGCGATGTCGGCTTCGGACACGCCGCCCTTCTTGCATTCGGCGACGAAGGCCGCCAGCTCGGCATTGCCGGCCGCGGCCTGGGTGGCCAGCGGATGCTCGGCAGCCACTGCCACATAAGTGGCACCCATCAGCGTGTCCGGACGGGTGGTGTACACCTTCATCTCGCCGCCGTGGCCGATGCTGGCCTGGTCATAGGCAAAGGTGACATCGGCGCCGAAGCTCTTGCCGATCCAGTTGCGCTGCATGGTCTTGACCTGTTCCGGCCAGCCATCCAGCTTGTCCAGATCGTTCAGCAGCTCGTCGGCGTAGCGAGTGATGGCGAAGTAGTACATCGGGATTTCGCGCTTTTCCACCAGCGCGCCGGAGCGCCAGCCGCGGCCATCCACCACCTGCTCGTTGGCCAGTACGGTGTGGTCCACCGGGTCCCAGTTCACCACGCCGTTTTTCTTGTAGATCACGCCCTTCTGGAACAGGCGGGTGAACAGCCACTGTTCCCAGCGGTAGTAGTCCGGCTTGCAGGTGGCCAGCTCGCGCTCCCAGTCCAGCGCAAAGCCCAGGCTGTCCAGCTGCTTCTTCATGTACTCGATGTTAGCGTAGGTCCACGCCGCCGGCGCGCCGCCGTTCTTCATCGCCGCGTTCTCGGCCGGCAGGCCGAAGGCGTCCCAGCCCATCGGTTGCAGCACGTTGAAGCCCTGGTGGCGCTTGAAGCGCGCCAGCACGTCGGTGATGGAGTAGTTGCGCACGTGGCCCATGTGCAGCTTGCCGGACGGGTACGGGAACATGGACAGCGCGTAGTACTTGGGACGCGAGGTATCTTCCACCGCCTTGAAGGCTGCGGTTTTCTGCCATTTCTGTTGCGCGGCGGTTTCGATCTCGCGCGGGCTGTAATGTTCTTGCATGATGTTCTTTGTCTGAGAAAGGCGAAAAATGGCGAGCAAAATCAATCGGCCCATTATAACGACGCATGGCAGCGGCGGCGAGGAGCTACACCATTGCCCTTGCCCAAAAAAGCAGCAGGGCTGACCTTGCGGCCAACCCTGCAACATGGCCGGCGGGTTTTCAGCCCTGCCGCAGCAGTCCGAGCAGCATCTGGCTGGCCATCACCACCATCAGCACGGCAAAGGCCTTTTTCAGCTTGGCCACCGGCAGCGCATGCGCCGCACGCGCGCCCAGCGGCGCCAGCAGCACCGTCATCAGCATCAGCGCCAGCATTGCCGGCAGATAGACAAAGCCGGCGGCGCCCCACGGCAGGCCGGGTTGCTGCCAGCCGCTGGCCAGGTAGCCGATAGCGCCGGAGATCGCGATCGGCCAGCCCAGCGCGGCGCTGGTGGCAATGGCGGTGTGCACCGGCACATTGCACCAGCCCATGAACGGCACGCTCATCGAGCCGCCGCCGATGCCCACCCAGCTGGACACCATGCCGATGACGCCGCCGGCGGCGCTTTGCCCGACCTGGCCCGGCATCTCGCGGCTGGCTGCCGGCTTGGCGCCGAAGAACATCTGCGCGCCAATCACGTAGGCATACAGCACGAAGAACCAGCGCAGTTCATGGCTGGGAATCAGGCTGGCCAGCAGGCTGCCGCCAAAGGTGCCCAGCACCATGCCCGGCGCCATGCCGCGCACGATGCGCCAGTCCACCGCCCCCTTCTTGTGGTGTGCTAGCACGCTGGAAAAGCTGGTGAACACCATCACCGCCAGCGAGGTGCCCACCGCCAGGTGCTGCACGTGGTTGCCGCCCAGATGCGCCGCCTCCAGCACGCCCACCACCACCGGCACGATCACCAGCCCCCCGCCGACGCCGAGCAGGCCGGCCAGAAAGCCGGCCACGGCACCGAAAGCCAGCAATACCGCAAACATAGTCAACGACAGCATCAGAGCACCACCTCGTGCAGGTAGGTCCACTCCTCTGCCGTCACCGGGGTAATCGACAAGCGGTTGCCGCGCTTGAGCACCCTCATCTCGGCCAGCAGCGGGTGCTGGCGCAGCTCTTGCGGCGACACCAGCCGCGTCTTCTTCACAAAGCGCACATCCACGCACAGCCAGCGCGGATTGGCCGGGTCGGATTTGGCATCGTGATACGGGCTGGCGGCATCGAACTGGCTGGAATCCGCATGTGCGGCGGTCGCCACCTCGGCGATGCCGGCGATGCCGGGCTCGGGGCAGGAGGAATGCCAGAACAGCAGCAAGTCGCCCGGCTGCATGCCGTCGCGCATGAAATTGCGGGCCTGGTAATTGCGCACGCCGGTCCATTCGAACAGCTTGTCAGGGTTGGCCGCCAGGTGGTCGATGCCCACCTCGTCCGGCTCGGACTTCATCAGCCAGTAGCGCATGGCTCTCTCCGTCGGCTGGCATCGCCGCCAGCCCTGTGATTGCAACAATGCCGGCATTATCCCCGCCAGCAGCCGCGGCCGTCATCCCTTTTGGCCAGCCGCCCGCCAGACCTGCGCGCCGGAAAACGACAAGGCCGCCCGGCATGCCGGGCGGCCTTGTAACTGGGGACGATAGCGCTGCTTAGTGCAGGAACACGTCTTTCAGTATCTCGTGCACGATCAAGGTGCCGACGGTGACCAGCAACAGGTCGGTTCCCACCACCTGCCATTCGTAGCCCGGGTGCTGTGGCAGGCGCACCAGCAGGTCGTGCGGCACCTGCCGCTTGGCAATCCCCGGCGGCAGCGGTTTGCCACGAGCCAGGTTCATGCGGATGCCCGGCGGCAGCGCGCGGTAATCGCGGTAGTCCAGATGCGACTCGTAAGCGAAGCGGCGGGCGTCGGTTACGCTGATGCCGCCACGCTGATAGCGCTGCTCACCAGTGCTGTGTTTGCTCTGTTTGTCGTGGCGCTGGCCGTGCTCGGGCTTGCCATGCGACTTGCCATGCTGCTGCCCCGACAGGATCACCGTCTTGCCATAGCCGTCGTCCTGACCATGGTTACCGTTATTGCCCTTGCCTTCCGGCGGGGCGGCCAACACCGGCATGCCCACCAGGGACAGACTGATGGCGGCCAACAGTGCCTTTTTGTGCCAATCGCTTTTCATCGGGCGACTCCTGTGAAATGACAGTTTCAGCCTATCAGACTGCGGCGCAGTTATCGTTACGAAAAGTGTGCGGCTATGTGACCGAATGCGACAGCATTCAGCGGAAGCGGTAGAGCCCGCTCTCGGTCACCAGGTAGTCCAGACGCACATCCCACGACTCGCGCGGCACGCGCGCCACGCGCTGGCAGTCATAGGCCACACCGATCAGCACCGGGCGGCGCCACAAGGGATGGCGCTGACGGAAGGCCAGCGTGGTGTCGTAAAAGCCGCCACCCTGCCCCATGCGGTAGCCCTGCTCATCTACCGCCAGCAACGGCACAAACAGCACGTCCAGCTTCTCCGCCCGCAGGCAGACGCCATCGTACTCGGCAATGCCGTAGCGCGGATGCTGGTACCAGCGCCGCTCGCCACCCAGCCGGCTAAACCACAGCCGGCGGCTACCGGCCGGAATCTGCGGTAGGAAGATATTGCTGCCGCGCCACAAGGCGGTACTGATCAGCACATCCAGATCGAGTTCGGAGCCGGCGGCAAGATAGGCACCGATACGCTTGTCGCGGCGCAGAAAACGGGAGGCATGCCGCGTCACCGCGCGCATCGCGGCCGCGCGCTGTTGCGGCGTCAACGCCATGCGCGCGCGGCGCACCAAGCGGCGTAACGCCTGTTTGTCGGCAACGGGATGATTAACAGTCATGAGGCAGACTTGGCCGGGGGATGGGAGTCCCCCGCGAGTGTCGATCCGGCAAAATTCGCTTGTACCCTGTTTCCAGGGGGTCGCCTGCACGCTGCTTCGGGCACACCCACGAGGGGCGCGGCACACCTGCAACTTCTACTAGCAACCAAAGCGAACGCATTGGTACAAAGGAATTTAGGAGCCTTCTCGAACACCGCAGGGGGTAAACGAATGTTCTGTATCGTCAGCAGCGGCTAGAACAGCTTTTGCTGACTGGCGGACAGCGCCTGATCGGCTGCCTCGCTCATGGTGTGTATTTTACGCTGGATTGTGGCCATCTCCAAGCCACCATCACCAACTTTTACCTTCAGCAGATCGTGGGCGATATTCAGTGCCGCCATGATCGCCACCTTGTCGGCGTCCATCACCCGGCCACCGGCCTGAATGGTGTCGATCTTGTCGGCCAGCAGACGCACCGCCTGCTCCAGCGTGGCGCGCTCATCACTGGGCGTGCCGATGGTGAACTGACGCCCCAGCAGGGTCACGTCGACCTGAACCACATCGCTCATGCCTCTTCCTCCTTGGGCAGCCGCTCCATCAGCGCGGCCACGCGGTGGCGGGTTTCTTCCAGCGCAAACTTCAGCTCGGCATTGTCGCGCAGCGATTCGCCCAGCGCGGCGGCAAGGCGACTGTTTTGCGCATCCAGCTCGTGCAGGCGCGCAATCAGCGCGGCGACACGGCTTTCCAGATAGTCGAGTTCATGTTCCATGGCGGCGAGGATAACGGGGCGTCAGGAGGGCGTCAAACCCAGCTTGCGCCGGGCGCTGTTCAACGCGGCACACACGTTGGCCGCACCTTGCAGCAGGCGCGGGCCGGGCCGGCTGACCGGATCGGGCGCCAGCGTGAACTGCAGCCGCTCGCGCACCGCCGGCAGCTGCGGCCAACGTTGCCAGCGCGCGTGCAACGTGGCATCGAGCGCCAGCATCACTTGCGGCCGGGCGGCCAATACCGCCTCGGTGCTGACCTGCGGTGCCGGCAACGGCGCATCGGCAAATACATTGCGCCCGCCGCACAGCGTCAGCAAGGAGCCAAGAAAGCTGCGACTGCTGACGGTAAACAGCGGGTTGTCGCCCACCTGCACGAACACCCGCAACGGTGCCGCGCGCGCATGCTGTCGCTGCAGCGCCCGCAGCCCGGTTTCATAACGCCGCGCGGCCGCCTCGGCAGGTGCGACGCGGCCGGTCAGCGTGCCCAGCCGGCGCAATTCGCTGGCGACATCCGCCAACGCCACCGGCGCACTGATGTACACCGGCACGCCCAGCTCGCGCAGCCGCGCCAGCTCGCGGCCATTGCCGCCATCGCGCCAGGCCACCACCAGGTCCGGCTGCTGGCGCAGCACCGCCTCCAGGCTGATACCGCTGTAACCGCCGACGCGCGGCAGCTGTCGCGCCGCCGGCGGGTAATCGCTGTAATCCACTGCCGCCGCCAGTTGCCGCTCGGCACCGATGGCGTACAAGTCTTCCACCAGATGCGGTGTCAACGCCACGATGCGCTGAGCCGGCAGCGGCAGCGACACGGTTTGTCCCATGCCGTCGCGCACGCTGACCTGCGCCAGCGCCGGCCAGGCCGCCAGCACGCCGGCGGCCAACAGCAGCCGTCTCATGCCGGCCCTTTCAGACACAAAGGTTGGCCGCAGGCCACCAGGGTGACCTGCTGGCACACGGTCGCCAGCGCCTGATTCAGCCAGCCCAGTTCATCCACAAACACGCGGGTTTCCGCCCCCAGCGGCACCACGCCCCAGCCGATCTCATTGGTCACCAACAGCACGCTGGCCGGCGTCGCCGCCAGCGCTGCCAGCAAGGCGTCGCGCTGCCGCTGCCAGCCGGCCTGATCAAAACCACCATCAGCACCGAAAAAACGCATCAACCACATGCCCATGCAATCCACCAGCAACAGCTCGCCAGCCGCGGCACCGGCCAGCACCGGCGCTAGCGCCTGGCCGGCTTCGGTCAGCTGCCAGTGCGCCGGCCGCCGCTGCTGATGCCGGGCGATACGCTCGGCAAACGCCCCATCGCCGGCACGCCGCTCGGCGGTGGCCACGTAGCGTACCGGGCCGGCATGCGCCAGCGCCAGTTGCTCGGCATGACGGCTCTTGCCGCTGCGGGCGCCGCCGGTGATGAGGTGTTTCATTGCAGGATCAGTAGCTCAGGGTCAGCGAAGCCTGCATGGTACGCCCGCTACCCGGGTACAAGTTGTAGTAGTCAGGGCCCGTAGCACCGTGGCGGATACCATAGCTGGCGTACTGCTTGTCGAACAGGTTGTTCACCGCCAGGCTCACATCGACATGCTTGCTGTACTGGTGGCTAAGCTTGAGGTTGGTCAGGGTATAGGCGGACAGCTGGGCGGCGAACTGGTTGGCCTGGTCGTTATCCAGGCGCTGTTTGCCGACATACTGCAGCTCCATGCCCACACGGGTGGCCTGCTGCGGCAGCCAGGTCAGGCCGACGTTAGCCAGCCAGTGCGGCACCATCGGCACGGTGTTGCCGGCAAGATCGACACCTCCAGCCACGCCGGAACGGAACTTGGCCTGCTGCCAGGTCAGGTTACCGTTGAGCTGCCACTGCGGCGCCAGCTGGGTCTTGCCTTCCAGTTCAACACCCTGGCGGCGGGTCGGGTCCAGGTTGACGTTGGCACCATAGTCCCCTGCAAGTGGGTTGTAATGAATTTCGTTGTTCAGATCGTAGCGGAACAGCGCGGCACGTGCGCTGCTACTGCCCTGCTGCCAGGCCACGCCGATTTCCTTGTCATGTGAAGTCTGCGGTACCAGAAACTGGATAACACCTGCCTGCTCGTCGGTATTGGCAATGCGGAAGCTCTGGCCCAGCTTGGCATATACGTCCAGATTGGTATTCAGCGCCTGGCGGATACCCAGTTGCCAGGCGTGCAGCTCCTGCTGTTTCTGGTAGCTGGGGGCATAACCAGTCAGATCGTGCACATCGTCATCCACATGCTGGTTACGCACGCCGATATTCACGGTGGTGCCTGCCTGCGGGCGCAGCAGGGCATCGGCGAATACACCCAGCAGCTGCTGCTTGATACGGCTGGCCGGGCTCAGCGTCATGCCATTGTCCACGTCGGTGGCGGTATTCTGCCCATCCACCCCCACTGCCAGGCGGTGAGCGCCCAGCTCACGTTCGTAGCGCAGGCTGCCATTGCTTTCATCGGTGCTGCGCTGATCCAGCCAACTACTCTGGCTACTGAAGATATTTTTGTGACGCTGGGCCAGATCCAGGTACAGCAGGCCACCGGCCAGTTCCTGTCGCGCCTGCAGGCCATAGTCCTGGGTGCGGGTTTCCGCGTAATCGTGCGGCTTTTTGGTGCCGCGCGGGTCCTGTACGAACTCGTCCACCCCGGTAGTCGGGTCAACTTTACGCGCCCCCGGCAAGCGCAGGCCCTGGTTGCTGTTGCGCGCGTAGAAGCGCACATCGCCGCCATCGTGGCGCCAGATGGCGCTGATGCCGCCGTTATCGTTGCGCTCGGCATTGTTACGGCGATAGTTATCGCTGGTCATCGACTGCACGTAGGCATCCAGTGCCACCTGTGCGCTAGCCTGGTGCACAGCCACGTCCAGCTGCTTCAGGTCCTGGCTGCCCACGGTAAAGGTGGCACGCACGCTGGGCTGATCCTTGAAACCATTGCGGGTAATGATGTTGATCACACCGCCGGTGGTGCCGCCGCCATAAGCCACCGCACCGCTACCACGCACTACTTCGATGCGCTCGATCGCCTGCAGCGGGATACCGGACAGGTTAGGCGGAGCCAGGTCATTGGTATTCTGCTTGATGCCATCCACCAGAATCAGCGTGTTGCTGATATCTGTCACACCAAAACCACGCAGATCCACCTCCGCGTTAGCAGGAGAACCAGTTCTATTGAACACATGTACGCCGGCCACGGTGGACAGCAGTTCCTGCACGGTGCGTGCCGGGCTGCTGGCGATGTCGGCGGCGGTGATCACGGTAACGTTGGCCGGCAGTTCGCTGGCCTTGTCGGCCACGCGGGTAGCCGTCACCACCACTTCGTCCAGCTGGGTAACGGCAGCGGCCAGGACGGCCGGGGCACAGGCCAGCGCTACCAGCGCGGCCAACGGTTTGTAGTTGAACATTGAGTCACACTCCAGGAAGAAAAAAACGGAGTGCGGAGAAATAAAGGACAACGCCAGCGGCAATAACGGCTGCGGACTGTCAGATCGCCTCCCCGCGATGCTCCAGCAAGGACGCGATTCCGCCACGTCCGATTGCAGGCCGGTCTCCGGGCTTGGCCTTGCGGGGCGACGCCTTCCCGCCCATCGGGCAGTGGCTATGTGGTCGCTCCTGGATGACGGGCGTCATCAGGCCTTACCGTTGCGGGGGCAGCGCCGGACTTGTACCGGCTTCCCGTTTCATCCGGCATGTTACATACCGGACACCTGCAGGACACAGATTATACCCGCAGCCGGCAGTGCCTGCCGCAGCGCGCGGCAATTTGCTTATTCCGTCTCAAGACAATTGCCAGCACGCAGAGGCTGCCGTATGGTCGCGCCATAGTCATCCGCCGGCCACGCCCATGCGCGCGCCGCGTCAGAAGGAAGTAGCATGCCCCGTATTCCCGCCCCCGATTCCGCCGCCTGCCTCGCCGCCGCCGCGCGTCAGCAACAGCTGACCAAGCCCGCCGGCAGCCTGGGCAAGCTTGAGGAGCTCGCCATTACCCTGGCCGGCCTGCAAGGCCGCGACATTCCGCTGCCGCTGAAGCCGGCCATCACCGTCTTCGCCGGCGACCACGGCGTATGCGCCGAAGGCGTGTCCGCCTACCCGCCGGAAGTCACCGCCGCCATGGTGGCCAACTTCGTGCACGGCGGTGCCGCCATCAGCGTACTGGCGCGCGCCAACCAGGCGCGGCTGGAGGTGGTGGATGCCGGCGTCGCCGCCGACCTGGCCGCGCTGCCCGTGGTGCACGCCAAGGTGCGTGCCGGCAGTGGCAACATCCGCCGCGAACCGGCGATGAGCGCCAAACAGTGCGCCGCCGCGCTGGAGGTTGGCCGCATGGCTGCACGCCGCGCCATTGCCGACGGTGCCAGCCTGCTGATCGCCGGCGACATGGGCATCGGCAACACCACGCCGTCGGCGGCGCTGATCTGCCGCCTGACCGGCCACCGTCCGGAAGCCATTGTCGGCCGCGGCACCGGCGTCGGCGACCAGGCGCTGCACCTGAAATGCCAGGTGGTCGCCGATGCGCTGGCGCGCGTCGGCTCGGCGCCGCTGGACGGCATCACGCTGCTAGCCGAGCTGGGCGGGCTGGAAATCGCCGCCATCGCCGGCTTCTACCTGGAAGGCGCGGCACAAGGCGTGCCGCTGCTGCTGGACGGTTTCATCAGCACCGCCGCCGCGCTGGCGGCGCAGGCCATCGCCCCGGACATCACCCCGTGGCTGCTGGCCAGCCACTGCTCGCAGGAAACCGGCCACGCGCTGGCACTGGCCAGCCTGGGGCTGACGCCGCTGATCGACTTCGGCCTGCGCCTAGGCGAGGGCTCCGGCGCCGCGCTGGCGCTGCCGCTGCTGCAGCAGGCCATTGCCCTGCATGCCGGCATGGCCACCTTTGCCGAGGCTGGCGTGGCAGGCAAAAGCGCGCCGTGAACCCGTACACCCTGACCCTGCTGCGCCACGGCGACATCGACCACCATGGCCGGCTGATCGGCAGCAGCGACCTGCCGCTGAACGATGCCGGCCGCGCGGCAATGGCCGCCAGCTGGCAGCGCATCGTGCGCCACGCACCGGTAACCTGCATCGCCACCTCGCCGCTGCAACGCTGTCGCGAGTTCGCGGTGCAACAGGCGCTGGCCTGCGGCGTGCCGCTGCATGTGGCACCGCTGCTGGCCGAATGCGACTTCGGCAGCTGGGAGCAGCGCCCGCTGGCGGAGATCGCCGCCACCACGCCGGATTGGCAGACACTGCTGGCCCGCGGCCTGCTGACGCCGGAAGGCGGTGAGCGCTTCGATGCCTTTCGCACCCGGGTGCTAGCCGGCTTCAGCGCGTGGCAGCAGCAGGCGCGCGGCAGCCACCGCGTACTGGTCAGCCACGGCGGCGTGATCAACGTACTGCTGGCCGAGCTGCTGGGTACCGATTTCAATGTCGCCCGGCTGATGGCGGTGCAGCGCGGCGGCTTCGTACAGCTGTCTATTCTCGACGGCCATCCGGCCTACCTGCTGCGGCTGGAAACGCCGGACCTCTCCACCCCATGACAGCCTGCGGCCAACCTTTGCCATGCGTTCGCTGATTCTTGCCATCCAGTTCCTGACCCGGCTGCCCACGCCGCAGCTGAAAACCTTCGACCCGGCCTGGCTGGCCGATGCCGCGCGCTGGTTCGCACCGGTGGGCCTGCTGGTCGGCGCGGTGGTGTGGCTGGCGATGCTGGCCGGCAGCCTGTTCGACCCATGGCTGGCGGCCTTGCTGGGGCTGCTGGCCTGGCTGTGGGTCACCGGCGGGCTGCACGTCGACGGGCTGGCCGATCTGGCCGATGCCCAGGGCGCGGCGCACCGTTCGCGCGAACGCTTTCTGGAAGTGCTGAAAGACCCGCACCTGGGCAGCTTCGGCGTGATGAGCATGGCGATGCAGCTGATCGCCAAGCTGGTGCTACTGATGCTGCTGCTGAAGTTCTCGCTGACGGCGGCCGGTTATCCCCCAGATGGACTGCGCTTATCCGGGCTAGCAACTCTATCCGGGCAGGCAGGCGAGACAGCTGGCGGGGTGAGCACCCTGGCGGTCAAGCTTGCGCCGCTGCTGCTGCTGCCGGCGTGGGCGCGGCTGTTCACCGTGGCGTGGTCGGCGACGCTGCCCAGCCTCGCCGCCGGCAGCGGCGAGCGCTTCGCCTGGCGCACGCACTGGCCCAGCTTCTGGCTGAG
The DNA here is from genome assembly GCF_040148885.1 of Vogesella oryzagri. Classification (NCBI taxonomy): domain Bacteria; kingdom Pseudomonadati; phylum Pseudomonadota; class Betaproteobacteria; order Neisseriales; family Chromobacteriaceae; genus Vogesella; species Vogesella oryzagri. The sequence continues at coordinate 360,650 of NZ_JBEFLD010000005.1, forward strand.
CGCCGCGCTGCTGGCCGCCGCCTCGTACTGGCTGGCGCCGGTACTGTTGCTGGCGCCGCTGGCCGGGCTGTGGTGGTGGGCGTACCTGAAGCGGAAACTGGGCGGCATGACCGGCGACTGCCTCGGCGCCGGCATCGAGCTGTGCGAGAGCCTGTTGTTGCTGCTGTTGCTGATCCCGCACTGAACCGGCCACCCCATGAAAAAACCGCGCCCGGGCTGCATCCGGCGCGGTTTTGTGTTGGCGGCCAACGTTGGCCGCAGGCAGGCGGCTTACAGCGTGCCCGCCACCTTCTTGTTGCGCAGCAGGCACAGCATGTCACAGGCGATGTGCGCGGCGGCGATGGCGGTGATTTCGCTCTGGTCGTAGCTCATGATCGAGTCCTTGAAAACCCATGCTGTTGCTTTATATCACCAGCGTCAACCATCCCATACAAACCAGACACAATTTCTTGCATTAGTACAAAACACATGGAAACATTACATATGCAAATCAATTGTCTTGGAGCATGACATGGCAACTTTCCAGGGGCTGGATACCACCATCGTGGAATCCCCAAATTTTGGCTTTTCCTATAGTGAATTCGTGGCCAGCTTGGATGACACCCAAGTCAACATGCTAAAAGCCATTCAAGAGCTCCAAGCGGGGGCCTATGGCACACCATATGCAGATGCCAATCCAGATGATTCTGGAGCAGCCATCTGGATAGATTTTGGTAATTTCAATGGTTGGGTTCACATCAAGCCTCTGGCTCTAGCATCCAGCAATTCTTTCTCTGCAATCGTTGATGCCGTAGACATAAACTCAATCAAGTACGACGCCAACTTCGGCTGGAATGGCAACGTCGGCATGTCCATAACGCTGAGAGATCCCGTCGAGAACACATCGGTCGTAATCACCAAGAATACTGCAACCGAAGTTTATTTTGGCACCAATAGTAACCATGGTTCCAATATCGCATTCATCGGCAGTTTCAAGCTGGGCTACAACAGTGGCAGCTTGGCCATGCAGAGTGTCATCAGCAGTCCCATGCAGTTTTCCGGTCAAGCCAGTGAGGTGTATCTGGTTTACTTCAATGAAGAAACTACCGACATCACCAATGACTGGAACTATGTAAAAATCAAAGGCAGCTTTGCGGTAAAGGATGGTGAGATCACCACCGGCACCATCACGAGCTACGAATATGGAACCGGTGTCGGCGGCGAAGAGGACTCTAATGCACCAGTTTTTGTGAAAACTGGCGGAGTTGACAAATTGTCTGTTTCTGCTGCCGATTTAATTTCACAATTGAACAGCGATGGCTTCGATGCCTTGTCCAAACTGACCTACGCTGGCAACGACACTATTTCTGGCACAGATAGTGATAATTATCTGGATGGCGGCCTTGGAAATGACACGATCCAGGGCTTGGCGGGAACTGACCAGATATTTGGAGGCTTGGGCAATGACATCCTTGATGGTGGCGAAGGGGATGACACCATCGACGGTGGCGCCGGCATAGACAAGATTACCGACCTCAGCGGCAACAACATCATCACCGATATGGAAGGTGTAGCCACCATCACTACCGGCGCAGGTGATGACAACATCCACGCTGGCAATGGTAGCAACAAGATCATTGCCGGAGATGGCAACAATCATATCTTAGCTGGCTACGGAAAAACTGAATATGCTCTCTGGAATTGGGGGAACAACGGTACTGGCAGTAACTTCGTTACCACCGGAAATGGCAAAAACTTCATTGTTACGGGAAATGGTAACGACAAGATTGTCACCGGTGACGGGGGAAATTACATAGATGCTGGAGAGGGAAGCAATCAAATTACAGCCGGCGATGGCAATAATGAGATCTTTAGCGGAAAAGGAAATGATATAGTTATCTCTGGCAATGGAGACAACTATATTGATGTGTGGAATGGAAACAATCAAGTTTCTGTTGGCAATGGCCAAAATATAATTTATGCCATCAATGGCAATAATAAAATTGTGGCCGGTGATGGTAAAGCTGCCGTAGATGAAAATCTCAATCCGATTTTAGACGCAGACACCAACCAACCAGTCATCCTCGGCAACCAGATTTATGTTGTATATGGCAATAATATCATCACCACCGGCAAGGGTAATGACCATATCGAAGCTGGCAGCGGCACCAACAAAGTCGTTGCCGGCGATGGTGACAATGAAGTCTGGGCAGGGATTTCCTTCGAAGAAAATGCCGAATTTTTCAACCCTATTCCTGCGGAGAATGCCGGTAACAATACCATCACTACCGGCGCCGGGAATGATCATATTCTGTCGGCCAATGGGCATGACAAAATCACAGCCGGCAATGGCAACAATTATGTAAACGCTTTTGGCGGCAATAACACTATTACGACTGGTACAGGTAACGATACCATTGCAGTTGGCTCCGGCAACGACAAGATCACCGCAGGGGACGGCAACAATATCATCACCGCGGGCGATGGCAGCAACACCATTACCACTGGCGCCGACAACGATAGCATCACCACAGGCAGTGGCAACGACAAGATCACTGCAGGAGATGGCAACAATATCATCTCCGCGGGCGATGGTATCAACACCATCACCACTGGTAGCGGTAACGATAACATCACCGCGGGCAGCAGCAATAACAAGATCACGGCCGGCAATGGCGACAATATCGTCACCGTAGGTAATGGTGCCAACACCATTACCACTGGCACCGGCAACGATAGCATCACTACAGGTAACAGCAATGACATGATTGCTGCCGGCAATGGCGACAATATTGTCAGCGCCGGCAATGGCGCGAACATAATCACTACGGGCATCGGTAACGATGACATCACCGCAGGCAGCGGCAATGACAAGATCACCGCAGGGGATGGCAACAACACCGTTCACGCCGGAGCCGGCAATGACCTTCTCAAAGGAGGTGCGGGAGTAGATCACTTGTCCGGAGAGAGTGGCAACGACACACTTGTCGCCGGGGCCGGTGACGACATCCTCTCCGGTGGCGCAGGCAAAGATGTACTGACGGGCGGCACTGGCGCAGACATTTTCCGTTTCGACTTCCTCGAAACTGATGCCCTCCTGCTCGACACCGTTACTGACTTCAAGAGTGGCGAAGATCAATTGCAGTTCGATACAGAGGTATTCACTGCTCTGCAGAATATCACGACAATTAACGATCTGGGGAAGGCTCTGCTCATCGGTTCCGGAAAAACAACCGCCGAGGACACTGATCAACACCTGATCTATGACAGCAAGGCCGGCAAGCTGTATTACGATGCAGATGGCAATGGTACCGATGCTTCATCTATCCTCGTTGCCAACGTCAAAGGTGTAACAATAGACGACTTTGCGAAGTCTTTTGGCCTCGTTGGTGCCCCCATCTAAGTAAAGTCGATAAAACCCTTCAGGGCCTCTGCCAGCAGCAGGGGCCCTTTTTTGCATAATGAAAATCTATTCCCTGATCCATCAATTTTTCGGCAAACACATCACGCACTGCATCCTGTTTAGCGTGTTTATCAACCTTGCCAACCTCGCACCATCTGTTTACATGCTGCAGGTCTACGACCGCGTTTTGCCAAATCGTAGCAATGAAACCCTGATCATGCTGACCCTGCTTGCGGCCTATTTCCTGGTCGCGCAATCAATTCTTGACTACCTGCGGGGGCGTCTGCTGTCTGAAGCGGCTATGCAACTAGAACAGACCATCAGCACACAGGCCATCCAACAGCACCTTCAGGACAAAATTTCCATTAAAAAGCAACCAGATCATCCACTATTGAAAGATATTGCCACCCTGCGTCACTTTATTGGGGGTCACAGCCTAGTCGCTCTGCTGGATGCACCATGGTTTATTTTCTACCTCTTAGTGATTTACTGGTTTCATCCGCTTTTAGGCAATATTGCTCTGGCAGGCAGCCTACTACTGGTCATACTTGCCCTACTGAGTGAGCATAGTAGCAAGCAATTTGTTCAGACAAGTCAGCCGCTCATCAGACAGGCCAGTCAGATGATCGATGATGCTTATCAGCACAGTCAGGTCATCTGTTCGATGCACATGCAACCAGCCATCATCAACCGCTGGCAACAGCAACAGCAACAGATCAGTTCTGTTATCCGCACATTTGGGAAATTAGCCGGAAAAATCAGTAGTCATAGCAAACTGATCCGGCAACTACTGCAAATTGCCATGATGGGTGCCGGTGCCTATCTGGTTATCGACCAGCATCTTTCATCTGGCGTCATGTTAGCTACTACTATCATTCTAGGTAAGGCACTGGCCCCCGTGGAAAGCCTGACCGGAAGTTGGAAAACGATCGTCCAGGCCATGATCGCATTACGCAACCTCAGCCCACTGCTTGCCAGCCCTACCAGCAAGTCACCTACCCTGCCTTCAGCGATTGCAGGACATCTGACTGTAGAAAGCGTCACGATTTTTGGTCAGCGCCCAGATATCCAGATCCTGAGAAATATCAGTTGGCGCCTTGAGGCAGGCAAGCAGCTTGCCATCATCGGTCCCAGTGGTTCTGGCAAGACCACCCTGGCACGAGTCATCGCGGGTGCCACCTACTGTGATACTGGCAGTGTACGTTTGGATGGCATCGACTATGCTAATGGCACCACTCCTCAAATGGGGCGGCACATCGGCTATCTACCTCAAGACCTGTCGCTGATGTCGGGCACAGTGGCAGAGAATATCAGTCGGTTCCAGCAAGCAGACCATGACAAGACCATCACTGCCAGTTGCATGGCAGGTGCCCATGAAATGATCCTGAAGTTGCCCGCCAGTTACGAAACCTTAATCGGTGAAGGGGGTATTCAACTATCAGGCGGCCAACTACAACGCATTGCCTTGGCTCGCGCACTCTACGATCAGCCTGCGTTGGTCGTTTTGGATGAACCCAACACATATTTGGATCATGAAGGTGAACAGGCCTTGCAAGCGACGCTCTTGCAACTGAAAGCGCAGGGCACCACTACCGTTATCATCACCCATCGCCCCAGCCTGACTCAACACGCCGACCAGCTTCTGGTCATGAATGCCGGTCGTGTCGAAAAAATGGGTAATCGCGCCGACATCCTGGCACTAGCACATCCCTCCCAGCACGTAAGCCATGCATAGCGAACTCAACTCCATCAAGCAGCGCGGAACATTTGTCATCATCACTGCATTTGTCATTGCTGGCGCATGGCTAGCACTCGCCCCCATTAGCAAAACTGTTACCGCCAGTGGGATGTTGAAAGTTAGCGAATACAAAAAGGTCATCCGCCACCAAAATATTGCCACCGTCACAGCCATTCATGTGCGAGATGGTGAGCATGTTCATCGCGGACAACGTCTGCTCTCCCTTGAAAACAGTGAGCAATTGGCCAACCTCAATAATCTCACTACTGAAATTTTTGCAGAACACGCCAAGATTAGCCGCTTGCAGGCCGAAATTAATGGCAAAACGGCCATCGCTTTTGATACCACCCTGATTACCGCAGCCAAGCTGGATACTAATCTCGCCAAGATACTGCAACAGGAAAGCCTGCTATTCAAATCCAGGATGGCACTACAGATATCTATGCAACAGAATATCCGCGATAGCCTGCAGGCGATTTCATTTGAGATTCAATCCCGGAATAGCAGACTGACTACGATCCAACAGTCCAGAGCCATCGCTGAACACGATCTGGAAAACTTCAAGCGTCTCAAAGAAGAGAATTTTTTTTCGGAAAACAAAGTGAATGAACAGCGCCGCGTCGTCAACGACTATATTGACAGACAACAAGAAGCATATTCCGATATTGCCCAAGCCCGTCAGCGGCTGGCACAATACCGGACACAGCTCGCGGAAATTCGGGATAATTTTATTTCCAACAGCGCCGCAGAGCTTAAAGATGCAAGTAAGCGCTTGGCTACCTTGCAAGTAAGCAATCTTCCGGCGAATCAATCATTCAAGGACACGACCATCCTCAGCCCGGTCAATGGCACCGTGATGGGGCTTAAAGTTCATACCATCGGTTCTGCCATCGGCGCACTGGACGCCGTGCTTGAAATTGTGCCGGATAGCCAGCAGATGAGTATCGATGCCCGGCTGGACCTCAACTCAATCAGGCACATTCGGCTGAATCAGCAAGCTGAAATCCGCTTCCCGGCATTACCCATCAAGAGTACCCCCCTAGTCAAGGGCATCATCACTTATATTGCCTCTGACGCCACGATTGATGCAAATTCTGGCGAAGCCTATTATGCGATCAAGGTTTCACCGCTACTTGATGCAACAAATCGTGCGTTGCACAGAGATTTCAGGCCCGGCATGCTGGCTGAAATCTACATTCAGACGGGTAACAGCACGCCTCTGCAATACCTGATGGAGCCGTTACGTGATGCGGTTCCCAAGGCATTCCGCGAGTCGTAAGCAACATCCGACGACGAGTAACCGCCCCACCTATTATTGAATCGGCAGCTTGCCACCCCATGAAAAAACCGCGCCCGGTCTGCACCCGGCGCGGTTTTGTGTTGGCGGCCAACGTTGGCCGCAGGCAGGCGGCTTACAGCGTGCCCGCCACCTTCTTGTTGCGCATCAGGCACAGCATGTCACAGGCAATGTGGGCGGCGGCGATGGCGGTGATTTCGCTCTGGTCGTAGCTCGGCGCCACTTCCACCACGTCCATGCCGACGATGTTCAGATCGCCCAGGTTGCGGATGATCTTCAGCGCCTGCGCGGTGGTGAGGCCGCCCGGTACCGGGGTGCCGGTGCCCGGCGCAAATGCCGGGTCGAGACAGTCGATGTCGAAGGTGACGTACACCGGCGCGTCGCCGATGGTTTTCTTGATCTCGGCGATGGTGGCGTCGACGCCGTTGTCGTGCACCCACGGCGCGCCCAGCACGTTGAGGCCCATGAAGTCGTCGTTCCAGGTGCGGATGCCGACCTGTACCGATTTGGCCGGATCGATCAGGCCTTCCTTCACCGCCTTGTAGAACATGGTGCCGTGGTTGAGGCTGTCCGGATCGTCATCCTGCCAGGTATCGCAGTGGGCATCGAAGTGCAATAATGCCAACGGCTTACCGTATTTTTCGGCGTGTGCGATCAACAGCGGGTAGGTGACGAAGTGGTCGCCGCCGAAGGTCAGCATCTTGGCGCCGGAGGCGAGGATGGTGCGCGCGTGCTCGACGATGGACGGCTTGATGGTGAGCGGGTTGTGCGCATCGAACCAGCAATCGCCGTAATCGATCACCGCCAGATCGTCGAACGGGTCGAAGCCCCACGGGTAGGGCTTCAGCTCGGCCAGCTGCACGCTGGCAGCGCGGATCGCCTGCGGGCCCTGACGCGCGCCGCTGCGGAAGGTAACGGACAGGTCCAGCGGAATGCCGGATACCACCACGTCCGCGCCTTCCAGATTGCGCGTGTAGTTGCGGCGCATGAAGGACAGCACGCCGGCGTAGGTATTTTCGATGGAGGAGCCGTACAGGCTCTGGCGGCGGATGGCGCCATCACCCTTGATTTGATCGTCAGACATGTTCGCTCCTGATAGAGAGCACGCCGTGGTGACGCCACGGCGATTACCGTCCATCTGTACAGCCGACGGTTTGAGGCTGGCGCACCCCGCGGCACGCAGGGCGCAGTGTGCCGTGTTGCTCCCCATGCCGCAAGCGGCACACGCCGCCAGTGTCGTGATGGCCGCCGGCACCACAATCAGATCGCGCCAGACCGCCCCAGCAACATACCCGCAGTCAACAGCATGATGCTGCCGATCGCAATATCCAGCAGCCGCCAGCTGCCCGGGCGCTGGAACCACGGTGCCAGCCTGCCGGCGCCAAACCCCACCGTAAAGAACCACATCACCGATGCGGCCAACGCCCCCAGCATGAATGGCAATCGCCCCTGGGCACCGTGCATGACGGACATGCTACCAATCAGGACGACGGTATCCAGCCACACATACGGATTGAGCAACGTCACCAGCAACAGATTGCGGATCACCCCGTTGCGGCACAGCCTGGCATCCTGCTGCAGTTGCAGCGCCTTGCCGACAAACGCAGCGTGAAACGACTGGTAGCTCAACCACAGCATCAGCCCGGCGCCACACCACACCAGCAGGCTGGTCAATGACGGCAAGCTGGCCAGCAACCGGCCAACGCCAAATACCCCCAGGCTGATCAGCAACACATCACAGGCAATGCAAATCAGCACGATGGTCAGGACATGTTGCCGCGCCAGCCCCTGCCGCAACACAAAAGCATTCTGCGGCCCGATGCCGACAATCTGGCTGGCCGCCAATGAAAACGCCGAAAAGAAAACCTGACTGCTCACTGCACACTCTCCTGTTAGCAACGCCCCGGCCACTCATCAGCGCCGGGGCATGGGCAGATCAACCTTCGGTTTCGGCAAACGTGCGGACATCCATCAGCCAGCCATCCGCTTTTGCGCCCTTCCAGCGCTTCAGATACTTCTTGTAATCCGCCGCGGACGCCTGCTTGCCGGCGACCTCCGCGTACTGCTGCAAGAATTCGGCTTGCGCCAGCGGCTTGTAGGTCTTGTTGGCCGCAATACGGTTTGCCGCCGACGGGTCCGCCATCCCCGCTTGCGCCGCCAGCAGCATTGCCACACCCAGCATCCACAGCTTTTTCATTTCCGTTCTCCCTGATGTCACCAGTCGCCATACCGCCCCATCGCCAATCCGACAGGGCAAAAATTGTCATTGGCAATTTAATAGGCATTATTTGATCTTTCATCATCACTTTTGATGAGGAAACCTTTAAGCTTCTGTGACAAAAGAAAACCATCAGTGACATCAATAAAACTGCGGCAAAAAAGATCGCAGCCATTGAAACCAAAGGGAGATCGCAGTGCTCACTGCAGAAACACGGGACAGTGTCATCGTCGGCCTGTACGACTCGGTACTGGACACATCGCAAGCACTGCCAGCCATTGAACGGCTCAACAGCTGGCTGGACTGTGACGGCATCCACATCATTGGCTGGTCCAGCCGCCTGCAAAGCTTTTCCATCAATCTGGCCAGCCGGCAAATTGCCAACCATGCGGGGAGTTACGATAACTACTATCGGCAAATCGACCCACGTTGGCCGCAGGTTTCGCGTCTGCCGGTTGGCCAGATCCTGGCCTGTCATGATTTTTGCGACGACCGCTTTGTCGATCGCAGCGAGTTCTTTCAGGATTTGATGATCCCGCGTGGCTACCGCTACACCCTCGGCGGCAACATTTTCAAGGACGATTCCGAAGAGGTGGCCATTGCCATCAACTACGCCTTGGGGCGGGACAAGTTCAGTGACGACAAGCGTCAAACGCTGAGCCAGCTGATGCCGCACCTGGGGAGCTGGCTGCGGCAACTGCGCCACACCGAAACGCTGCGCCGCGCCGCCTGGGCCGGTGAAACCGGCCTGGAGGGCATGGAACAGGGCGTGGTGCTGCTGAATGCAGAGCGCCGCATCCTGTACCTGAACAAACTGGCCGAGCGCTTCTTCCCCACCCATCCCGGCAGCGAACGCGGCCAACATGCGCTGCAGGAGTCGCGGCAGATCGACGATGCCATCCGCCGCGTGCAGCTCAGTCGCCAGCCGGAAAACCTGCTCGCCACGCCACGCCGGCACCCCGAACAACCCTGCGTCATCAACATCCTGCCGGTACCGCAAGCCGGCTACAGCCACGGTGTATTGTTGCCGGGCTTCACCAGCCGCGAAGAGTTGGCCGCACACGCCGGCCGCAGTCACCCGCAAGGGCTGAACCTGCATCCGCGCGGCGACGTGATCCTGCTGATCCGCCCCAAGCACCGCCAGACTGCGGCCAGCGCCACCTCACTGGCCGAGCTGTTCGAGCTGACCGTGGCCGAAAGCCGCCTCGCCCGCGCACTGGCGCTGGGGGCAAGCGCCGAAGACTATGCGCAGGAGAACGGCGTCAGCATCAATACCGTACGCAGCCAGATTCGCGCGCTGCTGGCCAAGACCGGCGAGGACAGCCTGCAGGATTTGCTGCGCTTGCTGGCGCTGTTGCCGGGGGTGTAACTGCCGGAAGCACAGCGAGTTTCCTGTTCACCTCCAGCATGACAAAGCCCGGCAATTGCCGGGCTTTGTCATAGCAAACCATCTCGCGATCTAGAAGCGCATCCCCAGGTTGATACCCAGTTCCTTGGTCTTGTTGTCCGGCTCGTAGGTGTCCAGTACGACCTCGGAATCCCGAATGTGCCAGGTGCGCATGTACGGAGTGATCAGCCACTCGGTTTTACCGCTGGTCTTGGCAAACTCCAGGCTCAGATCGTAGCCACTGCCCTTGTTCTGGGTATGCGTCAGTGTGCCGGAGGTCAGTTTCGAGTCCTGCTGGCCGTCCAGCAGATACTTGTACTTGAACGCTGGCGTCATGCTCCAGCCACCATCCAGCTGGGTCGGGCGCTCCATGCTGAAGATCGCATAATCCAGCGTGTTTTCACGACGATAGCCAGTGGGGGTCTTGTCCAGATGATCTTCCAGGTAGCGGCTGCCGATACCCAACCCCAGCTTCACACCATCCCAATCTGGCACCAGCCGCTTGTAGCTGGCGGCAAACTCCCAAGTACGACGCTTGATGCTGCTGACCTTCAGCGAACCATACGGATCCGCCTGTTGTGCGGCCCCGGTATAGTCGGAATTACCACGCGCATAGCGCCCTTCCAGCAGCACTTCGTCCAGCGGACTGGTGCTGATGATGATGGCGCCGTTCAGGCCGGTCATGTTGGCCTCTTCCTTCATGAACGGCTGGCTGTTGACGGTTTCCTTGTAGGTCTCGTTGTAGGCTTCCACCCCCAGCTGGTATTTGACAGTCGCGGCGGAGGCCACGGTACTTCCGGCCAGCAGCAGGCTGGCGGCAATCATGTGGTAGTTCATTTTTTTATCCTGAGTGTGCCAGTGCGTCTGGCGTATCCGGTTCGATAACGGGTACTCGATATTGCCAAACCCACACCGATTTTTCACCTGACATAAATCAAAAATCGCCACTTGTTGCGCCGCAACAACCACATGAATGAACCACAACGGCACGCTGGACGCCAGCACAAACAAAACCGCCCTGCAATGCAGGGCGGTTGTCCAGGTACACGACCGGTTTAGCTGCCGATCACGCCGCCATCCAGCTTGCGCACCACCACGGTGGCGGCACGCGGGCGGCCGGCAGTCGGGCCATCCGGCCAGCTGGAGATCGCGGTCGGCTTGGCCGGGTCGTTGCGCTCGGAGTCCGGCTCGCCCGGGTGCTGGATGTTGACGAACATGGTCTTGTTGTCCGGGGTAAACGCCAGGCCGGTGATTTCGCAACCGTTCGGGCCGGTAAGGAAGCGGCGGAACTCGCCACTTTCCGGCACCACCGCCACCATCTGGTTGTTACCCATGCCCTTGTATTCCTTCATGTTCACCGTGGAGGTGGACACGTCGGTCTGCACCCACAGCACGCCGTTGTGGTCGAATTTCAGGCCGTCCGGGCTGCCGAAGGCATCGCCCTTGATATTGCCGACATGCTCCGCCTTGCCGGCATCCGGGCGACCGGCCAGCACGAAAATGTCCCACTTGAAGCCGGCGGCAGTGGCATCGCCACCGTTTTCGTTCCAGCGAATGATGTGGCCGAACAGGTTGCTGTTGCGCGGGTTGGCCGCATCGGTGCCCGGTTTGCCGTCCTTGCCGCGATCGCTGTTGTTGGTCAGCGTGCAGTACACCTCGCCCGGCTTGTGACTGTGCACGGCGATCCACTCCGGGCGGTCCATCTTGGTGGCACCGAGAATGTCCGCCGCCATGCGCGCCTTGATCACCACGTCGCCCTGATCGGCAAAGCCCTTGTCGACGGTGAGACCGTGCTGGCCATGCACCAGCGGCAGCCACTGGCCGCTGCCGTCGGCATCGAAGCGCGCCACGTACAGCGTACCCTCTTCCAGCAGCTGCATATTGGCCTTGCGGTTGTTCGGGTGGTACTTGTTCTTGGAGACGAACTTGTAGATGTATTCGAAGCGCTGGTCATCACCCATGTACACCACAGCGTGGCCGGACGGGGCGATGGTCACGGTGGCGCCTTCGTGCTTGAAGCGGCCGAGCGCAGTGCGCTTAACCGGCTTGGCCTTGGGGTCGAACGGGTCGATTTCCACCACCCAACCAAAGCGGTTGGCTTCGTTCGGGTTCAACTGCAAGTCGAAGCGGAAGTCTTCCCACGCCCAGCGATAGCCGGCGTCCTTGTTGCTGATGCCGTAGCGCTTTTCCAGCTCGGTGAGGTTGCCGGATTCGTTGACGAACACGCCGTCGAAGTTTTCTTCACAGGTCAGGTAGGTGCCCCACGGCGTCGGGCCGCTGGCGCAGTTCTGGAAGGTACCGAGGATTTCCACGCCTTGCGGATCGGCCTCGGTTTTCATCAGCGCATTGCCGCGTGCCGGGCCGCCGATGGCGATCGGGGTATTGGCGGTGATGCGGCGTGCGTATTTGGACGGGCGCACCACTTGCCAGCCCTTGGCGGTGGCTTCCACCTCGATGACGGACACCCCCACCGCGGCCTGGGCCTTTTTCACCTTGTCGCCGTTCCACGGCTGCATGCCGCCGACGTGCAGCAGGCCGTCATCGGTGTATTCGTGGTTGATGGCCATCAGTCCGTGCTTGGAGCCGGTAGCGCCCAGCGGCAGCGGGAAGTAGGCCATGCCGTCGTGGTGCATGCCGGCCTGTAGCGCCTGCTCGGCGGCAGTATTGGACGCATCCTGCTTGAAAGCCGGCATATTGCCGGCGATGCCCACCGGGTCGCCCCAGGCGTACAACACCTCGGCTACGTAGCCGTCCGGCACCACTACCTTGTCGGCAAAACCAAACGGCACCGGCTTGAAGCCCAGCTGCGGCGTCTTGTGTGCAAATGGCAGCGGCGCCGCCTCGGCCAGCGCGGCAAAGCTGCCGGCCAGCACGCCGGCAAGCCCGGCGGCGCTGGAGCCCTTGAGCAGGCCGCGGCGGGAAAAACGTGCTTCCAGCACATCGGAAAGCAGCGGATTGGCAGATTGGTTGGCCGCGGCTTCGACACCGTGGTGTTTGATTTTGTAGCTGTCGGACATGGTGACCTCGTTGGATGGCAAGCAGTGGTTTGAGCGCTGCCAACCATAAGTGATCAACATGACAGCCAGATCAAGCCGTCATGACAAAACCATGGCAAGTTCATGACAGTTCGGTGGATGAGCGCCCTGTACGTTGGCCGCGCCACCAGCGCCAGCGCAGCTTCAGGTCGTACCACAACGGACGCAGCCCCAGCAGCAACAGAAACAGCGCCAACGGCACGCTGAAGCTGTAGCCCAGATGCTTGAAGCCCAGCGCCCCCACCACGCCGCCGACGAAGAAGCAGCCCAGAATCCACAGGTAGATCTGCAGCCGCTCGCGGTTGGCGCGCACCTCCGGCACCTTGCCGCTGCCACCGCGGTTGATGTAGCTGGCCTTGGCCAGTTCGATGCCGATATCGGTGGCAATGCCGGTCATATGCGTGCTGCGCAACAAGCCGCCGGACAGCTTGGTGACGATGGTGTTGTGCATGCCCATGATGAAACACAGCAGCAGCACGATCGGCGGGGCAAAGAAATCCGGAGCGATGGCCAGCGCGGCACCGGCCAGGCCAAACAGCAGCAGCAAGGCAGCTTCTTCTAGCAGCGAGACACCGTAGCCGCTGCGCAGGCGCTGCCGCCGCGCCCAGTTGATTAGCCAGGCGGCATGCGCGGCACCGGCAATGAAACTCAGCAGCGAGGCCAATGCGGCCAACGTCGCGCCGACATCGCCCAGCACCAGGTTGTCCGCCATTGCCGACACCACCCCGGACACATGCGAGGTGTAGCGCTGCACCGCCAGAAAGCCGCCGGCATTGAGCGCGCCGGCGATAAACGCCATGGCGCCGCCCAACAGCCAGGTCAGCGGCTCGCGATACAGGCTGCGGCTACGGACGCGTTGGTCCAGTAGACGGGTCAAGTGCTGTCGGCGCATGGTAGGCCATAAAAAAGGCAGGCCGTAATGGCCTGCCAGTGGGAGTTAGCGGCAATCCTGCAGCGGAATGCCCGGCAACAAGCGCTGTTGCAGCGCCTTCAGCCGCGCCAGCGTGGCCTCGTCCAGCGCCTTGAAGCTCAGCGTGGTGATGCGGGCATGCTCGCCACGCACATCCAGCTTGGCCTTGTCGTAGCCAGCCGTCTTCAGGCGCTGCAACAGCGCCTGCGCAGCATCCAGCTTGCTGAACAGCCCCAGCGACAAATGGTTCTTGAACGCGCCATCGGTTTTCACGATGTAGCTGTCGAAACCCTTGCTGCGCAATTCGGACACCAGGGTCTGCGTCTCGGCCTGGGTCGCCAGCGGCGGGTAGAACACCCAAATGCGGCCAGAGCCACGCAGTTCTTCCTTCACGCTGGCGGCCGGCGCGGTGGCCAGTTGCAATGACGGCAGGCCGCCCTGCACCCGCTCCAGCTGTTTCGGATCCAGCGGCCCCCAGTTACGGCACAGGTTGGCCGCAACCTTGGCAGTCGCCTGCTTGGCATCCGCCGGGTTGAGCGGTGCAGCCGGTTGGCCGTCCACCGCTTTGGCCGGTGCCAACGGCGGCGTCACACTCTGGGCGACGGCGGGCTTGGCGACGGTTTTCGGTGGCACAGCCGCAGGCTGCGACGCCCCCTTGTCCGCTGCCGGCTTGGCCACCGCCGGCGCCGATGCCGGCTGTGCCAGTGGCGCGGACGCGGTTTCCGCCAGCGGCGCACTGGCCATGGCGGACGATGCCAGTTGCGGCGGCTGCCAGTCCGGCGGCAGCAGTTTCAGCTGCGCCGCGTTGACTTCCTGCGCCTTCAGGTCCCGTTCCGGTTTTTGTTTGATCAGCGCGTATAACCCCGCGAACAGGTTGAGCACCAGCAGTGCCCCCAATAGCCACTTCATCAGCAGTCTGCCACGCTAGCTAAGCCATAAAGCACCAGATTATCCACCATCCGCGCCTCCGGCGGGAGGGCCGCCGCCAATCGTTCGGCATCGCCGCCGGTGAGCAGCAGTTGCGGCGGGCGCCCGGTGTGCGCCGCCAGCCGCTGCTGCATGCGCAGGATGGCGCCACACAAGGCATCGATGGCCCCCGATGCCAAGGCATCCTCGGTGCCCTGCGGAAAATCGCAGACCTGGCCGGCCGCGCGATCCAGGTTGGCGGTATTCTGCGCCAGCGACTGCAGCATCAGCCGGTAGCCGGGCAGGATCAGGCCGCCCAGATAGTCACCTTCCGCCGTCAATGCCTCCACCGTCAGCGCCGTGCCGGCACAGGCCACCACTACATCGGTTGCATACAAGCGGCGGGCGCCCAGCACCGCCAGCCAGCGGTCGGCGCCCTGCTCCGCCACGTTGCGATAATGGTTGCGCACGCCGAGTGCCGCCGGCTGCGCACGCTGCCATTGCACCGGCAGTGGTGCGGCCTGCTCGATCTGCTGCCGCACCTGGGTGTGCGCCACGTTGGCCGCATACACCGCCGTTACCGCCAGCCCACGCCAGTCATCCGCCAGCCGCGACAGCACGTCATGTGCCAGCGCCGTCACCGGTCCGAGCTGCGCGCCATCCCACAGCGCCCATTTCACCCGGCTGTTGCCGGCGTCGATCAGCAGCTTCATGGCGCCGCCCGCAGGCTGACTTCACCGACATGGAACACGCGGGGCCCGGCGGCAGTAGCCACCTGCAGTGCACCGTGATCATCCACCCCCAGTGCCACGCCTTCTACCGGCTCGCCGTGGCTGAAACGCAGCAGCACCGGCTGCTGCAGGAATGCCGCGCAAGCAGTCCATTCGGCATGGAAAGCGGCAAAGCCGTCGCGGTCAAACGTGGCCAACACGTCGGCCAATTGGTTCAACAATTCCGCCAGCAAGGCGTTGCGGCCAACCTGGTAACCGGCATCTGCCAGGTTGGCGACCGGCTGGTCCACCTCGCCCGGCGATGCCATGTTGAGGCCGATGCCGATGACCACGGCCGCCGGCCCCAACGCATCGCCCGACAACTCGATCAGGATGCCCGCCAGTTTGCGGCCATCCAGCAGTACGTCATTCGGCCACTTCAGCTGCACCGGCACGTCAAAGCTGCGCAAGGCGCGCACCATGGCCACGCCCACCACCAACGACAGACCGGCCAGACCGGACAAGCCACGCTCGAAGCGCCACAGCGCCGAGAAAGTAAGGCCGGCGCCCAGCGGCATCTGCCAGCGCCGCCCCAGACGGCCACGGCCAGCGGTCTGCCGCTCCGCCGCCAGCACCAGGCCATGCGGCGCACCCTGCGCCGCACGCGTCATCAGCTGGGTATTGGACGAGTCGATCTCGTCGGCGGTGGCCAGCGTCCACACGTTGGCCGCAAGCTCGTTCAGCCCGGCACGCACGCGCGTCACCTCCAGCAGTTCGAATGGCTGCGGCAGGCGATAGCCCTGGCCTCGAACACTGAACACGGTGATGCCGAACTCGCTCTCCAGCTTGTGCACCGCCTGCCAGATCAGCGTGCGCGAACAGCCCTGTGCCTGCGCCATGTCCTCACCGGAATGGAAACGCCCATCCGCCAGCTGGCGCAGCACGGCAAATGCAAGGTCGTTCATTGGCCGTCCACGGTACGAATTTTCTTGATGGTCGCCGTGGTGGAGGTATCAAACAGGAAGGGAATCGAGTGCACCTCGCCGCCACGGACCAGGGTTTCGGCACTGCCGACGATCTTGTCTACAGCCCAGTCGCCACCTTTTACCAGCACGTCCGGCTGCACCAGTTCGATAAGCTCTGCCGGGGTGTCGCTGTCAAACCAGGTCACCAGGCTGACACTTTCCAGCGCCGCCAACACCGCCGCCCGGTTCAGCTCGTTATTGATCGGGCGGTCGTCGCCCTTGCCCTGCCGCTTCACCGAGGCATCGGTATTCAGCCCCAACACCAGACTGGCACCCAGCGCGCGGGCCTGCGCCAGATAGGTCACATGGCCGCGGTGCAGGATATCGAAACAGCCATTGGTAAACACGATGGGGCGCGGCAATGCGGCCAACCTTGCCGCCAATTGCTGCGGCGGGCAGATTTTGTCTTCAAACGCAGGGGTGGGATACGGCATGACAATACTCTCGGCAGATGCCGGCCACAGGGCCGGCGCAAGGTGATAAGCAAACGGGAGGATACCATCGGCCATCCGGCCATCCCAGACACAACGCGACAAATGCAAAAAGCCCAGACGCATGTCTGGGCTTTTTTTATGGGGCTCTGGCGATGTCCTACTTTCACACGGGTATCCGCACTATCATCGGCGCTAGAGTGTTTCACGGTCCTGTTCGGAATGGGAAGGCGTGGGGCCACTCTGCTATGGTCACCAGAAAAACTGGTCGTTTACCGGCAATCGGCCGGGTAAACCTAAGCCCAGCTTGATCTCTCAAGCTGGGCTGTTTGTGGGGGAGTCTGGCGGTGTCCTACTTTCACACAGGTATCTGCACTATCATCGGCGCTAAGGCGTTTCACGGTCCTGTTCGGAATGGGAAGGCG
>NZ_JBEFLD010000006.1:0-313168 GCF_040148885.1 Vogesella oryzagri
CTTACACCTATCGGTTATTCGTTTTGTTAAAGAGCGGGCTGACTTCGTTTCGTTGCGTCGTCAGCAGAGGAGGCGAACTATACCCAGCCAACCCACACCCGTCAACACCCGCCACCACAGAAAACCCGACAAAATCGACAAGTCGTTGATCTGAAAGGATCACAAAATGCAAAAAAGGTTGGCCGCGGCCAACCTTTTCCAATTTCATGCAACCAATCAGGCCTGGTGGTACGACGTTACTCGTTCCACTTCTTCCTTGGAACCGAGGAAAACGGCCACACGCTCATGCAACCCGCCCGGCTGAATATCCAAGATGCGCTGATAGCCGTTGGTGGCGACGCCACCGGCCTGTTCGATAATGAAGGCCATCGGGTTGCCTTCGTACATCAGACGCAGCTTGCCCGGCTTGGCCGGATCGCGCGCATCCTTCGGATACATGAACACACCACCGCGCACCAGGATGCGATGCACCTCGGCCACCATGGAGGCCACCCAGCGCATGTTGTAGTCCTTGCCCAGCGGGCCATCCTGACCGGCCAGGAGCTCGTTGATGTAGCGGCTCACCGGCGCTTCCCAGTGGCGCATATTGGACATATTGATGGCGAACTCCTTGGTTGCCACCGGCACCTGCATGCGCGAGTTGGTCAGCACCCAGGAACCCAGCTCGCGGTCCAGCGTGAAGCCGTACACGCCCTGGCCGAAGGTAAGCACCAGCATGTTCTGTGGGCCGTACACGGCGTAGCCGGCGGCGACCTGCCGGCTACCCGGCTGCAGGAAATCCTGTTCGGTCGGCTGGGTGTTGCCTTCCGGCGCTTCCAGCACCGAGAAAATGGTCCCTACCGAGATGTTGACGTCGATATTGGAGGAGCCATCCAGCGGGTCGAACATCAGCAGATAGCGGCCACGCGGCATGTGATCCGGAATGGAGTGCGGCAGCTCCATCTCTTCGGAGGCCATGGCCCCAAGGTTGCCGCCCCACTCGTTGGCTTCCAGCAGGATGTCGTTGGCGATCACGTCCAGTTTCTTCTGGGCTTCACCTTGCACGTTGCCGGTACCGGCATCGCCAAGCACGCCGGCCAATGCACCCTTGTTGACGGAATGGGCGATGGCCTTGCAGGCGCGCGCCACGGTTTCGATCAGCAGGCGCAGATCGGGTGGCAGGGCACCGTGCTGGCGCTGTTCTTCAATCAGAAAACGGGAGAGGGAGATACGGCTCATACTGGTCCTCGTATCGCAGGCAATGAAAAAACGGTCTGCGGGCAGTTTACCACCGCCATTTTCGGCTTAGGGATGTTGGTTTGTGACTACATGAAAATAGCCATGAAAAACGCCCGACAGGCGCGAAACGGAGACAACTCCGTTTCTGCCGTCGGGCGTGATGGCAGCCTTGCGGCCAACCTTAGACGTTCAGTTCCTTGGCCAGGTACAGCCAGGTTTCCACCACGGTGTCCGGGTTGAGGGAGATGGTTTCGATACCTTCCTCTACCAGCCACTTGGCGAAGTCCGGATGGTCGGACGGACCCTGACCGCAGATGCCGACATATTTGTCGAGCTTGCGGCAGGCCTGGATTGCCATGTGCAACATGGCTTTAACGGCCTCGTTGCGCTCGTCGAAGGTCGTGGCGATCGGGCCACCGGAATCACGGTCCACACCCAGGGTGAGCTGGGTCATGTCATTGGAGCCGATGGAGAAACCGTCAAAGAACTGCAGGAACTTCTCGGCCAGTACCGCGTTGGTCGGCAGTTCGCACATCATGATCAGGCGCAGGCCGTTTTCGCCGCGCTTCAGGCCGTTGGCGGCCAGAATCTCGATCACTTTCTCGGCTTCGGCCAGGGTGCGCACGAACGGGATCATCACTTCCACGTTGGTGAGCCCCATCACGTCGCGCACTTTCTTGATGGCGCGGCATTCCAGCTCAAAGCAGTCGCGGAAGCTGTCGGCCACGTAACGCGCAGCACCACGGAAGCCCAGCATCGGGTTTTCTTCGTGCGGCTCGTACAACTGGCCGCCGATCAGGTTGGCGTACTCGTTCGACTTGAAGTCGGACATGCGTACGATGACCTTTTTCGGGGTAAACGCTGCCGCCAGAGTGGATACACCTTCGGCGATCTTGTCGACGTAGAAGTCAACCGGGCTGGCGTAACCGGCGATACGATCGCTGATGGTGGCTTTCAGGTCGGCCGGCAGGCGGTCGAACTCCAGCAGCGCTTTCGGGTGGATACCGATCTGACGGTTGATCACGAACTCCATGCGCGCCAGGCCCACGCCTTCGTTCGGCAGTTGCGCGAAGTCGAAAGCCAGTTCCGGGTTGCCCACGTTCATCATGATCTTGACCGGGGACTTGGGCATCTTGTCCAGTTCCAGGTCAACGATTTCCACGTCCAGCAGGCCATCATAGATGTTGCCGGTGTCGCCTTCGGCGCAGGATACGGTGACCTGCATGCCTTCGCGCAGCACGGCGGTGGCATCGCCACAGCCAACCACAGCCGGGATGCCCAGCTCGCGCGCAATAATCGCCGCGTGGCAGGTACGACCGCCACGGTTGGTGACGATAGCGGCGGCACGCTTCATTACCGGTTCCCAATCCGGGTCGGTCATGTCGGTAACCAGCACATCGCCCGGCAGTACGCGATCCATTTCGGAAGCGTCCTTGATGGTGCGAACCACGCCCTGGCCGATCTTCTGACCAATAGCACGGCCTTCACACAACACGGCGGACTTGCTGTTCAGGCGGTAGCGGCGCAGGGTGTCCTTGCGGTTTTCCTGCGACTTAACGGTTTCCGGACGGGCTTGCAGGATGTACAGCTTGCCGTCTTCGCCGTCGCGGCCCCACTCGATATCCATCGGGCGGGCATAGTGTTTTTCGATGATCAGCGCGTAGTGGGCCAGTTCGGCCACTTCGGCGTCGGTGATCGAGAACTGTTTGCGCAGTTCCGGGGCCACGTCGACGGTGCGTACCGAGCGACCGGCTTGCGACGCGTCGGTGAACTCCATCTTGATCAGCTTGGAACCCATGGTTTTGCGCAGAATGGCCGGGCGACCTGCGGTCAGCGTCGGCTTGTGCACATAGAACTCATCCGGGTTCACCGCACCCTGCACCACGGTTTCGCCCAGGCCGTAGGAAGCGGTAACGAATACCACATCCTCGAAGCCGGATTCGGTATCGATGGTGAACATCACGCCAGCCGCACCGGTATCGGAGCGCACCATGCGCTGGATACCAGCCGACAACGCTACCACGTCATGGGCAAAGCCCTTGTGTACGCGATAGGAAATGGCACGATCGTTATAGAGGGAGGCGAACACGTGCTTGATGGCGTCTTTGACGTTATCAAGGCCACGGATATTCAGGAAGGTTTCTTGCTGGCCCGCGAACGAGGCATCGGGAAGGTCTTCTGCGGTGGCAGAGGAGCGAACTGCTACGGAAATATCGGCGCCGCCGGCATCGGCCACCATTTTTTCCCAGGCTTGCTTGACGTCGTGCTCAAGCTTTTCCGGGAATGGTGTATCGATGATCCACTGACGGATTTGCTTGCCGACTTTCGCCAGCTCCGTCACATCATCGACATCCAGTTTGCCTAGGGCGTCGTTAATCCGGTCGGCAAGCCCGTTGTGTCGAAGAAAATCGCGGTAGGCGTCTGCGGTTGTCGCAAAGCCCCCCGGCACTCGCACGCCGGAATTTGCAAGCTGGCTGATCATTTCGCCGAGCGAGGCGTTTTTACCGCCTACGCTTTCGACATCGGTCATGCGCAGCTTCTCGAACCAGATGACGTAGTTCTCTGCCATCACTTCACTTCCTGTGTTGGATTGGACGATAGGGAAGCCCGCATTCTAGCCGAACAACTCCTTGTTTGCGTAGCAACTTTTGCGATGCACAACGAGGGGTTTTCCCTTGCCGGAACGGGGGATCGGCTTCCGCCCATGATCCTATCTCATTGTTGGGCAAGGAAAAATGTAATTTAACAACTACATAAAACAGCAACCCGTTCGTCACATGGCAGCACGGCATCTTGTCGCATGCGACAATTACGCACAGACTGTAATGCACAACTCTGACACCAAGCAGGACACCAGCATGCCAAACCGCCGCTCTGTATTCTTCGTTTCTGATCGCACCGGCATTACTGCCGAATCGCTCGGCAATACTTTGCTTACCCAATTCGATACCGAAGAGTTCAACCGCGAAACCGAACCATTCATCGATACCGTGGAAAAAGCCCAGGAGCTGGCGCAGCGCATCGACGAGATTGCGGCCAACGATCATCGCAAGCCACTGGTGTTTACCAGCATCATCAAGGCCGACGTGCGTGCCGCTCTGACGGTAAAGAATGCGCTGGTGATCGACTTTTTCCAGACCTTCATCGGCGAACTGGAAGCCGAGCTGGGCGAAAAGGCCACCATGTCGGTGGGCAAGGCGCACGGCATGGATGACGAAGAAAAGTACGACCATCGCATCGAGGCGGTGAATTTCTCGCTGAACCACGACGACGGCGTGAAGCTGAAGGATCTGGACGAGGCAGACGTGGTGCTGGTCGGCGTATCGCGCTCCGGCAAGACACCAACCTGCCTGTATCTGGCGCTGCAGTATGGCATCAAGGCGGCCAACTACCCGCTGACACCGGAAGACCTGGACAGCCCGACGCTGCCCAAGATGCTGCTGCCGTTCAAGCAGAAGATGTTCGGCCTCACCATCGATCCGTCGCGCCTGCACCATATCCGCTCCGAGCGCCGCCCGGACTCGCGCTACGCCAGCATGGAAAACTGCCGCCGCGAGGTAAACGAGGCCGAGTCGATGTTCCGTCATCATGGCGTGCCGTTCATCAGCACCACCCATATGTCGATCGAGGAAATCGCCTCCACCATCATGCACAACGCGCATCTGGTGCGCCGTTTTTAAGCGCGGATAGCTAGCGAAATTAGCGCTTGACGCCATGCGGCCAAGCATGTTGAGATGAAAAGCATGAATACCCGCAACGCAACTTCCTTCAGCTTTTTTACCTGGTGGCGCCACTAACGGCGGCACCCAGGTTGCGTACGCACAAGCAAACCCGGGAGCAGCCGACAAGGCGCCCCGGGTTAGTTTTTTCCAGCAGCACCCCCTCCCCCAGCGCCGAGTCGGTCTCCCAAGATAACGGAGATCAGCATGGACAGCCTCAGCCACATCGGCAGCACCGACATCATCCTCACCGGCGACCGCACCACCGGCCCGCTGCACCTTGGCCACTACGTCGGCTCGCTGCGTAACCGCGTGATCCTGCAGGAGCGCTGCCAGCAATTCCTGCTGCTGGCCGACGCCCAGGCCCTCACTGACAACATGGGCAACTACCTGAAAGTGCGCGACAACGTGCTGCAGGTGGCGCTGGACTACCTGGCGGTAGGCATCGATCCGGCCAAGAGCACCATCTTCATCCAGAGCCTGGTACCGGAGCTGATGGAACTGGCGTCCTACTACCTGAACCTGGTCACCGTATCGCGGCTGGAACGCAACCCCACCATCAAGGACGAGATCAAGCAGCGCGGCTACGAGCGCGACATCCCGGCCGGCTTCCTCACCTACCCCGCGGCGCAGGCCGCCGACATCACCGCCTTCAAGGCCAGCATCGTGCCGGTGGGCGAAGACCAGATCCCGATGATCGAGCAGACCAACGAGATCGTGCGCCGCTTCAACCACAGCGTTGGCCGCGAGGTACTGGTGGAGTCGCGCGCACTGGTGCCCTCCGCCGGCGCCCGCCTGCCGGGCATCGACGGCAAGGCCAAGATGTCCAAATCGCTGGGTAACGCGCTGCCGCTGTCGGCCAGCGCCGACGAAATCAGTCAGGCGGTGAAGATGATGTACACCGACCCGAACCACCTGCGCGTGGACGATCCGGGCCAGGTAGAAGGTAATGTGGTGTTCGCCTACCTGGACGTGTTCCATCCGGACGCCGGCCGGGTGGCCGAGCTGAAGGCGCACTACCAGCGCGGCGGCCTGGGCGATACCCAGATTAAGCGCGAGCTGGAAGACATCCTGCAGGCACTGCTGGCGCCGATCCGCGTCCGCCGCGAGGAATACGCCAAAGATCCGGCGCAGGTAATGGAGATGCTCAAGCTGGGCACCCGCCGGGCACGCGATGTCGCCGCCACCACGCTGGCCGAAGTCAAGCAGGCGATGGGCCTCAACTACTACTGAGCCGTGGCGGGATGGTCCGTCGCACGAACCAGCGCGGCCAACGTTGGCCGCAGGCACGCAGGGAGCACAGCATGGAATGGATTTACGACTGCCGTAATCTGGACGAAGTCTGCGAACAGATCGATCGCCTCGACCGCGCCATTGTCAGCCTGATCGCCGAGCGCGGGCTGTATATACACCAGGCCGCCGGCTTCAAGCACGGCAACGAGGACAGTGAAGACGGCAAGCGCATCGACCAGGTAATGCGCCGCGTCAGCCGGCTGTCCGGTGAACTGGGGGCCGACGCCGCGCTGACCGCCAAGATCTACCGCACCATGATCAGCCACTTCGTGGAGAGCGAGCGGCAACAGCGGCTGCAATTGCAGGATGGTCTCGCCTCATGACGCCGCGCTGCCCACCGCAGCAGTGTGCGTCACTAACCGAGATCCGCCAGCAGATCGATGCCATCGACCAGCAGGTGATCCAGCTGCTGGGCGAGCGCTTCGGCTATGTGCTGGCCGCCGCGCCGTTCAAGCACAGCAGCGCTGCCGTGCAGGCGCCACAACGCTTTGCCGCCATGCTGCAACAGCGGCGGCAGTGGGCGGCACAGGCGGGACTGGCGCCGGATGTCATCGAGCAGATGTACCGCCAGCTGGTGGCATACTTTATCGCGGAAGAAATGCGGCACTGGCACGATGCGGCCAACCTGCCGCAACAGCTGGCTGACGGCAGCAATCATGCCGACACCACCGCCCCGTAGCTGCCCAGCGCCTGAGGTGACCGCCAGCCGGCTTGCCACACGCGCGGCCCTGGCGCTAAATGCAACGCATAGTGTTGTCAGACAGCGCTGACCCGGCGTCAGGACATGACCAGCGCACCGGCCAGGCTCCACATCACCGCACCCACCACGCCATCCAGCACGCGCCAGGACAGCGGCCGGGCAAACAGCGGCGCCAGCAGGCGTGCGCCGTAGCCCAGCGACAGGAACCACAACAGCGAGGCACAGCCGGCGCCGAGGGCGAACCACAGTCGGCTGTCCACCGGCTGCTGGCCGCCGATCGACCCCAGCAGCACCACGGTATCCAGATAGACATGCGGGTTCAGCAGAGTCAGCGCCAGCACGGTGGTCAGCGCTTGGCGCAAAGGGATGCGCACGCTACCGGCCGCCACCGCCAGGCTGTCGTTGGCCAGCACCGCGCGCCAGGCACGCAGGCCATACCAGAATAGGAACACCGCGCCCCCCCAGCGCGCCAGCTCCAGCAGCAGCGGACTCTGCTCGATCAGCGCCCCCATGCCGGCCACGCCGGCACTGATCAGCAGCATGTCGCACACGATGCACACCAGCACGGTGACACCGACATGCTGGCACAGCAGCCCCATGCGCAACACATGCGCATTCTGCGAACCGATGGCCATGATCAGGCTGGCACCCAGCCCCATTCCCTTGAAAAACACCATGCTGCTCATTGTGTGTACTCCGTCTTTGCTTGCGGCCATCATGCCGCAGCCTGCACACCATCAACAGCATGATTAAATTTTCTGCCGTATCATAAATTTTGCTTAATTTATGACTGGCAACATGAAACTCGACCCCAGACAGAGCGAAGCATTCCAGGCGGCAGCCAGCAGTGGCAGTTTTGAAATAGCCGCCAGGACGCTGCACATCACCCCCTCGGCGCTGTCGCAGCGGATACGGGCGCTGGAAGAAAGCCTGGGCAAACCGTTGCTGGTACGCAGCCGCCCCTGCCGCCCCACCCGCGAAGGCCAGCTGCTGCTGCAGCACCTGCAGCGCGCCGCCTTGCTGGAGGCCGACCTGGCCGCCAGCTTTGCCGGTAGCGATGCCGACATGCTGACCATCCCGCTGGCGCTGAACGCCGACAGCGTGGCCAGCTGGTTCCTGCCGGCGCTGGCGCCATTCCTGATCGCCAAAGGCATCCTGCTGGATATCACGGTGGACGATCAGGACCATACCTACAGCCTGTTGCAGGCGGGGCTGGCCGTGGGCTGCGTCTCCACCGAGGCACAGCCGATGCGCGGCTGCAGCACCCAGGCACTGGGCGTGATGCGCTACCGCGCCATGGCGTCGCCGGCCTTCATGCAACGCCATTTCGCCGCCGGAGTGACGCGGGACGCACTGCGGCGCGCACCGGTGATGATCTACAACCGCAAGGACAAGCTGCAGGACAACTGGCTGCAACAGCATTTCGGCCTGCAGCAGTCCGCCTGCCCCTGCCATCTACTGCCCGCCTCCGACCCGTATCTGCAGGCCGTCAGGCTGGGGCTGGGCTGGGGCATGCTGCCGGAAGTGCAAGTGGCCGCACATGGCGGCCACGAGGGACTGGAGGATCTGCAGCCGGAACGGCCGGTGGATGTGGCGCTGTACTGGCACAGCTGGAAGGTGCAGGCACCGCGGCTGGAGCAACTGTCGGCCGCACTGGTAAACGCCGCCCGCCAGGTACTGCTGGCGCCCTAGCGCCGCCGCGTTACGATTCCGACGGTTGCGGCAGCAGCCGCTCCATCAGTTGGCCGCCGCTGTTGACCGGCGCCGGCAGCAGGTGCATGCCGCCCCAGGCCAGCAGCAGCATCACCGCTACCGCCGCGCCGCCCTTGATCATGAAACCGTAGCTCCAGCCCACCTGTTCCTTGTGGCGTATGCCGTACAGCAAAGCCAGCGGCGGCACAAAGAACGACAGGCTGCCCCACACGATACGGCCGTTATTCAGCGCCGCCATGGTCGCCCCCAGGCAGCCGACATAGAACATGGCCACCGCGGCGGCGAACACCAGCCCGACCACGCAGGTCAGCACAATCAACAGGATTTCCATCAGTTTTCCAGGTAAGTGGCCGGCAACTGCAGGCCATCGTAAGCAACATGCACCCCTAGCGGACACTGCGCGCTCAGCGCGTGGTATTCCAGTTGGTGCGTCATGTGAATCAGCCAGGTCTGGCGTGCGGCCAACCTTTGCGCCCACGCCAGCGAGGCCGCCAGATGCAGGTGCGACGGGTAAGGCTCCGGCCGCAGGCAATCCAGGAACAGCGTATCCAGCCCCTGCAGTAGTTCGACGCTACTATCCGGAATCGCCGACACATCGGTCAGCCAGGCCGTGTTGCCGATGCGCCAGCCCAGGCACGGCCAGGCGCCATGCTGCAGCGGAATCGGCGTCACCGTCACCCCGCCGATGCTGAACGGCGCCTGCACCGTTTCGGTCACCAGCACCGGCTTGTCCCACACCGGCGACGGTGGCGCCAGCGCGTAATCGAAGCGGCGGCGGATGTTGTCGATGGTGAACGGGTTGCCGTACAGCGTGATCGGCCCGCGCTTCACGTAGCAGAAGGCACGCAGGTCATCGATGCCGTTGAGGTGGTCGGCGTGCGGGTGGGTATACAGCACCGCGTCCACACGGGTGATGCCCTCGCGCAGCGCCTGCGGCCGCAGGTCCGGCGAGGTATCGATCAGCACGCCATGTTCGCCGATGCGGACATAGGCCGAGCAGCGGCTGCGGACATTGCGGGCATCGGGCGAGCGGCAGGTGGCGCAATCGCAGCCGATGGCCGGTGTGCCGCTACTGGAGCCACAACCCAACACCGTCCATTGCACCGAAGTCATCACCATTCCCCTATGCCGGCTGGCGCTGCGCCTTGGCAAACAGGCGGAAGTAATTGTCAGTGGTGGCCGCGGCCAAGGCGTCGAACGGCATGCCGCGCAGTTCGGCAATATGCTCGGCCACATGCTTGACGAAGGCCGGCTCATTGGTCTTGCCACGGTATGGCACCGGTGCCAGGTACGGCGAATCGGTCTCCACCAGCAGCCGGTCCAGCGGCACCTTCTGTGCCACCTCCTTCACCACCGCCGCGTTCTTGAAGGTGACAATGCCGGATAGCGAAATGTAGAAGCCCAGGTCCAGCGCCAGGCGGGCGATATCCCAGCTTTCGGTAAAGCAGTGCATCACCCCACCCACCGCATCGGCGCCATGCTCGCGCATCAAGCGCACCGTATCCTGCGCCGAGGAGCGGGTGTGGATCACCAGCGGCAGGCCGGTGCGGCGCGCGGCACGGATGTGCACCGCAAAGCGCTCGTGCTGCCAGGCCAGATCACCCTGGCACCAGTGGTAGTCGAGCCCGGTCTCGCCGATGCCCACCACTTTCGGGTGTGCCGCATGCGCCACCAGCTCGTCTTCGCTGAACTCCTCCGCCTCCGGGTCATCCGGATGAATGCCCACGGTGGCAAACAGATTGGCGTGCGCTTCGGCCAGCGCCAGCACCTCCGGGTACTTGGGCTTGCTGACGCCGATCACCATGGCGTGGCTCACGCCGTTGGCCGCCATATTGGCCAGCACCTCCGGCATGCGCGCGGCGAGGTCGGGGAAATTGATATGGCAGTGCGAATCAACCAGCATGGCGGTCTCTAAAGAAATGCGCGGCCACCCGGCCGCGGCGAATTACATGGTATGGGTTGGCCGCGTGGAGTTGAGCGCCCCACCGAGCAGGGTTTCGATGCGCAGGCGCGCCTGCTTGCCGGCGTCACTGTCGGCGAACTCGATGCCGACACCCTGGCTGCGGTTGGTATTGCCGGCGGCCGGGGTCAGCCACACCACCTTGCCCTGCACCGCCACTTTCTGCGGATCGTCCAGCAGGGTCAGCAGCAGGAACACTTCGTCGCCCAGCTGATAACTGCGCGCGGTGGGAACGAAGATGCCGCCATTGCTGAGAAACGGCATATAGGCGGCATACAGCGCACTGCGCTCCTTGATAGCCAGCGACAGTACGCCGGGACGGGCGCCATCCGGCTTGGATTCGGCTGCGGCGTGAGTAGTGGATTCGGTCATCAGTTTTTGCCGCTGAACACTTTCAGGTAGTGCATCAGCAGGGCCTCCAGTTGCAAACGGGTCACCAGGGTATGCTGGCCAAACGGCACCAGCAGGTTCAGTTCGCGCTGGCAATGCATCAGTTGCTGCATGTCCAGCCGCGGCAGCAGGCGCGCCATCGCCGGCTGCATATCCGGATAATAGCGAACCATGCCGGCCAGCTTCAAACTGGCCAGGTCGTGCAGCCACTTGCCCAGCCAGCTCAAGGGCAGCGCCAGCGGCAGTTTGTGGCGATCCAGCTTTTCCATCGCCGTCAGCACGCTGCCCATGCCGATCTGGGTGAGGCTGGTGATGAAGTCTTGGCGCACGGCGGCCAGCTCGGCATCGTATTCGAACACCGGCATGCCACCATGAAACGCCAGCTCCGCCGCCGCATTATCCAGCCCCTGCTGCGACAGCCACGCCAGCGCCACATCCGCAGCCGGCGCGGTGAGCGGAAACTGGCGGCAGCGGCTTTTGATGGTCGGCAGCAGCCGTTGCGGTGCATCGGCCACCAGCAAGAACACCACCTCGGCCGGCGGCTCTTCCAGCACTTTCAGCAAGGCGTTGGCCGCGGCCGGGTTCAGGCTTTCCGCCGGCTCAACCACCACCACGCGCAAACCGCCACGGTGCGACGACAGATGGGCAAAGTCGATCACCTCGCGCACACCGTCGATCTTGATCACCGGCAGCTTGCGCTTGGCCGCCTTGCCTTCCTTGCCCTCGTCCTCGTCGTCGTCCTGCGCCGGGGTGAGATGGCGGTAATCCGGGTGGTTGCCGGCGGCGAACCAGTGGCAGGCCTGGCACTGGCCGCAGGCGTGCTGATCCGGCTGCTGGTTCTCGCACAGCAATGCCTTGGCCACCTGGTGGGCAAACTCGCTCTTACCGATGCCGGACGGGCCGGTGAACAGCCAGGCATTGGGCAGGCGGGCGAAGTTTGCGGCCAACCTTTGCCAGTCGGCCTGCTGCCACGGGTAACGCATCAGCCGGCGTCCTGCAGTGCGGCCAGCGCCGCAGCGATGCGTTGCTGGATATCGGCGATCTCGCTGCTGGCGTCCAGCACCAGGAAGCGCTGCGGGTTGGCCTGGGCGCGTGCCAGGTACATCTGGCGCACACGCTGGTGGAAGTCCTCGCGCTCCTGCTCGAAGCGATCCGGCAGCCGGGTGCCTTCCAGCCGTGCGCGCGCCACTTCCAGCGGCACGTCCAGCAGGATGGTCAGATCCGGCTGCAGCCCTTGCTGCACCCAGTTTTCCAGCACCGCGATGCGATCGGTCGGCACGCCGCGACCGCCGCCCTGGTAGGCGAAGGTGGCATCGGTAAAGCGGTCGCTGACCACCCAGTTGCCGGCAGCCAGCTGCGGGCGGATCACGGTGGAGATCAGCTCCTGGCGGCTGGCGAACATCAGCAGCGTTTCGGTATCCAGCGTGGCCTCGGTGTCGATGTCCAGCAGGATGTCGCGCAGTTTCTCCCCCAGCGGCGTGCCGCCCGGCTCGCGGGTAAACACCGCGTCGATGCCCTGCTGTTGCAGCCACTGACGGATGAACGTCAGGTGGGTGCTCTTGCCTGCACCGTCCAGCCCTTCCAGCGAGATGAAGCGTGCGTGGGACATCATGAACCTTTCTTCAGAATGTATTGGCGGACGGCGGCGTTGTGCTCGTCCAGTGTTTCGGAAAAGTGCGATTCACCGCTGCCGTCGCCCTTGGCCACGAAGTACAGTGCGCGGCTGGGCGTGGGGTTGGCTGCGGCATCCAGCGAGGCGCGCCCCGGCAGCGCGATCGGCGTCGGCGGCAAGCCGGCGCGGGTATAGGTGTTGTACGGGCTGTCGCGGCGCAGGTCGGCCTTGCCGATATTGCCACGGTAGCGCTCGCCCATGCCGTAGATCACCGACGGGTCGGTCTGCAAGCGCATGCCTACGCGCAGGCGGTTGACGAACACGCTGGCCACCATGCCGCGGTCGCTCTCATGTGCGGTTTCCTTTTCCACCAGGCTGGCCATGGTCAGCAGCTCGTATGGCGAGCTGTACGGCACCTCGGCCGAGCGCGCTTCCCACACCGTCTGCAGCTGCTGCTGCATGGACTGATAGGCGCGGCGGTAGATATCCAGATCGCTGCTGCCCGGAGTGTAGAAATAGGTGCTGGGGAAGAACATGCCCTCCGCCACCTCGCCGCTGATACCCAGCTCGGCCAGCAGGCGCGATTCGCTCCAGCCGGCGCTGTCCTGGCGCAGATCGCTTTCCTTCTGCAGTGCCGTGCGGAACTGGCGGAAATTCCAGCCTTCGATGATGGTGACGCTGCTCTGGTCCGGGTGGCCGTCGCCAAAGCGCGACAGGTACTGCCACATGGCGGTGGCGGCGCCGAACTGATACATGCCCGGCTTGAGCTTGCGATCGACCCCCATCATGCGCGACAGCGCCACCATCACCCAACGGTTGCGGATGGCGCCATCGTCTTCCAGCGTGCGCGCCAGCTGGATCATGGTGCGATTGGGGCCGACGGTCACGCTGTAGGGCTGGCGCGGCGGGTTGACCGGCACCACGATGACCCAGGCCAGCCACAGGGCGCACAGGGCGGCCAACAGGGCCAGCGCACGAAAAGAATGTCGAATCATGTCGGAATTGCGTAGAGATAAGCGGGGGCGTTAGCCGCTGGCAACAGGCCAGTGGCGCGGGAACGCGCGTGATGATACCACGCGCCAGCGGCCTGCCAGCCGACGGCTGCGGCCAACCTTGTGCCACGCTAGGCCGCCGGTTGCAGCACCACGCCGTAGCTGCCGCTGACACCACCTTCCGGCAGCGGCTTCAGCCGCAGCACGCCCTCCGGCAGGTTCAACTGCAAGCGGATATCGCCACGCTGCCAGGCCTGCCAGCCGGCCTCATCCGGCAGCTGGCCGTCCGTGGTGACGATCAGCTCGACCAGCGCCAGTAGGTCGCGGTCATCCACCAGTGCCGGCTCGCCGCCGATTTCGATAAACAGCCGCCCGTCTACGTCCAGATACGCCAGCCGCGGCCGCTCGGCATTCATGTCCGGCATCAGCTGCCAGCCATGCGGCTGGCGGCTGGCGATGAACGGCGCCGCATCCAGCGTCACGTACACCTTCTGCGGGCCGTTCTGCACGTAGTAGCGGCCCTCGCCGTCGCGCGCGTAATTGCGGCGGAAGAAATCGACGATGGCCGGTTGCATCAGCTTGTCGTCGCGCAGCCACCACTGGCCACGGGCATCCAGCCGCAGCCAGCCATACACCGCCGGCACATTCGGCCACTTGGCCATCGCGGCCAGCACACTGTTATCCATCGTTGCTCCTTTACACCCCGCGCAGCACGTCCACCGGCGAGGTGCGGGTAATCGTTTGCAGCAGCGGCCACGCCGCCACTACCACCAGCAGCGCCCCGGCGGCCAGGCCCATGAACGGTAGCTGCCAGTTGAGGACAAACGGCAGGTCGAACAGTTTTACCGCCACCAGGCTGCCCACCGCCATCGCCCCTATACCGGCCAGCAGGCCGGCCAGCCCGCCCAGCGCCCCCAGCTCCGCCAGCAACACGCTGCGCACCTGCGCGCGCGAGGCGCCCAGCGCCCGCAACAGCGCGGCATCCGCCAGCCGCTCGTTGCGGGTGGTGGCCAGCGCCGCCCACAACACCAGCATACCTGCCAACAGCGTCAGCACGAACATCGCCTCCACCGCCAGCGCCAGCCGCTCGATCACCGCCTTCACCTCGCGCACGATGACGCTGATGTCGATCACCGTCACATTGGGCAATCTGGCCACCAGCCGGTTGTTGAAGCCGGCATCCGGCGCGCGGTAGCTGGCAATGTAACTGGCGTTTTCCTTGCCCAGCCAGCCGCTGGGACCCAGCACGAAGAAATTGGGCTGGAAGCTGTCCCACGCCACCTTGCGCAGGCTGGTCACCGTGGCCTGATAGCGCGTGCCGGCAATATCGAACGCCAGGCGATCGCCCAGACGAATACCCAGCGTATCGGCCAGCCCCTGCTCCACCGAGAACTGCGGCCTGGTGTCGCCGGCGGCCCACCAGCGCCCGGCGCTCAGGTGGTTGCTGGCGCCCAGTTCATCGCGCCAGGACAGGTTGAACTCGCGCTCCACCAGCCGCCGCGCACGGTCGTCCGCATAATCCTCCGCCTTCACCGCGCGGGTGTTGATGCTGAGCAAGCGCGCGCGCGTCATCGGCAGCATCGCAGGCGGTGTGCGGCCAACGTTGCGGAACAGCTGCGCCAGCGCCGGGCGCTGTGGCGGCTGCAAGTTGATCAGGAAGGTATCCGGCGCGTCCGGTGGCAGCGAGCGCTGCCAGGCGCCGATCAGGTCGTCGCGCACCACGGTCAGCGTCAGCAGCGCCATCAGGCTCACCGCCAGCGCCGCCATCTGCAGCACCGCCAGTGCCGGCCGCCGCGCCAGATTGGTCAGCCCGTGCCGCCAGCCGGACTGGCTGCCGCTGGCATAGCGCCCCAGCAGCCACACCAGCGCCCAGGCCAGCAGCGCCACCACCGCCAGAAAGGCAAACAGGCCGCCCAGCAGCCAGGTCGCCAGCGTGGCATCGCCCACCTGCCATGCCGCCAGCCCCAGCAACGCTACCAGCGCCAGCAGCGGTGCCAGCAAGGAGCGGCCGCTGCGCGGCAGATCGGCACGCAGCACCGCCAGCGCCGGTACCTTGCGCAACGCCAGCAAGGGCGGCAAGGCGAAACCAGCCAGCAGGATCAGCGCCGACAGCGGCCCGGACAGCCAGGCCAGCAGCCCCGGCGGCGGCAGTTCATCGCCCAACCATTGCCGCGCCAGATAGATCAGCGCCGCCTGCACGGCAAAGCCCGCCAGCGTGCCCAGCAGCCCACCCAGCAGCGCCAGCCACAGCAGCAGGCTGCCCCACACCGTGGCCACCTCGCGGCTGGTCTGGCCGAACGCGCGTAGCATGGCCACGCTCTGCCAGTGGCGATTCAGATAACGCCGCACCGCCAGCGCCACCGCCGCTGCGGCCAACGTGACCGACAGCACCGCGGACAGCCCGAGAAAGCGGCGTGCCCGCTCCAGCGCGGCACGCACTTCCGGCCGCGCTTCCTCGATGTCTTCCAGCCGCGCGCCGCTCGGCAGCTGCGGCTGCAGCCACTGCCGCATCGCCGTCACCGCCGGTGCCGCGCCGGCGATGAACAGCCGGTAGCGTACCCGGCTGCCTTCCTGCACCAGCCCGGTGGCGGGCAGGTCGGCCAGGTTCAGCAGCACGCGCGGCACAAAGTTGTACAGGTCCACCGCGCCATCCGGCTCGCGCAACACTTCGCCGCTGAGGCGGAAGCTGCGCTGCCCCAGCCGGATGTCGTCGCCCAGCCGCAGCCCCAGTTTTTGCAACAGGCGACCATCCGCCCACACCTCCCCCGCGGCCGGGTGCAGAGCTCCCTGCTTCACCCCGGTGGCAGTGCGCAGCTGCACGTTGCCGCGCAGCGGGTAGCCGGCATCCACCGCCTTGAGGGTAACCAGCGTTGCCTGCTCGCGGGCAAACACCATCGACGGGAAACTGGCGCTGTGCGCGGTGCGCAACTGGCGCGCCGCCGCCTGCTGCTGCCAGGCCGGCGGCGCCGGGTTGCGGCTGTTGACCACCAGGTCGGCCGCCAGCAACTGGCTGGCCTGCCGCGTCAGCGCACTGTCGATGCGGTCGGAGAAGAACGCCACGCTGCTCATCGCCGCCACCGCCACCAGCAGCGCAAACAGCAGCACGGAGAGCTCGCCGGCGCGCATCTCGCGCCACAGCAGCCGCGCGCCCATGCGCAGCGACAGCCGCAGGCTGCCGGCGTTCATGCCGCGCTCCGTTGCAGCTTGCCGTCCTGCAGCCGGTAGATGGCGCTGCAGCGCGCGGCCAGCTCGCTATCGTGCGTCACCAGCACCAGCGCGGTGCCGGCCTCGGCGTTGAGTTCGAACATCAGCGCCACGATCTGGCGGCCGGTGGTCGGGTCGAGGTTGCCAGTGGGCTCGTCGGCAAACAGCACGGTTGGCCGCATCACGAACGCCCGCGCCAGCGCCACCCGTTGCTGCTCGCCGCCGGACAGGTGGCGCGGGTAGTGCGCCAGCCGTGCGGCCAACCCTACCCGCTGCAGCATGGCGCTGGCGGCCTCGCGTGCATCGCGGCGACCGGCCAGCTCCAGCGGCAGCATCACGTTCTCCAGCGCGGTGAGCTGCGGCAGCAGCTGGAAGTTCTGGAACACGAAGCCGACATGCTGGCGCCGCAGCAGCGCACGGCCGTCTTCGTCCAGCCCGGACAGCGGCTGCCCGGCCAGCATCACCTCGCCGGAACTTGCGCTGTCCAGTCCTGCCAGAATGGCCAGCAGCGTGGATTTGCCGCTGCCGGAGGCGCCGACGATGGCCACACTCTGGCCGCTGGCGATGGCCAGCGACACATCGTGCAGGATGTTCAGCGTCTGGCCGTGGTAATCCACTTGCCGCGCCACGTGGCGCGCGCTGAGAATGGCATCTTGTTGCGAAGGAGTGTTCATGTTGTCTGGTCGATCCAAGTTATGGTCCGGCGCCTGGCGCCGTGCCGCGCTGTGCGCGCTGTTGCTGCCCCTCGTCCTGGCCGCGCCTGCCGCGCAGGCCGCCCGCGTGGTGGTGTTCGGCGACAGCATTTCCGCCGGCTACGGCATCAACCCGGCGCAGGGCTGGGTAAACCTGCTGCAGGGCCGGCTAGGCAAACAGCATACGGTGATCAACGCCAGCCTGTCCGGCGAAACCACCGCCGGCGGCCTGAACCGCCTGCCCGCGGTGCTGCAGCAGCACCGGCCGGATGTACTGGTGCTGGAGCTGGGCGGCAACGACGGCCTGCGCGGTCTGCCGCTGGCGGAGATGCAGTCCAACCTCAATGCCATGGTGCGGCTGGCACAGGCGGCCAACGCCCGCGTGATGCTGATCGGCATGGCCCTGCCGCCAAATTATGGCCCGGAATACGGCAGCAAGTTCCAGCAGGTGTACCGCGCGGTGGCCAAGCAGCAGCGGGTCGCGCTGGTGCCGTTGCTGGTGGCCGGCTTCGAGCGCGACCTGAGCCAGTTCCAGAATGACGGCATCCACCCGCTGGCGGCGGCCCAGCCGCGCATGGTGGCCAACGTGCTGCCCGGCCTGCAACCCTTGCTGCGCCAGCACTGAGCGCTGAGTATCCACTGCCCACGCCGTTGTTTTCGCGCCGGAACGCAGCGTTTCGCGCCCCCCACTGGCTTTGCATGCCAGCCGGGTTAACCTTGTGCCGGGCACCGTGCCCACCCGCAGCGGCGGGCCACCTCGCTTCCCACAAGGAAACCGCATGCTCTCCTCGCTCGCCCCCACCCTCGGGCGCCGGGTACTGACCCCGTTCCGCGGCCTGCCGCCATCGGTCTACATCCAGGTGGTCGCCACCCTGATGAATACCATGGGCGGCATCGCCAAACTGTTCCTGCCACTGTTCTTTCTGGAGCGCTACCAGCTGTCCTACGGCAGCATCGGCCTGCTGATGAGCTGCTACGGCATGGGCTGCTTTGCCGGCGCCTATGCCGGCGGCGCGCTGTCCGACCGGCTGGATGCCCGCAAGTTGGCCGCCGGCCTGCTGCTGGCCAGCGGTCTGTGCACGCTCTGCCTGGCCCTGCCGTTGCCGCTATGGGGCTATGCGCCACTGCTGCT
The DNA here is from genome assembly GCF_040148885.1 of Vogesella oryzagri. Classification (NCBI taxonomy): domain Bacteria; kingdom Pseudomonadati; phylum Pseudomonadota; class Betaproteobacteria; order Neisseriales; family Chromobacteriaceae; genus Vogesella; species Vogesella oryzagri. The sequence goes on from NZ_JBEFLD010000006.1 coordinate 18,626, forward strand.
GCTCACCGGTCTCGCCGATGGCGGCTTTCGTCCCGGCAATATGCGGCTGGTGCTGGAGCCATGCAGCCCGGAACTGCGGCCAACGGCGCAGGGCCTGTACCGGGTGGCATTCAACCTCGGCACCTCGCTGGCCGGCATCAGTGGTGGCCTGCTGGCGCATTACGGCTACCACTGGGTGTTCATCGCGCAAGGGCTGTGCAGCCTGCTGGCCTGCGGCTGGATGGCCTGGGCCTATCGTCACTATGGCATTGCCCAGCCGGCAAGACACGCCCACAGCGGCCAGCTGGCGAGCGGCAACGCCGGTTCGCCGTGGCGCGATGCGGCGTTTCTGCAGTTCATGCTCGGCCTGCTGCTGATCGTGGCGGTATTCGACCAGATGTACGGCACGCTGGGGCTGTTCCTGCGCCAGCACTACGGTCTGGGGCCGCAGTGGATCGGCTATCTGTTTACCCTTAACGGGCTGATGGTGGTGTGTCTGCAGGTGTGGATTGCGCAGCAGGTGGGCCGCTGGGGGCTGCGGCGCTGTTCGCAGCTGGCGGTGCTGTGCATGGGGGGCAGTTTTCTGCTGCTGAATACCGGCCACGGCGCGCTGTGGGCGGTGCTGGCGATGGCGGTGCTGACCATCGGTGAGCTGCTGCTGTCGCCAACCTGGTCCAGCATCGTGATGCTGCGCTCGGAAGGCCGCCAGCGCGGGCGTTATCTCGGCATCTACAACGCCGCCTGGAGCGGCCGCGCGCTGTACGCGCCGGCCCTGGGCACCTGGGCCTACGGCCAGTTTGGCGGCGCCACGCTGTGGTGGCTGTGCGCGGCCATCGGCCTCATTACCGTGCTGCTGCAAGCCGGGCCGTTACGGCGCATGCTGGCATAGCGATCAGCACCGCCATGACAAAAGCCCTGCCGAGTGGCAGGGCTTTTTTGCAGGCAATCAAAGGTTGGCCGCAGCCAAGCGTTGATTACAGTGCGGCGGCGTTTTCGGCCAGGTAGGAAGCCACGCCTTCGGCGGACGGCTTCATGCCTTTTTTGCCTTTGTTCCAGCCGGCCGGGCACACTTCACCGTGTTCTTCGGTGAACTGCAGCGCGTCAACCATGCGCAGCATTTCGTCCACGTTGCGGCCCAGCGGCAGGTTGTTGACTACCTGGTGCTGTACGGCACCGGACTTGTCGATCAGGAAGGAGCCACGGAAGGCCACGCCACCGTCGGCTTCCACGTCGAACGCCTTGCACAGTTCGTGCTGGATGTCGGCCACCAGGGTGTAGCCAACCTGGCCGATACCGCCTTTTTCCACCGGGGTGTTGCGCCATGCGGCGTGGGAGAACTGGCTGTCGATGGACACGCCGATCACTTCCACGTTGCGGGCCTTGAATTCGGCCAGACGATGGTCGAAGGCGATCAGTTCCGACGGGCACACGAAAGTGAAGTCCAGCGGGTAGAAGAACACCACGGCGTATTTGCCGGCGGTGGCGTCCTTGAAGGAATAGTTGTCAACGATCTGACCATCGCCCAGTACGGCGGAGAAGGTCTTGGAACCATCAAAGAACGGGGCTTGCTTGCCTACGAGTACGGCCATGAGAATCTCCTTGGAAATAGGTTGGTGCCCGGGTGGCCCCGGATGCTGACGCGGTTATAAACGCAGGCCCCCGGAGCGCTCAAATTGAAATTGCCAATTTCGCCGATAGCAACCGGCAATGATGGTGGACAATCCCTAGTTATATGGCTGTCGCGACACGATATTCAAGCGGCACATGCAAGATAAAAGCGGCGGCGCTGCCGCCGGTTGACTGCCGGGCGGGTGCAGCGCACAGGTCATGACCGTAGCCGCCTCGCGCATCATCACCACAAAAAAAAGGGCACCCGTGGGTGCCCTTTTTGCGATTGCGGCCAACCTTAGGCGGTCGGCTCGGCCTTCTGGCGCAGACGCAGGTTCAGTTCGCGCAATTGCTTCTCGTCCACCGCGTTCGGCGCATTGGTCAGCAGACACTGGGCGCGCTGGGTTTTCGGGAAGGCGATCACGTCGCGGATCGACTCGGCACCGGCCATCAGCGTTACCAGACGATCCAGACCGAAGGCCAGACCACCGTGCGGCGGTGCGCCGAACTTCAGGTTGTCCAGCAGGAAGCCGAACTTGTTCTGCTGCTCTTCCGGGCTGATCTTCAGCGCGGCGAACACCTTTTCCTGGATGTCGGCGCGGTGAATACGCACCGAACCGCCACCGATTTCCCAGCCGTTCAGCACCATGTCGTAGGCACGGGCCAGGCAGGCGCCCGGGTTGCTTTCCATCAGTTCCTCGTGACCCGGTTTCGGGCTGGTGAACGGATGGTGGCAAGCGGTCCAGCGGTCGTCTTCCTCGTCGTGTTCGAACATCGGGAAGTCCACCACCCACAGCGGGCGCCATTCCTTCACGAAGTAGCCGCCTTCCAGACCGCGCTCGTGACCGATCTTGATGCGCAGCGCGCCGATGGCCTCGTTCACCACCTTGGCCTTGTCAGCACCGAAGAAAATGATGTCGCCGTTCTGGGCGCCGGTACGCTCGATGATGGCCTTGATGCCGTCAGCGGACAGGAACTTCACGATCGGGGACTGCAGGCCCTCTTCGTTCAGCTTGGATACGTCGTTGACCTTGATGTAGGCCAGGCCCTTGGCGCCGTAGATGCCGACAAACTGGGTGTAGTCGTCGATTTCCTTGCGGCTGATGGTGGAACCACCCGGTACGCGCAGACCTACCACGCGGCCATTGGCCATGTCGGCGGCACCGCGGAACACCTTGAACTCTTCCGACTTCATCACGTCGGTCAGTTCGGTGAACTGCAGGCTCACACGCAGGTCCGGCTTGTCGGAGCCGTAGTAGTACATGGCGTCGGCGTAGCTCATGCGCGGGAACTTGCCCAGCTCCACGTCCATCACGTCGCGGAAGATTTCCTGCGCCATGTTCTCGGTGATGTCCATGATCTCGTCCTCGTTCAGGAACGAGGTCTCGATATCGATCTGGGTGAATTCCGGCTGGCGGTCGGCACGCAGGTCTTCGTCACGGAAGCACTTGGTGATCTGGTAGTAGCGGTCGAAGCCGGCCACCATCAGCAGCTGCTTGAACAGCTGCGGCGATTGCGGCAGCGCGAAGAACTCGCCCGGATGCACGCGCGACGGCACCAGGTAGTCGCGGGCGCCTTCCGGGGTGGAGCGGGTCAGCATCGGGGTTTCGATGTCGATGAAGCCCTGCTTGTCCAGGTGGTTGCGCACACCCATCGCCACCTTGTAGCGCAAGCGCAGGTTCTTCTGCATCGCCGGGCGGCGCAGGTCGATCACGCGGTTGGTCAGACGCACGTTCTCGGACAGGTTCTCATCGTCGATCTGGAACGGCGGCGTCGCCGCGCTGTTCAGGATTTCGATGTTTTTCGCCAGGATCTCGATCTCGCCGGAGATCATCTTGCTGTTGGCGGTGCCGGCCGGGCGCTCGCGCACGATACCGGTGATCGCCAGCACGAATTCGTTACGCGCGCTGTCGGCGGTCTGGAACGCTTCCGGGGTATCCGGATCGATCACCACCTGTACCAGACCTTCACGGTCGCGCAGGTCGATGAAGATCACGCCGCCATGGTCACGGCGGCGGTGGGCCCAGCCTTTTACCGTTACGGTCTGGCCGAGGTATTTCTTGTCGATGAGTCCGCAATAATCGGTGCGCATTGCAATGCCTTATGTGTTGAATTGGGTAGTCGGATAACGATGGTTGGCGCGGAAACAGGGTTGGCCGCCGTGCGGCCAACCCTGTCAATTTCGCTCGTCGCTTGCGGGCAAGCGGGCGGCCTCTGGCGCCGACGGCGCCACCACCCCCATCGAAATCACGTATTTCAGCGCTTCGTCCACGCTCATTTCCAGTTCGCGGGTCTCGCTCTTGGGAACGATGATGAAGTAGCCGGAAGTGGGGTTCGGCGTGGTGGGCACGTAAACGCTCACGTACTCCTCCGCGCCCAGTTCTGCCTTCAGCTGGCCGCTCGGGGCGCCGGTCTGGAACGCCACCGTCCACGCGCCCTGATGCGGAAACCGCACCAGCAGCGCCTTGCGGAAGGCCTGGCCGGAATCGGACAGCAGGGTATCGCTGACCTGCTTCACGCTGTTGTAGATGGTGCTGACCACCGGGGTACGGGTGAGGATCAGCTGCCACAAGTCCAGCAGCCGCTGCCCCAGCACGTTGGCCGCCATGAAGCCGGTACCGATCAGTACGGCAAACGCCAGTACCACGCCCAGGCCCGGAATATCAAAGCCGAACAGGCTTTCCGGACGCCAGACGCGCGGCAACAGGTTGATGGTTTGATCCAGCGTACCGATGATCAGGTTCAGCACCCACAGCGTGATGGCGATCGGCAACCAGATCAGGATCCCGGTTACCAGATAGCCGCGCAGGGTCATCTTGATGTGCTTCATATTGTTTTCAGGCACAACCGCTGCTACCACAACCGCCGCTACCGCAGGCGGGGCCACTGCCACTGTTCTTGAAGTCGGTCACATACCAGCCATTGCCCTTGAGCTGAAAGCCCGCAGCGGACAACTGTTTGGCATAATCGCTACTGCCGCAGGACGGACATTGCGCAATCGGCTCATCGCTCATCTTCTGCAGATGTTCCTTTTGCGTACCACACGCAGCACAACGGTATTCGTAAATCGGCATGTTTTACCACTCCAACTACAACCACGAGAATTATCGAACTATATTGCAGTGCATCAAAACGCACCGCAACAAACAGTTCAGAATAATGGGGCCAGCCTGTCGTCACGACAAGCCTCGGCTGCCAAACCGGCGATTATATCCGACTGATACGCCAATACAAAAACGGTTTCATGGCACTGCAACAGGACCGCTGCAGCATCGCTGCTTCATCAACCGCTACCCGGCTGGCACGCCAGTCTTCCAGGAGTAACCCATGACCCAAGCCCACCTCCCCCTCGCCGGCAAGCGCGGCCTGATCGTCGGCATCGCCAACCAGAACAGCATTGCCTATGGCTGCGCCAAGGTGCTGCATGATCTGGGCGCCGAAGTCGCCATCACCTACCTGAACGAAAAAGCCGAGAAATACGTGCGCCCACTGGCCGAAACGTTGGCCGCACCGCTGCTGCTGCCGCTGAACGTGGAGAACACCGACGAGCTGCAGCAGGTGTTCGCCGCCATCGACGAAACCTGGGGCGAGCTGGATTTTGTCATCCACTCCATCGCCTTCTGCCCGATGGACGACCTGCACGGCCGCGTCACCGACTGCTCGCTGGCCGGTTTCCAGCAGGCGATGCACGTGTCGTGCTACTCCTTCATCGCGATGGCGCGGCTGGCCGAACCGCTGATGAAAAACGGCGGCACGCTGATCACCATGAGCTACTACGGTGCTGACAAGGTGGTGGAGAACTACAACATCATGGGCCCGGTGAAAGCCGCGCTGGAATCCAGCGTGCGCTACATGGCGCACGAGCTGGGCCCCAAGGGCATCCGCGTGCATACCGTGTCGCCCGGCCCGCTGAAAACCCGCGCCGCCAGCGGCATCGCCCACTTCGACCAACTGATCGACAGCGCCATCGAGCGTGCGCCGCAGAACCGGCTGGTCGATATTGAAGATGTCGGCAATGTCTGCGCCTTCCTGGTATCCGACGCCGCGCGCGCGCTGACCGGCGAAGTGACCTACGTCGACGGCGGCTTCAACATCATGGCCTGAGCAGCGACCAGCATGCCGCTGCGCGCGCTGGCCACTACGGCACGGCGCGGCGCAGCTTGCTGGCCGCCTCGATTGCCACGGCGCCGTACCGGCGCTCCGCTCCCCCGCACAGGAACAACAACATGACCCGTGACGAACACGCTTTTGCCGACATCATCGAGCAGGCGCAGGCCAACGGGCCGCGCCCGATGGCGGTGGCCCACCCGTGCAGCACCGAATCCCTGCTCGGTGCGGTGGAGGCGGCCGAACAAGGCATCGCCACCCCGATCCTGGTGGCGCCGCGTGCCAAGCTGCAGAAGTTGGCCGCATCGCTGGACATCGACCTTGGCCGCTTCGAAGTGATCGACGTGGAGCACAGCCACGCCGCCGCCGAGCGCGCGGTGGCGCTGGTGCGCGAAGGCTTTGCCGACATGCTGATGAAAGGCAGCCTGCACACCGACGAATTCATGGCCGCGGTGCTGGACCGCAGCAAGGGCATCCGCACCGACCGCCGCGTCAGCCATGTGTTCGTGATGAAGGTTGAAAGCTACCCGCGCTACCTGTTCATCACCGATGCCGCCATCAATATCGAGCCGGACCTGGAAGCCAAGCGCGACATCTGCCAGAACGCCATCGACCTGTGCCACGCGCTGGGCATTGCCCTGCCCAAGGTGGCGATCCTGTCGGCGGTGGAAACCATCAGCCCCAAGATCCGCTCCACGCTGGATGCGGCGGCACTGTGCAAGATGGCGGACCGCGGCCAGATCAAGGGCGGCGTGCTGGATGGTCCGCTGGCGTTCGACAATGCCATCTCGCACGAGGCTGCCGATACCAAGGGCATTATCTCCCCGGTGGCCGGCGAACCGGATATCCTGCTGGTGCCGGACCTGGAATCCGGCAACATGCTGGCCAAGCAGCTGACCTACCTGGCGGCCGCCGCCAGCGCCGGTATCGTGATGGGCGCCCGCGTGCCCATCGTTCTGACCAGCCGGGCGGATGACGCCGCCGGCCGCCTCGCCTCCAGCGCGGTGGCCAACGTGCTGGCCGCCCACCACAAGAAAGCCTGACCCATGAGCAAGGCCCTGATCGCCGTCAACGCCGGCTCCGCCACCCTGAAGTTCCGCGCCTACAGCCCGGACGGCCGCACCCTGCTGGCGCGCGGCATGGTGGATCGTTTCGGCATGGATGGCAGTACGCTGGAACTGGATGCCGGCAGCCAGCATCAACGGCTGCAACTGGCCGGCAGCAGCCGCGACGAGGCGATCGGCGCCGTGCTCAACCTGCTGGCCGACCTGTCGCTGCAACCGTTGGCAGTGGCGCACCGCGTGGTACATGGTGGCGCGGATTACCAGACGCCGGTGGTGCTGACCGCCGAGGTGCTGGACGACCTGGCGGCACTGATTCCACTGGCGCCGCTGCACCAGCCGGTAAGCCTGGCGGTGATGTCCGCCTTTGCCCGGCTTGATGCGCAGCTGACGCAGATCGCCTGTTTCGACACCGCCTTCCACTGCGGCCAACCTACCATCGCCACCCGCTTCGGCATCGCCCGCCACTGGCACGATGCCGGCATCCGCCGCTACGGTTTTCATGGCCTGTCATATGCGTCGATTGCCCGCCACCTACCGGAGCTGGGCCTGGCCGATGCCCGCGTGGTGGTGCTGCACCTGGGCAGCGGCGCCAGCGCCTGCGCGCTGCACGCCGGGCAGAGCGTGGCGTCCAGCATGGGCTTTTCCGCCCTGGACGGGCTGATGATGGGCAGCCGGCCGGGCAATCTGGACCCGGAAGTAGTGCTGTACTGGATGGAGCACGCCGGCATGGACGTGGCCGCGGTGCGGCAGGAGCTGTACAAGAAAAGCGGTCTGCTCGGTGTCTCCGGTGGCCTGTCCGCCGACATGCGCGAACTGCTGGCCAGCAAGGAGGACGCCGCGCGCGAGGCGGTAGAGCTGTTCTGCTACCGCGCCGCGCGCGAGGTGGCGTCGCTGGCCACCGCCATGCGCGGGCTGGATGCCATCGTGTTCACCGCCGGCATCGGCGAGCGCTCGCCGGAGGTGCGCACCCGCATTCTCAAGCAGTTGGCCTGGCTGGGTTTCGAAGCGGACCTGGCGGCCAACCTGTCGCACGCCACCCGCCTCACGGCCGCCGGCAGCCCGCGTCACGCCTATGTGGTTGCCACCGACGAGGAAGGCGAGATGGCGCGCCAGGCCGCCGCGCTGCTGGCCGGCGACGTGGAGCTGTAAACCGCCGGCGACAGGCACAAGGCGACCACTGCGGGTCGCCTTTTTTGCTGCTGGCGTGCGAGCGCCTAGTTCGCCAGCCAGTCGGTCAGCATCAGCCCAACCCCGACGCCGCGCGAATGATGGTTATAGTCCAGCAGGTTTTCGCCATAGCCTGAAAAGCCCTGCACATAGCCACGCAAGCGCCCGGCCACCGGGAAGGTCCAGTCCAGTTGCAACGCTCCCTTGCCGCGCAGCGCGTTGTAACGCAACTTGCCGCCGATGGTGTGCTCGCCCAGGTGGTAGATGGCCTGCACATCGCCATAGCCCATGAAGCGGTTCATGTCCGGGTTGTCGTCCTGGTTCTCAGCCTCCGGCAGCCGGTACCACCAGCGCCCCAGCAGCGACAGATTGCCGTATTCGGCCCCCAGCATCGCGTACACCCGGTTCCAGCTGCGCGACAGCGGATCGGTCTGGCCATTGGACTGGTGCAGCAGCCCCACCCCGGCCATGCGCAGGCGCCAGTCACCCCAGCGCCAGTGTTGCGGCAACGGCGTGGTCAGCATCAGCTCCGGCTCGTAATCGGTATCACGAAACGGCGACGACTGCCGCTTGTTGTACATCTGCCAGTGCGATTGCTGGGTGTAGCCAAACCACAGGTCGGCCGGTGTGCCCAGCACGTTCTGCCACAGCTTGCTCTTGAACGAGATCTGGTATTTCACCTCGACATTGCTGAGTTTCTGCCCGAACAGCGCCACCGGCTCCTGTGTTGGGCTGCCCGGCCGGGCATTGGGCGAGAACTGGTACCACAGCGGCAGGATGTAGGTGGGCTGGTGCGCGCGCAGCACAAAGGTGCCGATCTTGCTGTCGCCATCCAGATCCCACTGCCGCGCCAGCGGACTGCTGATCGCCGAGGTGACCAGCGGGGCGGCTGGCGGCGGGGCCAGTTCCGGTAACGCGGGAGTGGCCGTGGCCAGCGCCGCATCCTGCGCACTGGCGGCGGGCGCCAGAGATACCGGGGCGCTGGCCGCCGGCGCCGCCCGCGCATCGGCCGGCGTCGCCACAGCGGCGGCCACGGTGGCTTGCGGCAGGTTGGCCGCAGCCCAGGCGTCGTAGCAGGCCAGCCGCGCAGCGGCAGCGGTCAGCGCGACACAATCAGTGGGCGGGGCAGTAGCGTGCGCCAGCAGTGGCACCAGCAACAGGCAGAGCAAACGAAGCGACATGGCGACATCACAAGAAAAAAACGAGAGACCGGCCACGCCCGGCAAAGTGCCCAGAAACACAAAAGGCCCCGCTATTGCGGAGCCTTTGCGCATTCTTTTGCCGTTGCGGCAGATTAGGCAGCCATGGCCTTGATCTGGGCGGACAGACGGCTCTTGTGGCGAGCAGCCTTGTTCTTGTGGAACACGCCCTTGTCAGCGATACGGTCGATCACTTTGGTGGAGGCTTGGAATACTGCCTGAGCAGCAGCCTTGTCACCAGCATCTACAGCCTTGATTACTTTCTTAACTGCAGTGCGGAACGCAGTACGCAGGCTAGCGTTGTGCGCGCGCTGCTTGAGAGCCTGGCGTGCACGCTTGCGAGCTTGTGCGCTGTTAGCCATGTGTTTCTCCTGATGAGCGGAATCTGAAACCGGCGATTCTAAGCCCTAACATGAGGTTTTGCAACAACAAACCCGCCCGCGTAAACTGGCGGGCGTTTTGCTGTTCCAACCCGCTCACTCCCAATCAAAACATGAACTTGCTAAAAGCCCTGGCCAAAGTCAGCAGCATGACCCTGGTATCCCGTGTGCTGGGCTTCGTGCGTGACGCCATTATCGCGCGCGTATTTGGCGCCGGTCTGGCGACCGATGCCTTCTTTGTTGCCTTCAAACTGCCCAACCTGCTGCGCCGCATTTTCGCCGAAGGGGCGTTCTCACAGGCTTTCGTGCCGGTGCTGGCGGAATACAAGGAGCAGCGTGGCGAAGCCGCCACCCGGCTGTTCCTGTCGCATGTCACCGGCACCCTTACCATCGTGCTGACCGCGGTTACCGCGCTGGGCATGTTGGCCGCACCGTGGATCATCTGGATCTCCGCCCCCGGCTTTGCCGACGATGCCGGCAAGATGGCGCTGACCAGCGACCTGCTGCGCATCACCTTTCCTTATATCCTGTTCATTTCGCTGTCGTCGCTGGCCAGCAGCGTGCTCAATACTTGGAACCGCTTTTCGGTGCCGGCGTTCACGCCGACGCTGCTGAACGTATCCTTTATCCTGTGTGCGCTGCTGCTGACCAAGTATTTCCACCCGCCGGTGCTGGTGCTGGGCTGGGCGGTATTCATCGGTGGCGTGGCGCAACTGGCCTACCAGCTGCCCTACCTGAAGCAGCTGGACATGCTGCCAATGCCGCGGCTGGCGCTGCGCGATGCGGCGGTGTGGCGCGTGATACGGCAGATGGGGCCGGCGATTCTGGGGGTGTCCATTGCCCAGGTGTCGCTGGTGATCAACACCATCTTCGCCTCGTTCCTCGCCTCCGGCAGCGTGTCGTGGATGTACTACGCCGACCGGCTGATGGAGTTTCCCACCGGTGTGCTCGGGGTAGCGCTGGGCACCATCCTGCTGCCGTCGCTGTCCAAGTACGCCGCCCGCGGCGACGAGGCGCGCACGGAATTCAGCCATCTGCTGGACTGGGGCATCCGCCTGTCGCTGCTGCTGGCGGTGCCGTCGGCAGTGGGGCTGGCGGTGTTGTCCAAGCCGCTGATCGCCACCCTGTTCATGTACGGCAAGTTCAGCGCCCACGATGCGCTGATGACACAGCAGGCGCTGATTGCCTACGCGGTCGGCCTGACCGGCCTGATCGTGGTGAAGGTGCTGGCGCCCGGCTTCTACGCGCGCCAGAACATCAAGACCCCGGTGAAGATCGGCATCACCACGCTGATTGCCACCCAGCTGATGAACCTGGTGTTCATCGGCCCGCTGGCGCATGCCGGCCTGGCGCTGTCGATCGGCCTGGCTTCGTGCCTGAATGCCGGCCTGCTGTACTACCAGCTGAAGAAACACGGCATCTACCGCCCGGACGCCGGCTGGGGCGGCTTCATCGCCAAGCTGCTGCTGGCCTGCGCGGTGATGACCGCCGCGCTGCTGGCCATCCAGTACGGCATCAGCATCGACTGGCACGGCCACAGCTGGCAGCGCGCGCTGTGGCTGACGCTGCTGGTGCTGATCGGCGCCGTCGCCTACTTCGGCAGCCTGTTCGCGCTGGGCATGCGCCCGCGCCAGTTCATGCGCCGCGCACTATAACGATAACGCCGCCCCGCCACGCCGCGGGGCGGCCGCAAGCCTTGCGGCCAACCTTGCCGGCCCAGCCGCAGCATGAGGACACACCATGAACCCGACTTACACCCCGGAATTCTCCCCGCTAGGCAAGAAGGTGGACTACCAGGACCAGTACGATGCCAGCCTGCTGTTCCCCATTGCCCGCCAGCAAAAACGCGACGAAATCGGTGTCGCCGAGGGCGCGCTGCCGTTTGCCGGCGTGGACCTGTGGACCGGCTACGAGCTGTCGTGGCTGAACGGCAAGGGCAAGCCGCAGGTGGCGATTGCCACCTTCCGCATCCCGGCGGACAGCCCGCGGCTGATCGAGTCCAAATCGTTCAAGCTGTACCTGAACAGCTATAACCAGACCCGCATCGCCAGCTGGCAGCAAGTGGCGGCGCAGCTGGAACTGGACCTGTCCAACGCCGCCGGCGGCAAGGTGACGGTGAGCCTGCTCTCCCCCACCGAATTTGGCCGCGAGCAGATCGTGGAGCTGGCCGGCGACTGCATCGACGAGCTGGACATCGCGGTAGACAACTACGCACCGTGCCCGGATGCGCTCAAGGCCGATGCGGCCAACATCGTCAGCGAAACGCTGACCTCGCAGCTGCTGAAATCCAACTGCCTGGTCACCGGCCAGCCGGACTGGGGCAGCGTCGCCATCAGCTACACCGGGCCGCAGATCGACCGCGAGACCCTGCTGCGCTACCTGATCGGCTTCCGCCAGCACAATGAATTCCACGAGCAGTGCGTCGAGCGCATCTTTGTCGACGTGCTGCGCGCCTGTGCGCCACAGCGGCTTACAGTGTACGCGCGCTACACCCGCCGCGGCGGGCTGGACATCAACCCCTGGCGCAGCAACGACCCGGCCGCCAGCGCGCCGGCCAATGTGCGCACCGCCCGTCAGTAAGCCCGCGGCCAACGTTGGCCGCAGGCTGCCCGCCGCTGTTAAAATCGGCGGCTGATTTTTTTATTGCCAACCGTTTACGGGTACACCAAACACCATGGCTCAATATGTGATGTCCATGCTCCGCGTGAGCAAGATCGTCCCCCCCAAGCGCCAGATCATCAAGGACATTTCGCTGTCCTTCTTCCCGGGCGCCAAGATCGGCCTGCTGGGTCTGAACGGCGCCGGTAAATCCACCGTGCTGAAGATCATGGCCGGCGTGGAGAAGGAATACGACGGCGAAGTGCAGTGGCAGCCGAACCTGAACATCGGCTACCTGCCGCAAGAACCGCAGCTGGATCCGGAAAAAACCGTGCGCGAGGAAGTGGAAAGCGGCATGGGCGACGTGATGGGTGCGCAGAAGCGGCTGGAAGAGGTGTACGCCGCCTATGCCGAAGAAGACGCCGACTTCGACGCGCTGGCCGAAGAACAGGCCAAGCTGGAAGCCATCATCTCCGCCGGCGCCGGCGACAACATCGAACTACAGCTGGAACTGGCCGCCGACGCGCTGCGCCTGCCGCCGTGGGACGCCAAGATCGGCCCGCTGTCCGGCGGTGAAAAGCGCCGCGTGGCGCTGTGCAAGCTGCTGCTGTCCAAGCCGGACATGCTGCTGCTGGACGAACCGACCAACCACCTGGACGCCGAATCGGTGGAGTGGCTGGAACAATTCCTGGTGCGCTTCCCCGGCACCGTGGTGGCGGTGACCCACGATCGCTACTTCCTCGACAACGCCGCCGAATGGATTCTGGAACTGGACCGCGGCGAAGGCATTCCGTGGAAGGGTAACTACTCCAGCTGGCTGGAGCAGAAGGAAGCGCGTCTGGAGCAGGAATCCAAGGGCGAAGCCGCGCGCATGAAGGCGATGAAACAGGAACTGGAATGGGTGCGCCAGAACCCGAAAGGCCGCCAGGCCAAATCCAAGGCGCGTCTGGCCCGCTTCGAGGAACTGTCCAGCTTCGAACACCAGAAGCGCAACGAGACCCAGGAAATCTTCATCCCGGTGGCCGAGCGGCTGGGTAATGAAGTGATCGAATTCGACGGCGTGTCGAAAGGCTTTGGCGACCGCCTGCTGATCGACAACCTGTCGTTCAAGGCCCCGCCGGGCGCCATCGTCGGCATCATCGGCCCCAACGGCGCCGGTAAATCCACGCTGTTCAAGATGATCGCCGGCAAGGAACAGCCGGATGCCGGTAGCGTGAAGATCGGCCAGACCGTGCAGATGGCCTTTGTCGAGCAGAGCCGCGAAGGGCTGGAAGGCGACAAGACCGTGTTCGAGGACGTGTCCGGCGGCGCCGACATCCTCACCGTGGGCAAGTTCGAGATGTCCAGCCGCGCCTACCTTGGCCGCTTCAACTTCAAGGGTGGCGACCAGCAGAAGAAGGTGGGCATGCTGTCCGGTGGCGAACGCGGCCGCCTGCATCTGGCCAAGACGCTGCTCAAGGGCGGCAACGTGTTGCTGCTGGATGAACCGTCCAACGACCTGGACGTGGAAACCCTGCGCGCGCTGGAAGACGCGCTGCTGGAATTCGCCGGCACCGTGTTCGTGATCTCCCACGACCGCTGGTTCCTCGACCGTATCGCCACCCACATCCTGGCGGCGGAAGGCGAATCGCAGTGGACCTTCTTCGACGGCAACTATCAGGAATACGAGGCCGACAAGAAGAAGCGTCTGGGCGAGGAAGGTGCCAAGCCCAAGCGTATCCGCTACAAGCCGATCACCCGCTAAGCCAGCGCGGCGGGCTCTGCCCGCCGTATCCGCCCGCGCCACTGTGCGCGGGCTTTTTATTGCCGTTCTTATCTATACGCGACAAATGTATATATATTTGCCTCCGTCATTAGCATCCGCTCTAAGGATGCGGTAGAACAGCCAGGCAAACCGGCGCAAAGACGCCTTTACACCAAAGAGGAGACTTCATGAACTTCAAGACTGCACTCGCGCTTGGCGCCCTGTGTGCCCTGCCGGTCCTGGCCCAGGCCCAGGTTGTCCGCATCGTCACCGACATCAGCTACCCGCCGTTCTCCAAGCAGGCTGCCGACGGCAGCATCACCGGCTTCGACCCGGACATCGCCCGCGCCGTGTGCGCCGAAGCCAAGCTGCAGTGCGAGCTGAAAGCCATGGACTTTGACGGCATCATCCCGGCGCTGCAGGCCAAGAAGTTCGAGGTCGCCATTGCCTCGATGAGCATCACCCCGGAACGCGCCAAGGTGGTGGACTTCAGCGATATGTACTTCAACGTGCCGGGCCGTCTGCTGGCACCGGAAGGCACCAAGATCGACGATGCCTGGTACAAGGGCAAGAATATCGGTGTGCTGCGCAGCGCCGTGCAGCAGCAGGAAGGCACCGACAAGATGAAGCCGAAAGGAGCCAGCATCAAGATCTACGGCAAGATCACCGATGCCTTCCTCGACCTGTCCAGCAAGCGTCTGGATGCGGTGTTCCTGGAATCCACCGTGGGTGAGGAAGACTTCCTGAAAACCCCGAAGGGCAAGGGCTACGCCTTTGTCGGCCCGGTGTTCAACGACCCGAAGTACTACCAGGGTTGCGGTATCGCCGTGCAGAAGGGTAACAAGGAGCTGCTGACCAAGATCAACGTGGCGCTGAAGAAGATTCTGACCGACGGCACCTACAAGAAGATCCAGGGCAAATACTTCAAGAACGACATCTACCCGTTCAAGTAAGCTGCCCGCCTGCGGCCAACGTTGGCCGCATCGCCCGAGAAACCCCGTGCCCGTGCGCGGGGTTTTTTTGCATCCGCCATCCGCAGCCGCCACATGAATTTCTCTCATGCCCCGATGGCGATTAATCATTTGTGACACTGCGGTGCCGCGATTAGCCTAGCTTCAACGGCCCAGATCGCCGCGACTACAAAAGAGAAATGGAGATCGTCATGAACTGCAAGCATGCCCTCGCGCTGTCCCTGTTGTGCTCCCTGCCGCTGTTGGCCAACGCCCAGACCGTGCGCATCGTTACCGACGTCAGCTACCCGCCGTTCTCCAAGGTGAATCCGGACGGCAGCATCGTCGGTTTCGACCCGGACATCGCCCGCGCCATCTGTGCCGAAGCCAAATTGCAGTGCGAACTGAAAACCATGGACTTCGACGGCATCATCCCGGCCGTACAGGCCAAGAAATTCGAACTGGCCATCGCCTCGATGAACATCACCCCGGAACGCGCCAAGGCGGTGGACTTCAGCGATATGTACTTCAACATTCCGGGCCGCCTGATCGCCAAGGAAGGCACCAAGATCGACGACGCCTGGTTCAAGGGCAAGACCATCGGCGTGCTGCGTACCTCCATCCAGCGCGAGGAAGCCACCGCCAAGTGGGTACCGAAGGGCGTGAAGCTGAAGCTGTACGGCAAGGTGACCGACAGCTTCCTCGACCTGAACAACAAGCGACTGGATGCGGTGTACCTGGATGCCAACGTCGGTGACGAGGACTTCCTGAAGAAGCCGATGGGCAAGGGCTATTCCTTTGTCGGCCCGGTATACAACGATCCGAAGTACTACATGGGCTCCGGCATCGCAGTGCAGAAAGGCAACAAGGAGCTGCTGGCCAAGGTCAACGCCGCGCTGAAGAAAGTCATCGACAACGGCACCTACAAGCAGATCCAGCACAAGTACTTCAGCTACGACATCTATCCGTTCAAGTAAGCGCCTGATTTCTGTCGACCTGTCGCCGGGGCGTCCTGCCCCGGCCTGAAAGCCCCGCCATGACCCGCACCGCCTACGCCGAAATCAATCTGCCCGCCCTGCGCCACAACTACGCCGTGGCCAAGCGCCAGCTGCCGCACACCAAGGTGTGGGCGGTGGTGAAGTCCAATGGCTACGGCCATGGCCTGCTGCGCGTGGCGCAGGCGTTGCCGCAGGCCGACGGCTTTGCGCTGATCAACCTGGAAGACGCGCTGGCGCTACGCCACGCCGGCGTGCGCGCGCCGATCCTGCTGCTGGAAGGCGCCATCGAGGCGCGCGAGCTGGAGGAAGCGCATGCCTGGCAGCTGGACGTGGTGGTGCGCTCCGAGCACCAGCTGCAGTGGCTGCATGCCTGCGGCCAACCTTTACGCGTGTGGGTGAAGGTCAACACCGGCATGAACCGCTTCGGCTTCGTCCCCGAGCGGGCGATTGCGGTGGTGGCCGAACTGCGCGCGCTGGGCTGCCAGGTGGCCGGGCTGATGACGCACTTTGCCTGCGCCGACGATCTGGCCATCAAGCTGGATGCGCCGTGGCAACGTTTCATGCAGGTGGTGGACGCCACCGACCTGCCGTTCACCGCCGCCAACAGCGCCGCCACCCTGCGCGCGCCGCTGACCCACGGCGCCGCGGTGCGTCTGGGCGGCCTGCTGTACAACAACAACCCGTTCTATCCGGACACCCGGCTGTGGCTGGACGGGCTGCAACCGGTGATGCGCTTTGCCGCGCGCATCGTGCACACCAGCGAGCTGCAGGCCGGCGACAGCATCGGCTATGGCGCGGCCTTTACCGCCGCCAAACCGATGCGCATCGGCATCGTCGGCGCCGGCTATGGCGACGGCTATCCGCGCGCCGCCCCCAGCGGCACCCCGGTGCTGGTGAATGGCCAGCGGGTACCGCTGGTTGGCCGCGTGGCGATGAACGTGCTGGCCATTGACCTGACCGAGCAGCCGCAGGTGGGCATCGGCGACGAGGTGACGCTGTGGGGCGATGCACGCCTCAGCTGCGACGAGATCGCCTGGCGCTGCGGCACCATCAGCGAAGAACTGCAGTGCGCATTGACGAGCCGGTTGCCAATACGGCAGATTGTGGCGGACAACACTTTGTCCCCCCTGCCCGATGACCAAACTGCCCCCGCTCAATGCCTTGCGTATCTTTGAAGCGGTCGCCCGCCTGCAAAGCTTTACCAAGGCCGCCGAAACGCTGTACCTGACCCAAAGCGCGGTCAGCCACCAGGTGCGCAACCTGGAAGAACACTTCGGCTTTCCGCTGCTGGTGCGCAGCCAGCGCGGTATCGCGCTGACCCCGGAAGGCGCCACGCTGCAACACTGCCTGCGCGACGCGCTGCAGCAGATCAGCGATACCTGCGAACAGCTCAGCCAGCGCCAGCACAGCATCCGCATCAAATCGCCGCCATCCATCGCCGTACGCTGGCTGGTGCCACAGCTGCAGGACTTCAAGGCGCAGTTTCCCGACCTGGACATCAACGTCAGCACGGTGTGGGAAGAAAAACCGGCCTTCGACTGGGGGCTGTTCGACCTCGCCATCCAGTACGGCGAAGGCGACTGGCCCGGCGTCAACATCGAGCTGCTGCACCGCGAGGTGCTGACCCCGGTGGCCTCTCCCGCCCTGCTGAAGGGCAACACCCAACTGAGCATCGAGCAGCTGGCCGACTACACCCTAATCCACACCAGCCGCGATCGCCACGACTGGCAGCTGTGGCTGGGCACGCCGTGGCCGAAAGGGCAGAAAGAACTGCTGTTCGACGCCGACGTGATGGGCATCGAAGCCGCGCGTCATGGCCTGGGCATCGCACTGGTGGACCCGTTCATCGTGCAAGATGCGCTGGGCGACGGCAGCCTGATCACGCCATGCAGCCGCACCGTGCCCTCCGGCAAGGGCTATTTCCTGGTACTGCCACCACATGATCGCCACCTGCGGCGGGTGCAACCGCTGGTGAACTGGCTGCAGCAGGCGGTGTAAGCGCCCGGCTGCAGCAGCACTCCGCCAGCCCAAAACAAAAAAGCCCGCAGTTGCGGGCTTTTTGTTGCTTGCTGATGCTGCAGCAGCAATCAGGCAAAGATAGTCGGTTGCTGGTAGTCACCGGCACGAGCGAAGATCGTCGGCTGCTGGTAGTCACCGGCACGAGCAAAGATCGTCGGCTGCTGGTAGTCACCGGCACGAGCGAAGATCGTCGGCTGCTGGTAGTCACCGGCACGAGCGAAGATCGTCGGCTCTTGGTAGTCACCAGCACGAGCGAAGATAGTCGGCTCTTGGTAGTCACCTGCACGAGCGAAGATAGTCGGCTCTTGGTAGTCCCCAGCACGAGCGAAGATAGTCGGCTCTTGGTAGTCGCCAGCACGAGCGAAGATTGTCGGCTCTTGGTAGTCACCAGCACGAGCGAAGATAGTCGGCTCTTGGTAGTCGCCAGCACGAGCGAAGATCGTCGGCTCTTGGTAGTCACCGGCACGAGCGAAGATAGTCGGCTCTTGGTAGTCACCAGCACGAGCGAAGATAGTCGGCTCTTGGTAGTCGCCAGCACGAGCGAAGATAGTCGGCTCTTGGTAGTCACCGGCGCGGGCAACAGTCTGAGCATTGGCGATACCAGCGAAAGCGGCGAACAGAGCGGCAACAAGTACAAACTTTTTCATGATGTATTCCTTTCAATAAGCGACCCGTTTACTCAGGGCCGTAATTCGTTCAGTTTTTTTCCACCTTGTTCATGCATTTAATGAACAGTCGCAATACGTTTGTAATGCTTGTCTTGCTTAATAGTTCTAGTAATGTAGTAACTATAGTTACTATCAACGCTAGGATAAAGCAGAATGATTTGAATCAGTCGTTTTGTATTTTTGAACGAAATGAACGGAACTCTTTCCCCTATCAATTCGGCAACCATCATCAAGCGCTACGGTGGCATGACTCCCTGTCCATGCCACATCTGGTAACTCAGGAGAGATGGCGCAGCAATGCGCCTAGCTTCGACAGGGCACAATAAAAAAAGCTCCCGCGCAGGGAGCTTTTCTTGATGCAAAACAATGATATATCTAAACATCATTATCAAACACCCAGGCATCCATGGTAACCGACGCGTATTCGATGCCACGGTGCAGGCTGCGGCCAACCTTGCCGTCGGCGGCGCCCAGGGCAAAGAACAACGGCAGCAGGTGTTCATCGGTGGGATGGTTCTGGCGGGCAAACGGCGCCTGTGCCTGCCAATCCAGCAGTGCCGGCACATCGCCCTGCTGCACGCGCAGCGCCACCCAGTCGGCAAAGGCTTGCGCCCAGGGCTGTGGCGGGGTGTCCGGCGCGCCCAGCGCATACAGGTTATGGGTGATGCTGCCGGAGCCGATGATCAGGATGTCCTGCGCGGCCAGTGCCGCCAGCGCCTGCCCCAGTCGATAGTGCGTCGCAGCGTCCTGCCGCGGCAGCGTGGACAGCGTCACCACCGGAATATCCGCATCCGGGTACATCATCAGCAGCGGTACCCAGGCGCCATGATCCATGCCGTCGGCCGGATCCTGCTGGTGGGCGATGCCGGCGGCGGTCAGCGCATCGCTCACCGTCTGTGCCAGCGCCGCATCGCCGTGTGCCGGGTAGCTCAGGCGATACAGTTCGCGGGGAAAGCCGCCAAAGTCATGCACCGTGCGCCACTGTGCGGCGCTGCCCACCAGCGGCTGCAACGCCAGATAGTGGGCGGACATGATGACGATGCCGCGCGGACGCGGCAGCTGGGCCGCATGGGCCTGCCAGATGTGGCGGGCCGGCGAGGCGTTGATCAGCACATCCGGGCCGCCGTGCGAGATAAACAGTGGGGCGATGGTCATGGTATTGCTCCGGCAAACCGACGCGGCCGGTGGCCGCGTCGGGATTCAAAATACGCGATTCAAAATATCTGCAGTTGCTCAGCGTTCACGGCGGCCCAGCGGCTTCAGCGCCAGCGCGCCATCTCCCAGCAGCGCCTGCACCAGTGCCGCTACCGCCAGGAACACCGGGTATTCCCAGCCGCCGCCCTGGTTGCTGAACACCCAGCCATTGCCGCCGTGGCCGAAGATGGCGGCGCCCAGCAGCAGCGGCACCAGCAGCAACGACACCTGACGCGCGGCCACGCCCAGCAGGATCAGCGCGCCACCGCCCAGCTCGGCGACGATGGTGACATAGCCCAGCCAGCCCGGCAGGCCAATGCTTGCGAAGTAGCCGGCAGTTCCGGCCGGGGTGAACACCAGGACCTTCATCAGGCCGTGGGCGAGAAACATAATGCCAAGTGCCAGACGCAACAGCAGGGCGGCATAAGGCGCGGTGCGGGTATCGATCATGATGCTTTCCTTTCGGTGGGTGGTGCTGCGTGTCACAGCGATGAGTGCATTAAACACCTTGCCAGAAAGCAAATAAACCGCTATTCAGGCAATTGATTCACCACCAAAAAGAAACAATCATGGACAAGCTGGTGGCACTGCGGGTGTTTCACACCATTCACGATAGCGGCAGCTTTGTCGCCGCCGCCGGCCGGCTGGAGATGTCCACCGCCATGGTCAGCAAGTACGTCAGCGCGCTGGAGCAGGAGCTGGGCACCCGCCTGATTCAGCGCACCACCCGGCGGCTGGCATTTACCGAAGCCGGGCTGGATTACGCCCGCCGCACCGCGCTGGTGCTGGCACAGCTGGAAGAAGCCGATGCCGCCGCGATGCAGCAGAGCCTGGAGGCACGCGGCACGCTGCGCATGGCGGCGCCGCTGTCGTTCGGCATGCGCTACCTGGGCGACTGGCTGGCCGAGCTGCGCTGCCGTCACCCGCTGCTGCAGGTGGAGCTGGAGCTGTCCGACCGCCAGGTTGACCTGGTGGAAGACGGCTTCGACCTGGCGCTACGCATCAGCACCCAGCCGCTGGGCGGCGGGCTGATTGCGCGGCCGCTGGGGCGCATCGACATGCTGCTGTGCGCAGCGCCCTCCTATCTTGCGGCCAACGGTACCCCGCAGACGCCGCAGGATCTGCTGCAGCACAGCTGCCTGCGCTACCAGCAGGGCAGCCTGCCACAGGCATGGCGCTTCTGGCACGGCGAAGAGGAAACCGCGGTGGCGGTGGATGGCCCGCTGCAGAGCAATAACGGCGACGTACTGGTCAGCGCCGCCGTGGCCGGCATGGGCATCCTGTTCCAGCCGCGCTTTCTGCTGGAAGACGCGCTGCAACGCGGCCAGCTGCAGCCGGTGCTGACGCAGTACCGCACGCGCAGCGCCGATGTCTACGTGGTGTATCCGGCGCGGCGTTATCTGCCGATGAAGGTGCGCGTGCTGATCGAGCTGCTGCAGGATATGCTCGCCCGGCTCGGCCCGCCTGCCCCATCGGCCAGTGCCTGATATCCTGTGCTAGCGCACGGCTTGCATTAAGCTGGCCCGCCGGTGACCGCTGCCCCATGCCGGGGCATGAAAAGCGGCATTATTGCCAGACTATAAATAAAGACAAAAGACGAGGAGCCATCATGAACAAACACGCCCTGCTCGCCATGTTGGCCGCATGCGCGATGCTGCCGGCAGCCGCTGCCGACATGAACAAAGTGTTGCGGGTGGCGATGAATGCCGCGGAAACCGGCTTCGATCCGGCCAAAGTGTCCGACCTGTACTCCAGCGCCATTAACGAGAACATCTACGATTCGCTGGTCAGCTACGACTACCTGGCGCGGCCGGCCAAGCTGGTGGCCAACACCAGCAGCGCACTGCCCACCGTGTCGGTGGACGGCAGGGTGTACACCTTCAAGCTCAAGCCCGGCATCTACTTTGCCGACGATGCCGCCTTCAAGGGCAAGAAGCGCGAGCTGACCGCCGCCGACTACGCCTACAGCATCAAGCGCCACCTCGACCCCACCGTGCGCTCGCCGTGGAGCTTCCTGGTGGATGGCCGCTTTATCGGCACCGACGAGCTGGTGAAGGCCGCCGGCAAGGGCGCGCTGAACTACGACACCCCGGTGGACGGCATCAAGGTACTGGACAAGTACACGCTGCAGCTCACCCTCACCAGCACCAACTTCAACTTCCTGTCCATTCTGGCGATGCCGGCCTTTGGCGCCGTGGCGCGCGAGGTGATCGAAGCCAACCGCGACAACACCAACGCCCACCCGGTGGGCACCGGCCCCTACCTGCTGAAAGAGTGGAAACCGGGCAGCAAGATCGTGCTGGAAGCCAACCCGGGCTACCGCAAGGTGGTGTTCGACAGCAGACCGGGCAACGACCCGGTGGACAAGGCGGTGGTACAGGCGTTGCAGGGCAAGACCCTGCCGCGGGTTGGCCGCGTGGAAGTGGCCATCATCGAAGAAGAACAGCCGCTGTGGCTGTCCTTCCTCAACCGCCAGCTGGACATCAGCGGCATCCCGCAGGCAGCCCTGCAGGACGCGCTGGTGATCGATCCGAAAAACCCGCTCAAGGTCAGACTGGCGGATAAATACGCGCGCCAGGGCATCCAGCTGCAACGCCAGCAGATGCAGGAAATCACCTTCCACTTCTTCAATATGCAGGACCCGGTGGTCGGCGGCGACAGCAAGGAAAAAATCGCGCTGCGCCGCGCCATCGCCATGGCGTTCCCGGTCAGCGAAACCATCGCCAGCATCCGCCGCGGCCAGGCGGTGCCGATGAACTACATCGTGCCGGCCGGAGTAGCCGGCCACAATCCGGCCTTCCGTGGCGCGCCCAAGTACGATCCGGCGGCGGCCAACGTGTTGCTGGACCGCTTCGGCTACCGTATCGGCGCCGACGGTTACCGCACCCGCCCGGACGGCAAGCCGCTGGCAATCGAACTGGCCTGCGGCACCAGCGCGCTGGACAAACAGTGGAACGAATACTGGCAGCAGGCGTTCGACAAGTTGAAAATCCGCCTCAGCTTCAAGCAGGGCAAGTGGAACGAGCTGTCCAAGGCCAACCACCAGGGCAAGCTGCAGATGTGGGGCATGGCCTGGGGCGCCGATTATCCGGACGGCGAGAACTTCATGCAGCTGCTGTACAGCAAGAATGCCGGCGACTCCAACGCCGCCGACTTCAAGAACGCCGACTACGACCGCCTGTTCGAAGCCTCGCTCAAGCTGCCGGACGGCCCGGAGCGCAACAAGCTGTACGACGCCATGAACAAGATCGCCGTGGTGCAGCAACCGTGGATCTACGGCGATATCCGCGTGCGCAGCACGCTGGCGCAGCCGTATGTGAAAGGGCTGAAGCTGCACCCGCTGCTGAACACCAGCTGGCGTTACCTGGACCTGCAGAAGTAAGCGGCCGCGGGCAGGAGGGTACATCATGCTGGCTTTCATCATCCGCCGCGTAGGACAAATGGTACCGACGCTGTTTGGCGTGATGCTGCTGTTGTTCGTGCTGTTCAACTGGGTGGGCGGCGATCCGTCCTACATCCTGGCCGGCAAGAACCTGAGCCCGGAAGCGCTGGCCAATATCCGCCACCAGCTGGGGCTGGACCTGCCGCTGCCGCAGCAGTTTCTGCTCTTCGTCAAGCAGGTGCTGACGCTGGATTTCGGCGTTTCGTGGTCCACCCAGCAGCCGGTATCCAGCATCCTGCACAGCCGCATCGGCCCGTCGCTGCTGCTCACCGGCAGCATCCTGCTGCTGGGCACCGTGCTGGCGGTGGTGATCGCCGCACTGGTGGCCTACCTGCGCGGCAGCCTCACCGACCGGCTGGTGACGCTGATCTCCACCTGCGCCATGTCGATCAGCGGGCTGGTGTACATCATCGCCGGCCAGTACTGGCTGGCGCACAAGGCCGGGCTGTTTCCCATCATGGGCTGGAGCGACCGCGTGACGGAAAACCTGCTGTACTACCTGCCGCTGCCGCTGCTGCTGGGGGTCATCGTCGGCCTGGCGCCGGACATCCGCTTTTACCGCAGCTGCTTTGTCGAGGAAATGAGCCACGACTACGTGCGCACCGCGCGCGCCAAGGGCCTGGCCGAGCCGGTGATCATGCTCAAGCACGTGCTGCGCAACGCCATGATCCCGGTAGTGACCTCGCTGATGATGTCACTGCCCTACCTGATGATGGGCGCCATGCTACTGGAAACCTTCTTCGGCATTCCCGGCATGGGCAAGGAGGTGGTGATGGCGGTGGATCGCAGCGATTTTCCGGTGATCAAGGCCATCACCATCTACATTGCGCTGGCCACCATGCTGTTCAACCTGTTGGCCGATATCGTTTACAAGCTGATCGACCCGCGGGTCCAGCTATCCTGATGCCATGTCCACACCCAGCTCCCTGCCGCCGCTGACTGCGGCCAACCCTTCCCACAACAGCCTGGCACGCCTGGGCTGGCGCCGGCTGCGCCGCGACCGGCTGGGCTTTGCCGCGCTGTGCATCGTCGGCGTCTACCTGCTGCTGGCGCTGGGCGCCTGGAGCGGCCTGCTGGCGCGCCACTGGCAGGATGAAGTGGCCAAACCGTTTGCGCCGCCAACGCTGTTCGTCGGTGTCGGCCCGCAGCACGTGGAACTGAACGCCGCCGATATCGACGCCGCCAGCCAGCGCAGCCGCGCCGCCGCCGCCGGCGACAGCAGCGCCGCCACCGGGC
This sequence comes from Vogesella oryzagri, assembly GCF_040148885.1. Lineage (NCBI taxonomy): Bacteria > Pseudomonadati > Pseudomonadota > Betaproteobacteria > Neisseriales > Chromobacteriaceae > Vogesella > Vogesella oryzagri. The sequence goes on from NZ_JBEFLD010000006.1 coordinate 42,979, forward strand.
TGGCCGCCAGCGAAGACCCGCTGGCCGCCGACATGGCCGCCGCGCAGCAACAGGCGGCGCAGTACCGTAGCGCGGAAGCACCCAAGGCCGACAGCCTGCCGCTGGGCGCCGACCAGCGCGGCCGCGACGTGCTGCAAAAAGTATTGCAGGGCACCGCCACCTCGCTGCTGGTGGGGCTGAGCGGCGCGCTGCTGGCGCTGGCCATCGGCACCGTGCTGGGGGCGATCTCCGGCTACTTCGGCGGCCTGCTCGACGACCTGCTGCTGTGGGGCTATAGCGTATTCACCTCGGTGCCGGACATGCTGCTGTTGCTGGCCTTTGCCGCCGTCAGCGGCCGCGGCATCGGCACCGTGGTGCTGGTGATGGCGTTCACCAGCTGGACCGGCAGCTACCGCCTGATGCGCGCCGAATTCCTCAAGCATAAGAGCCGCGAATACGTGCGCGCCGCCGACGCCATCGGCGCCAGCCACAGCCGCCGCATGTTCCACCACATCCTGCCCAACGTCAGCCACCTGCTGCTGGTGCAGTTTTCCATGCTCACCGTGGCGCTGATCAAGTACGAGGCGATCCTGTCCTTCCTCGGCTTTGGCGTCGGCGTCACCCAGGTCAGCCTGGGCGCCATGCTGGCCGAGGCGCCGGCCGAGCTGCTGCAGGGCTACTGGTGGCAGATGCTCACCGTCACCGTGGTCATGTCGCTGCTGGTCACCGCCTTTGCACTGCTGACCGACAGCCTGCGCGACGCGCTGGACCCGAAAGTGAAGTAAGCCACGGTGAAAACAAGCTCCCCCCATGCCAGCGGCCCCGAAAGTGACAGCGTGACTACCCCGCCTTCCCCACCATTGCTGAGCATCCGCAACCTGCGCGTCAGCTTCCGCGACGAGCACGGCCACTGCGTGCCGGCGCTCAAGGGCATCAGCTTCGACATTCCGGCCGGGCGCACCGTGGCGCTGGTCGGCGAATCCGGCTCCGGCAAATCGGTCACCGCCATGGCCATCACCCGGCTGCTGCCGACGCATGGCTGCCAGATCGATGCCTGCAGCGAGATCCTGTTTGCCGGCCGCGACCTGCTGACCGCCAGCCGCCGCGAGCTGCGCCAGCTGCGCGGCGCCGACATCGCCATGGTGTTCCAGGACCCGATGACCTCGCTCAACCCGGTGTACACCGTCGGCGAACAGATCATCGAAACGCTGATGCTGCACACCAGGGTTGGCCGCAAGGCCGCGCACCAGCGCGCGGTGGCGCTGCTGAAGGAGGTCGGCCTGCCGACGCCGGACCTCAAGATGACCAGCTACCCGCACCAGTTGTCCGGCGGCCAGCAGCAGCGGGTGATGATCGCCATGGCCATCGCCTGCGAACCGAAGCTGCTGATCGCCGACGAGCCGACCACTGCGCTGGATGTCACCATCCAGCAGCAGATCCTGCAGCTGCTGGCCAGCCTGCAGAAAAAACACGGCATGGCGGTGCTGTTCATCAGCCACGATCTGGAGCTGGTCGGCCAGTTCGCCGACGAGGTGGTGGTGATGCACCACGGCAGCATCCGCGAACACGCGCCGGTGCAGCAGATTTTCGAGGCGCCGCAAGACGTGTACACCAAGGCACTGCTGTGCTGCCGACCGCACCTGGCCCGCCGCCCGGCGCGGCTGCCGGTGATCAAGGATTTTCTCGGCGAGGCCGGCTACAGCGAGCCGCCGCAACGCCAGCGCGGCTACCTGCCGGACGACGAGGTGATTCTGGAAGTGCAGAATCTGAGCGTGGAATACCACAGCCGCCACGGCTGGTTTGGCAAGCAGCACTGCTGCCAGGCGGTGCAGCAGGTGTCGTTCCAGCTGATGCGCGGCCGCACGCTGGGCATCGTCGGCGAATCCGGCTCCGGCAAGACCACGCTGGGCCTGACGCTGATGCGGCTGCAGGCCGCCAGCGCCGGCCGCGTGCTGTTTGCCGGCCACGACATGCTGGCGATGTCGCCGCGCCAGCTGTGCGATTACCGGCGCCGCATCCAGATCGTGTTCCAGAACCCGTATGCCTCGCTCAACCCGCGCTTCAGCGTGGCGCAGATCCTCACCGAGCCAATGCTGCTGCACGGCATCGGCCGCGATCACGCCGAACGGCTGCAGTTGGCCGGCAACTGGCTGGAGCGGGTCGGCCTCAGCCACCAGGCGCTGGGCAAGTACCCGCACGAGTTTTCCGGCGGCCAGCGCCAGCGCATCGCCATCGCCCGCTGCCTGACCATGCACCCGGACATCCTGATCTGCGACGAATCGGTGTCGGCGCTGGACGTATCGGTGCAGGCGCAGGTGCTCAACCTGCTGCAGGAACTACAGGACGAACTGGGGCTGTCCTACCTGTTCATCTCGCACGATCTGGCGGTGGTGAAGCACCTGTCGGACCAGGTGCTGGTGATGCAGCACGGCCGCTGCGTGGAACAGGGCGACGCCGACACGCTGTATGCCAAGCCGCAGCACCCGTACACCCGCCAGCTGCTGGCAGCCATCCCGCAAGGTTGGCCGCACAGCTTCAAGCCGCAGGTGGCGTAACCAGCACCTGCAGCAGCCAGGCGGCGGCCGGCCCCAGCGGCTGGCGCCGCGACCACACCGCATCGATACGCTGCCGCCGCGGCCAGCCGGGCAGTGGCAGCCGCTGCAGCGCGCTGCCGTAGCGTTCCACCAGCCAGTGCGGCAGCTCGGCCCAGCCAAAGCCGTGCAGCGCCATTTCCATCAGCAGCAGATAGCTGGGCGCCGACCAGCACTGCCCGCCGCTGTCCGGCTGCGGCGTGTCCTGGTAGGTGCGCAGCCGCAGCTCGCGCCAGCCGCGCAGCGCCGCCTCGTCCAGCGTGGCCTGCTGCGCCAGCGGGTGCCCCGCCGCCACGTACAGCGAGGTTTCCGCCGGCCGCGCCAGCGCCTGGTGCGCCAGATCGGCGCTGTAATCCGGCTGCGCGGTGAGCATGCCCAGGTGCGCGCGGCCGCTCTGCACCAGCGCCAGCACATCGTCCAGCTCGCCTACCAGGCACTCCAGCTCCACCCGCGGAAAGCGCTGCGCGAAGCTGCCCAGCACCGCCTCGAAATCGCCGGTGTGGAAGGTATCGGACAGCACGATGGTCAGCCGCGGCTCCTGCCCCTCGGCCAGCAGCTGCGCCTGCTGCCGCAGGCTATCCTGCGCCGCCAGCGTCTGCCGCGCATATGGCAACAAGCGCTGGCCGGCGGCGGTCAGCTGCGGCTGGCGGCCGCGACGCTCGAACAGCGCCACGCCCAGGTCGATCTCCAGATTGGCGATGGTTTCGCTGATGGTGGACTGGCGCTTGCCCAGGCTGCGCGCGGCGGCGGAAAACGAGCCCTGCTCCGCCGCCAGCACGAAGGCAATCAAGGCATCATTGGCAATCGACATATCGGTCACTCCGATAGAACCTAACTGTTATCTACGCAAAAAACCTATCACACTGCCACTCATCCCGATACCACAGGTTGGCCGCAACATGCATAGCGACGACAAAACCCTGCGCGAGCGCATTTTCCACGCCGTGCTGTACGAAGCCTGCGCCATGGCGCTGCTGGTGCCGCTGGGCAGCTGGCTGGCCGGTGCCGACATGGGCCACATCGGCGTGCTGGGGCTGATGATGTCCACCATCGCCATGCTGTGGAACATGCTGTTCAACGCGCTGTTCGAGCGGCTGGAGCGCCGCTGTGGCTGGCGGCGCACGCCGGCGGTGCGCAGCCTGCACGCCATCGGCTTCGAAGGCGGCATGCTGCTGCTGACCATCCCGGTGGTGGCGTGGTGGCTGGATTGCAGCCTGTGGCAGGCGCTGGTGCTGGATATCGGCGTGCTGCTGTTCTTCCTGCCCTACACCTATGTGTTCAACTGGAGCTACGACCACGCCCGCGGCCGCCTGCAGGCGCGGCGCGCACTGGGGCAGCAGGGCTGATTCCGACGTCACGCGCGAACGTATCGCGCGGCAGCCTCTACGTGTCGGCTGCCTAAACATGGATGGGAGCCGTCTGCCCCGCAGGCGCACCACTCGGGCCCTGGCGCCCTTGCACAGAAAGGCAGCCATCATGCGCGCGACCTTCGCTTCCCTGACCCTCTGCACCGCCCTGGCGCTTCCTGCCGCCAGTGCGGCCAACCTCAACTTCTATGCCTGGGCCGACTACCTGGCCCCGGACACCGTGCCCGCCTTCCAGCGCAGCAGCGGCATCCACCTGCGCTATGACAGCTTCGACAGCAACGAGGTGTTGCAGAGCAAGCTGCTTACCGGCCGCTCCGGCTACGACCTGGTGGTGCCGTCCAACACCTTTCTGGCGCGGCAGATTCCCGCCGGCGTGTACCAGCCGCTGGACAAGCAGCGGCTGCCGCACTGGTCCGGGCTGGACCCGGCCATCCTGCAACTGATGCAGCCGGCCGACCCGGGTAACCGTTACGCGGTGCCGCTGTTCTGGGGCATCAACACCCTGGGCATCAATGAGGCGCGGGTTGCCAGGGCGCTGGGCGGCCCGCTGCCGCCACGGCAATGGGCGCTGCTGTTCCAGCCGGAAACCGTCGCCAAGCTGAAAAGTTGCGGCGTCAGCCTGCTGGATTCTCCCAACGAGGTGTTTGCCGCCGCGCTGCACTACCTGGGCAAAACGCCCGCCAGCCAGCAGGCGGCCGACTATCAGGCGGCCGCGGCGCTGCTCAAGCGCATCCGCCCCTATATCACGCGCTTTTCCTCGTCCGGCTATATGGATGAAATGGCGCGCGGCGAGCTGTGCCTGGCGCTGGGCTATGGCGGCGATCTGAACATCGCCCGCCGCCGCGCCGAGGCGGCCGGCAACGGCGTACGCCTCCGCGCGCTGGTGCCGGCGGAAGGGGTCGGCGTGTGGGTGGACAGTTTTGCCGTGCCCAGAGATGCGGCCAACGTGGACGCCGCCTACCGCTTCATCGACTACAACCTGCAGCCGCGGGTGGCGGCGGCCAATGGCGATTTCGTCACCTATGCGCCGGCGGTGCTGGCGGCGCGCCCGCTGATGGCGGCGCAGCACCGCAACAACCCGTCCATCTTCCCCGGCGCGGCGGAGCTGAAAAACAGCTATGTGCTGACGCCGCTGGCGCCAGCGCTGCAACGGCTGGTGACCCGGCTGTGGCAGGACTTCAAGACGCGTAATTACTGAGCTGCCGCCGGCATTATGGCAGCAGCCGGATGCCGGCAAATCCCAGGTGGTGGGTCAGCTCGCGCACGATCAGCAAGGTAGCGGCGAACTCGGCGTCCACCGGCAGCCGTTCCAGCGCTGCCGGCCGCCCCTGCACCACCTCGGCAAAGCGGCCAAAAGTGTGCTCCAGCTGCTCGGTCGGCAGCCACAAGATGCCGTCGCCGCTGACACCGGCATGGCCGGCCAGCGCGCGTACCTCGGCATCGGCGCAGTACAGCTGGCTGTCGGCGGCCAAGGTTGGCCGCACCGGCGCCAGACTGTCTTCCACCTGCATGATGGCGTGCTCCATTTCCTGCACCGTTGGCGGCGCGTGGCGGAACAGGCTGGCGCCGAGCTGGGTGCCCAGCGCCAGCAGCGTACTACTGGCCGGCGCGGCGCCGCTGCCGCTGGCAAAGCCGCAGTGCCCGGCGCTCAGCTGCAACACGGTAATGGCGCCCTCCGGCTGCAGCGTACGGGCGCGCAGATACAGCTGGCGCAAAGTGTGATGAAGCTCGTGCATGACAATTCTCCAGAATCGGTGGCCGCCCAGGCCGTCGCACCGCAACGCACTCAGAGCTCTTCGCCGGCAAACAGCGGGTGGCCGGCGGTAAAGTCGATCAGGTAATCCAGCAGCGCCCGCACCCGCGCCGGCAGGTGGCGCTGTTGCGGCCACACCGCGTAGATATCGCGCGCATCGCCGCGCCAGTCCGGCAGCGCGCGCTGCAGACGGCCATCCGCCAGCGCGCGGTAGGCCTGGCTCAGCGGGCAATACAGGATGCCCAGCCCGGCGCAGGCCATGTCCACCGCCAGCTGGATTTCGTTGACCCGCAGCCGGGCAGTGGCCGGAGGCGGCAGATTCAGCCACTCGCCGCTGCTGCGGTGCTGCAGCCGCCATTCCATCAGCGGCTCGGCCAGCAGCAGCGCGTGCTGCGCCAGCTCATGCGGATGCTGCGGCCAACCATGCTGCTGCAGATAGGCCGGGGACGCCACCAGTACGGTAGGCGCGCGCCCCAGCAGCCGCTGGTTGAGCTGCGAATCCGGCAGCGGCCCGACGCGCACCGCCAGATCGGCACCGCTGCCGATCAGGTCTTCACGCTGGTTGCTCAGCTGCAGCTCCAGGTTGATCTGCGGGTGCGCCGTCATGAAGCCGGCCCACGCCGGCTGCAGCACGCCGGTAGCCAGCGTCACCGGCGCCAACACCCGCACCGTACCGGCCACGTGGTTGATGGCGCTGTCCAGCGCCTCGGTGGCCTGGCGCAGCGAATCCAGCAGCGGCCGGCAGCGCTCGTAGTACTGCCAGCCCTCGCTGCTGGGCACCAGCCGCCGCGCGCTGCGGTGCAGCAGGCGACAGCCCAGCTGCTGTTCCAGCCGCTGCAACCGCCGGGTCAGCGTGGCCGGCGGCATGCCGGCCCGCCCCGCCGCCGCATTCAGGCTGCCGCTTTCCACGATGCTCACGAACAGCGCCAGATCGTCCAGCATGATTCCATTCCTGCAATTTGATATTGAAATATTAGCTCTATTTGCACAAAGCGCGGTTGATTAAGCTGCCGCCATCGTTACTTGAGGAGCCACCGCCATGCCCGCCCCCCTGCGTCTGCGCCTGATGTTTGCGCTGCTGATGTCCTGCCTGATGTCGCTGCTGATGACTGCCTGGGTCACCTGGCTCAACCTCGGCGCCGGCCCGGCCTACCTCGCCCACTGGGGCAAGGCCTTTGTGGCGGCCTGGCCGGCGGCCTTCACCGTGGTGGTGCTGCTGGCGCCGACGGTGCAAAGGCTGAGTCTGAAACTGGTGGGCGGCCTGCCCGCCACCCGCGTGTAAACCCGAAGGAGAATCGCCATGTCCACCTTACGCCTGCCCTACTACCAGCTTTCCGCCAACGCCCTGTCCGGCCTGCGCCAGTGCAAGCAGGCACTGGAAGACAGCCCGCTGGGCCTGCCGCTGATCGAACTGGTCTACCTGCGCATCTCGCAGATCAACGGCTGCAGCTACTGCCTAGGGCTGCACGCCGACGCGCTGCGCGCACGCGGCGAGCCGCAGCAGCGGCTGGATGCGCTGGCCGGTTGGCATGCCAGCGCGCTGTTCAGCCCGCGCGAACGCGCTGCACTACAGTGGGCCGAGGCGCTGACCGCGCTGCCGGACAACCACGCGGCGGACGCCGACTACCAGCCGCTGGCCGCGCACTTCAGCGCGCAGGAAGTCTCCGACCTCACCTTCGCCATTGCGCTGATGAATGCCTTCAACCGCCTGGCGGTAGGCATGCGCCAGTAGCTGGCCGCCGATTTGGTTATTGCCGGACGGTGAACTATGGTTGGCCTAGCAACACCACTTGTGAAGGAGCCAACCATGACCCGTAGTACCCTGTTTTTACTGCTGGCACTGGGCGCGCTGAGCGGCTGTGCCGGCTACGGCCATCACGCCGGTATGCATGACGGCATGCAGATGGGCAGCGGCCAGATGATGGGCGATGGCCAGATGATGGGCGACGGCATGATGGCCGCCCAGGGCAGCGGCATGATGGGCGACGGCGCCATGATGATGGACCCGGCGATGTTCCATCAGGGCGTGCTGGCAGCCCAGGGCGGCAAAACGCTGTACCGCTTTGACAAGGACAGCGCCGGCAGCGGCAACAGTGTCTGCAACGATGCCTGCGCCGCCAAGTGGCCGCCGTTCATGGCGCCGCCGGCCGGCCAGGCGCGCGGCGATTTTGGCATCGTCACCCGCGACGACCACCGCCGGCAATGGAGCTACAAAGGCTGGCCGCTGTATTTCTGGAGTGGCGACCAGAAACCCGGCGACATGCTGGGCGACAACTTCAATGGCGTCTGGCATGTGATCAAACCGTAGCGGCGGCCGTGCCGGCCCCGGCAGCAGCAACAAGGTCAGGCGGATAACGCCTGACCTTTTTTTGTACAGCGGCCGCCGGCACGCCGGCGCAGCGGCATCGTCCGCCGCGGCGCCGCGCTAGTAGCCGCGCGCGCGCAGTACCAGGCCCAGACCATCCTGCCCGGCGGCCAGGCGGGCAAGGTTGGCCGCAATCTGCTCCACCGCCTGCTGGCGCAGAGTGATGGCGGCGATATGCGGCGTCACCGTCACCGCCGGGTGCTGCCACAGGCGGTGCCCAGTTGGCAGCGGTTCGCTGGCGAACACATCCAGCTGGGCGCAGCGCAGATGGCCGTTGTCCAGCTGATAGAGCAAGGCGTGCTCGTCCAGCAGATCGCCGCGGCCGGCGTTGATCAGCATCGCCCCCTCCGGCAATGCGGCTAACCTGCTGGCATTGAGCAGCCCCTGCGTTTCCGACGTCGATGGCAGCACGCAGGCCAGCACATCGCTGCCGGCCAGCAGCTCGTCCAGCCCCTCGTCGCCGAACAGGCAGTCCACGCCCGGCACCTGGCGCGGCGTGCGGCTCCAGCCGCTGACCTGATAGCCATCGGCCGCCAGCGCCTGCGCCACCGCGCGGCCGATCTCGCCCAGCCCCAGCACGCCGACGCGCACCTCGCCCGGCAGCCTTGGCGCCAGCATTTTCCATACCCCCGCCATCTGCTGGCGCCGGTAGATATCCATGTGCCGCTGGTAGGACAGCACGCCGAAGCGCACGTACTCCACCATCTGCGGCGCCATGCCGCCATCCAGTAGCCGGTAGATCGGCGCGGCCGGCGACAGGTCATCGCGCGCCAGCAGCTTGTCCACCCCGGCGCCCAGCGCGAACACCGCCTTGAGCTTGGGCAGGCCGGCGAACAGCGCCGGCGGCGGCCCCCAGGTAATCACGTACTCCACTGCCTCGGGCTGGTCGAGCTGCTCCAGGCTGACAAACTGCTGCTGCGGCAGGGCGGCGCGGAACAACGCCAGATAGGCGGCCACTTCTTTCGGGCTGGGGGTATGGATCAGGATCATGGCGGGTCCGGCAGAGAGGGAACAGACGCTTATCTTACTGTGGATGAAGCGCGGCCGGCAGCAGCCAGCGCCAGCGCGGGGCCCGCGCCGGCGACGCGGTTTCAGGCCAGCCGTTTTTTCAGATAGTGGCGCTGATGGCCCGGCGGGCAGTCTTCCAGCACGCCCAATGGCTGGAAACCCAGCTTGTGGTAAAACGCCGGCGCCTGAAAGCTGTAGGTGTACAGGAATACGCCGACACAGCCGCGGCGCGCGGCCTCGGCCTCGGCCTGCGCCATCAGCCGCGCGCCCAGCCCGGCACCGCGCTGCACATCATCCAGCCACAGGTAGTCGACATACAGCCAGCCCATGCCGGAATGGCCGAACAGCCCGCCCACCACCACGCCGGCCGCGTCGCGCGCATACAGCTCGAAATCCTGATAGGCGTAGTCGCCGATATGCTCGATGTTGTAGGCCTTCAGGCCTGCCTGCACCACCGCCCGCGCCGGCGCATCGGCGCCGAGGGTGAACTGGAAGCTGCTGTGCGACATGGTGACTCCCGGAGCAAGAAAACTGGCAGTCTAGCCACAATTCGCCCGCGGCGGCGAGGCGGCGGCCCGGATCTGCACGGCCCTGTCCCCGCCGCCGGGCGCGGCGCGCGATGGACTATGCTTGAGTCTGGCCGATGCCGGAAGGGTGCCATGATGGGCGCACGCGATTGCTGGCTACTGCTGTTGGCCGCCGGCCTGCCGCTGGCGGCGGCACGGGCGGAAACCGTGCTCACCATCGCCACCGGCGAGCTGCCACCATATGTCAGCGCCCTGCCGCAGCAAAGCTTTCTGACCGATCTGCTGCACGAGGTCGGCCACCAGATGAACGTACGCTTCCGCCTGGTGTTCATGCCGTGGAAACGCAGCGAGCGCTATGTCGAGGAAAAACGGGTGTGGGCCGCCGTCCCCTACGTGCCGACGCCGGAACGCAACGCGCGCTTTTACTTCTCCGTCCCGCTGTACCCCAAGAAGACGGTGTTCTTCTACTACAGCGCCAGTGGCCGGCCGAAGCAGATCAGCTACCAGCAGCTGCACGAGCTGCGGGGCTACCGCATCGGCGCGGTGCGCGGCTATTTCTACGAAAAGATGCTGCAGGAGGCGCAGCTGAGCCTGAGTTTTTCCAGCGGCGAGGAACAAGGACTGGGCATGCTGCACGCCGGGCGCATCGACCTGTTGCCAGCGCTGGAAACCACCGGCTGGTATCTGGTGGGCAAGCTGTTTCCGACGGAACGCCAGCATTTCTTTACCGTGGACAAGCCGCTGGACGTGGGCGCCAACTACCTGATGACGGCGCAGGACTACCCGAACGGCCAGCAGCTGCTGCAGCGCTTCAACACCGCGCTGCAGGCGGTGAAGAGCAATGGCAGCTACCAGCGCATCGCCCGCAAGCACGGCCTGGTGCTGGGCAACTGAGCGCGGCGTCACCATCCGGGGGCGGCGCTAGTCGGCGGCCAGCAACCGCGGGCGATGTTGGCCGCGCGGCTCAGGTGCCGCAGAAGGTGCGATAGCCAGTCATCAGCGCCGCCGGTGCCGGCTGGGTGTAGCGCTCCAGTCCGGCACGCTCGTTGAACGGCTGGGCTAGCACCGCCAGCAGCTGCCGCGTCGGCGCCATGTCGCCATGGTCGCTGGCGGCGGCCAGCGCCTCTTCCACCAGATGGTTGCGCGGGATGTACAAGGGGTTGGCCGCACGCAGCGCGGCGGCGACCTCGTCGGGCGCCAGCCCGCCGGCGGCCAGTTGCTGCCGCCACGACGCCAGCCAGCCGTCCAGCGCGGCCGGGGCGGCAAACTGCGTGCGCAGCCGCGCCGCGTCGCCGGCGACGGCATCCGCCAGATAACGCCACGCCAGGGTGTGGTCGGCCGCCTGCGCGGCCAACAGTGCCAGCCAGTCTTCCAGCAGCCCCGGCCCGTCCTGTGGCGGCAAGGCCAGCTTGCGGTAGCCCTGCACGCGCCAGTGCTGCAGGTATTGCTGCGCGAAGCCTTCCACGATTTCCGTCGCCGCCGGCACCGCGCTGGCCGGATCGTCCGGCGCGATCAGCGGCAGCAGCGTCTCAGCCAGCCGCGCCAGGTTCCACTGCGCGATCCACGGCTGGTTGCCGTAGGCGTAGCGCCCCTGGCTGTCGATGGAGCTGAACACGGTGTCCGGGTCGTAGTCGTCCATGAAGGCGCAGGGACCGAAGTCGATGCTCTCGCCGGACAGCGTCATGTTGTCGGTGTTCATCACGCCGTGGATGAAGCCGACGTGCATCCACTGCGCAATCAGCTGCGCCTGCGCCGCGCACACGCCTTGCAGCAGCGCCAGGTAGGGGTTGGCCGCAGCCGCCGGTGCCGGGTAGTGGCGGGCGATGGTGTAGTCGGCCAGTGCCTTGAGCTGCTCGTACTCGCCGCGAGCAGCAAAGTACTGGAAGGTGCCGACGCGGATGTGGCTGGCGGCCACCCGGGTCAGCACCGCACCCGGCAGCGTGGTTTCGCGGTACACCTCTTCGCCGGTGGCCACTACCGCCAGCGCACGGGTGGTGGGAATGCCCAGCGCCTGCAGCGCCTCGCCGATGATCAGCTCGCGCAGCATCGGCGCCACCGCCGCCTTGCCGTCGCCGCGACGCGAGAACGGCGTGCGCCCGCTGCCCTTGAAGGCGATGTCGCGACGTTGGCCGCGGCGGTCAATCACCTCGCCCAGCAGCAGCGCGCGGCCATCGCCCAGGCTGGGGGAAAAACCGCCGAACTGGTGGCCGGCATAGGCCTGCGCCACCGGCTGGGCACCGTCCGGCAATTGCGCGCCGGAGAACTGTGCGGCCAACGTTTCCGCTGCCAGCGCCGTCGTGTCCAGCCCCAGCTCCTGCGCCAGTGCCGCGTTCCAGTACAGCAGGCTGGGGGCGCGCGGCGCGGCCGGCTGCCAGGGGGTGGCGTGTTGCGGCAGGTCGCGGGCGTAGCTGTTGTCAAAGGCAATGGTGGGCATGATCTGGCTTTCCGCTACGAAGATTGATTGAGGTTCGACCGTGCCCCGGCGGCAAGGTGCGGCGCGCGAGACAGCAAAAAGCCGCCCCGGAGGGCGGCTGACACAAACGGGTTAACGGCTGCGGCCAACCTTGCCGCCCGGTTTGGCGCCACCACCGCCACGGCCGGTGTTGGGCTTGGCGGCGGCGGGCTTACCGGCCGGGGCCTTGCCTGCTGGCGGTTTGGCCGCGGCCGATTTGGCGCTGGCGCTGAAGCTCTTGCCCTGGCCGTTGCCACGCGGGCTGCCGGCCGGGGCGCGCTGCCCTTGCGGCTTGCCACGGTTCAACGGCTGCTGACCGAAGCGATGGCGCGCGGCGGCCGCCTTGTCGCCCGGCGGGGTCGGCGGAATCAGGCAGTGTTTGGCGTGGCCGATCAGATCGCTACGGCCCATGCTGATCAGCGCGTCGTAGATGATCTGCCAGTTGTCCGGATGGTGGTAGCGCAGCAGCGCCTTGTGCAGCTTGCGGCGGTAGCCGTCGCGCACCACGTCCACCTTTTCCGAGCTGCGCGACAGGCGCTTCAGCGGGTTGCGGCGGGTGTGCCACATGGTGGTGGCCATCGCCATCGGCGTCGGGGTGAAGGTCTGCACCTGGTCGAGGCGGAAGTTGTTCTTCTTCAGCCACAGCGCCAGGTTGACCATGTCTTCGTCGCTGGTGCCCGGATGGGCGGCGATGAAGTACGGAATCAGGTACTGCTCTTTGCCGGCCTGGCGGCTGAAGCGCTCGAACAGCTCCTTGAACTTGTCGTAGGCACCCATGCCCGGCTTCATCATCTTGGACAGCGGACCGTCCTCGGTGTGTTCCGGCGCGATCTTCAGGTAGCCGCCGACGTGGTGCTGCACCAGCTCCTTGATGTACTCCGGCGATTTCACCGCCAGGTCGTAGCGCAGGCCGGACTGGATGTTGATCTTCTTGATGCCCGGCAGCGCGCGCGCCTTGCGGTACAGCTGGATCAGGTGGCTGTGGTCGGTGCCGAGGTTCTCGCAGATGTCCGGATAGACGCAGGACAGCTTGCGACAGGAACGCTCGATCTTCGGGTCCTTGCAGCTCAGGCGATACATATTGGCGGTGGGGCCGCCGAGGTCGGAGATGTGACCGGTAAAGCCCGGCGTCTTGTCGCGGATCTCCTCGATCTCTTTCAGGATCGATTCTTCCGAACGGCTCTGGATGATGCGGCCTTCGTGCTCGGTAATGGAGCAGAAGGTACAGCCGCCGAAGCAGCCGCGCATGATGTTGACCGAGTACTTGATCATCTCCCATGCCGGGATGTGGGCATCGCCGTAGCTGGGGTGCGGGTTGCGCGCGTACGGCAGGCCGAACACGAAGTCCATTTCCTCGGTACTGAGCGGGATCGGCGGCGCATTCAGCCACACATCACGCGTGCCGTGCAGCTGCACCAGCGCACGGGCGTTGCCCGGGTTGGACTCCAGGTGCAGGGTGCGGCTGGCGTGCGCGTACAGTACCGGGTCGTGCGCCACCGCCTCGTAGGACGGGATGCGGATCACGGTCTTGGCGCGCTCGGCACGGCGCTTGGCCAGGCGCTCTTCGCGCGACTCGATGCGGATCACCTGCGGTTTGCTGGCATCGTTGGCCGCAGTGGCCTCGGCCGCCTGTTCCGGGATTTCCTGGTACGGGTTGAGGTGCGGGTCGACTTTGCCCGGCACGTCCACCACGCTGGAATCCATCTCCTGCCACTCGTCGTCCGGGCGCCAGCCGTGCGGCACCATGAAGGCGGTACCGCGGATGTCGCGCATCTCGGACAGCTTCTCGCCCTTGGCGGCGCGGTGGGCAATCTCCACCAGCGCACGCTCGGCGTTGCCGTACAGCAGGATGTCGGCCTTGGAGTTCACCAGCACCGACTGGCGCACTTTGTCGCTCCAGTAGTCGAAGTGGGCGATGCGGCGCAAGGACGCCTCGATGGAACCGATCATCACGCCGATGCCGGGATAGGCTTCGCGGCAGCGCTGCGCGTACACCGTCACCGCGCGGTCCGGGCGCTTGTTGGCCTCGGCGTGCGGGGTGTAGGCATCGTCGGAGCGCGGTTTGCGGTCGGCGGTGTAGCGGTTGATCATCGAGTCCATGTTGCCGGCGGTGACGCCGAAGAACAGGTTGGGCTTGCCCAGCTCGCGGAAGGCGTCGGCGCTGTTCCAGTCCGGCTGGGCGATGATGCCGACGCGGAAGCCCTGCGCCTCCAGCAGACGGCCCACCAGCGCCATGCCGAAGCTGGGGTGATCGATGTAACAGTCGCCGCTGATGATGATGATGTCGCAGCTGTCCCAACCCAGTTCGTCCATTTCGGCACGGGTCATGGGCAGGAACGGGGCGGTGCCGAAACGGCTGGCCCAGTATTTACGGTAACTGTCGATGGCTTGCGGAGCTGCGGGAAGCGTCATTGTCAAAACGGCATTTCTGAAGGAACCGCGCATTGTGCCAGAAAGCGCCGGCCCTTTCAGCAAAAAAAGGCTTTTTTTTCATTGACATAGCCTGCAAATAACCCTGCAACGCGACAGGGTTTAGCCATGCTGGCGGCGCGGTTTACCACTGTGTTCTGCATTTGCTGTTGCGGCACGGTGAGGCGTGTCAAATACTGAACATGGTTGGCCGCAATAATCTGCCGCCGCCACGCCGCAGGATACCCGCGCATGAAGACCACGCCGCTGTGCACCGCCCTGCTTGCCCTGTGCTGCCTGCTGCCCGGCCGCCTGCAGGCGCGCGAGCTGGTGGTGGCCTTTGGCGAATCGCTGGAGCCGTACGTGATCCCGCAACTGGAAAGCGGCATCGAGGTGGACATCGTGCGCGCCGCATTGCAAGTCAGCGGCATCCAGATCAAGCCGGTGTTCCTGGCGCAGAAACGGCTGCCGTATGCCTTTGGCAGCAAGGAGATCGAGGCCATCGCCACCATGGTGCCCGGCTACGGCGTCAACGGCGCCTACTCCGATATCTACATCCACTACGAAGACAAGGCCATTACCCTGGCCGAACGCGGGCTGCAGCTCAACCACATCGCCGATCTGGCGCGCTATCGCGTGCTGGCGTTTCCGCTGGCAAGCCAGTACCTGGGCGACGAGTTTGCCCGCCTGGTGCGCCAGCACCCGGCCTACAGCGAAACCGGCAACCAGCTGGACCAGAACCGCCTGCTCTACCGTGGCAGCGTGGACGTGGTGGTGGCCGATGTGCACATTTTCAATTACATGAACCGGCGCATGCAGACCGATTTTCACGAAGCGCCACGCGAAGTGAAGTATCACGATCTGTTTCCGCGCATTCCGTACCGGGTGCTGTTCCGCTCGCCGCAACTGCGCGACCGCTTCAACGACGGCCTGCAGCAGCTGCAGCGCAGCGGCGCCTACCAGCAGATCATCGACCGCTACAGCTAGCCCGCCGACAGGCGACGGCTTCCGCTAGAATGGCGGCCTCGACTCCTCATCCCCGCCGCCATGAAACGTACCGCCAGCCTGCTGGGCCTCAGCGTACTGCTGGGTGCCTGCGCCACCCCCGCCCCGATCGCCCCCGTTGCCATGCCGGCGCCGGTACTCACCCCACCGCCGGAAGCCAGCCAGCCGGTGGCAGTCGTGCCGCCGCTCACACCGCCAGCGGTCATCAGCACCCTGCCCACGGCACCAACGGCGCCGCGCCCGGCGGCGGCCAACCCGCGGCAGCTGCTGGGTAAGCTGCTGCCGGACTACGTGAAGCCACGCGATGGCTGGCGCGACGACATCCTGGGCGCCTTCAACGCGCTGCAACTGAACGCCAATGCCGAGAACCTGTGCGCAGTGATTGCGGTCATCGAGCAGGAGTCCACCTTCCAGGCCGACCCGGTGGTGCCGGGCCTGCCCAAGATCGTGTGGAGCAAGATCGGCGAAAAGGCCGGTGGCTACTACGTTCCGCTGGGGCTGGTGAAGACCGCGCTGCTGAAAACCTCGCCGGATGGGCGCAGCTACAAGGCGCGCATCGACAGCCTGCGCACCGAAGGCGAGATGAACGAGCTGTTCGAGGACATGGCGGCCGAGGCGCAAAGCCTGAACCTGCCGGTAGGCATGAAGAACCCGATTCGCACCGGCGGCCCGATGCAGGTGAGCGTGGAGTTTGCCGAAGCCCACGTGCGCGCCTGGCCCTACCCCTACGCGCGGCGCGGCAGCGTGCGCAGCGAGGTGTTCAGCCGCCGCGGCGGCGTGTACTTCGGCAGCGCCATCCTGCTGCAATACCCGGTGAACTACAGCCAGATGCTGTACCGCTTTGCCGATTTCAACGCCGGCCGCTACGCCAGCCGCAATGCCGCCTTCCAGCTGGCGGTCGGCAAGCTCAGCGGCAGCAAGCTGACGCCAGACGGCGACCTGCTGCGTTACCAGAACGGTGCGCCGGCACGCGCCGCCAGCAGCACGCAGCAGGCGCTGAGCAAGCTGCGCGGCAAGCTGCAGCTGAGCGAGGCGGACATGCTGCGCGATCTGAAGCAGGAAAAAAGCTTCGGCTTTATCGACAGCCCGCTGTATCGCAAGGTGATGCAGTTGGCCGACAGCCAGCAAGGCGGCCGCGTGCCGCGTGAAGCGCTGCCGCAAATCCGCCTGCAAAGCCCCAAGATCACCCGCAAGCTCACCACCGCCTGGTTTGCCGAGCGCGTCGACTGGCGCTACCAGCAGTGCCTGCAGCGCGCACGCTAACGCAGCGCCCCGCCGCAGATAGACCAAAACGCCGCGTCGTGTGCCGACGCGGCGTTTTGTCATCCGGCCGCATCGCCCGTGCGGCCAACGTTGGCCGCGCGGGCATGTGCTAGCACCGCTCAGCTGCCGTTGCCCAGCAGCGTCTCGCGGGTCAAGGTAATCCACGCTCGCGCCGCGTGCGACAGATAGCTGTTTTTCTTCCAGATCAGGCCGATATGCCACTCGATGTGCTTGTTGTCGATCGGCACCACATCAAACTCGGCCGCCTCCAGCCGCCCCGCTACCGCCAGTGGCAGCAGCGCCACCCCCAGCCGTGCCTTGACCATCGCCACGATGAAGTCCCAGTGCGCACTGCGCCCGGCAATGTTCACGCTCTTACCCAGCAGGCGGTAGGCATCGCTGATGCGCGTCGCCAGCGAGAAATCCTCCGGGTAGAACACGATGGGCTGGTCGACAATGTCCGCCAGCTGCAGCGAGCTGCGCCCATGCCACGGACTGCCGGCGGGGGCGACCAGGCACAGCGGATCGTGTACCAGGCTCAGGCTGTCGAACACGTTGTCGTCCACCGGCAGCACCGCGGCGCCGATCTCCAGTTGCCCGGAACGCACACTGCTCTCGATGGCGCGCGCGCCGTCCTCCACCATTTTCAGCTCCACCCCCGGATAGCGATCGCGAAAGGTACCCACCACCGGGGCAAAGAAGGCGCCGCCGGACATCGGCGGCAGTCCCACCACCAGCTCGCCGCGCGACAGCGACACCAGGTCGGCCAGCGCACTGTTCAGCCGCTGATGGGCGGCCAACACGTCCTGGCCGCGCAGGTACACCACCTTGCCGGCATCGGTGAGATGGAAGGTCTTGCCTTCCTTGACCAGCAGCGGCATGTCCAGCTCTTCTTCCAGCTGGCGCACCATCTTGCTGATGGTGGGCTGGGTGACAAACAAGGCTTCGGCAGCCCGGGTGAAGTTCTGCCGCCGCACCAATTCGGTGAAATAACGCAGCGCTTTGACGTCCATTTCCAATCATTCCATTTTGGAATCATATTTATAATTTTAATTCATTTTTAGAATGAAAAGAACCTGCATATACTCCACATCACTCTCTGTGTTGTGTTGTGGCTCGTAACAACAGCCCGCCGTAACACTTGCTGCAGTAATAGGTCTCTCCTCCCGTTACTGCCGGTTACGACAGGTTGTCGTCCGATGCGGCTCTGCCAAGTTGGACAAGGCACCAGCGAATGCTGGACAGGATTGACTGGTGCCTCGTGCATCCGGGGATGGTGTACGGGGTTTTACCGCTGTATCCCTTTACGAGCGTTGTTATGCCGGCTTTCGAGCCGGCTTTTTTTTGCCTGTCGCAAATGCGCTGCCAGTTGGCCGCAACCGGTCGGCATAAGTAGACCGCCGGCTCACCGCGGAAGTAGCGCGGGAATGCTGCGGAAGTGGTGCGGGAATGCCGCCGCAGCCGGAACCACGGATAGTATGTCTGAACGACGAAAAGCAAAAAGCCACCTTGCGGTGGCTTTTTGCTTGAGTCTGGCGTCCCCACGGGGAGTCGAACCCCGGTTATCGCCGTGAAAGGGCGGTGTCCTAGGCCTCTAGACGATGGGGACTGGGTGGCGCACCCGGAGCGATTCGAACGCCCGACCCTTTGGTTCGTAGCCAAATACTCTATCCAACTGAGCTACGGGTGCGCGGTCTGGCGGAGAAAGAGGGATTCGAACCCTCGATACAGGTTTAAGCCCGTATGCTTCCTTAGCAGGGAAGTGCCTTCGACCTCTCGGCCATTTCTCCGTCAAGAGAACGCCATATTAATTAACATAGCGCTCCCTGTCAAGCTTTGCTTGCAGGATTTATGCCTGCACCTGATCCAGGCCGAAAACCTTGTGCAGCACGCGCACGGCCAGCTCCAGGTATTTCTCGTCGATCAGCACCGATACCTTGATCTCAGAAGTAGAGATCATCTGGATATTGATGCCCTCTTCCGCCAGGGTGCGGAACATGGTGGAGGCAATGCCACAGTGCGAGCGCATGCCCACACCAACGATGGACACCTTGGCTACCTTGTCGTCGGCATCGATCTTGCCGGCGCCGATATGGGTCTGCACATCACGCAGGATGGCAAGGGTGCGCTGGAACTCGCCGCGCGGCACGGTGAAGGAGAAATCGGTGGTGCCGTTCTCACCCACGTTCTGGATGATCATGTCCACTTCGATATTGGCGTCGGCGATCGGGCCCAGGATCTGGTAGGCGATGCCCGGCTTGTCCGGCACGCCTTTTACGTTGATGCGCGCTTCGTTACGGTCAAACGCGATACCGGCAACAACGGCCTTTTCCATATTCTCATCTTCCTCAAACGTAATCAGTGTGCCTTCGCCCTCGTCTTCGAAACTGGAGAGCACGCGCAGGCGTACCTTGTATTTGCCGGCGAACTCCACCGAGCGGATCTGCAGCACCTTGGAGCCCAGGCTGGCCATTTCGATCATCTCTTCGAAAGTGATGGTCTTCAGGCGGCGGGCTTCCGGCACCACGCGCGGGTCGGTGGTGTAAACGCCGTCAACGTCGGTGTAGATCTGGCATTCGTCGGCACCCAGCGCGGCGGCCATGGCCACGGCGGAGGTGTCGGAACCACCGCGCCCCAGCGTGGTGATACTGCCGTTTTCGTCGATCCCCTGGAAGCCGGCGACCACCACTACGCGCCCAGCGGACAGGTCGGCACGCATGGCGGCATCGTCGATGGACTGGATGCGCGCCTTGGTGTGCGAGCTATCGGTGGTGACACGCACCTGCCAGCCACAGTAGCTCTTGGCCGGTACGCCGATTTCATTCAGCGCCATGGACAATAGGCCAATGGTGACCTGTTCGCCGGTAGACATGATCACGTCCAGCTCGCGCGGATCCGGGTAGTCCTGGATTTCCTTGGCCAGCGCAATCAGGCGGTTGGTTTCGCCGCTCATCGCGGAAACGACAACCACCACTTGATGTCCCTGGGCCTTCCATTTGGCGACACGGCGGGCCACGTTCTTGATGCGCTCCGGGGAGCCCATCGAGGTACCGCCGTACTTTTGTACGATAAGTGCCATGTTTGTTTTCTTTAGATCGGGTTTGGATGTCGGACGATGATTCTGGCCCGAGACGGCCCCGGCTGGCAAGGCATCCGGCGCCGTTTTTTATAGCGGTTTTTGCTATGCACCATCCGTAAATGGCACATAGTCGAGTGGATACAGCAGTGTATTAAAAGCGAATGGCCACTGTACGCATCCGGCAGCCGTCACGGCATGGCGAACAAGGCCGGCTCGGCCATCGCCGCACACTGCCCTTCCAGTTCGGCGATGCGCTCCAGCCAGTATTGTTCGCTGCCGAACCACGGAAACGCCGCTGGAAACGCCGGATCATCCCAGCGTGCGGCCAACCAGGCGCAGTAATGCAGCAGCCGCAGACTGCGCAGCGGTTCGATCAGCCGCAGCTCGCGGTAGTCGAACTCGGCAAAGTCCTCGTAGCCGGCCAGAATCTCGGCCAGCTGCGCCGCCTGCTGCTGGCGATCGCCCGACAGCAGCATCCACACATCCTGCACCGCCGGCGCCATGCGGCTATCGTCCAGATCAACGAAATGCGGCCCCTCCGGCGTCCACATCACGTTGCCGGCGTGACAGTCGCCATGGCTGCGCAGCCAGGTGATATCCGGCAGCGCGGCAAACGCGGCGTCTACCTGCCGCAACACCTCCCGGCCGGCGCTCTCCATGCGTGCAGCCAGATGGCCAGACAGCTGTGGGCAGGCCAGGATGCGCAGCAACGCCTGATGGCCGAAGCTGTGGCTATCCAAGGTTGGCCGTACGTCAAAGCGCCGCGTGGCGCCTACCAGGTGGATGCGGCCGAGGAACCGCCCCAGCCATTGCAATACCTGTGGATCGTCCAGCTCCGGCGCGCGACCGCCGCGGCGCGGAAACAGCGTGAAACGGAAGCCCTGCCAGTGCGCCAGACTGTTGCCGTCAAACAGCAGCGGCGCCACCACCGGGATTTCCGCCGCTGCCAGCTCGGCGGCAAAGGCGTGTTCTTCCAGAATCTGCGCATCGCTCCAGCGCTGCGGGCGGTAGAACTTGGCCACCAGCGGCGGGCCGTCGTCCATACCTATCTGATAGACACGGTTTTCGTAGCTGTTCAGCGCCAGCAGATGACCATCGCAGCGCAAGCCCAGGCTTTCCACCGCATCCAGGATCAGGTCCGGCGTCAGCGCGGCATAAGGATGTAAAGTGCTCATCGCGCCATTATGCGCTGCGGCCAACCTTTGCGCATGCCGCCAGCTGGCTTACCATCTGCCCATGAGCACATCATTTACCTATTTTGAAGCCGAAGACCGCCTGCTGGTGGTGATCCAGCCCGGCCCCCACAAACTGTGGCTGACGCGGCGGCTGGCGCAGGCCATCGTGCATGACATCGCCGGCATTTTTGCCAGCCAGGTGCCTGGCGACGGCATCCCCGGTGCCGGCAGCGCCGAGGAGCGCATCGCGCTGGAACATCAGATGGCGATGAATGGCGAAGACCTGCCGCAGGACGACGGCGGCAAGGCGATGCAATACAGCAGCGAGCCGCCCGCCCGCGCACGCGACGGCGACATCCAGCTGTGCACCGGGCTGGATGCCAAGGCCGGCAGCAATTACGCCAGCATCGGCTTCGTGATCGGCGACAGCACGCTGAACCTCAAGCTCAGCCGCGCCGGCTTCCACCGCCTGCTGCGCGGCGTCGCGCTGTGCGGCACGCAAGCCGGCTGGCAGCTGCAGGGCGTGCCGTCGTGGCTGACGCAGAGCCTGCTGGGCAATCTGCTGGCGTCGCTACCACCGCTGGATGAGGCACCGGACGACGATCCGGATGCCACCTGAGTGCTTATTCATCCAGCCTTAAGCCGGCGCGGCTAGACTCGCCGCCGAGCTCCATTATTTCGAAAGCCATCATGCCCACTATGCAGCCAATGCAAGATCACGAACATGTCGATGCCCGCGAACATCTGGCCGCCCGCCGCAGCCTGTGGGTCAGTGTGGCGCTCAACCTGGTGCTGACTGCGCTGCAGGCTGTCACCGGCTTGCTGGCCGGCTCGCAAGCACTGGTGGCCGATGCCATGCACTCGCTGTCCGACCTGCTGGCCGACTTTGTCGCCATGCTGGCCGGCCACCACAGCCGCAAGGAAGCGGACGACGACCACCACTACGGCCATCACCGCTATGAAACCGCGGCTTCGCTGGCGCTGGGCGTGTTGTTGCTGGCCGCCGGTGCCGGCATGCTGTGGACTGCGGCGGGCAAGTTTGCCGGCAGCACCCCGCTGGGCAGCGTGCACCCGGCGGCGCTGGTCGTGGCGGTGATTACCCTGCTGAGCAAGGAAGGCCTGTTCCGCTACATGCTGGCCATCGCCGAAAAAGTACGCTCCAGCATGCTGGTGGCCAATGCCTGGCACGCGCGCGCCGATGCCGCCTCGTCGCTGGTGGTGGCGCTGGGTATCGGCGGCAACCTGCTGGGTTACACCTGGCTGGACCCGGTGGCGGCGCTGCTGGTGGGCTTCATGGTCGGCAAGACCGGCTGGGGCTTTGCCTGGGATGCGCTGGGCGACCTGATGGACCGTGCCGCCGACGAGCACAGCGTGGCCGCCATCCGCCAGACCCTGCTGGACACCCCCGGCGTGCTCGGCCTGCACGATCTGCGCACCCGCCGCATGGGCGACATGATCCTGGTCGACGTGCACCTGGAGCTGGCCGCCGAGCAAACCGTGCGCGAAGGCCACGACATCGCAGTGCAGGCACGCGAACGGGTGATGGCGGCGTTCCCGGTGCTGGATGTGATGACCCATGTTGATCCGGTCTAGTCCGCCAGCCGCCACCACAAAACCGGGGCCTACCCCGGTTTTTTCATGCCCAAGGTTGGCCGCAGGCCCTCGTCACAGCGCTGCGCGACGGCACACAAGGGTAATTCCGCATTGGCAGTAGCGACGGCAACGGCTTTAATCCACAGCATGGCCCGCGTCCGCACAGGGCGCCATTATGGAGACACCCCACACCGCCATGAAAGTCGCCCTGTTCATCCCCTGTTTCGTCAACGAACTGTATCCACACGTGGCCATGGCCACCGCCGAGCTGCTGGAAGGCTACGGCGTGGAAGTCGATTACCCGCTGGCACAGTCCTGTTGCGGCCAACCTGCCAGCAATAACGGCGACAGCCAGGGCGCCTGCGACGCCGCGCGCCGCTTTACCGCCATCTTCAAGGACTACGACTACATCGTGTCGCCGTCCGGCAGCTGCGTGTCGCACGTCAAGCATCACTACCCGTGGTATATCGCCGACGACGCCGACTACCAGGCCATGCAGCCGCGCGTGTACGAGATCGTCGAATTCCTGCAGGACGTGCTGAAAGTGGACAGGCTGCCCAAGCCGGTGTACTTCCCGCACCCGGTGTCGATCCACCAGAGCTGCCACGGCCTGCGCGAGCTGGGCCACGCCGCGCCGTCGGAGCTGATGATCCCCTACCACTCGCGGCTGGAACGCATCCTGCAGCTGGTGGACGGCGTCGACGTGCGGCTGCCGGAGCGCCGCGACGAGTGCTGCGGCTTTGGCGGCACCTTCAGCGTGGACGAGCCGGAAGTGTCGGTGGCGATGGGCGAGGACCGCGTCGCGCAGCACGAGGCCACCGGCGCCGAGTTCATCGTCGGCGCCGACCCGTCCTGTCTGATGCACATGGGCGGCATCATCCGCCACAAGTGCCGGCCCATCCGCCCGCTGCACATCGTCGAGATCCTCACCGGACGCGGAGGCGCGGCATGAAGCAGGACAACATCAACCACGCCGAAGCGGCGGCCGCCTTTTTGCAGGACCGCGAACAGGCGCGCTGGCACGACAGCGCCATCTGGTGGGTGCGGCAAAAGCGCGACGCGCAGGCCAAGCAGCTGCCGGAGTGGGAACAGTTGCGCGCACTGGCGCAGCAGATCAAGTCGCACACGCTGTCGCGACTGGATGAGTACCTGACCGAATTCCAGACCAACGCCGAGCGCAACGGCGTCACCGTGCACTGGGCGGCCGACGCCGACGAACACAACCGCATCGTGTACGGCATCCTGGCGGCGGCCAACGTTAAAAAACTGGTGAAATCGAAATCGATGCTGACCGAGGAATGCGGGCTGAACCCGTATCTGGAGCAGCGCGGCATCGAGGTGATCGACACCGATCTGGGCGAACGCATCGTGCAGCTGCGCCACGAGCCGCCGAGCCACATCGTGATGCCGGCGATCCACCTGAAGAAGGAACAGATCTCCGAGCTGTTTCACAAGGAGCTGGGCACCGAGGCCGGCAACAACGACCCGACCTATTTGACCCACGCCGCGCGCGCCAACCTGCGCGAGCATTTCCTCACCGCCGGCGCCGGCCTCACCGGCGTCAACTTCGCCATCGCCGAAACCGGTGGCGTGGTGGTGTGCACCAACGAAGGCAATGCCGACCTCGGCACCGCGCTGCCGCCGATCCACATCGCCAGCATGGGGCTGGAAAAGATCATCCCCAAGCAGGCGCATCTGGGCGTGTTCACCCGCCTGCTGGCGCGCTCCGCCATCGGCTCGCCGATCACCACCTACACCTCGCACTTCCAGCAGGCACGCCCCGGCGGCGAGATGCACATCGTCATCGTCGACAACGGCCGCAGCGACATCCTCGGCAGCGACGACTTCTCGCAGAGCCTGCGCTGCATCCGCTGCGGCGCCTGCATGAACACCTGCCCGGTGTACCGCCGCAGCACCGGCCACAGCTACAGCTACATCATTCCGGGGCCGATCGGCTCCACGCTGGGTCCCAGCCGCGACATCAAGAAGCACGGCAGCATGGCGTTTGCCTGCACCACCTGCGGCTCGTGCAGCAATGTGTGCCCGGTGAAGATCAACCTGCACGAACAGCTGATCCTGCAGCGCAAGCGCGCCTTCGACGCCGGCACGCTGAAGCCGGTGAAGAAGATGGGGCTGCTGGCGATGCGCTTCCTGACCCAGCATCCGTCGCTGCTGGACGCCGGCGGCAAGCTGATGCGCAAGGTGGTGCCGATCCTGCCGGTGGCGCTGACGCAGCACAGCGCGTGGAGCCGGCCGGGACGCGAGCTGCCGCAGATGCCGGCACAGAGCTTCAAGGAGATGTGGCAGGCCAGAAAGGAAAACAAGCAATGAGCAGCCGCGAAACCATCCTGGCGCGACTGCGCCAGAACCGCCCGCACGGCCCGGCGCTGCCGGACATCGACGCGGTGCCGTTCATCACCTTTGCCGATAAGTTCGACGCCTTTGCCACGCTGGTGCGCAACCTCGGCGGCGACGCGGTGCAACTGCAGCCGGGCGAAACCGTCGCCGGCATCGTGGCGCAACGTTGGCCGCAAGCCGGCCGCGTGGTCGATATCACCGCCGCCAACCCGGAACAGGTGACCGCGCCGCATGACTGGCACGACGTCGACATCGCCATCGTGCCCGGCGAGCTGGCGGTGGCGGAAAGCGCGGCGGTGTGGGTCAGCCACGCCGGCAACAGCCAGCGCGTGCTGTACTTCCTCACCCAGAAGCTGGTGCTGGTGGTACCGAAAGACGCCATCGTCGACACCATGCGCGACGCCTATGCCCGCGTCAGCATCCGCGAGCACGGCTTTGGCGGCTTCATCAGCGGCAGCTCGCGCACCGCCGACATCGAACAGAGCCTGGTGATGGGCGCGCACGGCGCGATGGCGGCGCTGGTGATCTTTGT
This sequence comes from Vogesella oryzagri, assembly GCF_040148885.1. Classification (NCBI taxonomy): domain Bacteria; kingdom Pseudomonadati; phylum Pseudomonadota; class Betaproteobacteria; order Neisseriales; family Chromobacteriaceae; genus Vogesella; species Vogesella oryzagri. The sequence continues at coordinate 68,435 of NZ_JBEFLD010000006.1, forward strand.
GTAACGACTGCGTTGTTGCTTCGCTTCACGGCTCCAGACGGGGCCGTTTTTTTTTGCGGCCAACGTTGGCTGCAGACATGAAAAAAGCCACGATCTGCATCGTGGCTTGTGCGGGTCAGTACCGGCTCAGGTGCGCTCCACCTTGTAGCGCGGCGGCAGCAGCAGCGCCGGCACTTCGCGCTGGCGTTGCGGCAGCATGCGGCCACCGAGCTTTTTCTCTACCTTGCGACCTTCGCCATCGTCGCGTTCACGCGGTTTGTCCACTGCCTGCAGCGGGCTGCGACCGGCATCGCGCGCGCGCGGCTCACGCATGTCGCGAGGTTCGCGTGGTTCGCGACGCTCACGGCTGTCACGCGCTTCACGCGGCTCGCGACGTTCGCGGTCTTCACGCTCGCGACGCGGCGGCGCCTCGCCATTGCCTTCTTCGCGGCGGCCACTGTAGCCCTGCACCACTTGCGGCGGCAATGTCTGCCGTGTGAGCTTCTCGATGGCTTCGTGCTGCTTGCTTTCGTCCGGTGCCATCAGCGAGATGGCGACGCCGGAAGCGCCGGCACGACCGGTACGGCCGATGCGGTGCACGTAGTCTTCCGGCGAATTGGGCATTTCGTAGTTGACCACGAACGGCAGCTCGGAAATATCCAGCCCGCGCGCCGCCACGTCGGTAGCGACCAGCACTTTCACCTCGCCGGCCTTGAAGCGGTTCAGCGTTTCCAGGCGTGCGCTCTGCGCCTTGTCGCCGTGGATGGCCTCGGCGGCGTGGCCATCGCGCTTCAGATCGCGCGAGAGCTGATCGGCGGAAATCTTGGTGCGGCAGAACACGATCACCTGGCTCATGTCGCGCTCGCGGATCAGGTGCGACAGCAGTGCGCGCTTGCGGTAGGCATCCACCGCGTACACCAGCTGCTCCACCTGGGCATTGGTGGAGTTCTGGCGTGCCACTTCCACCGTTTGCGGGTCACGCATGAAATCGGCGGCCAGCTTCTTGATCTCCGGCGCGAAGGTGGCGGAGAACAGCAGTGTCTGGCGCTCCTTGGGCAGCAGCGACATGATCTTGCGGATGTCCTGGATGAAGCCCATGTCCAGCATGCGGTCACCCTCGTCCAGCACCAGTACCTCCACCTTGTTCAGCTGGATGGTCTTCTGCTGCACGTGGTCCAGCAGGCGGCCCGGGGTGGCAATCACGATCTCGATCCCACGGCGCAGCTCGGCCACCTGCGGGTCCATGTTGACGCCGCCGAAGATGGTGGTGCTGCGCAGCGGCAGGTGCTTGGTGTAAGCCTTGGCGTTGACGCCGATCTGATCGGCCAGCTCGCGGGTGGGTGACAGGATCAGCGCGCGCACTGGGTGCATGGCCGGCGAGACGCTGGGGTTGGCGAATTTTTTCAGACGCTCGAGGATGGGCAGCAGGAAGGCGGCAGTCTTGCCGGTACCGGTCTGCGCCGCAGCCAGCAGGTCACGGCCGGACAGTACCAGCGGAATGGCCTTGGCCTGGATGGGGGTGGCTTCCGAGTAGCCCATCTCGTCGATGGCGCGCAGGATTTCAGGTGCCAGGCCTAGCTCGGCAAACGACATGTCAGCAACTCCAATCGGCCTGCCGCGGCGTGCTCGCGGCGGCAAACCTGCAAATCATTAAAATGCGAAGCGCCGCCCATTGTGAAGGCGGCGCACAAACTGGCGTCGGTTCAGCCGAACAGACTGACCACGCTCAGCAGCAAGACGACAAACAGCCACAGTAGTACGGTACGCCATACCAGGCCCACGGCACTCTTCAGGTAGTTGGGGTCGGCCTCATCACCTACCCCCAGTTCCGGGCGGAAGTTGACGGTGTAGTTCTGGCGTACCGGATCACCCAGCTTGACCCCCAGTGCTCCGGCGGCAGAAGCCAGCAGGATGCCGGTAGCGTAGTTGCCCCAGGTACGGGCCTGCGAGCGCCAGCAATACACCGCATCCTCGAAGTCACCCATGATGGCAAAGCTGATGGCGGTCAGGCGTACCGGAATCCAGTCCAGCCATTCGCCGGCACGGCCGGCAAAGCGGCCAAACAGGTCATCGCTGCCGCGATTGCCCCACTTTTGCGCCAACAGCAGCGCAAAGCGGTACAGCACCGCGCCACTTGGACCGGGCAACACCACAAACCAGAACATGGTGCCGAACACATGGCGATAGCTATCCACCACCCCCTGCTCGATAGCCAGGCGCGATACTTCGCCCACCGACAACTCACTGGTCGGCTGGCTGATCCAGCTGGACAGCGCCTGACGGGCCTCGAATTCGCAGCCCTCGTTCAGCGCCAGCGAAATCTCGGAAAAGTAACCGGAGAAATGGCGAAAGCCCATGGTGAGGTACAGCAGCAGCACGTTCCACAGCAAGGCCAGTACCGGGCTGATGGCATACAGCAGGTAGTAGCCGCCGACAGCCAGCAACAAGGCCGGCACCATGGCGGCAAACCAGGCGAGCACCCCGTGCCGGTTGTAGCCGGCATTCAGGCTGCGCTCAAGGTGGTTGGCATAACGGATGAACAGCAGCCAGACACGGTTGCGGTTACCGAGGGGACGCAGTTGCTCGAGAGCCAGTGCGGCGATCAGCGAAATCAGGGTCATGGATACGCGGATGGTTGTTTGTTACCCGCGGAGGAAGATACCACAAAACCGCCAGCGGGGCGGCGGCTAGGCAGAACCCAGGCGGCGCGAGCCGCTGAGCGACGACGACAGGTTGCCTTGCCGGCCATAACCGGCAACCGCCTGATTGGATGCTTTCAGCGAGTCCAGCACCTCGGTAGCGAACTTCATGCGCTCCTGCGCCAGATCGGCATTCACATCATTGAGCGCTTTCAGCTTGATCAGGCCTTTTTCCAGCGCCTGCCACAGCTGGCGCACTTCCGTCGGTGCCTGCTGCAGCCATGCCTGCCAATGCGCGGCATCGGCAAAGCCGGCGCTCTCCTGCAAGCCAAGACGCGCGGCACGGGCGGCGGTCAAGGCCTCCAGCTGCCGTAACTTGGCTTGCGCCATTTCTTCCAGATTGAAGGCATCGAAACGCAAAATGGCGCGCTGTTCTTCCTCCAGCGTATGCTGCAGGTCGTCTAGCGCGGCCATTTCGGTCTGGCACAGGGCCAGCAGGGCTTGAACATCCATGGTGGAGCTGGCTTAGCCTGCCAGCAATTCCTTGGCCGAAGCGATCAGGCTATCGGCAATGGCGTCCGGGTTGATGGAAAACTCGCCCGATGCGATCGCCGATTTGATCGCCGCCACCTTGTCCGCATCGAAAGCCGGCGAACTGGCTGCGGCTTGCTCCATGCCCTGCAGGCGGCTGGCAAACGGATTAATCGCAACGCTCTCGCCGTTGGCGCGTGCGCTGGCGGTATCCGCCTTGCTCTGCGTACGGCTGGGGGCGGTAAAGCTGGCTGCAACCTTGCCCGAGTTGTCGATTTTCATGATTTACCTGCCTGAAATCTTTTTACGGTTATGTCTATTATCGCCCGAAATATCTGAAACTTGATGCTTTTTTTATGGCATCTGCACTGACACGCTGCCATCCGCTTCCACTAGGGCGGAAATCACCTTGCCATTGGTCACCCGCACGTTCACCCGCTCCCCCGCCGCGGCATTGCCCAGGGCGGTGGCATCACTGCTCACGGCAAAGCCATCGCCACGTATCTGCAGCTTTAGCGGCTGATTCATTTTGACCACAAACGGTGAGCGCACCTGCGATGCAGTCAGCATGGTGCCTGGCGGCAGCGTGCTGCGTACCATCTGCCCCAGCAGCAGTTTTTGATCGCGTATGCCCTGGTTGAGTTGCGAGCGATTGTTGACCGGCGCCAACTTGATGTCGTCGGCCTCCAGCACCTCCCCCGCGCGCATCAGCCGCGTGGTGACCAGTACCATCTGCAGTTCGCTGGCCAGCACCGGCAGGCTGAGACTCCAGCCTTGCTCGACACAAGTCAGCAACACGCTTTGCTGTGGGCGGGCATTGCCGGCAGGCCAGGATGCCTGCAAAGGTTGGCCGCAGGCCGGCATCGCCGGCTTGCGGGCCTGCAACTTCAACTGGTAGCCATAGCCGTCCTGCCCGTGCTGGGCCTGCAGGAACTGGTTGGCAACCTGCTCCATCTGGCGGCCATCCTGCACAGCGCCCCAACCAGACACGGGCAACAACAGCAGGCTTGCGATGATTGTCTGCTTCATAGCGCCATTTTACCCGTCTGCAGCCACCGTATGTGGCTGTTGCCGCCACAAAAAACCCGCGCCACCGGTTCCGGGGGGCGGGTTGATCTGACGGTGGCAGAATCAGGCCAGCGCCTGACGAATATACGCCTTCACCTTGTCGGTATCCGCTTCGTATACCGTTACACGCTGCGGCAGGTCTTCCAGCCCTTCAAAACCAGCCGGACGTGGCGCTTCGCGCTGCAACGCCTCGCGGATGGTGTCGGCGAACTTGGCCGGCAGCGCGGTTTCCAGGCAGACGATAGTCTCGCCCGGCAGACGCACTTCGCGTGCCACCTTGATGCCATCGGCGGTATGGGTATCTACCACCACACCGTCGGCGGCATCCACCGCGCGGATGGTAGCCAGCCGGTCGGCATGACTGCTGCTGCCGGACACGAAACCGAACTGCTCATGTACCTGCGCCAGCTTGTCGGCCAGATCGAAACCCTTGCCGCCATCCACCTCGGCCCACAACGCCCTCACCTTAGCGCCATCGCGACCGACCAGATCGAACACGAAGCGCTCGAAGTTGGACGCCTTGGAGATGTCCATTGACGGGCTGGAGGTTACGTAGGTATTGGCGGTGCCACGCGGTGCGTAACGGCCGGTCTTGAAGAACTCGTCCAGCACGTCGTTTTCGTTGGTAGCCACGATCAGGCGCTCGATCGGCAGCCCCATCTGGCGGGCGATATGGCCGGCGCAGACGTTGCCGAAGTTGCCGGACGGCACGCAGAAGCTGACTTTCTCGTCGTTGCTGCTGGTGGCGTTGAAGTAACCCTTGAAGTAGTACACCACCTGCGCCACCACGCGCGCCCAGTTGATGGAGTTGACGGTGCCGATCTTGTACTGTGCCTTGAAGGTGTGATCGTTCTGCACCGCCTTCACGATGTCCTGGCAATCGTCGAACATGCCCTTGATGGCGATGTTGTGGATATTGGCATCCTGCAGGCTGTACATCTGCGCGCGCTGGAACGTGCTCATCAGCCCGTCCGGACTCATCATGAACACGTTGATGTTCTGTTTGCCGCGCATCGCGTATTCGGCCGCCGAGCCGGTATCGCCGGAGGTGGCGCCGACGATGTTGAGCTGCTCGCCCTTTTTCGCCAGCACGTACTCGAACAGGTTGCCAAGGAACTGCATCGCCATGTCCTTGAACGCCAGCGTCGGGCCGTTGGACAGCTCCAGGATCACCAGGCCGTCGGAGAGACGCTTGACCGGGGTGATCTCGGCCGAGCCGTACACCTCGGCAGTGTAGGTGCGCTCGAGAATGGCCTTCAGGTCGGCTTCCGGGATGTCGGTAGCGAACAGGCGGATCACTTCGAACGCCAGCTCGGCGTAGGAAAGATTGCGCCAGGCATCCAGCTGCGTGCGGCCAACCTGCGGATAGCTTTCCGGCAGCGCCAGGCCGCCATCGGGCGCCAGGCCCATCAGGATGGTGTCGGAAAATTCAAGCGGCGCCATGCCGCCACGGGTACTGATGTATTTCATGTCATTCAACCAGGGTATCCAGGCATTGCACGCCCACGTTCAGCAGGCGGCCTTGCCATTTCGGCTCGCTCAGCAGGGCCTTGCCCTTGCTGGCCACTTCCTGCATTTCTTCATCGCTGAGGCTGGACACCAGCTTGTTGCTGGCGCAGCCACAGTAGCTGTCCACCCGCTTGGGCGTGGACAGCAGCACCGGCAGCAAGGGCGTGTTGTTGATCTTGCTGCGGCAGGCTTCACCCAGCTTCTGCTCGGCAACCGTGCGCGGCATCAGGCTGGCACAGCCGGCCAGCAGCAGACACAACAACACGACAATGCTGCGCTTAGCCATTGAGCTCTTCCATGCGCAGGCGCACCACCTTGCCAGCCACGCTGTCCAGCGCCTCGATGGCAGCGATGGCCTTGTTGACGGCCTTCTCTACCACGCGATGGGTCAGGATCACGATCTCGGCAGAACCGTCGGCAATGGCGCCCTTCTGGATCAGCGCCTCGATGGAAATACCGTTTTCCGCCAGCAGGCGGGTGATGTCGGCCATCACACCGGCGCGGTCAACCGCCTGGATGCGCAGGTAGTAGCTGCTCACTACTTCGTCGATCGGCAGGATACGCAGGTTCTGCAGCTGGTCCGGCTGGAACGCCAGGTGCGGCACGCGGTGCCCCGGATCGGCAGTCATCAGGCGGGTGACATCCACCAGGTCGGCCACCACGGCGGAGGCAGTCGGCAAGGCACCGGCGCCCGGGCCGTTGAACAGGGTCTGGCCGACTGCATCGCCGCGCACCAGTACCGCGTTCATCACGCCGTTCACATTGGCAATCAGCTGGTCTTCCGGGATCAGCGTCGGGTGCACGCGCAGCTCCACGCCCTGCTCGGTACGGCGGGTCAGGCCGATCAGCTTCACCCGGTAGCCCAGCTCCTCGGCGTACTGGATGTCCTTGCCTTCCAGCTTGCTGATGCCTTCTAGGTAGCAGTTGTCGAACTGCATCGGGATGCCGAAGGCGATGGCGGCCATGATGGTGAGCTTGTGGCCGGCGTCGTGGCCTTCCACGTCGAAGGTCGGATCGGCCTCGGCATAGCCCAGCCGCTGCGCTTCCTTCAGCACGTCGGCAAAGTCGGCTCCCTTCTCACGCATTTCGGTGAGAATGAAGTTGGAAGTGCCGTTGATGATGCCGGCCAGCCATTCGATGCGGTTAGCCGACAGGCCTTCGCGTAGCGCCTTGATGATGGGGATGCCGCCGGCTACCGCCGCCTCGAACGCCACCATCACGCCTTTTTCCTGCGCGCGGGCAAAGATCTCGTTGCCATGCACCGCCAGCAGCTTCTTGTTGGCGGTCACCACGTGCTTGCCGTTGGCGATGGCCTGCAGCACCAGTTCCTTGGCCACGGTGTCGCCACCGATCAGCTCCACCACGATGTCCACGTCCGGGTGGTTCACCACCTCGAAGGCATCGGCCACCACGGTCACGTCCGGGCCCACTAGCTCACGCGCCATTTCCACGTGGCGACGCGACGCGATGGTCAGGCGGATCTCGCGCCCGGCACGGCGGCTGATTTCTTCCGCGTTACGCTTCAATACGGTGGCGACACCGCCACCGACCGTCCCCACACCCATCAGGCCAATATTGATTGGCTTCATAGTTAAACTCCTAAGTTCTGTTTATTTGTCCCTGGATTCAGGCGATCCAGCGGGACCGGCAGTACCGGCCCGACTCGATGTCCTGACGACAGGATATGCACGCCAATCGACATCCGGCAGCACAAGGGGGCGCAAGCGCCCCCTCCGTTATTGTCTGTTCACCCCCCACGCGCAGCCACCACCTTGCCTTTGACAAGGTGTTGCTGGCAGGCAGCGTGAACATTGCGCATCAGTCGGTTCCGTGGCGTTTGCGGTAATTTTCCAGGAAGCGGGCGATGCGGCCGATGGCCTCGGTCAGATCGTCGCTGTTCGGTAGGAATACCACGCGGAAGTGATCCGGCGCAATCCAGTTGAAACCGCTGCCCTGTACCAGCAGCACCCGCTCCAGCTGCAGCAGCTCGAGGATGAACTGCTGGTCATCCTCGATCGGGTAAATGTCCGGGTCCAGCCGCGGGAACAGGTACAGCGCCCCCTGCGGTTTGACGCAAGTCACACCGGGAATCTCGGTGAGCAGCTTGTGCGCCAGATCGCGCTGCCGTGCCAGCCGGCCGCTCGGCGCCACCAGGTCGTCGATGCTCTGGTAGCCGCCCAGCGCGGTCTGAATCGCATACTGCGACGGCACGTTGGCGCACAGCCGCATCGAGGCCAGCATGTTCAGGCCTTCGATGTAGTCCTTGGCCCGCCGCTTGTCGCCGGACAGGATCAGCCAGCCAGCGCGGTAGCCGCAGGCGCGGTAGTTCTTGGACAGGCCATTGAAGGTGCACACCATCAGGTCCGGCGCCAGCGAGGCGATGGAGGTATGGGTAGCGCCGTCGTACAGCACCTTGTCGTAGATTTCGTCGGCGTACAGCAACAGACCGTGCTCGCGCGCCACCTCCACCAGTTGCTGCAGGATGTGGTCCGGGTACAGCGCGCCGGTGGGGTTGTTCGGGTTGATGATCACCAGCGCCTTGGTATTGGGGGTGATCTTGGCGCGGATGTCGGCAATCGACGGTAGCCAGCCCTGTTCCTCTTCACACAGGTAGTGCACCGGCTTGCCGCCGGCCAGGCTTACCGCCGCGGTCCACAGCGGGTAGTCCGGCGCCGGCACCAGCACTTCGTCGCCGTTATCCAGCAGCGCCTGCATCGCCATCACGATCAGCTCGGACACGCCGTTGCCGATGTAGATGTCTTCCATGCCCACGTTCGGAATCTGCTTCTGCTGCGCGTAATGCATGATCGCCTTGCGCGCGGCGAACAACCCTTTGGAATCGCAATAACCGGAAGCGTTCTGCAGATTGACGATCACGTCCTCAATGATCTCGTCCGGGGCAAAAAAGCCGAATGGCGCCGGATTGCCGATATTGAGCTTGATGATGCGATGACCTTCCTCTTCCATGCGCTTGGCGTGTTCAAGCACCGGACCGCGAATGTCATAGCAGACGTTGGCAAGTTTTTGCGATTTCTGGATGGGCTGCATGGGCACTGTCACTGTGGTGGTGGTTGGTGAGCTGTCTGTCCGCCGCGGCAACGTCTGGCCAGGCTGCAGGCGGGTTATAATCCTATCCCAATCTGTGGTGCACTGCACTACAACTGCCGACGGGATTCCACCATGAAACTACACGAAGCCAAAACCGCAGGAAGCAACCTGTTTACCGCCTATGGTGCCGACTATGTCGAGATCAACGGCGAGCGCCACAGCGGCAGCCTGATCGTTACCGGCAACAGCATCCAGCCGTGGGCGGCGGCCACCTTCGAGGCGCTGGCCGAGGAGCATTTCAACGCCCTGCTGGCGCTGCAGCCGGAGGTGGTGATCTTCGGCAGCGGCCAACGTTTGCGCTTTCCGCACCCACGGCTGACCGCCGCGCTGACCAATGCCGGCATCGGCGTGGAAGTAATGGACAGCAACGCCGCCTGTCGTACCTACAACATCCTGCTGGCCGAAGATCGCCAGGTGATCGCCGTGCTGCTGGGCGAATGATGGCGTTCGATCTGGCACTGGCCGGCAAGGCGCTGCTGGGCGCGCTGGCGGTGCTGCTGATCAGTCTGTTGTCGCAGAGCCGCTACTTTTTCATCGCCGGCCTGGTACCGCTGTTCCCCACCTTTGCGCTGATCGCGCATTACATCGTCGGTAGCGGCCGCGGTGCGGCGGCGCTGCGCCAGACCGCGCTGTTCGGGCTGTGGTCGCTGCTGCCCTACGCAGTGTATCTGCTGGCGGTGTACCAGCTGGCCGGGCGGCTGTCGCTGCCGCTGACCCTGCTGGCCGCCACCGCCTGCTGGACGCTGGCAGCCGGCCTGCTGCTGTGGGGCTGGCATTACTGGATGCACTGAACGTCCTCCCCGACGCTACCTGCGGCCAACGTTGGCCGCAGGCAAAACAAGGCCGCCCACGGGCGGCCCTGTGCTTTGGCGGTGCCGACGCGGCGCGACTAGTGCAGCTTCAACGCCGGCTTGGCCACCCGTCGCAGCTTGTCGCCGATGAATAGCAGCATGGCCAGCAGCCAGCCGTGCACTGCGGCCTGGTGCATGCGGTACAAGGAAGCGTAGATCAGCTTGGCGCCACGCCCTTCCACGTAGTAATCGCGCTTGGGGCCGACAATCGCCGCCAGGCTGCCCACCGCGGTGTGCTTGCCCAGCGACACCATCATGCCTTGCGGCTTGAACACAAACGGCGCCGCCTGCTGTTCGCGCAGGCGCTGCGCCAGCTCGGCGGCCAGCCACTGCGCCTGCTGGTGCGCCACTTGGGCGGTGGCCGGCAGCGGGCGGCCATTGCCGCCATCGCAGGCGGCGCAGTCACCCAGCGCGTAGATAGCGTCCTGCCCGGCGCAGCGCAGCCGTTCATCCACCTGCAGCTGGTTGATGCCGTTCACCGCCAAGCCATCCAGCGCCGCCAGCCAGCTCGGCGCCTTCACCCCGGCCGCCCACACCGTAATGTCGGCCGCCACCTGGCTGCCGTCGTGCAGTTCGACGCCGGCCGCGGTCACCGCCGCCACCCGGCTATTGGTCAGCACCCGCACGTGGCGAGCGGCCAACTGTTCCTGCGCATAGGCGGACAGCGACGGCGGCGCCGCTGCCAGCACCCGCTCGCCGCCCTCGATCACGCTGATGTGCACCTGCGCCGGCTGCAGCCGGGCGCCATAGACATGCATTTCGCGCACGGTGTGGTTCAGCTCCGCCGCCAGCTCCACCCCGGTGGCGCCACCGCCGACGATGGCAATGTTGAGATCGGCCTGCTGACCGCTGCTGCACTTGAACGACAACTCCAGCAGCCGATGGCGCAGTCGTTCGGCATCAGTCGGCGTGTTCAACTGCATCGCGTGTTCGCGCACGCCCGGCGTGCCAAAATCATTGGCCTCCGCCCCCACTGCCAGCACCAGCCAGTCGTAGCCGACCTCGCGCGCCGGGCTTAGCAGCTCACCATCGTGGCCGTGGATGGCCGCCAGCTGAATCGTGCGCCGGCGGCGGTCCAGCGCCTGCATGTAGCCGAACTCGAACTCGTAGCCATTGCGGTAGCCGTGGGCAAAGTAGTTCACCTCGTCCTCGCCGGTGTTCAGTGCCCCGGTAGCCACCTCGTGCAGCAGCGGTTTCCAGATGTGGGTCGGCGATCCATCCACCAGCACGATGCGCGCCTTGTGGCGCAGCCCCAGCTGGCGGCCCAGGCGGGTGGCCAGCTCCAGGCCGCCGGCGCCGCCGCCGACGATGACAATGCTGGGTAAAGCAGCAGAACGACTCAACATGGCAACTCCTTGATAATCAGAATGCGTTACCACAGCTGTCTGCCGACGTGAAAACGGCTGGGGTGACGCTTCTGACGCCAGCCCAGCCGGGTTGTGTAGGTGCAGGGATCGTTAGCGGCCAACCCAGCCGATGACCAGCAGCAGCACCAATAGTAAAGCAATCAGCAGCAACAGGAAGTTCTGCCGCTTCTGCTCGCGCATCAGCTGGATGTAGCCCTGCACCAGCAGTTCGGTGGTCTGGCCGGACAGCGCCTCGTTCAGCTTGCGCGGCAGCGCCGGCAAGGTGGTGGCCCATTGCGGTGCCTCGTGCTTAAGGGTGCGCAGCAGGCCGCGCCAGCCGATCTGCTCGTTCATCCATTTGGTCAGGAACGGTTTGGCGGTGTCCCACAGGTCCAGATTCGGGTCCAACTGCCGCCCCAGGCCCTCGATATTGAGCAGCGTCTTCTGCAGCAACACCAGCTGCGGCTGGATTTCCACGTTGAAGCGGCGGCTGGTCTCGAACAGCCGCAGCAGCACCATGCCGAAGGAAATCTGCGACAGCGGCTTGTTGAAGATCGGCTCGCACACGGTGCGCACCGCCGCTTCCAGTTCTTCGGCGCGGGTTTCCTTCGGCACCCAGCCGGACTCGATGTGGGCGGTGGCCACGCGGTGGTAGTCGCGATTGAAGAAGGCGAGGAAGTTCACCGCCAGGTAGTGCTTGTCAGTCTCGGTAAGGCTGCCGACGATGCCGAAATCCAGCGCGATATAGCGGCCGTCATCGGCGACGAAGATATTGCCCGGGTGCATGTCGGCATGGAAGAAGCCATGACGGAACACCTGGGTGAAGAAGATTTCCACCCCGAAGCGGCTGAGCTTTTTCAGGTCGACCCCGGCCGCGCGCAGGCGCTCGATCTGCCCGACCGGGATGCCGTCCATCCATTCCAGCGTCAGCACGTCGCGGCTGCTGTAGTCGTAGTACACCTCCGGCACGATCAGCATGTCGCTGCCGATGAAGTTGCGGTGCAGCTGGCTGGCGTTGCCGGCCTCGTGCATCAGGTCCAGCTCGTCGTGCAGGTGGCGGTCGAACTCGGCCACCACCTCGCGCGGCTTCAGCCGCTTGCCATCGGGCAGAAAGCGTTCCGCCAGCCCGGCCAGCACTGCCAGCAGCGCCAAGTCCTGCTCGATCACCGGCTTGATCGCCGGCCGCAGCACCTTCACCGCCACCGGCAGCCCCGGCTTGCCATCCTGGCCATGCAGCCGCGCGCGGTGCACCTGCGCCACCGAGGCGCTGGCCACCGGCACATCGTCGAATTCGTCGTACAGCTCGGCAATCGGCCGCCCCAGGCTCTGTTCGATCACCGCGCGCGCGGTGGCGGAATCGAACGGCGGCACCTTGTCCTGCAGCCGCGCCAGCTCGTCGGCGTAGTCCTCCGGCAGCAGATCGCGGCGGGTGGACAGCACCTGGCCGAACTTGACGAAGATCGGCCCCAGGCTTTCCAGCGCCAGCCGCACCCGTACCGGCCGCGGCTGCGACAGGTCGCGCGGCAGCGGCGTCAGGCGGAACAGCCAGTGCAGCAACCGCACGCGGGGACGGTCGACCAGGAAGTCATCCAGGCCGTAACGGTAAAAAGTGGCAACGATCTTGGCGAGCCGCGCGATACGCATGATGGATTCTGTCGAGAGAAAAGTGGCCGTGCCGCCGCGGCCACAGGTTGGCCGCAGTGCACAAAGCGCGAAGCATAGTCGCGGCGGGGCTGGCTTTGCAACGCCGGCGCCGCGGCCGGCAACAAAAAACCGGCGCCAGGGCACCGGTTCCGGATCTCGCGTCAGCGCGCTGGCGTGCGCGCCGCCAGCCGCTGCTGCAATAACGCCAGTCGCTTGTCGAGGCGGTCTGCATCTTCGCGCAGCTCGTCCACCGCCACGACAAAGGCGGCCACGTCCGGCTTCCTGGCCAGCAGCGGTACTTCCTCGCGCAGGTGTTCGATCCAGTTTTCCAGCAGCCGGCCGCCGATCTCGCCCTTGATGCCGAACAGGCCGCGCACAAAACCTTGCACGCGATGGGCCGCCACGTCGCCCACCACCCGCGACAGGTCCTCGGTGGCATCCCACTGCAGGCGGCGCACGATGCGGCCAACCTCGGTGGCCAGCTCGGTATCGCCTTCCAGCACGATGTCGCTCAGCGCCGGTTCGCGGCCGGACAACTGCGCCAGCGCCACGCCGTGCTTCAGCCGCAGCCGCGCTTCCGGCTCGCCTTCGCAGGCGGCCAGCCAGCCTTCGTCGGTCACCACCCCGGCCAGGTCGAACGGCGGCAGGGTAATGGCAATACGACGCCCGGCATGCAGCGCCAGGTCGGCGCGCACCTCCGGGTGCTGGTTCAACAGATGATTAAAGGCAGCAATGCGCAAACCCATGCTCAATGTCCTTGTCCGCTCAGGCTCAACAATACGCTAGCGCGATGGCGGCGACCGGGTGATCCGGCCGCCATTTTTATCGATAAGGCGGCAAGCGCCGCGGCCAACATCAAGCCAGTGTTGATGCCGGCCCCTTATCGATCACACCGACATCAGGATTACTGCACCACCGGGATGATGTGGATTTCCACGCGACGGTTCAGCTGCTTGCCAGCCTCGGTCTTGTTGTCGGCACGCGGGCGGCTGGAACCATAGCCAATTGCCTGCATGCGTTCCTGCTGCACGCCGCGCGACTGCAGATATTGCTCTACCGCGGCCGCACGTTGTTCGGACAGCGGCTGGTTGATGCGGTCATTACCGGAGGCATCGGTGTGGCCTTCGATATCCAGCGTGGTCTTGCCATACTTGCGCACGATGCCGGAGATGGTGTCCAGCGTCGGCAGGAAGCCGGATTTCAGCGCCGAAGAGTTGCTGTCAAACGCGGTGGCCGAGGTCATCACCACAGTCAGGCTCTTGTCGGCATTGCGCTGCAGCTCGATGGCGCCAGACTTGATCTGCGGCGCCAGCTGCTTTTCGAAATCCTTGGCCTGGTTATCCATATAGGTACCCACGGCATAGCCGGCCAGGCCGCCACCCACTGCACCGATGACGGCACCCTTGGTGCGGTCTTTCTTGCTGGACACGGCGGCGCCCAGCACCGCCCCGCCCACCGCACCGATCACGGCGCCGGTCTGGCTGTTGTTGTACTGATCCATATTGGCGCAACCGCCAGCCAGCAGGGCGGCGGAAACCAGGGTTACCAGGGTGGTAGTGGAAAGACGCTTGTTCATATTGTTGCTCCTTGGGGGTGAACGGGTCAGCACGCGTGCCAGCACCAGTGCCACGGCTCATACAGGTAACCATCGGCATTGCCGGGTGGATAACTCAGGGTATAACCGAAACGGGCGGCGTGAGCGCACAACCAGGCATAGGCCGGCGTGGTGTCGAACACCTGCTCCAGCACTGGCGAGCCCGGCGTGCCGATGTCGATGGCACGGCCGGTGTGGTGCTCGCTGTAGCCGGGTGCGGCGCTGACCCGCAAAATGTCTTCCAGACGTTGGCCGCGCGCCAGTTTGGCGGCGACGATTTCATGCTGACGGGCGATGCTGCGAAAAGCCGACACCAGAAACAGGCTGATGCCATCGGCGGCCGCCGCATCGCGCAGCTGCTGCCATGCGACAGCGGCTGGCGCAATCAGTTCGAATTCGCGGCCATCATTATTGCGCTCCGCCACCACCAGCGCGGCGGGTTCGGCGTGCGGCACCAGACCGCGTGCGGCCAACGTGGCCGGGTCGATACCCAGCGCGGCCAGCCGCTGCGCCAGCGTCGCGTCCATCAGAACTTGACGCCCTTGTGCAGCGCCACCACGCCGCCGGTCATGTTGTGGTAGTCGACGCGGCCGAAGCCGGCGTCCAGCATCATCTGCTTCAGCGTTTCCTGATCCGGGTGCATGCGGATCGATTCGGCCAGGTACTGGTAGCTGTCGGCGTCGCCGGCCACCAGCTTGCCCATCACCGGCAGCGCCTTGAAGGAGTAGAAGTCATAGAACGGCGACAGCGGCTTCCACACCTTGGAGAACTCCAGCACGAACAGCTTGCCGCCCGGTTTCAGCACACGGCACATCTCTTTCAGCGCCGCGTCCTTGTGCGTCATGTTGCGCAGGCCGAACGCCACCGACACCGCGTTGAAGTAGTTGTCCGGGAACGGCAGCTTCTCGGCGTCGGCCAGCGACACCGGCAGCATCAGGCCCTCGTCCAGCAGCCGGTCGCGGCCAACGGTCAGCATCGAGCTATTGATGTCGGTGAGCCACACTTCGCCGCTCTTGCCGACGCGCTTGGACCAGCCGCGCGCCAGGTCGCCGGTGCCGCCGGCGATGTCCAGCACCTTGTCGCCCGGGCGCACACCGGAGGTGGTCAGCGTGAAGTGCTTCCACACGCGATGCAGGCCGCCGGACATCAGATCGTTCATCACGTCGTACTTCTGCGCCACCGAGTGGAATACCTCGGCCACCTTGCCGGCCTTTTCGGTTTCTTCCACCGACTTGAAGCCAAAGTGCGTCTTGCTCATGTTTACTCCCTGCCCGCGCCAGCGGCGGCGAGGCGATTCAGATAATCCTGCCAGTACTGGTCGTGCTTCACGCCCAGCTCGTATAGATAGGCCCAGCTGTACAGGCCGCTGTCGTGGCCATCGCTGAACACGATCTTCAGCGCGTAGTGGCCCACCGGCTCCAGCGCGGTGATGGCCACGTGTTTCTTGCCGACCTGCAGCACCTCGTTGCCCACGCCGTGACCGCGCACCTCGGCGGACGGCGAGTACACCCGCAGGTATTCCGCCGCCAGGTTGAAACTGGCGCCGTCGTCGTAGCTGATCTCCAGCAACTGCGATACCGCATGCAGCTGGATTTCCAGCGGGCTGGCACTGTCGTGAGTCAATCCGCTCATCATGGTTCCTTGCGGGTAAGCAGCATGGCATCGCCATAGCTGAAGAACTTGTACTGCTGCGTCACCGCGTGCGCGTAGGCAGCACGCATTTCCAGGTAGCCGGCAAACGCCGACACCAGCATCAGCAGCGTGGACTTGGGCAGGTGGAAGTTGGTCAACAGCATGTCCACCACCTGGAAACGGTAGCCCGGGGTAATGAAGATGTCGGTCTCGCCGCGGCCGGCGCGCAATTCGCCGCCGCGGGCGGCGGATTCCAGCGCGCGCATGCTGGTGGTGCCCACTGCCAGCACCTTGCGGCCAACCTTGTGCGCCGCGTTGATGGCCGCCACCGTCGCCGGCGGCACGTCGTAGATCTCGCTGTGCATCTTGTGCTCGGCGATGTTGTCCACCCGCACCGGCTGGAAGGTGCCGGCGCCGACGTGCAGGGTGACATTGCACAGCTGCACGCCCTTGTCGCGCAGCTGCTGCAGCATGGCATCGGTAAAGTGCAGCCCGGCGGTGGGCGCCGCTACCGCGCCCTTTTCGCGGGCATACACCGTCTGGTAGCGCTCGTCGTCATCGGCATCGGTATCGCGCTCGATATATGGCGGCAGCGGCAGCTTGCCGGATTGGTCCAGGATGTCGAACACGTTGGCCGCATCCAGGAAGCGCAGCTTGAACAGCTCGCCGGCGCGTTCGACCATCTCCGCCTGCCAGCGGCCGGCAAAAATCAGGCGCGTACCCGGCTTGGGCGATTTGCTGGCGCGCACATGCGCCAGCACTTCGTGCTCGTTCAGTACCCGTTCCACCAATGCCTCGATCTTGCCGCCACTGTCCTTTTCACCGAACAGGCGCGCCTTGATCACGCGGGTATCGTTGAACACCATCACGTCGCCCGCCTGCAAATGGCTGGCAAACTCGGTAAAACGGCTGTCCTGCAATGTGTCGCCATTTACCAGCAACAGGCGGCTGCTGCCGCGCTCGGCCGGCGGATGCTGGGCGATCAGGTGGTCTGGCAAGTGGTAATCGAAGTCGGAAACGTGCATGGCGGGCTTCATCTACTAAACCGGCGGATTATACCTTTTGCCTGCCGCACCGCGACAACAAGCGCGTCTTGCCCCAGATCAAGCCAGTCCTAACAGACAGGCACAGTCTTGCGACAAGGCCGTTACAATGCGCCACTTCCGCTAGTGCTTTCACTCCAAACCGCGGCATTTTACCAACAAACCACGACGGCAAACACCCGTTTGAATTACCGCAATTACTGGACATCGTGCTGACAATTGCGGCAAACTCGCGGCCATATCAAAACAGGGACTGACACCTTGACCCGAAAAATCCTCGTGCTGCACGGCCCCAATCTGAATCTTCTCGGACTGCGTGAGCCACAGCACTACGGCCGGGACACCCTGGATGACATCAATAACCGCCTGCGTGAACAGGCGCTGGCTGCAGGTTTCGAACTGGACGTTTTGCAAAGCAATGCCGAGCACGTACTGATCGACCGCATCCATGCCTGCCTGAGCGACGGGACGGCGATGATCATCATCAATCCGGCAGCCTTTACCCACACCAGCGTCGCCGTGCGCGACGCCATCGCCGGTGTCAAGGTGCCGTTTATCGAAGTCCACCTGTCCAACGTCCACGCCCGCGAACCGTTCCGCCAGCACTCGTATTTTTCCGATCTGGCGGTCGGCGTTATTTGCGGTCTGGGCGCTCATGGCTACGAGCTGGCCCTGGCCCACGCGATGAAGCGTCTGGCCACGCCGGCATAACACCCGAATATCTCTCCGAAGGAAAACCATGGACCTGCGCAAACTGAAGAAGCTGATCGATCTCGTCGAGGAATCCGGCATTGCTGAGCTCGAAGTGACCGAAGGCGAAGAAAAAGTTCGCATCACCCGTGTCTCCGCCAATCACGCTGTGGCCATGGCCCAGCCGATGCACTACCAGGTAGCCCCGCACATGGCCGCCGCTCCGGTAGCCGCCGCTGCCGCCCCGGTGGCCGAAGCCGCACCGGCTGCCGACATGAGCAAGGCGCAGAAATCGCCGATGGTCGGCACCTTCTACAGCAAGCCGAGCCCGGACGCTGAGCCGTTCGTAAAAGTGGGCCAGTCCGTCAACGTGGGCGACACCCTGTGCATCATCGAAGCGATGAAGCTGATGAACGAGATCGAAGCCGAACGCGCCGGCGTGGTGAAAGCCATCCTGGTCGACGACGGCCAGCCGGTGGAATACGGCGAACCGCTGTTCATCATCGAGTAAGCGACCAAGCTGCAGAATGCTGACGACAGGGCACGACTGAGTGCCCTTTCCGTTTTTGACGTGTTGTTAGGGCTGGCAGAACAGCCCGGGCAAGATCGCTACCGCATTGGCCACGCCAGCGAATAAAGCCTTGCCAGGAGATACGATCATGTTTGAAAAAATCCTCATCGCCAACCGTGGCGAGATTGCGCTGCGCATCCAGCGCGCCTGCCGCGAAATGGGCATCAAGACCGTGGTGGTGCATTCCGAAGCCGACCGCGAAGCCAAGTACGTGAAGCTGGCCGACGAATCGGTGTGCATTGGCCCGGCACCGTCCAGCCAGAGCTACCTGAATGTGCCGGCACTGATCGCAGCCGCCGAAGTGACCGACGCCCAGGCCATCCACCCGGGCTATGGCTTCCTGTCGGAAAACGCCGACTTTGCAGAACGTGTGGAGCAATCCGGCTTCGTGTTCATCGGCCCGCGCCCGGAAACCATCCGCATGATGGGCGACAAGGTGTCCGCCAAGCAGGCGATGATCGAAGCCGGCGTACCGACCGTACCCGGCGTGGCTGGTGCCCTGCCGGACGACCCGGCAGAAATCACCAAGATTGCCCGCAAGATCGGCTTGCCCGTAATCATCAAGGCCGCCGGTGGCGGTGGCGGCCGCGGCATGCGCGTGGTGCATACCGAAGCCGCGCTGATCAGCTCGGTGAACATGACCCGTACCGAAGCCGGTGCCGCCTTCGGCAACCCCACCGTGTACATGGAAAAGTTCCTGGAGCAGCCGCGCCACATCGAAATCCAGGTGCTGTCCGACGAGCACGGCAACGCCGTGTATCTGGGCGAGCGCGATTGCTCGATGCAGCGCCGCCACCAGAAGATCATTGAAGAAGCGCCGGCACCGGGCATCACCGCCGAACAGCGCAAGCGTATCGGTGAGGCCTGCGCCGACGCCTGCCGCCGCATCGGCTACCGCGGCGCCGGCACCTTCGAATTCCTGTACGAAAACGGTGAGTTCTACTTCATCGAGATGAACACCCGCGTACAGGTGGAGCACCCGGTCACCGAGCTGATCACCGGCATCGATATCGTGCAGGAACAGATCCGCATCGCGGCCGGCCTGCCACTGCGTTTCAAGCAGAAAGACATCCACTTCCGTGGCCATGCCATGGAATGCCGCATCAACGCGGAAGACCCGTTCAACTTCATTCCGTCGCCGGGCAAGATCGAAAGCTACCACCCGGCCGGCGGCCCGGGCATCCGCATCGATTCGCACATTTACCAGGGCTACACCGTACCGCCGCACTATGATTCCATGATCGCCAAACTGATCGCCTACGGCGATACTCGCGAGCAAGCCATGGCGCGCATGCGCGTGGCGCTGTCGGAAATGGCGATTACCGGTATCAAGACCAACATCCCGCTGCATCAGGAACTGTTCCTGGATGGCGAGTTCCGCCACGGCGGCACCAGCATCCACTATCTGGAAGAACGCCTGTCGCAGTTGAAGAAAGGTTAAGCCATGGCCTGGCTGCAAGCCACCATTCATGCCGACTCGGCCATCGCCGAGCAGCTTGCCGACGTGCTGATGGACGTCGGCGCGCTGTCGGCCACCATCGAAGACGCGCTGGCCGGCACCGCCGACGAGCAGCCGATCTTCGGTGAGCCGGGCGAGCCGGTCGATCAGCTGTGGAGCCACAGCCTGATCAACGCACTGTTTGCCGAAGATGCCGACGTAGCGCTGATGATCACCGCTGCGGCCAACCAGTGCCGCATGGCCGTGCCCAGCTACACGGTTGGCCGCGTGGAAGAGCAGGACTGGGTGCGCCTGACGCAAAGCCAGTTCGACCCTATCCGCATTTCCGACCGGCTGTGGATCACCCCGACCTGGCATGTATCGCCGGACCCGGCGGCCATCAACCTGCAGCTGGATCCGGGCCTGGCGTTCGGTACCGGCAGCCACCCCACCACGCGGCTGTGCCTGCAGTGGCTGGACAGCCAGATCAAGGGCGGCGAGAGCGTGCTCGACTACGGCTGCGGTTCCGGCATCCTGGCCATCGCGGCGATGAAACTCGGTGCCGGCTACACCCGCGGCATCGACATCGACGCCCAGGCGGTGCGCGCCAGCATCGACAACGCGGTACAGAACGGCGTGGCCGGCGACTTCGGCCTGCCGGACACCCTGCAGCCGGGCGAGTACGATGTGGTGGTGGCCAATATCCTGGCCAACCCGCTGCGTATGCTGGGCGAATTACTGGCTAGCCACGTGAAAACCGGTGGTAAAATCGTGCTGTCCGGCATTCTGGCCGAGCAGGCCGATGAAATGTCGGCACTCTACGCGCAGTGGTTCGACATGGATCCGGCAGTCTTCGACGAAGGCTGGACGCGCCTGAGCGGCAGCAAACGCGCCTGACGCGGCGGCAACATCGCCCCAGGGTCGCCGGCCATGCCGGCGGCCCTTTTTGCACGCTGGCGCCAAGTCGCGGCCAACCTAACAAGGCAACACAGAACTCGCCATGAGCCATACCACGCAGTGCCCCAGCTGTCAGACCAAGTTCAAAGTCACCGACGCCCATCTGGCGCTGGCCGGCGGCATGGTACGCTGCGGCCGCTGCAGCCATGTCTTCCACGCCCCCAGCTACTTTGAAAGCTCCGCGCCACAGGCGGAAAGCCTGCCACCGGTAGCCGTACCGGCGCCGGCGCCAAGCCAGCCGGCACGGCCGCAGGCCGTGGAAGACGATTTCGAGCTGGAGCTGCCGGACTTCGAACCGGCAGCCGCCCCGGCCGCCAGTACCGATCACCCCAGCCCGCAGCCGGCCGCCACGGCGGCCCCCGCCCCGTTAGCCGAGCACGACGAGGACGATTTCAAGCTGCCGGATTTCGATCTGCTGCGCGAACCCGAGCCTGAGCCACAGCCGCCGGCCACGTCCATCGGCCCGGACTTCCGCAATGCCGCCCGCGACGCCGAACAGGATGGCCGCCAGCAACTAGCCGAATTCCAGCAGGCGCTGGCCGACGCCCTGCGCCCGCAGCACAATGCGGACGTCCCACCCGCCCCGCTGGCGGCCAACCCGTTCGAAGTCGATGCGGCGGAAGAGCACACCCCGAGCGCGCCGCCGGTTTCCATCTGGACCGCCGAACCGGAACCCGATGCCATCACCACAGCGGTCATCGACACCCCCGCGGCCGACAGCGACGTGCCCACGCCGTGGTGGCGCAATGTGTTGCTGGCGCTGCTGGCCGTACTGCTGCTGCTGCTGTTGCTGGGCCAGATCCTGTTCATCAACCGCACCCGTGCCAGCGCCGAAATGCCGGAGCTGCGCCCGGCCTTCGAGGCCATCTGCGACGTGCTGGGCTGCAGCGTGCCGCTGCCCAGCGACCGCCAGCTGATTCGCACCGAGTGGTCGGAGCTGTCGTTCATTCCCGACCATGAGCGGCTGATCCAGCTCAACGCCACGCTGAAGAACCTGGCGCCCTATCCGCAAGCGTTCCCGCTGATGGAAGTGACGCTGAAAAATGCCAGTGACCAGATCATGATGCGCAAGGTACTGCTGCCGCAGGAGTACCTGAAGCCGCAGGACTATCAGCTGGGCCAGTTCAATGCCAACAGCGAGCTGAAGCTGCAGCTGCGCATGGAAGTCATCGACGGCAAGGCCCAGGGCTACAGCCTGGACTTCTTCTATCGCTGAAGCGCGCCGCGCCCTGCCCCAGCACAAGGTTGGCCGCGGCCAACCTTGCTTTTTATGCGGACTGGGCCACCATGAAGGCATGCAAACGCTACCGGCAACGGCCAGGTAGCAGGGCCAACAGGAGACCAGCATGGCACAGCATTTCTTGCGTTACGGCGATGAGAGCATGGCGGTGGGGGGCAGTTTTCCGGAAGCCGGGCAGCTGCTGCCCAGTTTCATGCTGGTGGATGAACACCTGCGCGATGTGGCGCTGGAGCGCTTTCTCGGGCGTACCAAGCTGATCGTCACCCTGCTGTCGCTGGACGCCGAACAAGGCGGCCTAGCCCTGCTGCAACAACTGCGCCGCAAGCTAGAAGGTTGGCCGCTGCTGCAGTTCATCGTGATCAGCGTCGATTCACCGTTCAGCCTGCACCGGGCACGCAAGGAGCACGGCCTGCCCAATGTGGTGCTGCTGTCCACCCTGCGCGGCCGCGACTTCCACAAGCATTTCGGCGTACTGCTGCAGGACTACCCGCTGGCCGGCATGACCTGCCCGGCGCTGTGGCTGGTGGATGACGATGATCGCATCCTGTATGCACAGCGGCTGGAAAACGCCGATGACGACTTCGACCTTGCCGCCATCCGCAACGCGCTGCTGGCCAAGCTGCCGGGCTAGCGCGAGATAGATATGAAAAAAGGCACCCGCAGGTGCCTTTTTTAATGCCTAGCCGCTCAGGCCTGGCCGAACTCCGGCTTGGGCGTGCGCCCCAGCAGGCTTTCCACCACGCTTTGCGGCGTGGCCTGGTGATACAGCAACTCGCATACCGCGGCGGTAATCGGCATGTCCACCTCCAGCCGCTCCGCCATTTTCAGCACCTCGCGCGCGGTCGGCACGCCTTCGGCCACATGGCCCAGCTCGGTCAGGATATCGGCCAGCGACTTGCCCTCCGCCAGCTTGAGACCCACCTGACGGTTGCGCGACAGCGCCCCGGTGCAGGTCAGGATCAGATCGCCCACCCCGGACAAGCCCTGCATGCTTTGCTGGCTGCCACCCAGCGCCACCGCCAGCCGGGTGATCTCGGCCAGCCCGCGGGTGATCAGCGCCGCGCGGGCATTCATGCCGAAGCCCAGGCCATCGGCCACGCCGGTGGCGATCGCCATCACGTTCTTCACCGCGCCGCCGACTTCTACCCCCACCAGATCGTCATTGGCGTAGATGCGCAACAGCGGGCTGTGCAGCTCGCGGGCAAAGTCGCGGGCAAAGCCGTAGTTTTCCGACGCCAGCGACACCGCCGCCGGCAGCCCCAGCGCCACTTCCTTGGCAAAGCTGGGGCCGGACAAGACACCGACGGTCTTCAGCCGCGGAAACTCCTCCGCCACCACCTGGTGCGGCAGCAGGCTGGAGCCGGCCTCGAAGCCCTTGCACGCCCACAGCAGCGGCGCGTCCACCTTCAGCCGCGCCAGCTCCTTCAGGGTTGGCCGCAGGCCGGCGATCGGCGTCACCACCAGCACCAGCTCCACGCCCATTACCGCTTCGGACAGATCGGCCGACAGGTGCAGCTTGTCCGGCAGCGGGCAATCCGGCAGATAGCGGCGGTTGAGGCGGTTGGCCTGCATGTCCACCATCTGCGCGGCATCGCGGCCCCACAGCGTGACCTCGTGCTGACGGCTGAAGGCAATCGCCAGTGCCGTGCCCCAGGCACCGGCACCGATAACGGTCATTTTCATGCGTTTACAGTCCCCACAGCCCGCTGATCTGGGCATAGCCACTGCTGCCGTCACGGTGCTTGACCTTGACCCAGCTGCTCTGCGGCGGCTCGACCATGTCCAGCACCAGGTCTTTTTCCGCCCAGAACAGCAGCTTGCCCTGGTCGTTGGCCGCATCGCGCACCGCCAGCCGGGCCGCCGTCACCAGCAGTGTACGGCGGTTGGACAGCGCGGCGCCCGGAATCCAGGCGATGCTGCCGGTGGCGTCGCGCACGCGCGACCAGTCCTTCTGCGTGGCCAGCACTTCTACCGGGTAGTAGCGGCTGACGACGAACTGTTTCTTGGCGGTAAGGGTCGGCGCCTCGTACAGCGCGACGCCGGTCTCCTTCACCGAACGGAATTCCAGCGCAAACGCCGTACCGGCCAGCGAGGCGAGTACGGCGGCAGCAACAAGCAGATGTCGCTTCATAGTGGTATCAGGCGTTGCCGGCTTCGGCCTGGGCAGCGCGCTGTTGCAGGTACAGGGCTTCGAAGTTGATCGGCGACAGCAGTACCGGCGGGAAACCGGCGCGGCTGACCAGGTTGGACACCGCTTCGCGCGCGTACGGGAACAGGATGTTCGGGCAAGCCACGCCCAGAATCGGGTCCACGTCTTCTGCCGGCACGTTCTGGATCTGGAAAATACCGGCCTGGGTCACTTCGCACAGGAACATGGTTTTTTCCGGCAGCTTGGCAGTCACGGTGATGGTGAGCGACGCTTCGAAGAAACCTTCTTCCAGTTGCTGGCCGCCGTTGGCCAGCTGCATGTCGATTTCCGGCTGCGCCTGCTCCAGGAACACCTGCGGGGCATGCGGCACTTCGAAGGACATATCCTTCACGTAGATTTTTTCGATGGAGAAAACCGGTTCCAGCTGTTGTTGTTCGCTCATGTTGTGCTATCTCGAAGGCACCCGGAGGGTGCAGGGTTGAAGTCTGGGCCAGCGCGGCGGACGGCGGCCCGCGCGCACGGCGTGTCGTGCATCATCGCACGAAAAGATGACAGTCGCACCGGGCTTAGCCGGCCAGCAGCGGCTCCAGCTTGCCGGCGGCATTGAGCGCCACCAGGTCATCGCAGCCACCGACATGGGTGTCGCCGATGAAGATCTGCGGCACGGTGCGGCGGCCGGTGATGCTCATCATTTTTTCCCGCTCGACCGGGTCCAGGTCGATACGGATTTCCTCGATGGCAGTCACGCCCTTGCTGGACAGCAGTTGTTTGGCGCGGATGCAGTACGGGCATACCGCGGTGGTGTACATGGTGACGGATTGCATACTGTTTTTCCTGCAGAAAAGTCGCTCGATTATAAGCCGCCAGCAGCCGCCGCGGCCAACCTTGCCTGATAGCGCGTCACCAGCGCCGCCACTGCGGCATCCAGCGCGGCGGTCAGCTTGTCGGCGCGCGCCGAGTTGACGATAGCCACCAGCACCAGCCGCTGGCCGGACGGTGCCTGCCAGTAGCCGGCCAGCGCCCGCACATTGTCCAGCGAGCCGGTTTTCAGCCGCAGACTGCCGCCGACCTCGCCCAGCCGCTTCTTCAGCGTGCCGTCCTCGCCGGCCAGCGGCAGGCTGGCGGCCAGTTCCGGGCCATACGGGCCACGCAGGGCATCGCGCAACACCTCGCCCAGCAGCCGTGCGCTCAGCCGTTCGCGCCGCGACAGGCCGGAGCCGTTTTCCAGCACCAGCGGCGCGGTCGGCAGCTGGCGTTCGGCCAGCAGGCCGCGCAACGCGCGTTCGCCGTCGGCAAAGGTATCGCCGCCGACCGGAAACTGCGCCCCCAGCGTCAGCAGCACGCTACGCGCCATGGTGTTGTTGCTGTACTTGTTCACATCCACCAGCACGCTGGCCAGCGTATCGGTGGAATCCAGCTGCAGCAGGCTGCGCGCGCCGGGCGGCGTGGTGGCCACCGCCAGCCCGCGCGGGCCGCTGCCGCCCAGCTGCTGCCACAGCGCGGCAAAGGCCTGGCCGGCAAAATTGTCGCTGTCCAGCAGGTTCACATAGTTGGCCGCACCGTCGCAGGCCGGCGGCAGCCGCCCGCTGACCCGCAGCAGCGCGCCCTGCTGCGTGATGTTCACAAAACGGCGCACATCGCCGCAGCTGGCGCCATCGCCCACCTGCAGGCGGTTTTCCAGCGTGATGCCGGGCAGCGGCGGATCCAGCGTCAGCTGCGGCTGGCCAGCATCGAAGTGGTAACGCAGCCAGGCCACTTTCAGGTTCAGCTGATGGGTGTGCGGCGCCACGGTAAACACGCGATCGGCATCGCCGCCGAAGCCCTCGGCCGTGCCGATGCCATGCCAGGCGCTCTGGTCCAGCACCAGCTTGCCGGCAATGTCGCGCACGCCGCGCAGCCGTAGCTGGCGCAGCATTTCGGTGAGGCGCGCGCTGTCCAGCCGTGGGTCGCCGCGCCCCAGCCAGTACAGATCGCCCTGCAGCACGCCGTTCTGCAGCGGCGCACTGCTCCTGAATTCGGTCTGCCAGCGGAAGTTGGGGCCCAGCCGGTTCAGCGCCGCCCAGCTGGTGAGCAGCTTCATGGTAGAGGCCGGGTTCACCGCCACCTCGCCGCGATGCGACTCGAACACGGCATTGCCTTCCAGCGGCGCCGCCCACAGCGCGATCTCGTCGTCGTTAAAACCGGCCGGTGCGGAGGCATACAGCGGCGTGGCCAGCACGGCCAGCAACAGCAAGAGTTTGTTCATTACATCTCCAGCGGGTCGACATCCAGCGACCAGCGCAAGCCGCGCACGGCCTTGCGCGCCAATTGTTCCAGTAGCGGCAGCTGCGCGCGCAACCAGCCATGCAGCGCCTGACGGCTGTCCGCCTCGAAGGTCAGCTGCGCGCGCTCGCGCCCGGCCAGGCGCACCATCAACGCCGGCGCCGGGCCGAATACGTTCAGCCCCTGCGGTAGTTCGCCCAGTTGGGCCAGCAGGGTATTGAGAAACGCCTCGGCATCGGCATAGACCGGCGCATCGGCGCGCAGCAGCACCTGGAAGCCGGCCGGCGGAAAGCCCGCCTCGCGCCGCTCTTGCAGCATGGTGGCGGCGTAGCCGTCGAAATCATGCTGCTGCAATGCCTGATACAACGGGTGCTCCGGCCACTGCGTCTGCAGCAGCACCCGCCCCGGCACCTCCGCCCGGCCAGCGCGGCCGGCCACCTGCATCAGCTGTGCGAACAGGCGCTCGCCGGCGCGGAAATCCGCCGAATACAGCCCGCCGTCGCTGCCCAGCACCACCACCAGCGACAGCGCCCCAAAATCATGACCCTTGGCCAGCATTTGCGTTCCCACCAGCACGTCCACCTCGCCAGCGTGCACGCGCTGGTAGATGGCATCCCACGCCGCCTTGCTGCTGGTGCTGTCGCGGTCGATGCGCAGGATGCGCGCCTCTGGCAGCATGCGCTGCAACGCCGCCTCCAACCGCTGCGTGCCCTCACCCAACGGCTGTACATCCGGGTTGCCACAGGCAGGGCACTGCAGTGGGATGCGCTCGTGCGCACCGCAGTGGTGGCAGCGCAGCTGGCGCGCGGACAGGTGCAGTACCATGCGCGCGCTGCAGTGCTTGCAGGCCGAGGTCCAGCCGCAGGCGGTACAGGCCAGCACCGGCGAGTAGCCGCGGCGGTTGATGAACACCAGGCTCATCTCGCGCCGTTCCAGCGCCTTGGCCAGCGCGTCGATCACCGGTGCGGCCAACCCTTCCACCAGTTTCTGGCGACGGATGTCCACCAGACCCACTTGCGGCAAGGTGGCGCTGCCGTGCGCGCGCTGGTGCAGCGTCAGCCGGCGGTAGCGCCCGGCGTCGGCATTGGCTACCGTTTCCAGGCTGGGGGTGGCACTGCCCAGCAGCACCGGCACATTGGCGGTATGGGCACGCCACACCGCCAGATCGCGCGCGTGGTAGCGCAGGCCGTCCTGCTGCTTGAACGAGCCGTCATGCTCCTCGTCCACGATCACCAGCCCCAGCTGCGGCAGCGGCGTGAACACCGCCAGCCGGGTGCCGATGACAATGCCGGCACGGCCGAACCAGCCATCGCACCAGCCTTCCAGCCGCTCGCCATCGGCCAGATTGCTGTGCAGGCACACGATGCGCGTAGCCGGGAAGCGGCGAGCGAAGCGGTCGATCAGCTGTGGCGTCAGGTTGATTTCCGGAATCACCACCAGCACCTGTCGCCCCGCGGCCAGCACGCGGGCGATCAGCTGTAGATACACCTCGGTCTTGCCGCTGCCGGTGATGCCGTGCAGCAGGAACGGCGCAAAGCAGGCAAGCTTGGCCGCCACCGCGTCCAGCGCCTGCTGCTGCTCTTCGTTGAGCGTCAGTTCACCGTCGATCTGCAGCGCCGGCGCCTGCCACGGCACCGCGGCGATGTCGCCGCTGGCGAGGCCGGCGTTCAGATAGGCGCTGGCCTGCACATGCACACGGCGCAATGTCTCGCGCTCCTGCGGCTCGTGCAGCGCCTGCCACAGCGCCAGTTTCGCCGTGCTGCGCGCGGTCGGCGGCGCGGCCAGGCCCTGCGCGGTGAGCTGGTAGCAGGCGCGATCCGGCAGCCGCACGTCGCGCGGCTCGCGCAGCGCGGTCGGCAAGGCGGTGAACAGCGTCTGTCCCTGCGGATGCAGGTAGTAACGGGCGGCAAAGCGCACCTGTTGCAGCAGGCTGTCCGGCAGTGGCGGCAGCGCATCGAACACCTGCAGGATCGGCTTGAGGCGTTCTGGCGCGATGTCATCCGGAATGACAGTGTTGTCTACCACACCACATAACTGGCGGTTGCCGAACGACACCAGCACGCGCTGGCCACTCTCCAGCGGCCTGCCGTGCAGGTAGGCGAATGCCCCACGCAGGGGCACGTCCAGCCACACGCTGATCACCGTCATGCCACGTTTTCTCCCTGCCATGGCGCCAAGCCAGCACTGGCGCGGCCTGGCGCAAACTGTGCACAAATGCTGTGGATAACTTTGTGCACAAGCTGTATGCAAGCTGGCAGAAAGCGCGGTGGCGCGGCTTTGCTGCTAGATTGCACAAAAATTAATCTGAAAATTAGTTATTTAAAAATCAACAACTTAGCAAAATGCACTTTTTTCTGGCAGCGCATCTTGACAGAACGGTGCTTTGCCCGATTTTGGTGTGTATAAGTCCAGGAACAACAGCCGCCGCTACTGTCAAGCCCCTACGTCAAGACGGACAGGTGGCAAGCAAAACGGCCACTCGCTATGAGTGGCCGCCCGGTGGAGCAGCGCTGGCTTACACGTGGTACTGGCGCGACAACTGGTGCACCGCTGCCACCAGTGCTGCGGCATGTTCCGGGTTGGCGTGCTGCGAAATGCCGTGCCCCAGGTTGAACACATGGCCGGAGCCATGGCCGTACGCCGCCAGGATGCGGCCGGCCTCCTGCTCAATGGCAGCCGGGCTGCCGAACAGCGCATTGGGGTCGAAGTTGCCCTGCAACGCCACCTTGTCGCCGATGCGGGCACGCGCCTGACCGATGTCGGTGGTCCAGTCCAAGCCCACGCAGTCGGCACCGATGGCGGCGATGTCTTCCAGCCACTGGCCACCGTTCTTGGTGAACACGATCACCGGCACGCGACGGCCGTCGGCCTCGCGCTTGAGGCCGGCGATGATGCGCTGCATATAGGCCAGCGAGAATTCCTTGTACGCCGCGTGGCTGAGCGCCCCGCCCCAGGTATCGAAAATCTGCACCGCCTGCGCGCCGGCATCGATCTGCGCCTTCAGGTAGGCGGTCACCGAGGTGGCGGTCACGTCCAGGATGCGGTGCAGCAGGTCCGGGCGGCTGTACAGCATGCCCTTGATGTGGCGGAAATCGTCGGAACCGCCGCCTTCCACCATGTAGCAAGCCAGGGTGAACGGGCTGCCGGAGAAGCCGATCAGCGGCACGCGGCCATTCAGCGCCTTGCGGATGCTGCTCACCGCGTCGAACACGTACTGCAGCTTTTCCAGCGGCGCCGGCTGCAGTGCCAGCACGGCAGATTCCTCACGCAGGTTGCGCTCGAACTTGGGGCCCTCGCCTTCGGCGAAATACAGGCCCAGGCCCATGGCGTCCGGCACGGTGAGGATGTCGGAAAACAGGATTGCCGCATCCAGCGGGAAGCGCTCCAGCGGCTGCAGCGTCACCTCGGTGGCGTAGTCCGGGCTGGTGCACAGACCCATGAAGCTGCCGGCGCGCGCGCGGGTGGCACGGTATTCCGGCAGGTAGCGGCCAGCCTGGCGCATCATCCAGATCGGGGTGTAGTCAACCGGCTGCTTCAGCAGCGCACGCAGGAAAGTATCGTTCTTCAGCTGGGTCATGGCGAGGTTTCGGCAAAAAGGTTGGCCGCATTATACCGCGCGCCCTGCCCGCTGCCTTGATCTGGCGCCATCTGTCGCCGCGAAAATTATCGCCCCCACCATGACATTCGCCTTGAGCGCCCCGCATCCATGTGCTTGACTGCCTGAGTAACCCCCACCAAGGAAGCCATATGAACGAGCTCAACCTCTCCCACTGGCAGCAGGTCGCCACCGACTACGCCTTCAATATCGGCGGCACCCTACTGGCGGCGCTGGCGTTCTGGATCATCGGCCGCTGGCTGATTGGCCAGGTCGGCAGCCTGGTGCAGCGCGCGCTGGAACGGCAGCATGTCGACGCCACCATCATGCGCTACCTCGGCACCACCATTAACGTCACCCTCAACGTGATGCTGGTGATCGGCATCCTCGGCTACTTCGGCATCCAGACCACCACCTTCGCCGCGCTGTTCGCCGCCGCCGGCGTGGCCATCGGCATGGCCTGGTCCGGCCTGCTGTCCAACTTTGCCGCAGGGGTATTCCTGATCGTGCTGCGGCCGATGAAGGTCGGCGACTTCGTCACCGCCGGCGGTGTCACCGGCACGGTGAAGGAGATCGGCCTGTTCACCACCGCCCTCAACACCCCGGACAACGTGCTGACCATGGTGGGCAACGGCAAGATCATGGGCGACACGCTGCAGAACTTCAGCAGCAACCCCTATCGCCGCGTCGAATTGAAAGCGCAACTGGCCGGCAGCGCCGACGTGGACGCCGCCATCGCCCTGCTACGCCAGCGGCTGGCGGCCATTCCCAATGTGCTGGCCGAGCCGGCGGTGGAGGTGGCGATTCTGGAGTTCAACCTGGTGGGGCCGGTGCTGGCGGTGCGGCCGTTCTGCCATAACGACCACTACTGGCAGGTGTATTTCGACAGCAACAAACTGATTCGCGATGCGCTGGGCGGCGATGCCTTCCCGGCACCGATGCCGGCACAGGTGATCTACACCCGGCAGTAAGGTTGGCCGCATGACGGCACAAGGCCGCTGCCATGGCAGCGGCCTTGTGCATTGCCGGTGGCAACGCTCAGTGCGGCGAGGCCACGGCCTGGCCGGTAAGCCGCGCCAGCAGGCGGCGGATCAGCATGCGCAGGCCGTCCAGATAGGTGTACACCACCGGCAGCACGATCAGCGTCAGCACGGTGGAGGTCACCATGCCGCCGATGATGGCGTGCGCCATCGGCCGCTGCGTCTCCGAGCCGGCACCGCTGGCCAGCGCCAGCGGCAGCATGCCGAAGATCATCGCCAGCGATGTCATCATGATCGGGCGCAGCCGCACGCGCCCGGCCGCCACGATGGCCTCCTCGCGCGCCATGCCCTCGCGCCGGCTATGGTTGATGAAGTCCACCAGCAGGATGCCGTTCTTGGACGCCAGCCCCATCAGCATGATGATGCCGATCACCGAGAACATGTTCAGCGTGGAGCCAAACAGCAGCAGCGCCACAAATACGCCGACGAAGGATAGCGGCAGCGCCACCATGATGGTCACCGGCAGCGTGAAGCTGCGGAACTGCGCCGCCAGGATCAGGTAGATGAACACCACCCCCATCGCCAGCGCCTGCACCGCGTAGCTCAGCGACTCCTGCATGTCCTTGCGCTCGCCCTCCTGCGCCAACAGCACGCCCTGCGGCAGCTGGATGCCCTTCAGCAGCTTGTCGATGTCGACAAACACCTCGCTGCTGCCGCGGCCGCTGATGTTGGCGGTGATGCTGATTTCGCGCATCAGGTCGGTGCGCTCGATCTGGCGCGGACTGGTGGCTGGCAGCACGCTGGTCACCTGCGATAGCGGCACCATCTGCGCCTCGCCGCTGTCGGCGCGCTTGCCCGGCACCGTCAGCACATCCAGCAGCTCCGCCACGCGGGCCGCGCGCGGCACCTGCAGCCGCACGTCGTAGTTCTCGCCATCCGGCGCCTCCCACTGCGTCACCGTGCTGCCGCCCAGCAGCGTGGACACGGTGCTGCCCACCCGCGCCAGATCCACCCCCAGCGTGGCGGCGGCATCGCGCTTCACCTGCAGATTCAACGCCGGGTCGGCATCGTTGAGGCTGGACTGCACGTCGGTCACGCCCTTGATCTGCCGCAGCCGCGCCATGATGTCGGCAGTAGCGCGCTCCAGCGCCGCCAGATCGCTGCCGCGGATGCCCAGGTTCACCGGCTTGCCCGGCGGGCCGTGCTTGCCGGTTTCCTCCACCGAATCCAGCTCGATGCCGGCCACCTGCTGTGCGGCCAACCTTGCCGCCGCCATCAGCTGGAACAGGTCGCGCGCGCGCTGCTGCTTATCCCCCACGTTGACGGTAATGTTGGCCTGGTTGCGGCCGGCGCCGAAGCTGCCGCCGCCGATCTTGCTGTCGATCGACTTGACCTCCGGCAAGCTGCGCAGCCGGGCTTCCACCTCGCGCGCCTTGGCCGCGGTGTACTCCAGCGTGGAGCCGGCGGCGGTCTTGAAGCCGAGACGGAACTCGCCCTTGTCGGCGCGCGGCAGGAACTCGCCGCCGATCAGCGGCACCAGCATGAAGCTGCCCACCGTCAACACCAGCGCGGCGGCCAGCACCGTCTTGCGGTGGCCCAGCGCCCAGCGGATCACCGCCACGTAGCCGGCGGCCATGCGGTCCAGCGAGGTTTCGAACCAGTCCAGCAGCTTGCCCACCGGGCCGCGGTGGCGGTCGCCGTGATGGTGCGGGTCGTGCCAGATCGACGACAGCATCGGGTCCAGCGTAAACGACACGAACAGCGAGATCAGCACCGCCACCGTCACCGCCAGCCCGAACTGGTGGAAGAACTTGCCGATGATGCCGCCCATGAAGCCCACCGGCAGAAACACCGCCACGATGGTCAGCGTGGTGGCCAGCACCGCCAGGCCGATCTCGTTGGTACCCTCCATTGCCGCCTGGAAGTGGCCCTTGCCGAGGTTGGCGTGGCGCACGATGTTCTCGCGCACCACGATGGCGTCGTCGATCAGCAGCCCCACCGACAGCGACAGCGCCATCAGCGTCATCAGGTTCAGCGAAAAGCCCAGCGCCTGCAGCGCGAACAGGGTGCCGATCATCGAGATCGGCAGCGTCAGGCCGGTAATCACCGTGCTGCGCCAGCTGCCGAGGAACAGGAACACGATCAGCACGGTGAGCAGTGCGCCTTCCAGCAGCGTTTTCTGCACCTCGCGCAGCGAGCCCTTCACCTCCTGCGACTTGTCGTAGGTGAGGTTGACTGCGGTACCCGGCGGTGCCTGCGGCCGGTATTCCTGCAGGATGCGCTTCACGCCGTCGGCCACCTGCACCACGTTGGCACCGCGCGCGGCGCGGATATCGATGCCGATGCCTGGCTGGCCGTTGATCAGGGTGATGCTGTTCTGCTCGGCCTCGGTATCGCGCACGCTGGCCACATCGGCCAGGCGGATGTCGCTGCCGCCCCGGCTGGCAATCACCAGCGCGGCAAAGTCGTCCACCGATTTGAGCTTGCCGGCCACGCGCACCGCCAGCTCGTTGCTCTGGCTGCTGACCTGGCCGGCCGGATAATCGCGGTTGGCCGCCGCCACCGCATCCGCCACCTCGACTACCGACAGCCCCAGTGCCTCCAGCCGGTACGGGTCGATGTCGATACGGATCTCACGCTTGCTCTCGCCCACCAGCTTGACTTCGCCGACTCCGGACACCGTCTGCAGCCGTTTCTTCAGCACGTTGTCCACCCAGCTGGTCAGCTCGCGCTGGCTGCTGTCGCCCGAGCTGAGGGTATAGGACATCAGCGGTTCGTCGTTGGGGTTCATCTGCGAGATGGTGGGGGTGTTCACCTCGCGCCGCAGCCGGCCCTGCACCGCGCCCACCTTGTCGCGAACCTCCTGCAGGCCCTGGGTGGCGTCGGTGGACAGCTCGAACTCCACCACGATGGTGGAGTTGCCTTCGAAGGAATAGGAACGGATGTGCTTGACGCCATTGATGGTGTTCACCGCTTCCTCGATCGGGCGGGTGACGTCGCTTTCCACCACCTCCGGCGAAGCGCCGGGGTAGCTGGTCATCACCACCGCTACCGGGAAGCGGATGTCCGGAAACTCCTCCACCGGCAGGCTGCGCCAGGCAAACAGCCCCAGCACGGTGAGCAGCAGCATCAGCACCGCGGCGAAATACGGGTTTTGCACGCTGACGCGGGTTAGCCACATGGCAGCGTCCTCAGCGCGACGGCAGGGACACGGCGTCCCCGCCCTTCAGCCCCAGCAGCGGGGCGGCCAACACCGTCTGGCCTGCGGCAATGCCGCGCACCGCCACCTGGCGCTCGCTGTCGGCGCGCAACAGCACCGTCACCGGCTGGCGCTGCAGGCGTCCGCCGCGCACCGCCAGCAGCCACGGCGTGGCGCTGTCGGCATCGCGCAGCGCCGCCAGCGGCAGGCGCACCGCGTCGTTGACCTCGGCCAGCACCACACCGCCCTTGGCAAACTGCCCGGCCTTGAGGCGGCCATCGCGATTGTCCACCCGCAGGTAGACATTGAAGGTACGGGTAGCGGCATTGGCCACCGGGTTGATGCGCACCAGCTGGGCGGTAAAGGCGCCATCGATGCCTTCTACCGTGAACCGCGCCGGCTGCCCGGGCTTGAGCTGCCCCACCAGCCGCGCCGGAATGCTGGCCACACCTTCCAGCTCGGCCAGATCGGCAATGGCAAACAGCTTCTGGTTGCGCGCCGCCTGCTCGCCCGGCTGGGTCAGACGGGCATACACGGTGCCGGCCATCGGCGCGCGCACTTCGCTTTCGCTCAGACTCTTGCGGGCACGCGCCAATTGGCTGCGGCGCGCGGCCAACTCGCCGGCACGCACCTGGTAGTCGCTTTCGGTTTCGTCGAACGCCAGCTTGGAGATGAAGCCCTGCTGCAGCAGCTCGCGCTGCTTGTCCAGCTTCAGCCGCGCCAGTTTCAGCCGCGCCTCGTCGTTGGCCAGCTGCGCCTGCTGCTCGTTGAGTTGCTGCTGCAGCGCTTCGCTATCGATGCGCGCCAGCAGTTGGCCGCGCGTTACCTGCTCGCCTTCACGCACCAGCACCTGCTGCACGGTGCCATCCACCTGCGCCGCCACCTCGGCCGACTGCAAGGCGTTGAGAGTGGCGGTAAACGGCAGCAGGCTGGCTACCGGCGCCACCGTGGTTTGCAGCACATCGGCAGCAGACAACTGCCGCAGCGGCGCAGTGGCCTGACCGGCACTGGCCGGCTGGCCATCGGCCGGGGCAGATGGGCCGCAGGCCGCCAGGGCGGCGACAACGGCCAGCAGCAACAGGCTGCGGCCAACGTGGGGACGGGTAAGCGAGTGCATCGGGAATCCTTGCCGCCTCAGGCGGCGCTCAGGGGTTGGCCGCCGGGGTCATGCCCTTGGGCAGCAGCAGCCACAGTTTGCCGCTCTGCTTCATGCGCCCGGCGTACATGCCGGCCTCGGCGCCAAAGCCGAAGAAAAAGTCGGCGCGCACGCCACCGCGGATGGCGCCGCCGGTGTCCTGCGCGTGCACCAGGCGATTCAGCGGCTGTGGCGTGCCATCCAGCGGCCAGGTGGTGGCCAGGTACAGCGGCGAACCCAGCGGGATGTAGCGCGGATCGACCGCCACGCTGTAACCGCCGGTCAGCGGCACGCCCATGGCGCCCAGCGGGCCGCTGTCATTGGCCGGCAGTTGTTTGAAGAACACGTAGCTGGGGTTGGCGGCAAACAGCTCGGCGCGACGCTGCGGGTTGGCCGCAATCCACGCCTTGATGCTCTGCATCGACACGTCTTCCAAGCGCATCTGGCCCTGGTCCACCAGCCAGCGGCCGATGGATTTGTAGCCATGGCCATTCTGGTCGGCATAGCCGACGCGAATGAAGCTGCCGTCTTCCAGCTGGATGCGGCCCGAGCCTTGCACCTGCAGGAAGAACAGCTCGGTCTCGTCCTCGGCCCAGGCCAGTACCGGCATGCTGGCCACGCCTTTGCCGGCATCGATGTCGGCGCGGGTGTAGTACGGCAGCAGGCGGTTGCCGTCGAGGCGGCCTTTCAGTGCGCGGGTGCGGCTGTCGGTGATGAAGTCGGCCAGCGTGATCTGGATCTCGCCCGGCCCGGCCACGCTCTTGCCCGCCACCAGCTGCAGGCGGTTGCCGCTGCCGCGGCGCGCCACCAGCTGCGGCTGCGCACGCTGCTCGGCGCTGATGTCCAGCACGAACAGATCTGCCGGCACGCCGTACACCGGGTACGGCGTCTGTGCCGACTTGCTGCGGCTGCCGGCCAGCAGCGGTTCGTAGTAGCCGGTGATCAGGCCGCTGTCCTTGCCGGACTCGCTGAGCTGCCACGGCATGAAGCGCTGCTCGTAGAACGCGCGCACCGCCTGCGGGTTGGCCGCATCGACGGCGGCGGCCGCGCTGCAGGCGCCCTGCCACTGCGGCTTGCCTTGCAGGCTGCGGCAGCTGGCGCGCAGCGCCGCCAGGCTTTCACCGGCCAGCGGCGCATCCCAGCCGGGCAGATCGGCAAAGCGGGTCGGCTGGTAGCGCACCGGGCTGCTGGCGCTGCTGCCGCCGGGCGGTGGATACGAGGCACAGGCGGCCAGCAGCAAGGCGCTGGCCAGGGTAATCAGGCGCTTGAACATGAGATGGTGGCGGGTAGTAAGGTCAGGCGGGTTGGCCGCAGCGGCGGCGAAAATGCGATGGTAATGAAGGCGACCGGCGGATGGCAAATGACGTTGCGATTGCCAGCGGCCGCCTTACGGTGTCGGCAGCGCCGCTTCCACCGCCTTGATGAAGGTGGGAGAGTCCGGCTTGGTCAACGGGCTGAAGGCAGTGATGGTCTTGCCGTCCGCCGCGATCACGTATTTGTAGAAATTCCACTTCGGTGCATCGCCGCTGGCCTTGCTCAATGCCTGGTACAAGGGGTGGGCGGCATCGCCACGCACGTGCACGCGGCTGGCCATCGGAAAAGTGACGCCGTAATTCACCTGGCAGAAACTGGCGACGGCCTTGTCCTTGTCCAGCTCCTGGAAGAAATCGTCGCTGGGGAAGCCCACTACCACCAGGCCCTTGTCGCGGTAGTTCTGCCACAGCGACTGCAGGCCCTTGAACTGCGGGGTAAAGCCGCATTCGCTGGCGGTATTCACCACCACCACCGCCTTGCCCTGGTAGGCACACATGTCGATGGTGCCGCCTGTCAGCCCCGGAATACGGTGATCCAGCAACGGCGGACAGCTGGCACTGGCCACGGCCGGCAACAGCAGCAGGACGGATAGCAGCTTAGGCATCATGAACACTCCGCTAGCAAGGGTAATAATGAACGTTGGCCGCAACGCGAGCGTTGCGGCCAACAGATATACAGACCAGCGCCGTGGCAACAAGTTGCGTTGGCGCGGCAATGCGGCGGTTTACTGCTGCTGGCTGTCGATGTCAGCGCGCACCTTGTCCATGTCCAGCTCGCGCACCGCCTGGATCAGCTGCTCGAACTGGCCAGCCATCATCGCGCCGGCCTGGTGGAACACCACGATGCCGTCTTTCAGCGCCATCAGCGTGGGAATGGAACGAATCTGGAAATGCGCGGCCAGCTCGCGCTCGGCCTCGGTATCGATCTTGCCGAACACCAGGTCCGGGTGCTTTTCCGCCGCAGCCTCGAAGATTGGGCCGAACATCTTGCACGGACCACACCAGTCCGCCCAGAAATCCAGCACCAGGATGCCGTCGCCTTCGGCGTAGTCGTTGAAGTTATCGGCGGTGATGTTCACGTAAGACATGCGGTTTCCTTTCTGTACGGCCGGCCATCAGTGGCATGCCTTGCTGTGCTGAACAATTGGCACGCGAGCGGCAAAACGCAAGCCGCGGCGGCGATTAAATTTCACCACCGCCCCGATTGCCGCCCTCTATCGACCAGCCTCAGCCGTGGCGATGGGTGATGCGCCAGCACTGGTGAATCTTCTGGTTGCGGAAGTCCTCCGGCACCGATTGCTTGCTTATGTCGCGCACGTCGTAATCCTGCACCAGCAGCGGGCTCAGTTCGAAGCTGCGCAGGTTGTTGGAGAAGTACAGCACGCCGTGCGGCGCCAACAGGCGCATGGCGCCATCCACCAGCTTGACGTGGTCGCGCTGCACATCCAGCTCGTCCTGCATTTTCTTGCTGTTGGAAAAGCTGGGCGGGTCCATCACGATCAGGTCGAACTGCTTGCCGGCAAAGGCGGCGTCTTCCAGATACTGGAACACG
The DNA here is from genome assembly GCF_040148885.1 of Vogesella oryzagri. Taxonomy (NCBI): domain Bacteria; kingdom Pseudomonadati; phylum Pseudomonadota; class Betaproteobacteria; order Neisseriales; family Chromobacteriaceae; genus Vogesella; species Vogesella oryzagri. Next base: position 106,460 of record NZ_JBEFLD010000006.1, read on the forward strand.
TCGTCGCGGATCAGCTGGTGCTTGTTCAGGTCCAGGCCGTTGAGCTCGAAATTGCGGCGGCTCCACGCCTGGTAGGTGTTGGACAGGTCCACCGTCTCGCTGCTGACCGCGCCGCCGGCGGCGGCATACACGGTAAAGCTGCCGGTGTAGGCAAACAGATTGAGAAAACGCTTGCCGGCGGCCTCGTCGCGCACCCGCTTGCGGGTGTTGCGGTGATCGAGAAACAGGCCGGTATCGAGGTAGGCATCCAGGTTGACCCAGAAGCGCAGCCCCTGCTCCTCCACCACGAAGTCTTCGCCATCGCGGCCGGTCTTCTCGTACTGGCTGTCGCCCTTCTGCCGGCGCCGCGCCTTCAGCGAGATGGCGTCCGGCGCCACCCCGGTGACGGCGCAGATGGCCTGCTGTACCGCGGCCATCCATTCGGCGTACTCGTCGTCGCCGATCTGCCAGCCGGTATCGTATTCCTGCAGATGGACGCGCTCGCCGTACAGGTCGATGATCAGCGGAAACTGCGGCACGTCGCGGTCGTACACGCGCCAGGCGTCCAGCCCGCTGCGGCGCGCCCATTTGGCGTAGTGCTTGTAGTTCTTGGAGAGACGGCCAACAAAGGCGGATACGTCTACCATGTTTTACCTCGGAAATGCGACGCGCCGGAGAGTCTCCGGCGCGTGGTGTATTCGGTTTGCGGCCAACGTTGGCCGCGGGTCGGTATTGCTCAATCCAGCTGCTGAACCTGCTGCTGGTAGTAGTTTACCAGTTTGCGGTACACCGGCTCCGGCACGTAGTGGCGGATCATCTGCTCCCAGCCCTGCGGCCCCATCAGGCCCTTCACCATGGTGGAGGACACCTCGGCGTATTCGCGCGGCGGCAGCAGGAAGATGGTGGTGATATCGGCGTGCAGGTCGGAGTTGATGTAGCGCATGGTGCGCTCGTACTCGTAGTCGCTGGCGGTGCGGATGCCGCGGATGATGTAGTTGGCGTCGATGCTTTGCGCGTAGTTGACCAGAAACTGGTTCTCGAACACCTCCACCTTGAGCTTGGAAAAGCCGCGCGTCACCGCGCGCAGCATGTCCAGCCGCTCGTCCACCGAGAAGCTGCAGCGTTTTTCCGGATTGACGCCGATGGCAACCACCAGCTCGTCGAACAGTTCGACGGCTTCGCGGATCATCCACAGATGCCCGTTGGTTACCGGGTCAAAACTCCCGGCATAGACGGCTCGCTTCAATTGACGCTTTCCTTTGTTGCTATGTGTCATGGCGGAATGTACTTGCGGCTAGAAGGTGGGACAAGGCTTTTTTGCTGCAATGCAGAATAAAAAGCACCGGAGCGGTGCGATTCACCACTCCGGTGCTTGTACTGTAGTGCATGGCGGCCCGGCGAAAACGCGATCAGGTGCGCTATGGAGCAGCCAAGGCGCAACAGGCCGCCACCGCGGATGCACATAAAGTACATAGGCATGTTGCGGCACGTGGCAACGCAGGCTCAGCCGAATCCGCCGCTCACGCTCAGGCGTTGATGCTTTCCGCGTGATGACAGGCCACCTGATGTCCGGCCAGTTCGCGCAGCTGCGGCACTTCCTGGCTGCAACGCTCGGTGGCGAACGGGCAGCGCTTGTGGAAGGCGCAGCCGGTCGGCGGGTTAAGCGGGCTGGGCAGCTCGCCGCTGATCTTGATCTTGGCGCGACGGTCTTCCTCGCGCACCGACGGCGTCGCCGACAGCAGCGCCTTGGTGTACGGGTGCAACGGCTGGCTGTAGATCGCTTCCTTGCTGCCCACTTCCACCGCGCGGCCCAGGTACATCACCATCACGTCGTCAGCAACGTGCTCCACCACCGCCAGGTTGTGCGAGATGAACACATAGGCGGTGTGGAACTCTTCCTGCAGGTCCATGAACAAGTTCAGCACCTGTGCCTGGATCGACACGTCCAGCGCCGAGGTCGGTTCGTCGGCCACCACGATCTGCGGCTGCAACATCATGGCGCGGGCGATGGCGATACGCTGGCGCTGGCCGCCGGAGAACATGTGCGGGTAGCGGTAGTAGTGCTCCGGACGCAGGCCGACGCGCTTCATCATGGCGCGCACTTTTTCCTCGCGTTCCTTCGCGCTCAGCTTGGTGTTGATCAGCAGCGGTTCGCCCAGCTGGTCACCGATCTTCTGCCGCGGGTTGAGCGAGGCGTACGGGTTCTGGAACACCATCTGCACCTTGCTGCGCATGGCCTTGAGCTCGGCCTTGCTGGCCTGGGCGATGTCGACGCCGTCCAGCACCAGCGAGCCGGCCGTCGGTGCTTCGATCAGGGTAAGCTGGCGCGCCAGGGTGGATTTGCCGCAACCGGACTCGCCCACTACAGCCAGGGTCTTGCCGACCTTCAGCTCGAACGATACGCCGTTGAGCGCCTTTACCATCGCCTTCGGCTTCATGAAGCCCTGCGACACCTCGTAGTGACGAGTCAGGTCGCGAGCCTGCAGTACGGTCTGGCTCATTTGGCCTCCTTGTCAAACAGCGGGAAGAAGCAGCGCACGGCGCCGTGTTCATACGGGGTGATGGCCGGGCGTTCGGCACGGCAACGCTCCTGCGCGTACGGGCAGCGCGGCGACAGCAGGCAGCCTTTCGGGCGGTCGTACTGCCCCGGCACGATGCCCGGCAGGGTAGTCAGCCGGCGCGCGCCCTTGCTGTGTTCCGGAATGGAGGCCAGCAAGGCCTCGGTATACGGGTGCACCGGGTGCTGGAACAGGCGCGGCACGGTGCCCTCTTCCACCACCTGGCCGGCGTACATCACCGCCACGCGGTGTGCCACTTCGGCAATTACCGCCAGGTCATGGGTAATCATGAGCAGCGCCATATTGCGCTCTTTCTGCAGGTTAACCAGCAGTTCCATGATCTGCGCCTGGATGGTGACGTCCAGCGCGGTGGTCGGCTCGTCGGCAATCAGCAGCTTGGGGTTGCAGGCCAGCGCCACCGCGATCATCACGCGCTGGCTCATGCCGCCGGACAGCTGGTGCGGGTAGGCTTCCAGCCGGGTCTTGGCGGCAGGGATTTCCACCAGCTCCATCAGCTCCAGCGCGCGCGCCTTCAGCTCGGCGCCGCGCAGCCCCTGATGCACCTTGAGCACTTCCATGATCTGGTAGCCGACGGTGTAGCTGGGGTTGAGCGAGGTCATCGGGTCCTGGAAGATCATGGCGATGTCCTTGCCGACGATCTTGCGGCGCTCCCGCGCGCTGATGGTGAGCAGGTTCTTGCCATCGAATTCCAGCTGGTCGGCCACGATGCGGCCCTGGCCTTCCAGCAGGCCCATCATCGCCATCATGGTGACCGATTTGCCGGAGCCGGATTCGCCGACGATGCCGACGATCTCGCCCTGATTAACGCTGAGGTCCAGGTTTTCCACGGCGCGGAACGGGTTGGCCGCATTGCCGAACTCGACCGACAGATTCTTGATTTGCAACAGACTCATGATTTTCCCTTACGCCGCGCGCTTCATTTTCGGGTCCAGCGCGTCACGCAGGCCGTCACCCATCAGGTTGATCGACAGTACCGCCAGCAGAATGGTCAGGCCCGGCATCAGTACCACCCACCAGGCGCTGGTCATGTAGTCGCGCGCGCCGGACAGCATGGTGCCCCACTCCGGGGTCGGCGGCTGCACGCCCATGCCCAAAAAGCCCAGTGCGGAGATTTCCAGGATGGCAGAGGAGAAACTCATGGTGGCGTGCACGATCAGCGGCGCCATGCAGTTGGGTAGCACGGTGACGAACATCAGGCGCAGCAGCTGGGCACCGGAAACGCGGGCGGCGGTGACGTAGTCGCGGTTCAGCTCGGTGATGGCGGAGGCGCGGGTGAGCCGCACATAGCCCGGCAGGCCCACCACGGCGATAGCGATCATGGCGTTGACCAGCCCCGGGCCGAGGATGGCCATGATGGCAATCGCCAGCAGCAGCGACGGCAGCGCCATCATGATGTCCATCAGCCGCATGATCAGGCTGCCGATCACTTTCGGGAAGAACGCCGCCAGCAGGCCGAGAATCACGCCGGGAATCAGCGACAACAGCACCGATACCAGGCTGATCAGCAGCGACATCTGCGCGCCGTGGAACAGGCGCGCCATGATGTCGCGGCCCAGTTCGTCGGTGCCGAGCAGGAACTGGCTGTTGCCGCCATCGGCCCAGGACGGCGGGGTGAGCAGGTGGTCGCGGAACTGTTCCAGCGGATCATGCGGCGAGATCAGCGACGCAAACAGTGCACAGAACAGCACGATGGACATGAAGATCAGCCCGGCGACGGCGCCCTTGTTCTGCTTGAAGCTCTGCCAGAACTCTTTCAGTGGCGACGGGTAGCCCAGCGCCGGATCATCGTTGGCCGCAACTTGCGGCGAGGTATTCACATTGGCCATGTTGGTTTCCTGCTTACTTGGCGTGACGGATACGCGGGTTGGCGATGCCGTACAGAATGTCGACGATAAAGTTGGTGACAATAACCAGCGTCGCCACGATCAGGATGCCGTTTTGCACCACCGGGTAGTCGCGGCGGCCGATGGCTTCGATCAGCCACTTGCCAGTGCCCGGCCAGGAGAAGATGGTCTCGGTCAGCACTGCGCCGCCCATCAGTGTGCCCACCTGCAGGCCAATCACGGTCAGCACCGGAATCAGCGCATTGCGCAGGGTGTGGATGAAGATGACGCGTGCCGGCGACAGGCCCTTGGCGCGGGCGGTGCGCACGTAGTCTTCACGCAGCACTTCCAGCATCGAGGAGCGGGTCATCCGCGCGATGGTGGCCAGCGGGATGGTGCCCAGCACGATGGTGGGCAGGATCAGGTGCATCACCGCGTCCTTGAAGGCGCCGGCGTTCAGCTCCGGATCGGCGATCTGGGCGCGCCAGGCGTCGATCAGCATGAAGCCGGTGTAGGGCTGCACGTCGTACTGCAGGTCGATACGGCCGGACACCGGGGTCCAGCCCAGGAATACCGAGAAGAACATCACCGCCAGCAGGCCCCACACGAAGATCGGCATGGAGAAGCCGGTGAGCGAGATGCCCATCACGCCGTGGTCGAAGATGGAGCCGCGCTTGATGGCGGCCACCACGCCGGCCAGCAGGCCGAACACGGTGGCGAACACCAGCGCGCACAGTGCCAGTTCCAGCGTGGCCGGGAACAGGGTGGTGAATTCCTTCCACACGCTTTCCTGGGTCTTCAGCGATGCGCCGAGATCACCGTGGAACAGCTTGCCGATGTAGTCGAAGTACTGCACATAAAGCGGCTGGTCGAGACCGAGGCGCTTCATGGCGGCGGCGTGCATCACCGGATCGAGCGAGCGTTCGCCGACCATGACTTCGATCGGGTCACCCGGAATCATGCGGATCAACGCAAAAGTCAGCAGCGTGATGCCGAAGAAGGTTGGGATGAGGACACCCAACCGACGCAGAATGAATGCGAACATGTGAATACGTCTCCCGTGCATACCGCTTGTGGCGACATGACGTGTCCTACCGGATCAGGGAAAGCGCAAGGAAAGCAGGGAGACGGTAAACGTCGGGGGGAGGCGCCGGGCGACTGGTTGCATCTGAACCACCCACCTATACCAGCTGCAAGGCCGCCACGGCAAAACGCACTTTAGCGCTCCCCGGCACTGCCGGCCTTGACCCAGGTCAACGCTACCGCTGCTTGCGACACCGCCGACTTCCCTTTTGCATAACCTGATAGCCAATCAGCAAACAAGGAGGGGCCGATGGCGCCCTCCTTGTCCTTGAGTGCGGGGCAAGCCCCGCGCAACTTCAATACCGCTTATTTAACGCTTACGCCTTCGAAGGCGTAGTCGCCGAACGGGCTGATCTTGAAGCCGTTAACTTCCTTGCGCATCGGCTGGTTCACAGTCGAGTGGGCAATGGTCGACCACGGCAGATCTTTCTTGAAGATTTCCTGTGCCTTCATGTACAGCGCGGTGCGCTCTTTCATATCGGTGCTCTTACGTGCCTTCAGCACCGCAGCGTCGAAATCCTTGCTGCAGTAACGGGCATAGTTGGAGCCACCAACGGCTTCGCAGGTCAGCAGCACGCCCAGGAAGTTGTCCGGGCTGGCGTAGTCGCCGGTCCAGCCGATCAGGCCGGTATCGTGCTCACCGTTCTTCATGCGCTTGAGGTATTCGCCCCATTCGTAGGTGGTGATCTTGGCTTTCACACCGATCTTGGCCCAGTCGGACTGGATCATTTCGGCCATCAGCTTGGCGTTCGGGTTGTACGGACGCTGTACCGGCATCGCCCACAGGGTGATTTCAAAGCCGTTCGGGTAGCCGGCCTTGGCCAGCAGTGCCTTGGCTTTGGCGATATCGGTCGGCTGGTTGCGCAGCTTGCTGTTGTAGGACCACAGCGAAGCCGGGAACGGGTTGGCCGCTTCCTGGCCCTGACCCTGGTATACAGCATCGATGATGGCCTTGCGGTTGATGGCCATGTCCAGTGCCTGACGCACTTCCAGCTTCTTCAGCTGCGGCTTTTCAACGTTGTACGACAGGTAACCGATGTTGAAGCCCGGTGCGGTGGTCACTTTCAGTGCCGGATCAGCCTTCATGGCAGCCAGATCCTGCGGCTTCGGATAGGACATGATGTGGCATTCGCCGGCCTTCATCTTCTGCGCACGCACCGAAGCATCGGTGGTGATGGCGAAGATCAGGTTGTCGACTTTAACCGCACCCTTGCGCCAGTAGTCTTTGTTGGCCTTGTAACGGATCTGCGCATCTTTCTGATAGCGCACGAACACGAACGGACCGGTACCGATCGGCTGCTGGTTGATCAGGGAGGCCTTGCCTTCCTTCATCAGCTTGTCGCCGTATTCTGCGGACTGCACCGAAGCGAACGGCATGGCGATCTTGGCCAGCAGGTCGGCATCCGGATCTTTCAGGATGAACTTGACGGTGTTGGCGTCAACTTTTTCCACTTTCACGATGTTGGCGTCAAGGCCGGTATCGGAAGCGTACGGATATTCAACCGGGTAAGCCTTGTTGAACGGGTAGTTCTTGTCGACCATGCGGCTGAAGGTGAACACCACGTCATCGGCGTTGAACTCACGGCTCGGCTTGAAGTAGTCGGTGGTGTGGAACTTCACGCCCTTGCGCAGCTTGAAGGTGTATTCCTTGCCGTCTGCCGATACGGTCCAGGACTCGGCCAGACCCGGGATGGTCTTGGTGGAGCCTTTTTCGAATTCCACCAGACGGTTGAACATGGCATGGCCAGCGGCGTCAAAAGTAGTACCACCAGTGTACTGCGCGGAGTCAAAGCCTTCCGGGCTGGCTTCAGAGCAGTAAATCAGGGTACCCGCGGCATGGGCGGCGGTAGCTGCAACGGTCAGACCGGCAGCAAACAGCAGGTGCTTGGCTACTTGCATGTTTCTCAATTCCCTATTTCTATTTTGAAGAAGTGATGCCTGGCATTGCCACGACAACAATGCAAAAGGCGTACCGGATTGTTGTTAGCCCCGGACAAATGCATTATGCGACGCCATCAGATAACCACAAGTCGTTATCTGCCATTTCACGTCACGCCATGCGCTTATCGCAGTGCAATATGTTGTTTTGGGTCGCGTACCGGCGGTTTTTCATCCCCGGCCTTTCCCCTGCATGGGGCTACGCTCCGGTTACACCCAGTCGGACACCTTCCAGGGCCGATGGCGGGCGAGTATTTCACAAGCCACGCTATCACATCCACTAACTAAAATTGATGTTCTATGTGATTTTGTTATAGGCTGGCGCCATCGTGTTTCTTGCGGCCAACCTGGCTGTCCGCCAAATAAAAATGATTCGTTTTCGACAGATCGAAGCATTTCGCTGCCTGATGAGCTGCGGCACCACGGTGGCCGCGGCGCGGCGCATGCACATCACCCAGCCCGCCATCAGCCGCCTGATCAGCGATCTGGAGGACGACCTGGGCTTTCGCCTGTTCAACCGCACCAAGGGCCGCATGGAGCCCACCACCGCCGCCATCCGTTTCCAGCGCGCGGTGGAAGAAAACTTTCTGGGGCTGGAACGCCTGCGCCAGGCTGCCGACACCATCCGCGCCGAAGAGAACGAAGGGCTGGCGATTGCCTGCATGCCTGTTCTTTCGACCAGCCTGCTGCCGCTGATCCTGAAGGAATTCTTCAAGCTGCGCCCGGACGTGCCGGTGAAAATCGACACCGTCGGCAATGCCGAAGTCATGGTAAAGCTGCAGGACTTGAAGGTGGATGTCGCCATCAGCCTGAGCATTCCGGCCATTGCTGGCCTTGAAGTCGAGCCGCTGCTGGAAGCGGACGCACTGTGTGCGCTACCGGCAGATCACCCCTTGGCCGCACGCGCGGTGATTACGCCGCAGGACTTGGCCAACGAAACGGTGATCGGCTGGATGCCCAACTATCCGCTGAGCCAGAATCAGGAAGAGAAATACTTCGGCCACGCCGGCGCCTACCCCAAGTACACCATCCGCACCCATACCTCGCATACCCGCTACGCCATGGTGGCACACGGGTTTGGTGTCTCCATCGTGGAGCCGTTCGCCTCCGAGCTGTGGTCGCACCAGGGCGTGGTCACCCGCCCGTTCGTCACCGAGTCGCGGCACAGCTATGTACTGGCCTACCCGTCCAGCGGCAGCCGCTCTGCGATCCTGCAAGACTTCCGCCGTGCCACCCTGCGCGTGGTCAACGACAAGAACCTGCTGCCGTGGGCGATTCCGCTGACCCAGGAATAAGCGCCGCACCAACATCGAGGGTGCCCTTCCGGCTGCCAACAAACTCCGTTGCCTGAACGCAACCGGACCCGGCAACGCCGGGCTGATCCAGTTAAGCCGTTGCATCGGCAGCCTTCCTGCTTACAAAACAAAGCCCTTCCGCGTTGCGAAAGGGCTTTGTCAACACGTTCAAGGGCGCCCTTGATGTTGGCCGCAAGCTGCTCAGTGCTTGCGCACAATCACGCTGCCGACCGAGTAGCCGGCGCCGAACGACGACAGCACGCCGATATCGCCACTGGCCAGGTCGGCGTGATGCAGATGGAAGGCAATCACCGAGCCGGCGGAGCTGGTATTGGCGTAGCGGTCCAGGATCACCGGCGCCTCGGCGGCATCGGCATCGCGCCCCAGCACGCGGCGGGCAATCAGCTGGTTCATGCTCAGGTTGGCCTGATGCAGCCAGAAGCGCTTCACGCCGGCCGGCTGGATGCCCTTGCTGTCCAGGTGCGCCACGATGTGCTCGCCCACCATCGGACACACCTCTTTAAATACCTTGCGCCCCTGCTGCACGAACAGCTTGTCGCTGGTGCCGATACCGCTTTCATCGCAACGGTTGAGGAAACCGAAGTTGTTGCGGATGTTGTTGGAAAACACCGTGGCCAGCTTGCAACCCAGCAGCTCGAACACGTTGGCCGCAGTGGCACTGTCGGCACGCTCCAGCACCACCGCGGTGCAGGCATCGCCGAAAATGAAATGGCTATCGCGGTCGCGGAAGTTCAGGTGTGCCGAACAGATCTCCGGGTTTACCAGCAGCACTGCACGCGCCTGCCCGCTGGCAATGGCGTTGGCCGCCGTCTGGATGCCGAAGGTGGCCGACGAGCACGCCACGTTCATGTCGAAGGCGAAACCATTGATGCCCAGCGCCTGCTGCACCTCGATCGACAGCGCCGGATACGGCCGCGGCATATTCGAGCAGGCGGCAATCACCATGTCGATATCGGCACCGGTCTTGCCGGCGGCGGCCAGCGCATCGCGCGCGGCGGCGACCGCCATCTCGGCCGGCACCGACAACGCGTCGTTGTCACGCTCCGGCAGGTATGGGGCCATGCGCTGCGGGTCCAGCACGCCGCTGGCATCCATCAGGTAGCGCTGCTTGATGCCGGAGGCTTTTTCGATGAACTCGGCGCTGGACAGCTGCAAGGCTTCGATTTCGCCACCGGCGATGGCTGCGGCGTGCTGCTGGTTGAAGTCGTTCACATAGGCGTTGAATGCCGTCACCAGCGCCTCGTTGCTGACGGCATTGGGCGGGGTAAACAGGCCGCTGCCGCTAATCACCACATCGTGCATGGTTGTTTCCTTCGTTCTGTCGGGCAGCAAGGCCCACGATCAATCAAACAATTGTTTGCCGAATGATACACCATGCCACCACTGCGCCAGCAGCCCGGCGGCACTCAATGGAAAAAACGCTGCCAAGCTCGCGAAATTACAGGTAAAATCCTTGCTCCGCAGCAAACCCGGCACAACCTGCCCCGGCTCCGTCACCCGGACTACGCCAAGCGCAGGATAACCCTCCCCGCCGGCAGTCATTATCCTTGCCGCTGTCAGTATTGAACTCCCCGCGCACAATAGTTGACTAAATTACTCGGAATTAGGATAATCCGGTCAACCACTCTGGGAGCCTACACCATGCGCCTCACCACCAAAGGACGCTTTGCCGTCACCGCCATGCTGGATCTCGCGCTGCGCGAATCCGGCGGCCCGGTAACGCTGGCCGGGATCAGCGAGCGACAGGGCATCTCCCTGTCCTACCTGGAACAGCTGTTCGGCAAACTGCGCCGCGCGCAGCTGGTTGAAAGCGTGCGCGGTCCTGGCGGCGGCTACACCCTGGCCCGTACCGTGGCCGAAATCTCGGTCGCCGACATTATTGTCGCCGTGGACGAACCGGTGGACGCTACCCAGTGTGGCGGTCGCGAGAACTGCCACGATAATCACCGCTGCATGACCCATGACCTGTGGACCAGCCTTAACGCCACCATCTTCGACTACCTGTCCAAGATCAGCCTGGCCAGCCTGGTAGACAACCAGAAGGCAAAAGACACCAGCGTCGTACAAGATCAACGCACCCTGCGCCGCACAGCCGCCTGTAGCGACGCCATCGCCGGCAGCAACGCTGCCTGACGCGACTACGTGGAGACCCGTAATGAGCGAGCTTAAGCACCCGATCTACCTTGACTACTCCGCCACCACCCCGGTTGATCCGCGCGTGGCCGAAGTGATGATCCCGTACCTGACCGAACAGTTCGGCAACCCGGCTTCGCGCAGCCACAGCTACGGCTGGGTCGCGGAAGAAGCGGTGGAAAACGCCCGTGCCGACGTGGCCCAGCTGGTGAACTGCGATCCGAAAGAGATCGTGTGGACCTCCGGTGCCACCGAGTCCAACAACCTGGCCCTGAAAGGCGCCGCCCAGTTCTACAAGAGCAAGGGCAAGCACCTGATCACCCAGCGCACCGAGCACAAGGCGGTACTGGACACCATGCGCGAGCTGGAGCGCCAGGGCTTCGAGGTGACCTACCTCGACGTGCAGGAAAACGGTCTGGTGAGTCTGGCCGATTTCGAAGCCGCGCTGCGCCCGGACACCATCCTGGCGTCCATCATGTTCGTCAACAACGAGATCGGCGTGATCCAGCCGATCGCCGCGCTGGGCGAACTGTGCCGCGCCCGCGGCGTGCTGTTCCACGTGGATGCCGCCCAGGCCACCGGCAAGGTGGAGATCGATCTGGACAAGCTCAAGGTCGACCTGATGAGCTTCTCCGCACACAAGACCTACGGCCCGAAAGGCATCGGCGCGCTGTACATCCGCCGCAAGCCGCGCGTGCGCCTGGAAGCGCAGATGCACGGTGGCGGCCACGAGCGCGGTTTCCGCTCCGGCACCCTGGCTACGCACCAGATCGCAGGCATGGGCGCCGCCTTCCGCATCGCCCGTGAAGAAATGGCCAGCGAAAACGCCCGCATCGGCGCGCTGCGCGACCGCCTGTGGGCCGGTCTGCAGAACATCGAAGAGGTGTACCTCAACGGCGACATCGAACAGCGCGTACCGCACAACCTGAACGTGAGCTTCAACTTCGTCGAAGGCGAAAGCCTGATCATGGCGATCAAGGAGCTGGCGGTATCCTCCGGTTCCGCCTGTACCTCCGCCTCGCTGGAGCCGTCCTACGTGCTGCGCGCCCTCGGCCGCAACGACGAACTGGCGCACAGCTCGATCCGCTTCTCCATCGGCCGCTTCACCACCGAAGCCGACATCGACTACACCGTGCAGCTGCTGCAGCAGAAGATCGGCAAGCTGCGCGAACTGTCGCCGCTGTGGGAGATGTTTCAGGAAGGCATCGACCTCAACACCATCGAGTGGGCCGCCCACTAAACCGTTTTGATGATGCGGCCAACGTTACAAGGTTGGCCGCACGCAGGAGAAGATCATGGCATACAGCGACAAGTTGATGGACCACTACGAAAACCCCCGCAACGTGGGCGCTTTCGACAAGGGTGACGAATCGGTTGGTACCGGCATGGTCGGCGCACCGGCCTGTGGCGACGTGATGAAGCTGCAGATCAAGGTGAACGAAGCCGGCGTGATCGAAGACGCCAAGTTCAAGACCTACGGCTGTGGCTCCGCCATTGCCTCCAGCTCGCTGGTCACCGAATGGGTGAAAGGCAAATCGCTGGACGAGGCGCTGGCGATCAAGAACACCGAGATCGCGGAAGAACTGGCATTGCCGCCGGTGAAGATTCACTGCTCGATCCTGGCCGAAGACGCGATCAAGGCCGCCGTCGCCGATTACAAGCAAAAGCACGTGAAATGATCCCGGGCGGGCCACCAGCCCGCCGGTAGCAGAAGGCAGAAGCATTATGGCAATCACGCTTACCGAACGCGCAGCAACCCACGTCAGCAACTTTATCGCCAAGCGCGGCAAAGGCCTGGGTATCCGCCTGGGGGTGAAAACCTCCGGTTGCTCCGGCATGGCCTACAAGCTGGAATTCGTCGATGTCGCCAGCGACGACGACGTGACCTTCCAGAGCCACGGCGTCACCGTGTTCACCGACGCCAAGAGCCTGGCCTATCTGGACGGCACCGAGCTGGACTACGCCAAGGAAGGCCTGAACGAAGGCTTCCAGTTCAACAACCCGAACGTGAAGAACGAGTGCGGTTGCGGCGAAAGCTTCAACGTCTAAGCCCTCACCCGACTACCGGCTATGCCGCCTCCGCGCGGCAGGGCCGGTTTTGACGTTATTCACCCCGGTTTTTGCAGAAAGCCCGCATGTCCGCCGACTTCTCGCAGGATCACTTCGCCCTGTTCCAGCTGCCGCGCCGCTTCCGGCTCGATAACGCCGCCCTGGACAGCGCCTGGCGCACCGCCGCTGCTGCCGCGCACCCGGACCGCTTTGCCGCCGCCGGCGACGCCGAGAAACGCGTGGCGCTGATGCAGGCCACCCGCATCAACGAGGCCTACCAGACGCTGAAATCGCCGCTGGCGCGCGCGCGTTACCTGCTGCAGCTGGCAGGCGTGGATACTGCCGAAGAAACCAACACCAGCATGCCACCGGCGTTCCTGATGGCGCAGATGGAATGGCGCGAGAACATCGAGGATGCCCGTCACGGCAAGGATGTCGCCGCGCTGGAGACGCTGACCCGCCAGTTGCGCGGCGACGTGAAGGCGCTGGAAGACGAGCTGGCCGCGGTGCTGGACGATGCGCCGGATCACGCCATTGCCGCCCTGCTGGTACGCAAGCTGCGCTTTCTGGAAAAACTGGACCAGGAAATCGGCGACGCCATCGAAGCGTTGCTGTACTGAACCGAACAAACCTCAGGTTGGCCGCGGCCAACCTTTGCACAAAGTAAGCTGACCCGACATGGCCCTACTGCAAATCGCCGAACCCGGCCTCTCCGCCGCCCCGCACCAGCACCGCCTGGCCGTGGGTATCGATCTGGGTACCACCAATTCGCTGGTTGCCACCGTGCGCAGCGGCAGTGCCGTGGTGCTGCCGGACGAGCAGGGCCGCAACCTGCTGCCGTCGGTGGTGCGCTACGCGCCGGATGGCAGCACCGTGGTGGGCTACGCCGCGCAGGCCGAGCAAAGCCGCGATGCCACCAACACCATCGTGTCGGCCAAGCGCTTCATGGGGCGCGGGCTGGCCGACCTACAGGACGTTGGCCGCAGCCCGTACCGCTTTGTCGATGCGCCGGGCATGGTACAGCTGGTCACCCGCGCCGGCACCAAGAGCCCGGTGGAAGTATCCGCCGATATCCTGCGCACACTGAAAACCCGTGCCGAAGCCAGCCTGGGCGGCGATCTGGTCGGCGCGGTGATCACCGTGCCAGCCTATTTCGATGATGCGCAGCGCCAGGCCACCAAGGATGCGGCGCGGCTGGCCGGCCTCAACGTGCTGCGCCTGTTGAATGAACCCACCGCCGCCGCCATCGCCTACGGCCTGGACAACGGCGCCGAAGGCACCTACGTGGTGTACGACCTCGGCGGTGGCACCTTCGACGTGTCGGTGCTGGCGCTGTCGCGCGGCGTGTTCGAGGTGCTGGCCACCAGCGGCGACTCCTCGCTTGGCGGCGACGACTTCGACCACCGTATCTACTGCTGGGTGCTGGAGCAGGCCAATCTGCACGGGCTCACCGCGCAGGACACCCGCCTGCTGCTGACCCGCGCCCGCGAAGCCAAGGAAGCGCTGAGCGAGCACGCCACCACCCGCATTACCGCGCTGCTGTCCGACGGCCTGACCGTGGACCTGGAGCTGGCGCAGGCCACCTTCCACGACATCAGCAGGACCCTGCTGGACAAGACCCTGCTGCCGGTACGCAAGGCGCTGCGCGACGCCAAGATCACCATCGACGACGTCAAGGGCGTGGTGATGGTGGGCGGCGCTACCCGCATGCCGCAGGTGCAGAAGGCCGTCGGCGATTTCTTTGGCCGCCCGCCGCTGACCAACCTGGACCCGGACAAGGTGGTAGCGCTGGGCGCCGCCATCCAGGCCGACGTGCTGGCCGGCAACAAGGGCGGCGAGGACTGGCTGCTGCTGGACGTGATCCCGCTGTCGCTGGGCATCGAGACCATGGGCGGGCTGGCGGAGAAAATCATCCCGCGCAACAGCACCATTCCGGTGGCGCGCGCGCAGGAATTCACCACCTTCAAGGACGGCCAGACCGCGATGTCCATCCACGTGCTGCAGGGCGAGCGCGAGCTGGTGGCCGACTGCCGCAGCCTGGCCAAGTTCGTGTTGCGCGGCATTCCGCCGATGGTGGCCGGTGCCGCCCGCATCCGCGTCACCTTCCAGGTGGATGCCGACGGCCTGCTGTCGGTGACCGCGCGCGAGCTGACCTCCGGCGTGGAAGCCAGCATCGAGGTGAAACCGTCCTACGGCCTGTCCGACGACGAGATCAGCCGCATGCTGACCGAGTCGATGACCCACGTGCAGGAAGACATCAACGCCCGCAAGCTGCGCGAGGCGATCGTGGATGCCGAAAGCCTGATCGCCGCCATCCATGCCGCGCTGGAAGTGGACGGCGATCTGCTGGCGGCGGAAGAACGCGCCGAGCTGGACGGTGCGCTGATCGGTCTGCACACCGCCATCGCCACCCAGGTCACCCGTGAGGTCAACGCCGCCACCCAGCGCCTGAACCAGATTAGTGAGCCGTTTGCCGCCCGCCGCATGGACCGCAACATCCAGCGTGCGCTCAAGGGCAAGAACATCGGCGCCCTGTAACCATTGAGACGGCCGCCCGCTGCGGCCAACCCGGAGACTTACCCATGCCGCGTATCATCGTGCTGCCCAATACCGACCTGTGCCCGGACGGCGCCGTGCTCGACGACGTCGCCACTGGCACCAGCATCTGCGAGGCCCTGCTGGCCCACGACATCGAGATCGAGCACGCCTGCGAAATGTCCTGCGCCTGCACCACCTGCCACGTCATCGTGCGCGAAGGCTTCAACTCGCTGCCGCCGTCCGACGATCTGGAAGACGATATGCTGGACAAGGCCTGGGGCCTGGAAGCGCAGTCGCGCCTGTCGTGCCAGGCCATCGTCACCGACCAGGATCTGGTGGTGGAGATTCCGCGCTACACCATCAACCACGCCCGCGAACATCACTGAGGAGCCCGGCCATGAAATGGAGCGACATCAACGACATCGCCATCGAACTGTGCGAAGCGCATCCGGAGGTGGACCCGAAAACCGTGCGCTTTGTCGATCTGCACAACTGGGTGGTGGAACTGCCGGGCTTTGACGACGACCACAAGCGCGGCGGCGAGAAGGTACTGGAAGCCATTCAGCAAGCCTGGATCGACGAGGCGGAGTAAGTCGCCACGTTGGCCGCACGCCCACCACGCCCTGCCCTGCGCAGGGCGTTTGCGTTTGGACATGCCTGCGGCAGGCCGGCTTTGCTATGCTGGAGCATCCCTGCCATCACCCACCCCATCCGGAGGCTGTCATGCTGACCCTGGTCATCGGCAACAAGAATTTCTCGTCCTGGTCGTTGCGGCCGTGGCTGCTGCTCAAGCACATCGGCGAGCCGTTCCGCGAGCAGCACATCCGCCTGTACATGCCGGACACGCAGCAGCACCTGCTGGCGGCCAACCCGGCCGGCAAGGTGCCGGTGCTGTTCCACGACAACCTGCGGGTGCATGACTCGCTGGCGATCTGCGAGTACCTGAACGAGCTGTTCCCCGCCTCGAAGCTGTGGCCGGACGATGTCGCCGAGCGTGCCGAGGCGCGCGCGGTCAGCGCCGAGATGCACAGCGGCTTTCTGGCGCTGCGCGGCGAGCTGCCGTTCAACGTCACCCTGCGCACCCGGCATCAGCCATCGCCGGAAGCCGCCGCCGACATCCGCCGCATCTGCGACATCTGGCAGCAGCTGCGCCAGCGCCACGTGGATGGCGGCCCGTGGCTGTTCGGCCGCTTCAGCATTGCCGACGCCATGTTCGCGCCGGTGGCGTGCCGCTTCGTCAGCTACGGCATCGAGTTGCCGCCGCTGGCGGCCGCCTACGCCGACCATGTGCTGGCCGATGCAGCGCTACTGGAGTGGTTCGACGCCGCGGAAACCGAGCAGGCTGCCACGCTGGCCTAGCCCGCCGGCCTGTCCGTTTGGCCGCCGCGGTAGTCGGCCGCGCGCCAAGTCATTAGAATGGCGGGCTTTTTTGTTGGGACATCACACATGAGCACACCGTTCATCATCGGCATCGCTGGCGGCAGCGGCAGCGGCAAGAGCACGGTTACCCACAAGGTACTGGAAGCGATCGGGCCGGAGATGGCAGCCGTGATCGTGCAGGACTACTACTACCGCGACCAGAGCCACCTGTCATTCGAGCAGCGGCTGGGCACCAACTACGACCATCCGCAGGCCTTCGACTGGCCGCTGCTGATCGAGCATATCGACGACCTGCGCAATGGCCTGGCCATCGACATGCCGGTGTACGACTTTGCCCGCCATAACCGCGCCGAGGAAACCGTGCGCATCCAGCCGGCGCCGGTGATCGTGATCGAGGGGCTGTTCCCGCTGTACGACGCTGCGCTGCGCGACATGATGTCGCTGAAGATCTTCGTCGATACCGACGCCGACGTGCGTTTCATCCGCCGCCTGAAGCGCGACATCGCCGAACGCGGCCGCATCACCGACAACGTGATCGAGCAGTACCTGGCCACGGTGCGGCCGATGCACAACCAGTTCATCGAGCCGACCAAGCGCTTTGCCGATGTGATCCTGCCGCACGGCGCCAACGAGCCGGCGGTGGACATCATCACAACCAAGGTCACCAGCCTGATCGGTTAGCAAGTTTCTGATTCTTTGCAACTTTCCGGCGGCCTTCCCCTCCAACCCGCCATATCGCCGCCAGGCCCAAGGTTGGCCGCAG
This sequence comes from Vogesella oryzagri, assembly GCF_040148885.1. Lineage (NCBI taxonomy): Bacteria > Pseudomonadati > Pseudomonadota > Betaproteobacteria > Neisseriales > Chromobacteriaceae > Vogesella > Vogesella oryzagri. The sequence continues at coordinate 124,041 of NZ_JBEFLD010000006.1, forward strand.
CGCTTGTTGCCAGTGCCCTGGCACTTTGCGGTAAAACGGCAAAGCGGCCACCGCAGTTGCACGGCCGGGTCTGGACGCAGCACCCAACGCTGCCGCCAGCTAGCCGGTTGGCCGTCGGCTTATTCACCACCACAGGAGCAACCATGGTCACCCTGAAACCGCGCAACCCGTTTGCGCATGCACCACAGATGAAGAAAGGCGGCGCCCACCAGCGCAGTGCCTCCGGTGCCCGCTTCGGCAACAAGCAAGCGTTGCTGGCCGAGCTGGACGACTGGTATGAGGAATACCGGGACGCGCCCGCCACCGAACGCATCACGGAGGCGGACGGTAGCGACAAACCGGGCTGCGGCCCGGTTTTTTTGCGCCTGCGCCCGCTTGGCGGCTACCACGCCCGGCACTAAGCAATCCGTCGCGGCCCAGTCTGCGCTGACCTTGCCTTGCCGCTCACCGCGATACCCATCTGCCAGTGGCCGCCACTCCCCTCTCCGGCACGCCCTACTCACCGTTACACCGTCTCGCCACCGCCGCCGTGACAGCGCCAATTTAAATATGTACAATCGGCACATATTTAATTTGCCGTTGCCAGCGGCCCATGCCAAGCATCACCGGCAGGGAAGCGGCGAGCCCGCCATGGGCGCTGGCGCTTTTAAAAATGTATCAATTACACATCTAAAGGATGCACACATGCTGGATGCCGCTACCCGCCAACTGGTCAAAGCCACCGCCCCGGTACTGAAAGAACACGGCGTTACCCTCACCCGCCATTTCTACGCCCGCATGTTCCAGCACAACCCGGAACTGAAGCAGATCTTCAACCAGGGCCACCAGCAGGCCGGCAGCCAGCAGCAGGCGCTGGCCATGGCGGTAGCCGCCTACGCCGAGCACATCGACGACCCGTCGGTGCTGGCGCCGGTACTGGCGCTGGTGGCCAATAAGCACGCCAGTCTGGGCATCCGCGCCGAGCATTACCCAATCGTCGGCGGCCACCTGCTGGCCTCGATCCGCGAAGTGCTGGGCGATGCCGCCAGCGACGAGCTGATCGCCGCCTGGGCCGCCGCCTATGGCCAGCTGGCCGATATCCTGATCGCCGAGGAAGGCAAGCTGTACCAGCAGGCCGCCAACCAGCGCGGCGGCTGGAGCGGCTGGCGCGGCTTCAAGGTTGGCCGCAAGGTGGTGGAAAGCGAAGAGATCACCTCGTTCTACCTGCAGCCGGCCGATGGCGGCCCGCTGCCGCAGTACCGCCCGGGGCAGTACCTGTCGGTGCGCCTGCTGGTGCCGCAGCTGGGCATGATGCAGCCGCGCCAGTACAGCCTGTCATCCGCGCCCGGCGGCAATGCGCTGCGCATTTCGGTGAAGCGTGAAGCCGGCAATAGCACCCCGGCCGGTATGGTGTCCAACCAGCTGCATTACGCGGTGAACGAGGGCGACCATCTGGACGTGGCGCCGCCGATGGGTGATTTCTTCCTGCATGAAGAACGCAGCACGCCAGTGGTGCTGCTCAGCGCCGGCGTTGGCACCACGCCGATGCTGGCAATGCTGGAACAGCTGCTGCAGCAGAACAGCCCGCGCAGCATCCGCTACCTGCACGCTTGTCGCCACGGCGGTGTACACGCCTTCCGCCAGCAGCTGGCCAACTGGGCACGCGAATACCCGCAACTGCAAAGCCAGGTCTGGTACGAACACCCGCGTGCCGAAGACATCGCCGGTCGCGACTACCAGCACGTTGGCCGCATCGAGCTGGCCGCAGTGGCTGCCAGTGCCATCCTGCCGGATGCCGACTACTACCTGTGCGGGCCGCTGCCGTTCATGCAGCAGCAAAAAGCCGCGCTGCTGGCGCTGGGGGTGGACGCCGCGCGCATCCACGCCGAGGCCTTCGGCACCGGCGGTGCCGGGGTGTAATTGAGGCCGGCGCCCAGCAAGCGTATGCTCTGTGCTTTGTCCCTGACACTGCCGCCATGCAACTGACGCACTTTACCGACCTGGGCCTGCGGGTACTGATGTACCTGAGCTACCCGCAGCGCGCTACCCCGGTCACCATCAGCGAAATTGCCGAACGCTTTGGCGTGTCGCGCAATCACCTGGTCAAAGTGGTGCATTTCATGGCGCAGCACGACTGGCTGGCCACCAGCCGCGGCAAGGGCGGCGGGCTGGCGCTGTCCCGCCCCGCCGCGCACTACCGGCTGGGCGAGGTGATCCGTTCGCTGGAAGACATCGGCGACCTGATCGACTGCGCCGAACCGCCATGCTTCCTGCGTGGCCGCTGCCAGCTGAAAGGCGTGCTGGACGAAGCACTGAGTGCTTTCTTCGCCGTGCTGGATCGCTATACGCTGGCCGACGTGGTGGCCACGCCGACCGGCGAGGCCATCGCCGTGCTGCACATGATGGGCGTCCACAACCGCAGTTGACCCCGCCACCGGCCAAGGTTGGCCGCAAACAAAAAGCCCGGCATGCCGGGCTTTGTTGCGTGCAGCGCAGGCTGGGCGCGGCGTCAGATGGTCTTGGAGTAGCGTGCCTTGGTTTCGCGTTCGCGCAGGTGACGGTCGAACACCATGGCGATGTTGCGGATCAGGAAGCGGCCCTTCGGTGCCACCATCAGGAAGTCGCCATCGAAGGTCAGCAACCCCATGTGCTGGAATTCGCGGATCAGCGGCAGCTCATCGGCAAAATAATTGGCGAAGTTGATGGCGAAGGTTTCTTCGATTGCCTCCACCGACAGCGAGAAGCGGCACATCAGCGACTGGATCACGCTGCGGCGCAGAATATCGTCCTGGGTCAGCGTCATGCCGCGCAGTACCGGCAGGTGGCCGGCATCCAGCGCCGCATAGTAGGCGTCGATGTCCTTTTCGTTCTGCGAGTAACAGGGGCCGACCTTGCCGATGGACGACACCCCCAGCCCGATCATGTCGCAGTCGGCGTGGGTGGAATAGCCCTGGAAGTTACGTTGCAGCCGGCCCTGCTGCAGCGCGCGGGTCAGTTCGTCGTCCGGCTTGGCAAAGTGGTCCATGCCGATGAACACGTAGCCGGCGTCGGTCAGCTGCTGCACCGAGTTCTGCAGGATGTCCAGCTTGTGCGCGGCCGTGGGCAGGTCGGCCTCGTTGATGCGGCGCTGCGGCATGAACACGGTCGGCAGGTGCGCGTAGTTGTACAGCGCGATGCGGTCCGGGTTCATCGCCAGCACCTTGTCCACGGTGCGGCGCACCGAGTCGGCATTCTGCAACGGCAGGCCATAGATCAGGTCCACGCTCACCGACTTGAAGCCGGCTTCGCGCGCAGCATTGATCACGGTGAGGGTTTCTTCCTCGCTCTGGATGCGGTTTACCGCCTGCTGCACCGCCGGGTCGAAGTCCTGGATGCCCACGCTCATGCGGTTGAAACCCAGTCGGCCCAGGTGCAGCACGGTGTCGCGGCCAACCTTGCGCGGGTCGATCTCGATGGAGAACTCGCCATCCGGCAGCAGCTCGAAATGCTGGTTGATGGCCGCCATCACCCGGCTGAGCTGCTCGTCGGAGAGGAAGGTCGGCGTGCCGCCGCCAAAATGCAGCTGGATCACCTTCTCGCGGTAGCCGAGACGGCCGGCCACCAGCGCGATTTCCTTTTCCAGGTAGTCCAGGTATTGATCGGCGCGGCTCTTGTCCTTGGTGATGATCTTGTTACAGCCGCAGTAGTAGCAGATGGTGTTGCAGAACGGCACGTGCACATACAGCGAAATCGGCCGATGGCTGGCACCGATGGCATGCTGCTGCAGCCAGTGTTCGTAATCTTTCACCCCAAAACCGCCGTGAAAACGGTCGGCAGTGGGGTAGGAAGTGTAGCGCGGGCCGGAACCTTCAAGTTTTTCGATAAGCTCTCGATCGAAAACACATTGGGTGGGCATAAAGGGGGCGGTGGGTGTCATAATTTTCTGGCTTGGAAAACTGGTGGTGGGCTGGTAAATTTGCGCTAATTGACACTTGCCACGCTTTGACGCGTGTCAAGCAAGCCTCTAGCCTTGCGAAAACCGGAACCCATGACCGAGCAAACCCCCTCCCTGCACACGCTGAAAGTGTCGTGCTCCAACTGTAGTTTGCGCGAACTCTGCTTACCAGTCGGCCTGAACCGGGAAGAAATGGCCCAGCTGGATGCCGTTATCCGCCAGAGCCGCCGCCTGAAGCGTGGCGAATACCTGTTCCGCTCCGGCGAAGGCTTCCGCTCGCTGTACGCGGTGCGTACCGGCTTCTTCAAGACTTGCGTCTCCAGCCAGGACGGCCGCGAGCAGGTCACCGGCTTCCACATGTCCGGCGAGCTGATGGGGCTGGACGGCATCTCCGCCAGCCAGCACGGCTGCGATGCCATCGCGCTGGAAGACAGCGAGGTGTGCGAGCTACCGTTCAACCGCATGGAAACCCTGGGCCGCGACATCCCCAGTCTGCAGCACCACTTCTTCCGCCTGATGAGCCGGGAAATTGTGCGCGACCAGTCGGTGATGCTGCTGCTGGGCAATATGAAGGCCGAGGAACGGTTGGCCGCCTTCCTGCTCAACCTGTCGCAGCGCCTGGCCGCGCGCGGCTTTGCCGCCAACGATTTCATCCTGCGCATGAGCCGCGAGGAAATCGGCAGCTTCCTGGGGCTGAAGCTGGAAACCGTCAGCCGCACGCTGTCCAAGTTCCAACAGCAAAGCTGGCTGAAAGTGGACCACAAGCACATCCAGATGCTGCAGCCGGAAGCACTGAAGGCGCTGGTAGCCGGCTGCTCACAAGCCAACAGCCTGCGCTGAACCGCAGCGCCACCACAACGCCCCGCACTGCGGGGCGTTTTGCTTGTCGGCCCGATACTAGATGGCGCCGATCGACAGCGCCGCCGCCAGGGTGGCGCCCAGTTCTGCCGCGGCCGCCAGCGCCGCCTCCGTCACCTCGCCCTTCACCAGCACGGGTGGCAGCGCTTCGTGCAGCGGGTAGCCGCTGGCGATGCGGCGGATGGCGCTGAGCGCGCCCTGGCCGTCGTTGCCGGCGCTGATGATCACCGCGTACGGCAAGCCCGCCACCTTGCCCTGTGCCGGGTAAAAGGTCCGATCGAGAAAATCCTTCAGCGTGCCGGCCATGTAGCCGAAGTTTTCCGGCGTCGCCAGCACCAGCGCGTGGCAGGCCAGCAGGTCGTCGATGCCGGCGTCCAGCGCCGGTAGCAGCCGCACCGCCACATTGTCCTCGCCGCCGGCCGCCGCCGCGGCCGCCGTCACCAGCGCCAGGGTGTGGCCGCTCTGGCTGGCGTAGACCAACAGCAGGGTTTTCATGGTGCGCCTACGATGCGGCCAACTTGCGCTGCAGCTCGGCCAGCATGCCGGGCAGCGGCCAGTCGTCGCGCACCACGAAGCCGCGGGCGATCTCGTGCCAGTCGCCGTCCGCCCCCGGCGTCAGCTCCGCCACCAGCCGTGCGCCGTCGACCGCCGCCAGCTCGGCCTGCAGCTGTACCAGGGTCAGCACCGCAGCAGCCTCGGCGCGTGCCGGCGCCAGCCAGCTCAGCCGTGGCAGCAGCAACCAGCGGCTGTCGGCGGCGTGTTGCGGCCAGGGTTCGGACAATCGCCGCCACCAGCCGCAGCAGGCATCCGCATTGAAGGGAAAAGCCGGGCGCGGCGCCCCCGGGTAGAACAGCCAGCCGGAAAGGCGGCTGTAGGCCGGGCAGCCGGCAAAGCCCGGCGGCAGCTTAGCCGCCGGATGGCAGGACAGCGCCAGCTGGCTGGCCAGCTTGCGGTACTTCAGCGGCCAGGCATCGCGCAGACTGGGACCGACCAGCTCGCCGCCGGCGGCATCCAGCTGCAGATAGAACTTGCTGGCCGCCTCCAGATGCAGCGGCTGGCCGTCGATGCGCAGCAGGTAGTCGAATTCGCCGATGCTGCGGCCGTGCTCGGCCAGCGGCAGGTTGGCCGCCACGCAATCGATATGCGGCGCCAGCTGGAACCAGAATTCGAGCAGCGACTCGGCATACACCCCCAGCCGCCGCGTGGGACGCGCAGCCAGCCAGTCGAGCAAAGGCTGCGGCGCGGCATCCAGCGCCATCAGTTGCGGCCAACCTTGCGGCCCCAACAGCCGGGCACAGTCGATTTCGGCACCGCTGTGCCACGGCGCCGGGCAACTCAGCAGAAAGGCCAGATCGCGCACCGGCTGGCAGCGTAGTGCGCTGAGGCCTTCGGCCAGCCGGTGACGGTAGCTCATGACTCGTGACCGTCCTTGTCGCCGTCCTGGCCCTTGCCGGCCAGGCGCTGCGCCTGCTTGTAGAAGCCGCGCAGGATGTCGATCTCCTCGCGCAGCAGGCCAGCACGGTGGAACATGGTGCGCAGGCGGCGAATCATGCGTTCGCTGTTGCGGCGGCGGTAGTAGCCGATGTCTTCCAGCGTGGCATCCAGATGGTCCACCATGCCGTCCACCTCGCCCTGGGTGGCGCTGTTGCCGTCCGGCTTCAGGTAGTCGACGCTGACACCGGTGTGGCTGAACAGCTCGTAAGTCATCACCTGCACCGCCATCGCCAGGTTGAGCGAGAAATACTCCGGGTTGCCGGGGATGGTCACCAGCCGGTTGCACTGCTCCACTTCCTCGATGGACAGGCCGAAGGTCTCGTTGCCGAACACCAGCGCCACCTGCTCGCCCTCACGCGCCCGCGCGATCAGCTCCGGCGTGGTTTCGCGCGGGATGGACAGCGGCGTGGTCAGTTCGCGGCGGCGGCTGGTCAGCGCGCAGGCCACGGTAACGTCGGCCAGCGCCGCGGCCAGCGTCGGTACCACGGTGGCGGTCTGCAGCACGTCCACCGCACCGGACGCCAGCGTGTCCGCCTCCTCGGATGGAAACACCTTCGGTTCCACCAGATACAGCCGCGTCAGGCCCATGGTCTTCATCGCCCGCGCCGCCGAACCGATGTTGCCCGGATGGTTGGGGCGCGCCAGCACGACGCGAATGTTCTTCAAAAAATCAGGTACTTGGGGTTTATTCATCAGGTGATTTTGCGTAGAATCGCGGGTTTTCCGAAACGCCCGTCGCTGCGACGGGGTTTTGTCGCTCCTTAACCCAGACAAGTTTACGGCAGGCGTCGCCCGACAGCGGGACGACGATTGCCCATTTCTATTGTGAGGCCGTCAATGCATCCTATGCTCAATGTCGCGGTAAAAGCCGCTCGCCGCGCCGCCAATGTGATCCAGCGCGCATCGCTGAACCTGGACACCATTCGCGTCGAAAACAAAAAGCACAACGATTTCGTGTCCGAAGTCGACCGTGCCGCCGAACAGGCGATCATTGATGTCATTCTGGAAGCGTATCCGAAGCACGGGATTCTAGCAGAAGAGTCCGGTGCCTCCGGCCTCGGCAACGCCGAATACGAGTGGATCATCGATCCGCTGGACGGCACCACCAACTTCATTCACGGCCATCCGCAGTATTGCGTGTCCATCGCGCTGGCGCACAAGGGCCAGATCCAGCAGGGCGTCATCTACGACCCCAACCGCAACGATCTGTTCACCGCCAGCCGTGGTGTGGGCTCGTTCCTGAACGATCGCCGCATCCGCGTTTCCAAGCGCATCAACATGAACGAATGCCTGATCTCCACCGGCTTCCCGGTAGTGGACCAGAGCATGCTGGATACCCACCTGGACATCCTGAAGGATGTGCTGAAGAAAACCGCCGGCGCCCGCCGCGAAGGCTCCGCCGCGCTGGATCTGTGCAACGTGGCCTGCGGTCGCGTGGATGGTTTCTTCGAATTCAACCTCAAGCCGTGGGATATCGCCGCCGGCAGTCTGATCGTGCAGGAAGCCGGTGGCATGGTCACCGACTTCCACGGCGAGCAGACCTGGTTTGAAAGCGGCGACATCGTGGCCGCACCGCCGAAGGTGCTGGGCCAGCTGCTGCCGATCATCGCGCAACACGTAAAGTAAGCCGGACCAGACAAGTCAAAGCCCCCGCGCACTCGCCGTGCCGGGGGCTTTTTGCTTGCCGGCCGCGCTGCGGCCAACCTTGCGCGGCGGCATCGCTAGCCGCTAACGCTGCGCCGGAGTACGTCCATCCCGGCTGGCCGGTGGCGACAGGCGCTGCGGCGAAGACAAAAAAAGGGGGATACGGCCCACCACCGTACCCCCAAACACACACACATCAAGAGGATTCTTGCCGGCATCGGCTGCCGGGGCCTTACTGATCGTCGCGGGAATTGGCTTTCTTGATGAAGTAGCTGATGCACACCCCCACGATGACGGTCGTTACGGAAATAACGATGATGCTCAGTCGACCTACATCATCCGATAGCAGCTGTTTCCACAGTTCCACGATGCTCTCCTTCCGGCAACCCGGCATTCAATCTGAATGCAGCGATCTTACCCCTGCGTAGACTAGGGGCTTTGACACAAGTCAAGCAGCACTAACGCTGGTAACGGTTTGTATCTCGCAATGCAACATACAGCGCACGGGCGTGCGGTGCCGAGCAAGAAAAAGGGCAGGATTTCTCCTGCCCTTTTGTGTTGGCGCAATGTTTTTACTTCAGGAATAGCTTAGATCGCGCGCCTTGCCCCAGAACACGCGGTAGGCAAACACGGTGTAGCCGATGATGGCCGGCAGCACCACCGCGGCGCCGATCAAGATCACCCACAGCGCCTCGGCGTCGCTGGCGGCCTGCCAGATACTCAGCCGGCCGATGACGATCTCCGGGAACACGCTGTAGGCCAGCCCCCAGAACGACAGCAGCACGATGCCCACCGTGGCGGCAAACGGCAGCCAGCAGAAGCTGTCGCGCCCAGCCGCCTGCCTTGCGGCCAACCTTGGCAGACTGACGGCCAGCAGCACGAACAGCGCCAGGCTGATCAGCGGCAGCGGCAACAGCAGCAGGAAGTCCGGCAGCGTGAACCACTTGGCGGCGATGCGGCTGCTTGCCAGCGGGGTGGCGATCGACACCGCGGCCACCGCGAGGCCGGTACCCAGCAGCGCGCGCTGCGCCCAGCGCGTGGCACGCTGCTGCAGCTCGCCCTCGGTTTTCATGATCAGCCAGCCGGCGCCCAGCAGCACGTAGCCGGCGGTCAGCCCGGCGCCGGCCAGCAGCGCAAAGCCCCAGGCCGCGGCGCCGGGGGCGAAGCCGGTCAGGTAACGCCCCAGCATCACGCCCTGGCTGATGGCCGCCAGCAGCGAGCCGGCAGCAAAGGCGGCGTTCCACGCCGGCTGGTGGTGCGCCTGCGCCTTGACGCGGAAGTCGAAGGCCACGCCGCGCAGGATCAGCCCCAGCAGCATCAGCGCCACCGGCAGGTACAGCTCGCCGAGGATGATGCCGTGCGCCATCGGAAACGCTACCAGCAGCAGGCCGACGCCCAGCACCAGCCAGGTTTCGTTGGCGTCCCAGAACGGGCCGATGCTGGCGATCATGGTGTCGCGCTGGCTGTCGCTGCCCAGCGGCAGCAGCACGCCGACGCCCAGGTCATAGCCATCGAGGATCACGTAGGCCAGCAAGGAGATGGCCATCAGGCCGGCGAAGATCACCGGCAACCACAGTTCCGCATTCATGCCGAGACTCCTTCAAGGTTGGCCGCAGCCGGCTGGCCGGCCTTCTTCGCGAGGTAAAACACCACCGACACGTAGCTCGCCAACAGCACCGCGTACAGCGCCAGGTACATCAGCAAGGTGGACAGGATCATGCCGCCGCCCACCGTGGATGCCGCATCGGCGGTGCGCAGGATGCCGGTCACCAGCCACGGCTGGCGGCCGATCTCGGTCACGTACCAGCCGGCCAGCGTCGCCAGCCAGCCGGAAAAGGTCATCGCCACCAGCACGCGCGTCAGCCACGGTGCCGGTTCGCCACGGCGGCGCAGCTGCCACGCCGCCAGCCAGCTGGCCAGCAGCATCGCCACGCCGACCGCCACCATCACGCGGAAGCTCCAGAACACCTTGGCCACCGGCGGATGCGCGCCGGCAAACTCGTTGAGGCCGCGAATCTCGCCCTCCGGCTGGTGGGTGATGATCAGGCTGGCCAGCTTGGGAATGCCCAGCGCGTAGCGGTTGGACTGCGTCGCCTCGTCCGGCAGCGCGAACAGCAGCAGCGGCGCGCCGCGCTCGGTGTGCCACACGCCCTCGATCGCCGCCAGCTTGGCCGGCTGGTGGTGGAAGGTATTCAGCCCGTGCGCGTCGCCGACCAGGATCTGCAGCGGAATCAGCACGGCGGCCAAGGTGACGCCGGTTTTCAGCGCGTGGCGCACGCCGCCTGCGCGGTCGCCGCGCAGCCAGCGGTAGGCCGACACCCCGGCCACCAGGAACGCCACCGTCAGGCCGGAGGCCAGCAGCATGTGCGTCAGGCGATACGGCATCGACGGGTTGAAGATCACCGCCAGCCAGCTCTGTACGTGTACCTTGCCGTCCACCACGCTGACGCCGGCCGGGGTCTGCATCCACGAGTTCAGCGCGATGATCCAGAACGCCGACACCGTGGTGCCGAACGCCACCAGAAAGGTGGCCAGCGTGTGCACGCGGTTGCTCACCCGCGAGCGGCCGAACAGCATGATGCCGAGGAAGGTGGCCTCCAGGAAAAACGCGGTCAGCACCTCGTAGGCCAGCAGCGGCCCGGCCACATTGCCGACGTGCTGCATATAGCCCGGCCAGTTGGTGCCAAACTGGAAGCTCATGGTGATGCCGGATACCACCCCCAGCGCAAAGGTCAGCGCGAAGATCTTCACCCAGAAGCCGTAGGCGTCCAGCCACGCCGCGTCGCCGCTGCGGTCGAAGCGGGTCTTGAAGTACAGCAGCACCCAGCCCATGGCGATGCTGATGGTGGGAAACAGGATGTGGAAACTGATGTTGGCCGCAAACTGGATGCGCGCCAGCGTGACGGGGTCGAGCGACTCCATGATCTACTCCTCCTTGCCGCTGTCGCGGCTGGTGAGCCGCGACAGGCTCTGGGTGAACTGCAATACCTTCTGCACCTGGCTGCCCAGCTTCATCAGCTTCTGCAACGTGTCCACGTCCATGTCGCGGATGTCGGCAAACCACTTGGTGACCAGCTCGATCAGCTGGTACATCTCGTTCATGCGCGCCTGGGCATGGCGCTCGGCATCGCTGCCCGGCGTTTCCAGAATCGCGCCGCGCAGCATGGTCAGCGTCGGCTCCACCTCGCGCTTCTGCCGCTCCTCGGCCAGGGTCTTGAAGATCGCCCACACGTCGTCCGGGGTGGAGAAGTATTCGCGGCGGTCGCCCGGCAGGTGCTGCAGCTTGACCAGCCGCCACGCCTGCAATTCCTTCAGCGCCATGCTGGTATTGGAGCGCGAACAGCCGATGGCCTCGACGATGTCGTCGGCGTTGAGCGGTTTGTCGGACACGTACAGCAAGGCGTAGATCTGGCCCACGGTGCGGTTGATGCCCCAGTGGCTGCCCATCTCGCCGAAATGCAGCACGAAGGACTGGATCAGGGGTGGCAGGTTCATGTCTTTTCCAATTTTCAGTAATTTCTGAAAGTTTGACATAAATCAAAGACCAGCCGCAAGCGCCATCCCACACTCAGTAACCAACAACAGTGCCAACGCCGTGCTGGCAAGCCTTCCGGACGCACAGCCTGCCCACGGCGCACGTCCCCCGTTGCGCCGCAATCAGCAGCATGTCTGCCCTGCATCAAGTGGCGGCTGAGCACCGCTTCACCGCCGCGCCCGCCACGGCTCCAGCGCACGCCAGTTGATATTGGCGGCAGCCGGCACAAAAGCGATACTGTAGCTATCGAAATACCCCGGGGTGCTCATGGCAGACCCTTCCAGGCTTGGCATCGAGTTGCTGCACGCCACCGCCCCGACCGTGGGCGGCCAGTATCTGCAGGCGCTGGTCAGCGGCGTGGCCAGGCATTTCCCGCACAGCCAGGCGCTGATCAGCAGCCTGCAGTTCCAGCCACGGCAACACGCCCGCATCCTGTACAGCAATCAACCACTGGCACGTGACGGCTATGACGTGGCCGGCAGCCCCTGTGAGCAGGTGATTCGTCGCGGCCAACCCTTGCTGCAACAACAGGGGCCAGCCGGGGCGCTGTCCCCCACCGGCATTGACTGGCAAAGCTATGCCGCCTGGCCGCTGCACGACGCGCAGGGCAACTGCCTGGGGTTGCTGAGCCTGTTCTGCCCGCACGCCGGCACGCTGGATGACACGCTGCTGACCGCCATCGCGCCGTTTGCGCTGCGCGCCAGTGCCGAACTGCAGCGCCTGCAGCAAGAGGCCGCCCAGCAGCAACGCATGCGCTGGCATGCACTGCACAGCAGCGTGTTGCGGCAGTACGTCACCACGCAGCAGCCGCTGCCGGAGCTACTGGAACGGGTGGTGCAGCAGATCGAGCAACAGCTGCCGGACTGGCAGTGCTCCATCGTGCTGCTGGATGACCAGCAGTGCCTGCATCCGCTGACCGCACCGTCGCTGCCTGTCGCCTACAGCAATCTCCTGCACGGCATGGCCATCGGCCCGACGGTGGGCAGCTGTGGCGCCGCCGCCTGGCATGGCCGCCGCGTGGTGGCAGAAAACCTACAGCAGCACCCCAACTGGCAGCCATACCGCGACATCGCCACCCGCTTCGGCTTGGGCAGCTGCTGGTCCGAACCCATCATCGACAGCAAGGGCAAGGTGCATGGCACTTTTGCCGTCTACCAGCGCCAACCGGCCACCCCCACACCGCAGGCCATCACCATTCTGGAAGACTGCGCCCGGTTGTTGGCGGTGATCATGGAAAACAGCGAAATCCGCCGTTCGCTGGATAGCCGCACCAGCTGGTATCAGGCCGTGTTGCAGAACTCGGCCGATGCGTTTTCCATCATCGACATGGACGGCCGCTTTCTGGAAGTCAGCGACTGCCTGTGCCAGATGCTGGGCTACAGCCAGGAAGAACTGCTGGCCATGTATTTGTGGCAGGTCGTGCCCAACAGCAGCCCCGAGCTGATCTGCCAGCGCCTGGCCAGCACCTTGGAAGGCGGCGAAACCTTTGACAGCGTCAACCTTCACCGCGACGGCCACCTGCTCGAAATCGAAGTCTGCGCCCGCCGCCTGATGCTGGACGGCAAGCCGGTTGTCCTGGGCTCGGCCCGCGACATCGGTGAGCGCAAGGCGCTGGAGCGGCTGCTGCGCGAGCAGGCCTGCACCGACATGCTGACCGGACTGGCCAACCGCCGCCATTTCCTGCAACGGCTGGAGACGCAGCTGGCCGGCCCGCAGCAGGGCAGCATCCTGTGGATGCTGGACCTGGACCACTTCAAGGCCATCAACGACCACTACGGTCACGACTGCGGCGACCATGCGCTGACCCACTTTGCCCAGCTGCTGCGCCAGCTGCTGCCGGCCGACACCCTGGCCGGCCGCCTGGGCGGCGAGGAATTCGCTGTCCTGCTGTGTGCCGGCACGCCGCAGCAGGCGCAGCAACTGGCCGAGGCTTTCCTGGCCGCGCTGCGCCGCCAGCCGCTGTGCTACCAGCAGCACACGGTGGCGCTCACCGTGTCCATAGGCCAGGTCTGCGTGGCGGCGGGCGAGGACAGCCGCAGCCTGCTGGCCCGCGCCGACCAGGCGCTGTACCTGGCCAAGCACGCCGGCAGGGATTGCTGTGTTTCGCTGCCGTGACGTACCGATTGGCATCCCGTAAAATGTCGCGCCGCGCCCCGCCAGTCGGGGCGCCAGCATTTTTGCGGCCAACCTTTTGCCCAGGATTCACCCGATGAGCACGCCCCAGCACACCCCGATGATGCAGCAGTACCTCGCCCTGAAACGCGAACACGCCGACAAGCTGCTGTTCTACCGCATGGGCGACTTCTACGAGCTGTTCTACGAGGACGCGGAGAAAGCCTCGCGCCTGCTGGACATCACCCTCACCGCGCGCGGCGCCAGTGGCGGCGCGCCGATCAAGATGGCCGGCATCCCCTACCACGCGGCGGAAGGCTATCTGGCGCGGCTGGTGAAGATGGGCGAATCGGTGGCCATTGCCGAGCAGATCGGCGACCCGGCGCTGGCCAAGGGCCCGGTGGAGCGCAAGGTGGTGCGCATCGTCACCCCTGGCACGCTGACCGACGCCGCGCTGCTGGACGACAAGCGCGACAACCTGGTGCTGGCCATCAATATGCACAAGGGCGTGCTGGGCCTGGCCTGGCTGTCGCTGGCCAGCGGCGAATTCAGGATCATGCAGACCGGCGTGGAAGAGCTGCACAGCGAGCTGGAGCGGCTGAAGCCGGCCGAGCTGGTGATACCGGACGACACCGGCCTGGCGGCGTTCGAGGCCATCACCATGCCGCGCAAGAAGCTGCCGCCGTGGCAGTTCGACGTGGAATCGTCGCAGCTGGCGCTGACCCGCCACTTCGGCACCCGCGACCTGGCCGGCTTCGGCGCCGACACCCTGCCGGTGGCGGTAGGCGCCGCCGGTGCCTTGCTGGAATACGTCAAATCGACGCAGGGGGTGAACCCGGCGCACATCGCCCAGCTGGCGGTGGAAGACGCCGGCGAGCTGATCCGCATGGACGCCGCCACCCGCCGCAACCTGGAACTCACCGAAACCATCCGCGGCGAGCCCTCCCCTACGCTGGCCTCGCTGCTGGACACCTGCGCCACCAGCATGGGCAGCCGTCTGCTGCGCCACTGGCTGCACCACCCCATCCGCCTGCACGACAAGCTGGCCCGCCGCCAGCAGGCGGTGCGCGCGCTGCTGGCCGCGCACGGCGAGGTGCACAGCCAGCTGCGCGAGGTGGCCGACATCGAGCGCATCACCGCGCGCGTGGCACTGCGCTCGGCGCGCCCGCGCGACCTGGCGGCGCTGCGCGATTCGCTGGCGGCACTGGCCGGGGTGAAAACGTTGGCCGCAAGCCTGCCGGCGCCACTGCTGGGCGAGCTGGCGGCACTGCTGCCGGACAACTCGCCGGTGGAAACCATGCTGGCAGAAGCCATCCTGCCGGAGCCATCCACCTTCCTGCGCGACGGCGGCGTGATCAACCACGGCTTCCATGCCGACCTGGACGAGCTGCGCGCCATCCAGACCGACTGCGGCGATTTCCTCTTGGCGCTGGAAGCGCGCGAGAAAGAGCGCAGCGGCATCAGCACGCTGAAGGTGGAATTCAACAAGGTGCACGGCTTCTATATCGAGGTCAGCAAGGCGCAGTCCGACAAGGTGCCGGACGACTACCGCCGCCGCCAGACGCTGAAGAACGCCGAGCGCTACATCACCCCGGAGCTGAAAGCCTTCGAGGACAAGGCGCTGTCGGCGCAGGACAAATCGCTGGCGCTGGAAAAGCAGCTGTACGAGGCGCTGCTGGACCGGCTGGCACCGTACATCAGCGAGCTGAAGCTGATCGCCCAGGCGGTGGCCGGGCTGGACGTGCTGGCCGCCTTTGCCGAGCGCGCAGAAACCCACAACTACGTGGAGCCGGAGTTCGTGCCGGACACGCAGCTGGACATCATCGCCGGCCGCCATCCGGTGGTGGAGGCCGAGGTGGAGCGCTTCATCGCCAACGACACGCGCCTCGCCGCCGAACGCAAGCTGCTGCTGATCACCGGCCCGAACATGGGCGGTAAATCCACCTATATGCGCCAGAACGCGCTGATCACGCTGCTGGCGCACATCGGCAGCTTCGTGCCAGCAGAGCGCGCCACCATCGGTCAGATCGACCGCATCTTCACCCGCATCGGCGCCAGCGACGACCTGGCCGGCGGCCGCTCCACCTTCATGGTGGAGATGACCGAAACCGCCAACATCCTCAACAACGCCAGCGAAAAATCGCTGGTGCTGATGGACGAGGTTGGCCGCGGCACCTCCACCTTCGACGGCCTGGCGCTGGCCTGGGCCATCGCCCGCGCGCTGATCGAAAAGAACCGCGCCTACACGCTGTTCGCCACCCACTATTTCGAGCTGACCAGCCTGGCCGGCGAGTACAACAGCGTGGCCAACGTGCACCTGTCGGCGGTGGAGCACAAGGACCGCATCGTGTTCCTGCACCACGTGGAAGACGGCCCGGCCAGCCAGAGCTACGGGCTGGCGGTGGCGCAGCTGGCCGGCGTGCCGCCCAAGGTGATCCGCGAAGCCAAGCGTTATCTTACCGAGCTGGAAAACGAATCCGCCGCCCGCGCCCAGCCCGACCTGTTCGCCAGCCCGGTGGTGATCCAGCACGAGCCGGAACCGCATCCGGCGGTGGAGGCGCTGGCGGAGCTGGACGTGGACAATCTTTCACCGCGCCAGGCGCTGGACTGGCTGTACCAGCTGCAAAAAATGACAAAATAAAGGCAGGTTATTTTTTAGGACTTTCCTACAATAAATAAATCGATGGCCACACAGGAAAGGAGACAAAAAGATTATGCATGCAGAAGGTAACGCCGTAGTTTCCGCGCTGGCGCGCCTGTTTGGTGCCGCCAACGGTGGCGAAGCCCTCCCGCTGTCGGGTATCCGTGAACGAGCCAGCAAGGAGTTATCGCAATTTGCCCGCATTGTGCGGGAAGAACTGGATACCCATGGTATCTCCATCCCGCCCGCTATCAGCCTGGTCAGCTACCCTGACTGCGTACTGGCGGTAGAAGGCGACCACCCGCAACGAGAAGCCATTCAGGCATGGCTGACTGACAACCACCGCATTACCAAGTATTTCAAGGAGGTGGAAGTTCTGTTCGAAGTGGTACGCGCGGCAGAAAATGCCGGCGAGGTATTTCCGGAGTACAGCTGTTTCCATGTCGGCCTGACCAGCGCCGGCCCAGTGGCGTATTTTGACGACCACCACTGCCCGCCGACACTGGCGTGAGCAGATGCAGTAGCAAAAAACGGGAGGCGCTGCCTCCCGTTTTCATTGCTGACCTAGCGGCACGCCGCGGCAGATGCCGGCCGGGCGGCGCACCGCCTCAGCCCGCCGCCAGAGCACGCACCTGCGGCGGATAGCGATTGCAAAAGCGCATCTCCACCGGATAAGGGTAAAAGTCCTCGATATGGCCATCGCGGATGCGCTGCTGCTTGTGCTGCCAGAAGCCGGCATCCAGCAGCTCGCGGTGGTATTGCAGGAACACCCGCCGCACCAGCGGATCCCCCAGCAGGAAGGTGCCGAACTCCTCCGGAAACACGTCGCCGCGCGCCACCGGATACCACACCTCGCCGGACATCTCCATTTCCGGGTTCGGCGCCGGCGGAATGCGCCGGAAGTGGCAGTCGGTCATGTACTCGATTTCGTCGTAGTCGTAGAAGATCACCCGCCCGTAGCGCGTCACGCCGAAGTTCTTGAACAGCATGTCGCCGGGGAAGATGTTGGCCGCCGCCAGATCACGGATCGCGTCGCCGTACTCGCGCACCACGCGTTCCTTTTCCGCCGTGTCGCTGTTCATCAGGTACAGGTTCAAGGGCTTCATGCGCCGCTCGATGTACAGGTGCTTGATCACCAGCGTGTCGTCGCCCTCCTCGATCGAGCTGGTGGCCAGCCGGCGCAGCTCGTCCAGCAGCTCGTCGCTAAAGCGCGCCTTGGGAAAGGCCACGTTGGAAAACTCCAGGGTATCGGCCATGCGGCCAACCCGGTCGTGGCGCTTCACCAGCTGGTACTTGGCCTTTACCGTGGCGCGGTCCACTTCCTTCGGACCGCCGAACACGTCCTTGATCAGCTTGAACACATAGGGGTAGGACGGCAGGGTGAACACCAGCATCACCAGGCCGCGGATGCCCGGCGCCACGGTGAACTGGTCGTTGGAGTGCTGCAGGTGCTGCATGAAGTCGCGGTAGAAGGTGTTCTTGCCCTGCTTCTGCAGCCCGAGCATGGTGTACAGCTCGGCCTTGGTCTTGGTCGGCAGCATCGAGCGCAGGAACTGCACGTAGCCGGACGGCACCTCCATGTCGGCCATGAAGTAGGCACGGCTGAAGGAGAACAGCACGCCGATGCGCCACGGCTCCAGCAGCACGGTGTCCAGGTACAGGCGGCCGTCGGCGTCGTGCAGCACCGGCAGCGCGAACGGGTAGATCTGGCCGCCATTCACCACCTTGCCGAAGATATAGGCGGTCTTGTTGCGGTAGAAAGCGCTGGAGAGCAGCTGGATCTGCAGGTTGGCCTCGGCCTGCGGCCAACGTTGCACAAAGTATTCGTCCACCGCGCGGATCACCCAGGCCAGGTCGCGCGACAGGTTGGCGAACGGCCGCCGCCAGCCGAAGTCGGCCACGATCTGGCGCAGCGTGTGGCGCAGACCGCGCTGCTTGGGATAGTAGCTGCGGTAGGACGGCGGGTCGGATTCGATGTACTCGGTGGAGATTGCCGGGCGGATGAAGATGAAATCGTTGTTGAAGTAGTCGCGGTGCAGAATGCGGGTGAACACCGAGTTGAAGAAGGTCTCCGCCAGCTCCGGCTGCTTGTGGTTGGTCAAGAGGCCGATGAAGTACAGCTTGGCCTGCTGCCAGATTTCGTCGTCCAGCAGATCGGCGTGGAACTGGTGCTTCAGGCGCTGCACCGTCTCGTGCACGCGCTCGTCGTAGAACTGGATGCGGTCGCGCACCAGCTTCTGCACCCCCTGCCACTCGGCCGCCTCGAACAGCTGCTTGGCCTGCTGACTGGTGGCGCGAAACAGCCGGTAGTGACGGTTGAAGCCGTCCACCAGCGCCTGCGCAATCTCGCGCGCTACCGGGTTGTAGTATTCGGGAATCTGCATCGTGACACCTCGGTTGCGCCTGCTGGCGAGCGGAGAGAGATGACTGCTGCGGTATTACTTTTTCTTGGCGAAGCGGAAGCGCGGCGCTGGCGCGGCCGCCGGCGCCCTGTCCTGCCTGGCTGGCGCCGGTGCGGCCGGTTTAGCATGCCGCGTGCGCGGCAGGTCGGCAAGCGACACCTCGATGCTGCGCAGCATGCCCGGCTGCAGCTCGTCCAGCCGCCACGGGCCGATCGCCACCCGCACCAGGCGCAGCGTCGGCAGGCCGACCTTGGCGGTCATGCGCCGCACCTGGCGGTTCTTGCCTTCGC
The DNA here is from genome assembly GCF_040148885.1 of Vogesella oryzagri. Taxonomy (NCBI): domain Bacteria; kingdom Pseudomonadati; phylum Pseudomonadota; class Betaproteobacteria; order Neisseriales; family Chromobacteriaceae; genus Vogesella; species Vogesella oryzagri. The sequence continues at coordinate 142,930 of NZ_JBEFLD010000006.1, forward strand.
TGACGATGACCTCCAGCCAGGTGTCCGGCACCGTCTTGCGAAAGCGCACCGGCGGCTTGCGCTCCCACAGCGCCGGCGGCTCCGGCAACACCCGCACCTCGGCCGGCTGGGTAACGAAATCGCCGAGATCGACCCCGGCGCGCAACGCCGCCAGCTTGTCCTCGTCCGGCCGTCCTTCCACCTGCACCCAGTAGGTCTTCGGCAGTTTCCAGCGCGGGTCGCTGATGCGGTGCTGCAGCTCGCCGTCGCCGGTGAGCAGCAACAGGCCCTCGCTGTCGGTATCCAGCCGGCCAGCCGGATAAACACCGGGCTGCGACACGCATGACTTCAAGGTCGGGTGCAGCGGATGGTCGGAAAACTGGCAGATAACGCCATACGGCTTGTTGAGCAGAATGAGTTGGGGCATGTCGTGGCGGCGGCAATGAACAATTGCCCGGATGATAGCAAGGCTGGCAAGCGGCGGTCACATCGGCATGCCCTGCGATCGGCGACGACGCGATTCAAACATTCGTTTTAGAAACTGGCAGCGCTATAGCAGCTATCGCGCTTCGGAATAAGCCGCCGCTGGCGTCGCCCCGCTGCAACACAATTCACATTCGAACAAGCGTCCACTGCTAAAACGACACCAAAGTTCGAATGTGCGTCGAACAGAACGGCGGCGGCGAGGTATAATTCGCATCTGAAAAGCCGCCCGAGAGTCACCGGGCATCACCGTTCTGCTGGGCGACAACCGCCCAAGGAACATCGAGCCCGCCTTTCCAAAGTCTTTCCCCGCGTCGACACGGGTTGTCGTCCCGCACAGCAAGCCCCCCGTGCCATCGTTATGTCGTCACAAGATAATCATGGAGATAGCGTAATGCCTTCGGAACAGCCGACCATCATCTACACCCTCACCGACGAAGCGCCCGCGCTGGCAACCAGCGCCTTCCTGCCGATCATCCGTACCTTTACCGGCCCCGCTGGCATCAATATCGATACCGCTGACATTTCGGTCGCGGCGCGCGTGCTGGCCGAGTTTCCCGATTATCTGACCGACGCACAGAAAGTGCCGGACACCTTGGCCGAACTGGGCCGCCTGACGCAGGACCCGGACGCCAACATCATCAAGCTGCCGAACATCAGTGCCTCCGTTGGCCAGCTGCAGGCCTGCATCAAGGAACTGCAAGCCAAGGGCTACGCAGTGCCGGACTTCCCGGAAAACCCGAGCAGCGACGAAGAAAAAGCCATCAAGGCACGCTATAGCAAGTGCCTGGGCTCCGCCGTCAACCCGGTGCTGCGTGAAGGCAACTCCGACCGCCGCGCACCGAAAGCGGTAAAAGAATACGCGCGCAAGCACCCGCACAGCATGGCCGAGTGGAGCCAGGCATCGCGCACCCACGTATCGCACATGCACCACGGTGACTTCTACCACGGCGAAAAGTCCATCACCCTGGACAAGGCGCGCGACGTGAAGATGGAACTGGTCACCAACAGCGGCCAGACCATCGTGCTGAAGCCGAAGGTATCGCTACTGGAAGGCGAGATCATCGACAGCATGTTCATGAGCAAGAAGGCGCTGTGCGAGTTCTACGAGAAGGAAATCGAAGACGCGCACAAGACCGGCGTGATGTTCTCGCTGCACGTGAAGGCCACCATGATGAAGGTGTCGCACCCGATCGTGTTCGGTCACTGCGTGAAGATTTTCTACAAAGATGCTTTCGCCAAGCACGGCGCGCTGTTCGACGAACTGGGCGTCAACGTCAACAACGGCATGGCCAACCTGTACGACAAGATCGCCACCCTGCCGCAATCCAAGCAGGACGAGATCAAGCGTGACCTGCATGCCTGCCACGAACACCGTCCGGAACTGGCGATGGTGGATTCCGCCAAGGGCATCACCAACTTCCATTCGCCGAACGACATCATCGTCGATGCCTCGATGCCGGCGATGATCCGCAACGGCGGCAAGATGTGGGGCGCCGATGGCCGCCTGAAGGACGTGAAGGCGGTAATGCCGGAATCAACCTTCGCCCGCATCTACCAGGAAATGATCAACTTCTGCAAATGGCATGGCAACTTCGATCCGAAGACCATGGGCACGGTGCCGAACGTTGGCCTGATGGCGCAAAAAGCCGAAGAGTACGGCTCGCACGACAAGACCTTTGAAATCTCCGAAGACGGCATCGCCAACATCGTCGATCTGGCCACCGGCGAAGTGCTGCTGAGCCAGAACGTGGAGCAGGGCGACATCTGGCGCATGTGCCAGGTCAAGGATGCCCCGATCCGCGACTGGGTGAAACTGGCGGTGACCCGCGCCCGCAACTCCGGCATGCCGGCGATCTTCTGGCTGGACCCGTACCGTCCGCACGAGAACGAGCTGATCAAAAAGGTGAAGCGCTACCTGAAGGATCACGACACCACCGGCCTGCACATCGAGTGCATGTCGCAGGTGCGCGCGATGCGCTACACGCTGGAACGCGTGATCCGCGGCCTGGACACCATCTCGGTGACCGGCAACATCCTGCGCGACTACCTGACCGACCTGTTCCCGATCATGGAACTGGGCACCTCGGCCAAGATGCTGTCCATCGTGCCGCTGATGGCCGGCGGCGGCATGTACGAAACCGGTGCCGGCGGCTCGGCACCGAAGCACGTGCAGCAGCTGGTGGAAGAAAACCACCTGCGCTGGGATTCGCTGGGCGAGTTCCTGGCACTGGCGGTATCGCTGGAAGACCTCGGCCTGAAGACCGGCAACGACAAGGCCAAGATCCTGGCCCAGACGCTGGACGCCGCTACCGGCAAGCTGCTGGACAACAGCAAGGGCCCGTCGCCGAAGACCGGCGAGCTGGACAACCGTGGCAGCCAGTTCTACCTGGCCATGTACTGGGCACAGGAGTTGGCCGCACAAACCGCCAACGCCGATCTGGCCGCCCAGTTCGCCCCGCTGGCCAAGACGCTGAGCGAGAGCGAGCAGCAGATCGTGGCCGAGCTGAAGGCCGTGCAGGGCAAGCCGGTGGACATCGGCGGCTACTACCTGGCCGATAGCGCGAAGTGCCAGGCGGTAATGCGTCCGAGCGCCACCTTCAACGCCGCGCTGGCCGCCGTGAGCGCCTAAGCCGTCGCCTAGCGCAGGGCTCCCGCCCTGCCAGCACCCAACAACGCCAGGGCCTAGCCCTGGCGTTTTTTCTTGCCACCCGCGGCGGCTTGCCGGCGATCATGTTCCACCAAGCACATGCTCGGCTACAATACGCCGGCGTGGCGATGAAATCGAACACAGATACCGCTGCGGCCAACCTTGAGCTAACAATAACAAGCAGCAGCCGCCTGTACGCAGGGTGCTACAGGCAAGGGGCCGCCACGCGGATTGCCACGACACAGGTCAACACAGATGGAGTCCACAAAGGAGAGATATTGATGAGCGCATCCCATATCACGGTACCAGCCGGCGGACAGAAAATCATTCCGGGCCAAGCAACCCCGAACAACCCGATCATCCCGTTCATCGAAGGCGACGGCATCGGCATCGACATCACCCCGGTGATGATCAAGGTGATCGACGCCGCGGTGGCCAAGGCCTACGGCGGCGCCAAGCAAATCCACTGGATGGAAGTGTATGCCGGCGAGAAATCCACCCGCCTGTACGGTCCGGACGAATGGCTGCCGAAGGAAACCTTCGACGCGCTGAAGGAATACTCGGTATCGATCAAAGGGCCGATGACCACCCCGGTCGGCGGCGGCATCCGCTCGCTGAACGTGGCGCTGCGCCAGGAACTGGATCTGTACCAGTGCGTGCGTCCGGTGCAGTACTTCCAGGGCGTGCCCTCGCCGCTGAAGCACCCGGAACTGGTGAACATGGTGATCTTCCGCGAGAACACCGAGGACATCTACGCCGGCATCGAATGGGCGGCACAGTCCGAGGGCGCCAAGAAAATCATCAAGTTCCTGCAGGACGAGATGGGCGTGAAGAAGATGCGCTTCCCGGATAGCTCCGGCATCGGCATCAAGCCGGTGTCGATCGAAGGCACCCAGCGCCTGGTGCGCGCCGCCATCCAGTACGCCGTGGACAACGACCGCCAGTCGGTGACCATCGTGCACAAGGGCAACATCATGAAGTTCACCGAGGGCCTGTTCCGCGACGTGGCCTACAAGCTGGCGCAGGACGAGTTCGGCGCTCAGCCGATCGACGGCGGCCCGTGGTGCCAGTTCAAGAACCCGAAAACCGGCCGCGACATCATCGTCAAGGACGCCATTGCCGATGCCTTCCTGCAGCAGATTCTGCTGCGCCCGGCCGAGTACGACGTGGTGGCCACGCTGAACCTGAACGGCGACTACATCTCCGACGCGCTGGCGGCGCAGGTGGGCGGCATCGGCATCGCGCCGGGCGCCAACATCTCCGATCAGTACGCCTGCTTCGAGGCCACCCATGGCACCGCGCCGAAGTACGCCGGCCAGGACAAGGTGAACCCGGGCTCGCTGATCCTGTCCGCCGAGATGATGCTGCGCCATCTGGGCTGGAAGGAAGCCGCCGACCTGGTGATCCACTCGATGGAAGCCGCCATTGCCGACAAGCAGGTGACCTACGACTTCGCGCGCCTGATGGACGGCGCCACCGAGATCAGCTGCTCCGCCTTTGGCGATGCGATGATCGCGCGCATGTAAACCATGCCGTAGTGACGCACAAGGCCCGCGCTTGTGGGCCTTGTGCTTTATGACAGGACACCGCGCCACGAATGCCACACCATGCGGCCAACGTTGGCCGCATACCGCTACGCCCAGTCCGGCGCCATCGCCCGCACCGTGTCCAGCACCTGCTGCTTCGGCGCATCCGGCCGTTTGCCGGCCCGCCACGCCATCATCACCTCCCACTGCCACAGCGGCAGGTCGCCGAGCTGCAACTTCACCAGTCGCCCCTCGCGCAGGTCGCGCTTCACCGCCACCTCCGGCATGAAGGTGAGGAAGCCATGCTCCATCGCCAGCTCGCGCGCGGCACTAGCCGGCTGGATGGCATGCAGCGGCCCGCTCACCGTGCGGTGCGGGCGCAGCAGCGCCATCAGTTCATCGCAGCCATCGCCCCAGAATTGTGGCGCCAGCCGCTGGTTGGCCACTTCGGCCAGCGTCAACACGCCCGCGCGCGCCAGCGGATGGCGCTTGTGCACCACCGGCACGATGGGCGAGCGCCAGATGCGCTCCATCTGGATGCCGGCCATCGGTGGGCACTTCAGTACAAAGCCGACCTGAACCGCACCGGTCAGCAGCCGTTCCATGATGGCCGGCGAGTGATCGGTACTGCAGCGGATCTCAAACGGCGCCTCGGCCAGCGCCAGCAGCACCGGGCCGAACACCACCGACGCCAGCGATGGCAGACAGGCCAGTGTCAGCCGCGGCAGCGCCGGTGCGCCCTGCACCGCCTTGCGGCCAAGCTCCAGCGACTCCAGCGCCGCCCGCGCAGACGGCAAGAATGCCTGGCAGGCGGCGGTAGCCACCGCACCGCGGCGATGGCGATGGAACAGCTGGGCGCCGATGTCCGCTTCCAGCGCCGCAATGCGCTGGCTGACCTGCGGCTGCGACCAGCCACGTCTGGCCGCAGCCTGGCTGAAGCTGCCACAGGCGACGATATCCAGCAGCAGCGTCAGGTCATCCACGGTGATAGCCATAACAAAACCCAATAGGAAATATTAGCTGTTAACGGCTTCAATGATAGCTCGCCCGCCATGACAATAGAGCACCAATTCAGGGCATGGAGCGATCATGGCACGCATGGCACAGGCGCGACAGCTGGGGCGCTATTTCATTTTTCTGGATACCGCGCTGGTGGTGTTCGGCTTTTTCATCGTGTTTCCGCTGATCAGCCTGCACTTTGTCGACCAGCTGGGCTGGGCTGCCGCCGCCGTCGGGCTGGCACTGGCCGTGCGTCAGTTGCTGCAGCAGGGACTGGGGCTGCTGGGCGGCTCGCTGGCCGACCGCTACGGCGCCCGCCCGCTGATCGTGGCCGGCATGCTGCTGCGCGCCGCCGGCTTTGCCGCCATGGCCGAGGCGGAAAACGCATCGTTGCTGGTGTTTTCCTGCGTGCTGTCCGGTCTGGGCGGCACGCTGTTCGATCCGCCGCGCTCGGCGCTGGTGATCAAGCTGACCCGCCCGGCCGAGCGTGGCCGCTTCTACACCCTGCTGATGATGATCGAGAGTGCCGCCGGGGTGGCCGGCGCCATGATCGGCTCCTGGCTGCTGCATTTCGACTTCTGGTGGGTGGGCATGGGCGGCTGCGCCATCTTTGTGCTGACCGCTGCGGCCAACCTGTGGCTGCTGCCGGCCTACCGTGTCACCGCACGCCGTACCTCGCCGCTGGCATCGATGCGTACCGTGCTGGCCGATCGCCGCTACATGCGGCTGGTGCTGACGCTGAGCGGCTACTACGCGCTGGGGGTGCAGATCATGCTGCTGGTGCCGGTGGTGCTGAAACAGCTGACCGGCAGCAATCAGGCGGTGGGCTGGATGTACGCGCTGGAGACGGTGCTGTCGCTCAGCCTGCTATACCCGCTGGCGCGGCTGGGTGAGCGCCACTTCACCCCTGCCGGGCGCATTCTGTGCGGCATCGGGCTGATGTGCCTCAGCCTGCTGTTGATGAGCATGGTGCGCCAGCCGCTACCGGCGTTCGTGATCCTGGCGCTGTTCTATATTGGCTCGCTGATCACCGAACCGGCCCGTGAAACACTGCTGGCCAGCATGGCCAGCAACGATGCCCGCGCCAGCTACACCGGCACCAGCCGCCTGGGGTTGGCGCTGGGCGGCGCCGCCGGCTATCTGGGTGGCGGCTGGCTGCTGGACTTGTCCCGTGCCACGTCTACGCCAGCTCTGCCGTGGCTGGTGCTGACGGCGGTCGGCATCATCACCATGCTGGCGCTGCAGCGGCAACTGCTACCTGCCGCGCCGCGCCGGCTGCAAACCGTCTGACCCGCCAAGACCATAAAAAAACCCGCATCTGACGATGCGGGTTTTTGCCGGCGCAATCGCGTAACGCGATCAGGCCTTCTGGATGTTGGACGCCTGCTTGCCCTTCGGGCCTTGGGTCACTTCGAAGCTTACGCGCTGGCCTTCGGACAGCGATTTGAAACCTTGCACATTGATTGCGGAGAAATGTGCAAACAGGTCTTCACCACCCTCATCCGGAGTGATGAAACCAAAACCTTTAGCGTCGTTGAACCACTTAACGATACCAGTTGCCATGTGTCACTAAACCTCAAGTAGACGGTAGCAGGCTGGTGAGGCCTGCAAATTATTGAGAGCTTGCGCGCAGCAGCAGGTACAGTAATGCATACGGCTGACACGTCGCAGCGGAACACCGACTGCCTTTCTACGCTTCGCCTGTGACAACGTCAAGACAATGCAATAGAAAGCGGCAGACCTTGAAAAAGCCCCTGCCCGAACCAAAATTGAATTGAGCGCGAATTCGCAGAAGGTTCCCATGTCTACGCAGTACAAGGATGATGTCTCGACCGAGGCCACCAAGGTTCGGGCGAACCCACCACCACTGTATAAGGTCTTGTTGTTAAACGACGATTTCACCCCGATGGATTTTGTGGTGGAAGTCTTGCAGCACTTCTTCCACATGGATGCGGAAAAAGCCACCCGCGTCATGTTGCAGGTCCACAATGAAGGCAGGGGCCTTTGTGGTGTTTACACCAAAGACATTGCTGCCACCAAAGTTGCACAAGTTTTGCAGCACGCACAGACGCACCAGCATCCGCTGCAGTGTGTCATGGAGGAAAACTGATGATTGCCCAGGAACTGGAAGTAAGCCTGCACATGGCGTTCATGGATGCACGGCGCAAGCGGCATGAATTCATCAGCGTTGAGCACCTGCTCTTGGCGATGACCGACAATCCGTCTGCGGCCGAAGTCCTGCGTGCCTGCGGTGCCAATCTCGAGCAGCTGAAGAAACAGCTGACCGACTTTATCGACGAACACACCCCCACCGTGCCGGGTGATGCCGACGTGGAGACCCAACCCACACTCGGTTTCCAGCGCGTGATTCAGCGCGCCATCCTGCACGTACAGTCTTCCGGCAAGAAGGAAGTCACCGGGGCCAACATCCTGGTCGCCATTTTTGGCGAAAAGGATTCGCACGCCGTGTACTACCTGCACCAGCAAGGCATCTCGCGTCTGGACGTGGTGAACTTCATCTCCCACGGCATTACCAAGCAGAGCTCCAAGCCGGCCTCCAGCTCCGGCAGCCAGGACCACCACGACAGTGGCGAGGGCGAAAGCGAGGATGGCAACGGCTCGCCGGGCGGCGCGCTGGAAAACTACACCCAGAACCTGAACCAGCAGGCGCGCGACGGCAAGATCGACCCGTTGATCGGCCGCGAGCAGGAAGTGGAGCGTGTGATCCAGATCCTGTGCCGTCGTCGCAAGAACAACCCGCTGCTGGTGGGTGAAGCCGGCGTAGGCAAGACCGCCATCGCCGAGGGTCTGGCACGCCGCATCGTGGCCGGCGAAGTGCCGGAGGTGCTGACCCGCGCCACCGTGTACTCGCTGGACATGGGCGCATTGCTGGCCGGCACCAAGTATCGCGGTGACTTCGAGCAGCGCCTGAAACAGGTGATCAAGCAATTGGCCGAAGACAGCCATGCCATCTTGTTCATCGACGAGATTCACACCCTGATCGGAGCCGGTGCGGCATCCGGCGGTACGCTGGATGCGTCCAACCTGCTGAAGCCGGCACTGTCCAACGGCAGCCTGCGCTGCATTGGCGCCACCACCTATGGCGAGTATCGCGGCATCTTCGAAAAAGACAGCGCGCTGTCGCGCCGCTTCCAGAAGATCGACGTGCCGGAGCCGTCTGTGGAGCAGACCATCGAGATTCTGAAAGGGCTGAAGAGCCGCTTCGAAGCGCACCATGGTGTGAAATACACCTTGGCGGCGCTGTCGACCGCGGCAGAACTATCTGCTCGCTACATCAACGACCGGCATCTGCCGGACAAGGCCATCGACGTGATCGACGAGGCCGGTGCGGCGCAGAAGATTCTGCCCAAGTCGCGGCAGAAGAAGGTGATCAACAAGGGAGAGATCGAGGACATCATTGCCAAGATCGCGCGCATTCCGGCCAAGACCATTTCCAGCGACGACCGCAATGTGCTGAAGAACCTGGATCGCGACCTGAAGAACGTAGTGTTCGGCCAGGACAAGGCCATCGATGCCTTGGCCGCCGCCATCAAGATGTCGCGCTCCGGCCTTGGCAACCCGCAGAAGCCGATCGGTTCCTTCCTGTTCTCCGGTCCGACCGGGGTGGGCAAGACCGAAGTGGCCAAGCAGCTGGCTTACTTCCTGGGCGTGGAGCTGATCCGCTTTGACATGTCCGAATACATGGAACGCCACGCGGTATCGCGGCTGATCGGCGCGCCGCCGGGCTACGTCGGTTTCGAGCAGGGCGGCCTGTTGACCGAACAGATCAACAAGCATCCGTACGCGGTGCTGCTGCTAGACGAAATCGAAAAAGCGCATCCGGACATCTTCAACGTGCTGCTGCAGGTGATGGACCATGGCACGCTGACCGACAACAATGGCCGCAAGGCGGACTTCCGCAACGTGGTGATCATCATGACCACCAACGCGGGCGCCGAGTCGCTGTCCAAGGCCTCGATCGGCTTTACCGGCAGCAAGCAGACCGGCGACGAGATGGCAGACATTAAGCGTCTGTTCAGCCCGGAGTTCCGCAACCGGCTGGATGCCATCATCCCGTTCCGCATGCTGGACGAAACCATCATCCTGCAGGTAGTGGACAAGTTCCTGATGCAGCTGGAACATCAGCTGTCGGACAAGAAGGTGGATATCCACTTCAGCGAAGCACTGCGCAAGCACCTGGCGAAGAACGGTTTCGACCCGCTGATGGGCGCCCGCCCTATGGCACGCCTGATCCAGGACACCATCCGCAAGGCGCTGGCCGACGAGCTGCTGTTCGGCAAGCTGGCGCATGGCGGCGAGGTGACGGTCGATCTGGACGACGAAGGCAAGGTGGCGCTGAGCTTTGGCGAGCTGGCCGAAGCAACTGTGTAAACGGCCGCCGCCACCAAACCAACGCCCCGCATTGCGGGGCGTTTTTTATTGCGGCCAACGTTGGCGCCAGCCGACCCGCGACTGCGTTGAGTACCCGCTGTCAGGCCGCTACGATGCGCCGGTGTCAGCCGCGCGGATGATGCATCGCATGCAGCGCCTTCAGCCGTTCGCGCGCCACATGGGTATAGATTTGCGTGGTGGACAGACTGGCATGGCCCAGCAGCAGCTGCACCACGCGCAGGTCGGCGCCGTGGTTCACCAGGTGGGTGGCGAAGGCATGGCGCAGGGTATGCGGCGACAGCGGCGGTATGCCGGCCTGGCGACCATACTTGACGATCAGGTGCCAGGCCATCTGCCGGGTCATCGCCTGCTTACGGTTGCTGACAAACAAATCCTCGCTGCGCGCAGCGCCCATGATCAGCGGGCGACTGTCGGCCAGATACTGGCGCAGCCAGTCCTCGGCCACCTCCCCCAGCGGCACCAGCCGCTCCTTGTTGCCCTTGCCGACGATACGCACATAACCCTCGCCCAGATGCAGCTGCGGCAGGGTCAGCCCCACCAGCTCGCTGACGCGCAGCCCGGTAGCGTACAGGGTTTCGATCAGCGCACGGTCGCGCAGCCCCAGCGTGGTGTCGATATCCGGCGCCGCCAGCAGTGCCTCGACATGCCCTTCTGACAGCGCCCCCGGCAGGCGCAAGCCCAGCCGCGGCGCTTGCAGATGCACGGTAGGATCGTCGTCACGCAGCTTCTGCTGGCACAGATAGTGGTAAAAACGGCGAGCTGCGGACAGCCGCCGGGCGCGGGTGGCAGGCTTGTCGGTATCGATCAGCTGCAGCATCACCTGCTCCAGTGCCGGGGTATCGGCAGTGTCCAGATTATGGCCGTAGGGCTGCAGTGCCTGTTCCAGACGCTGCAAATCGCGGCGATAGGCGGCCAGGGTATTGGCTGACAGGTTGTCGGCCAGCCACAGCGTGTCGAGGAATGTATCGAGATAAAGCGAAGCGGCTACCGTCATCTGCTGCGGCCAACGTTGGACATGAAAAAAGCGCCGGCAGCTGCCGGCGCTTTCAGGGTACGACAAGTTAAACCGTAACGGCTTACTTGCGAACCAGTTTTTCCTTGATACGTGCGGACTTGCCGGTACGACCACGCAGGTAGTACAGCTTGGCGCGACGTACGTCACCACGGCGCTTCACTTCGATGGAAGCTACCAGCGGGGAGAAAGTCTGGAAAGTACGCTCAACGCCTTCGCCGGAAGACAGCTTGCGCACGATGAAGGAGCTGTTCAGACCGCGGCTACGCTTGGCGATTACCACGCCTTCGTAAGCCTGCAGACGCTCGCGGTTACCTTCCTTTACTTTTACCTGAACGATAACGGTATCGCCCGGTGCAAATTCAGGGATGGTTTTACCCAGACGGGCGATTTCTTCCTGTTCCAGTTGCTGGATCAGATCCATGTTAATGCTCCTTGTTTTTACTGGAATCTTGTTCCTGCTGGTACTCCGCCAGCAGCCGAGATTCCTGTTTGGTCAATGTGCGCGACGCCAGCAGATCGGGACGGCGCTCGAAAGTGCGTCCCAGAGACTGCTTCAGTCGCCACTTGGCGATCATGGCGTGATTACCGGACATCAGGACATCCGGTACCCGCACACCACGATATTCTTCCGGCCGGGTGTAATGCGGGCAATCCAGCAGATCGTTCACGAACGAATCTTCATAGGCGGACTGCGCATCGTTGAGTACGCCGGGCAGCAAACGCAGCACGGCATCCATCAACACCATGGCAGGCAGCTCACCGCCGGACAGCACATAATCCCCAACCGAAATTTCTTCGTCGACTTCGCTGTCGATCAGGCGCTCGTCGATACCTTCGTAGCGCCCGCACAGCAGAATCAGCCCTGGCTTTTGCGCCAGTTCCACCGCCTTGGCATGCGTCAGGCGCCTGCCTTGCGGCGACAGGTAAATGACGTGGCTTTGTTCGACACCCTGCGCCGCCTGCCGGGCTTTCGCCGCAGCAATGGCTTTTTCCAGCGGCGCCACCATCATCACCATGCCCGGGCCACCGCCATAGGGGCGATCGTCCACGGTGTGGTAATTGTCGGTAGTGAAGTCGCGCGGATTCCAGGCGCCAAACTGCCAGATCGTCTGTTCCAGCGCCCGCCGGGTTACCCCGAAGCGGGTCAGCGAGTCGAACATTTCCGGGAACAGCGTAATGGCATCAAGCTGCATTAATAATCCAGGCCCCAGTCCACGGTGATGCGTTTTGCGGCCAGATCAACATCGACAATGTAATCCGACACAAAAGGTATCAGCCGCTCATCCGTTTCACCACGGACAACCAGAACGTCGTTGGCACCGGTTTCCATCAGGTCGGTCACTTTGCCCAACACGATGTTCTCGCGGTTAACCACTTCGAGGCCAATCAAATCAATCCAGTAATACTCATCAGCCGGAGGCTTGGGCAGCAGTTCACGCGGAATCGCCACCTGCATGCCACGCATGGCTTCCGCCACATCGCGGTCGTCCACTTCCTCGAACTTCACCACCAGCGTCTTGGGCTGGATAGCGCCGTCTTCGAAAGTGAAAGCCTTCCACTCGCCGTTTTTCTGCTTCAACCACCACTGCGGGTAGTCGAACAGACTGTCGGTATTTTCGGTGTCTGCCTGGACTTTCACCCAGCCACGAACACCAAAGGCGCCGCGGACGAACCCCATTACCACTAGATCTGCGTCACGCATGCGCCTTGCTTCCTTACTGGCCTAATTACAGAATCAGGCAGCTTTGGACTGCTCTTTCAGCAGCTTGGCAACAGCGTCGGACACCTGAGCGCCAACACCGATCCAGTGGTTCACACGGTCCATGGCCAGGCGAACACGTTCCTGCTTGTCGTTGGCTACGGCATTGTAGAAGCCCAGACGCTCGATGAAGCGGCCGTCACGACGGTTGCGGGAGTCGGTTACAACAACGTTGTAGAACGGACGGTTCTTGGAACCGCCGCGGGCGAGGCGAATAACTACCATTGTCGATTATCCTCAAAAATTCGGATTCGTAGAAAAGCCCCCGATTCTATGGCATTTTTCCCTTACGCCGCAAGTGCTTATTGGACCGGCGGCGCAGGCGGCTCCGGCAGCAGGTTCTTGGTGACGATGGTAAGCGCCCGATCCTCCGGATGCACCTGCACGCTAAAACCCAGGCGGGTCATGAGTTTGAGCATGCCCTTGTTGCCGGCCAGCACCTCGCCCACCATCACTTTCAGCCCCTGTTCACGCGCGGCATCGAACAGCGCATTCATCAGGATGGCGCCGATACCCTTGCCCTGCCAGTGGTCGGCCACTTCCAGCGCGAACTCGCAGCTTTCATTGTCCGGGTCGGTGACATAACGCGCCACCGCCAGCTGCTCTTCCGCGCCCTCGGCCTCGTGGATCATCGCCAATGCCATCTCGCGGTCGTAATCCAGTTGGGTAAAGCGCACCAGCATCGACTGCGATAGCTGCTTGATGCTGGACATGTAGCGGTTGTAGCGGCTTTCTTCCGACAGGTTGCGCACGAACTCCTGCTGCATGTGCGCATCCTCCGGCCGCACCGGGCGGATGATCACCGGCGTGCCATCCTTCAGCATCGAGCAATGCACCATGTGCATCGGGTACGGCATGATGGCCATGTGGCCATACGGCTTGCTGCGCGCGGGCAGCGGCTGGATGATGATGCGCGCATCCAGCGCCAATACCCCTTGCTCGTCCGCCATCACCGGGTTGATGTCCATCTCGCGCACTTCCGGCAATTCGCACACCAACTCCGACACATGCAGCAGCACGCTCTTAAGCGCCTCCATGTCCACCGCCGGCATGTTCTTGAACGGGCCAAGAATCTTGCCGATGCGAGTTTTGTCGATCATGCGCTCGACCAGGTACTGGTTGACTGGCGGCAGACTCAGCGCGCGGTCCTGCATCACCTCCACCGCGATGCCGCCGGCGCCGAAGGTAATCACCGGGCCGAACGAGGCATCGTGGGTCACCCCCACCATCAGCTCGCGCGCATTGCGGCGCTTGCGCATCGCCTGCACCGAGATGCCCTCGATACGCGCATCCGGCCGTGCTGCCTGCGCACGCGCCAGAATCGCAGCGTAGGCCTCGCGCAGGCTGGGCTCGTTGGCGATATTCAGCTCCACTCCGCCGACGTCGGACTTGTAGATGATGTCCGGCGAGTCGATCTTCAGCACCACCGGGTAGCCGATATCTGCGGCCAACCTTGCCGCCTCATCCGCGTCGCGTGCCAGCCGCGCCGGATTCACCGGGATATGGAACGCGGCCAGCACCTCCTTGCTTTCCCGCTCTGACAGCACCGCCCGTCCCTGTTGCTTGGCCGTGGCGATCACGGCACGGGCATGGGAGATATCCGGCACCACCTGCGCGCCTTCCAGCGGCGCCGGTGTCTGCAGCAGCATCTGCTGGTTATGATGGTAGGACGACAGGTTGCGGAACACCTCGATGGCAAATTCCGGCGCGCGAAAATGCGCGCACTTGGCCTTGGAAAACAGCTCGCGGCTTTCCGACACCTTGGCATCACCCAGCCAGGACAGGAACATCGGTTTGCTGGACTCGCGCTGCAACCCCACCATCAGCTGAGCGGTGGTCAGGTGATCGGTACCGGCCTGCGGCGTGAAAATCACCAGCACGCCGTCGACATTGGGGTCATCCAGACAAACTTTCACCGCAGTACGGAAACGCACCGGACTGGCATCGCCGATGATGTCCACCGGGTTGCCGTGCGACCAGTTGGCCGGCAAGGCATCGTTCAGCAGCGCCATGGAGGCGTCGGACAACTTGGCCAGCTCCACGCCATACATATAGGCACTGTCCGCCGCCAGCACGCCCGGGCCGATGCCGTTGGTGACGATGGCCAGCCGCCGTCCCTGCACCCGATAGTTGGCCGCCAGCACCTTGGCGGCAGTGAACAGCTGCGCGATGGTGGACACCCGCAGCACACCGGCGCGCGACAGCGCGGCATCGAACACGTCGCCGCTTTCCACCAGATTGGACGAGTGCGTCAGGCCGGTAACGTCGTCTTCATAACGACCGGACTTCACCACCACCACCGGCTTGGTACGCGCCGCGGCACGCAGCGCGCTCATGAAGCGGCGCGCGTCATGCACGTGATGCACATGCAGCAGAATGCCCTGGGTGAAATTGTCGGCGACCAGGTAATCCAGGATTTCGCCGAACTCCACGTCCAGCGCCTCGCCCACCGACACCACGCTGGAAAAGCCGATGCCCTTGCTGTCGGCCCAATCCAGCATTGCGGTACACAGCGCCGATGACTGCGACACCAGCGCCAGATTGCCGGCGCGCACCCGGCTGTTGTAGTTACTGGCATTGAAGCCGGCCACCGGTCGCATCAGTCCCAGCACGTTGGGGCCGAGGATGCGGATACCGTAGTGCTTGGCGATGGACAGCGCCTCGGCCAGCGCCGCACGCTCCTGCTCTTCCGAGTCGGCAAAATCCTTGGCCAGCAGGATGCCCTTCACTCCCTTCTTGCCACAGTCCTTGACGATGCCGGGCAGGCTGCGCAGCGCGGTGGTCACCACCGCCATGTCCACCGGCCCCTCGATCAGCTTCACCGACGGCTGCGCCGGAATGCCGCCCACCACCTTGTGGTTCAGGTTCACCGGGTACAGCTTGCCCTGGAAGTTGCCGGCCAACAGGTTGGCAAACACTGCCTGGCCCACCGAGCCGGGTGTGTCACTGGCGCCGACCACGGCAACATTGCGCGGCGAAAACAGTGGAGTCAGGTAGTGCGGTTTCATGATGAGGTGTCCCAGTTAACACAGGCAGCCATGCAAAGATGCTGCCCGACACAAAATGCTTTCATGGCAATGAGTTGCCAAGGTTGGCCGCAACTTGCCGGCGGCATCAAGCGCGGTCGGCCAGTAGCGCCGACGGGCTATTATTGCTAATCTTCCCGATTCGGCGGGCAACTTATGTTGCGCCGCATCAAATGATAACCCCGATTCAGCAGAGGCCATCCCTCCCGGGAGCAGCACATGAGCAAACGCGTCGTCACCCTCGCCCACTACTACACCCAGCCGGAAATCCAGCAAATGGCCGACAAGGTCGGCGACAGCCTGGAGCTTTCCCTGTTCGCCCGTGAATCCAACGCCGACATCATCGTCTTTGCCGGCGTGCGTTTCATGGCGGAAACCGCCAAGATCCTGAACCCGCAGGCAGAAGTGATCCTGCCGGATGCCGGTTCCACCTGTTCGCTGGTAACGCAGACCGATGTCGCGGCACTGCAACAGTGGCGCGAGAGCTACCCCGAGCATGTGCATGTGTCTTATATCAATTCCTCTGCCGCGCACAAGGCCATCTCCGACTGGATCGTTACCAGCCGCAACGTGGACGACATCATTGCCCACCTGTACGAACAGGGCAAACAGGTGATCTTCTCGCCGGATCGCAATATGGGCGCCTACCTGAACTACCAGTACGGCTACAACATGCCACTGTGGTCGGCGGTGTGCGAGGTACACGACAAGTTCAACGAGGCGGCACTGGACGAGGCACTGAGCGCCTCAGCCACCCCGGCCCACCTGATCGCCCACCCGGAAAGCCCACTGCCGGTACTGAAACGCGCCGAATATGTCGGCTCCACCTCCGGCATGCTCAACTGGGTGAAAGCCTTCGCCGGCGCGGCGACCGACGTGATTTTTGTCGCTACCGAAGATGGCATCCTTTACAACATGCGCCTGGCACGCCCGGACCTGGACATCCGCCAGGCGCCGATCTATGCCGGTTGCCAGTGCAACTCCTGTCCGTACATGAAGATGAACACCATCGAGGCGGTCAAACGGGCCCAGCAAGGCATCGGTACCCGTATCGACTACCTCAGCGACGCGGAGATGGATGCCGCCCGCCTGCCGATCGAGCGGATGCTGGAATTCAGCCAGCGCTACTATCGCTGATCCATCACTGCCACAGCCCGCCCATCGGCGGGCTGTTTCACTTTCGGCGCGAGGTTCCCGCCACGCCCGGAGATGGATACAATCAGTCCATCTGAATGGAAGAGCGACATGAGAATTCTGATCAGCAATGATGATGGCTATTTTGCCCCCGGCCTGGCCGCACTGGCTGCCAGCCTGAGCAAGTTGGCCGACGTGGTGGTTGTCGCTCCCGAACGAGATCGCAGTGGGGCCAGCAACTCGCTGACGCTGGATCGGCCGCTGTCGGTAAAAAAGGCCGCCAACGGTTTCTACTATGTCAACGGCACGCCTACCGACTGCGTGCACGTAGCCGTTACCGGCTTTCTGGAACAACGCCCGGATCTGGTCGTGTCCGGCATCAACCACGGCCCCAATATGGGGGAAGACACGCTGTACTCCGGCACCGTGGCCGCCGCCACCGAAGGCTTCCTGCTGGGCATACCGGCGATTGCCGTCTCACTGGCCGGCAAGAACAACCATTTCGACACCGCCGCCCAGGTCGCCAGCGATCTGGTACAACGCTTCATCGCCACACCGTTTGCCAGCCCCATGCTGCTGAATGTCAACGTGCCCGACCTCCCGCTGGACGCGCTGGGCGGCTATGCGGTCACCCGCCTTGGCCGCCGCCACATGGCAGAGCCGGTGATCCGCGCACAAAACCCGCGCGGCGATACCGTGTACTGGGTGGGGCCGGTCGGGCCGGAACAGGACGCCGGCGATGGCACCGACTTCAGCGCCATCCGCCACAAACAGGTTTCCATCACCCCGCTGATGATCGACCTGACAGCCCGTGACCAACTGGGTGTAATCAAGACATGGCTCAATCCCTAGTCGCTGCAGGCAATAACTACGGCATGCTGTCGGAGCGCACCCGCATGCGCATGGTGGAGCGCCTGCGCCAGCAGGGCATTGCCGACGAGCGCGTGCTGGCCGCCATGTTCGAGGTGCCACGCCATCTGTTCATCGATCAGGCGCTGGCAACCCGCGCCTACGATGACGTATCGCTGCCTATCGGCCAGGGACAGACCATCTCGCAGCCACTGACCGTGGCACGCATGACCGAAAAACTGCTGGAAGGCCGGGCCATGCCCGGCAAGATTCTGGAGATCGGCACCGGCTGCGGCTACCAGACGGCGGTGCTGCTGAAAACCGGTGCCCAGGTGTTCTCGATTGAACGTCTGGCCGGCATTCTGGACAAAGCTAGACAGAATCTGCGCAATGCCAAGCTGGTACACGCCCGGCTGGTGCATGGCGACGGTCATCTGGGCCTGCCCGATATCGCCCCCTTCGACGGCATTATCATCACCGCGGCGGCACGCCAGGTACCGACACCGCTGCTGGAGCAGTTGGCGGAGGGGGGCCGGCTGATCCTGCCGGTGGGCGACCAGCAAGAACAGCATCTGTGGCTGTATGAGAAAACGACAGAGGGCATCCGCAAAACCAAGCTGGAAGCAGCCAAGTTCGTTCCCTTGCTGCCCGGCAAGCAGTGATGCAAGGCAAAAACGCAACACCCCTTTCAATCAGCGTTGCCAGACAATTTACTTTGTATGGGATGCTGGCATATAAATTGTCAACCAATGCAAAACTCTTCGCTAACTCAAAAGATTATTCGCTTTAGCCCGCTGTTTACTGCCCTGTTGCTGAGCGCATGTGCGCAGTTGCAGCAGGATACGCCGGCCCAGATTGTCCGCGGCCAACCTTCTGTGCTGGGCACTGCCAGTAGCAGCCAGCCGGCAGCCGTCGCCAACAACAGCGGCAAGGCGACAACGCAAGCGATTGCCATTGGTGGCAGCCCGCAACCCAGAGCGGTGGCAACTGGGAAAACAACCCACACGGTCCAGCCAGGCGAAACCGTGTACCGCATCGCCGTCAACAATGGCCTGCGTTACCAGGATCTGGCCGAGTGGAACAACTTGGACGGCTTCAACATCAAGGTTGGCCAGGTATTACGCCTGACACCACCAGGTAGCAGCAGCGCAGCGACTGCCGTTGCCCCGGTGGCAAGCAAGCCAGTCGACACTAAACCGGCCAACGGGCAAGCGCCGGTTGATGCCAAAGCACCCTCCAGTGCAGCGGCAAACGGGGCAGAAATCAAGCGCTATCCAAAGGCCTTGAAACTGCCCTACTCAGAAGAGGCCAGCAAGAGTCTCACGGCCCAGAGCGAAGGTAATGGCAAAGCGATAAACCCGACACCGGCCACCACGCCGGCGTCTGCCGCGGCAACCGCGAAGGCAGACGCCTCCGCGCCGTCAGCAGCACCGGGCAACAACGGTGCGGATGACAAGGCCAAGGCGGCAGGCCCGGTCTGGGGTTGGCCGACACAAGGTAGCGTGATCAGGGGCTTCTCTGATCAGAACAAAGGGCTGGACATCGGCGGCAAGGCGGGGCAACCCGTAGTGGCAGCGGCCGATGGCAAGGTGGTGTACAGCGGTAACGGTCTGCGTGGCTACGGCAAGCTCATCATCCTGCGCCACGACAAAACATTCCTGTCCGCCTATGCCCACAACAGTCAGCTGCTGGTGAAGGAAGGCCAGACGGTCAAAAAAGGGCAGAAGATCGCCGAGATGGGTAATACCGACACGGATCAGACCAAACTGCACTTCGAGATCCGCCAACTCGGCAAGCCTGTAGACCCAAGCAAGTACCTGGAACAGCACTCATGACGGCTCACCCCCGTCTTGAGTCCTAACACAAGCGGGGGAATATCATGAGCGACGAACTGGACCTGCTGGAAGAAGTACTGGACGAAGAGGCCGAAGCGGAAACCGGCCTGCGTACCGAAGCGGAAGAAGCCGAGGAAACTGCTGCGGCCAAGGAATACGAGGAGATCGCCGATGTTACCCAGATCTACCTCAACGATATCGGCAGCAACGCGCTGCTGACGCCGACCGAGGAGGTCGCACTGGCTCGTCGAGTGGTGCAGGGCGACTTCACCGCACGGCAGAAGATGATCGAGCACAACCTGCGGCTGGTTGTGAACATCGCCAAACACTACATCAACCGCGGCCTAGCCCTGCTCGACCTGATCGAGGAAGGCAATATCGGCCTGATGCACGCGCTGGAAAAGTTTGATCCGGAACGCGGCTTCCGCTTCTCCACCTATGCCACCTGGTGGATTCGCCAGAGCATCGAGCGCGCGATCATGAACCAGTCGCGCACCATCCGCCTGCCGGTGCATGTCATCAAAGAGCTCAACGTCTACCTGCGCGCCTCGCGCCACCTGGAAAGCCAGATGGGGCGCGAGCCAACGATAGAGGACATCGCGCACCTGACCGGCAAGACGGTGGAAGAAGTGCGCAAGGTGCTGAACCTGAACGAACGCATGGCCTCGCTGGATGCACCGCTAGACATCGATCCGATGCTGTCGATTGGTGAATCCATCCCGGACGAGCAGCATGAAGAACCGGACATCCAACTACACAATGCGCAGATCGAGCACTTTGTGCACGAGTGGCTGGCCCAGCTCACCGACAAGCAACGCATGGTGATCGAACGCCGCTACGGGCTGAACGGCCACGAAGTCTGCACGCTGGAAGAGCTGGCCTCGGCGCTGAGCCTGACCCGCGAGCGGGTACGCCAGATCCAGATCGAAGGGCTGGAACACCTGCGCCGCATCCTGCGGCGCCGCGGCGTCACCAAGGACTTCCTGATCTAGCGTCATCCGCCACCGCCCAGCCCCCACCGCCGCTAGCCTGCTAGCGGCGGTGTTGTTTTCAGTCCTGCCGCCGCGGGTGAAAACGGCGGAGTTGCTGCCGCCATTGCTGTGCGGCCCCGGCCAGGGGCTGCGGTGCATACTGCCAGCGCTGCCACAACTGCAGTAGCGCAGCCAGCTGCTGGTAATCCGCTGCGGCCAACCCTTGCGCCTTCTCCAGCAGCTGGCTGGCGGTATCACTCTCGCGCACCGGCACACCGGCGCGGCGCAAGCGCTGCAGCAGCTGTTGCCAGGCCGCCTGCGTTGCAGGCAAAGCACGACGCCGGTGCCGCAGCAGCCACCACACCAGCGGCAACATCACCAGCAGCATACCGCTGCCCAGCAGCAGTACAACCGAGCTCGCCGAGACACCATCCAGCCCCAGGCGCTGAAACAGCGAGCGCTGCCGTTCTGCGTCATAGCCCACCACCCAGCGCTGCCAGCCAAAGTTGGCCGCTTGCCATTGTTGCGTTGTCCAGCGCAGCCAGGCCGGCGGGCGACCACCCAGCAAGGGCATGGCTGGCGCAGCGGCCGGCAAGGCCTGCTCGATGCCATCGGCACTACGCTGCGGCGCCACCAGTGCGGTGGGATCCACCCGTTGCCAGCGGCCAGCCAACCAGACTTCACTCCAGGCATGGGCATCGGAAGATCGCACGAGCCAGAACGCGCCACCCGGATTGAACTCGCCGCCCTGAAACCCCACTACCACCCGTGCCGGGATACCGGCTGCCCGCGCCAGTACGGTAAAGGCGGAAGCGAAATGCTCGCAAAAGCCCTGGCGGCTGCCAAACAGGAAGCCATCCACCACATCGCCCTGCAACTGCGGCGGGTTCAGGGTATAACGCAGCCCCTGCGCCTGCAGCCATTGTTTCAGTGCCGCCAGGCGCGCTTCCGACAAGGGAAAGCCAGCAGCCAAGCTTTGCGCCGCAGACAGCGTCCGCGGGTTGCCAGCCGGCAGCCGCAGATACATCTGCTGCACCCGCGGCGACATCTCCTCCAGATAATAATCGCTGGCCAGACTGCTAAGCCGGTAACGCAGGCGGCTATTGTTGGTACTGTCATTGCGACGCAGGCGCTGCTGCGACACCAGCCGTACCCCTTCGCCAACCTCACTGGCCTGCTCCAGCTGCGGCAACAGTCCGCGGTACGGTTCGGCCACCACGTCATAGCGCAACAGCGGACGGTTGGTCGGCAGTAGGCTAGCCGCCGAATACGGCAGGAATCCTGCGCTCCAGCTCACCCCATCGAATTGATCGAACACCATCACCCGCCAGTACAACTGCGCCGCCAGCGGCTGGCGGCCAAAGAATTGCGCGGTGAATGCCGGCTCACGGGAGGGAATCATGCGGCCAACGCTGCCGGGGCTCATGCTGTCAGCCAGCCCGGTAGTGGCACGCTTGTCTTCGGTGGGCATGCTCCACAACGGGCCGGGCAGGCGCGGCATGACCACAAACAACACCAGCATCACCGGGAAGGACAGCAGCAGCATCCGCGCCGCCAGACGCGGGCTGACACGGGCATCTTCGCCGGCCAGCAGCACCATCGCCCAGGTCAGCGCAAACAGGCTGAGCACCAGCCACACCGCCGCCAGCGGCCCCTGCTCAAACAGCAGTGGCGTCGATGCCAGAAAGAAGCCGGCGGCCAACAGCACCCGCCAGTCGCGCAAATCGCGCGTTTCCAGCGCCTTGCCCGCCACCAGCAGCAACAAGAAGGCGACCCCGCCCTCGCGGCCGACCAGCGTGCGCAGGGTCAGCCACAGCGCCACTACCGGCAGCACCAGCCCCAGCAACAGCCACAGGCGGGATGGCAACTGGCGCTGCTGCCACACCAGCGCTCCGCGCCAGGCCAGCAGCAGGGCAAACAGCAGCGGCACCCAGCCGGGCAGGTAGAAAAACAGCGGCAAGGCCGTCAATGCCAGCGCCGTCAGTACCGCGAAAGCCGGCAATCGCAGCGAGTTAACTGGCATCACGGACTCCAAACTGCGCCAGCGCCAGCAGGCCGGGGGTGACGTCACCGTCCGGCAACAACAGCTGCTGCTGCGGCAGGTTCAGCAACACCGTCGCCCCGCCCTGCTGCGCCTGCAGCAAACGCCAGCACAAGCGGGACAGCCGCTCTTCCGCCGCCATCGTCGGCGGGTAATCGGACCAGTCCAGCAGCAACTGCCGCCCTTGCGGCAGCAAGGAGGCAAACTCGCGTGCGGCCAACGTCTGGCTACGGGCGAACACCCGCCAGGCAATGCGCCGCATGCCCTGCGCCGGCTGCCAGGCAGTCAGGCCAGCAAATTCGTCGCCATCGCGGCGCTGCAGCAGGCTGTCATCCTCGCCCCCCCCAGGCGTCGGCGCGCGCGCATCCGGTAATGGTTGCGGATAGACCCACACGCTGGCGGCCAACCTTACCGGTGCAAAGGCGCGGATCAAGCCCAGCGGCGCATCCGACCACACCCGCAACGGCGGCATCGCCAGTTGGCCGCGGCGCGGCGCGGCCAATGCCAGCAGCACCCGGCCATCGTCTTGCCAGCGCTCGCGCTCACCGCCATCCTGCCAGCGCAGGCGCAGCCGTCCCGGCTCCTGCGGCCAGGCAAGGTGCACCACGAAATCGGCACTGTCGCCGGCAAACACCGGGCCGCCCGCTTCGGCACGCAGCGCCAGGCCGGCCAGCTGGCGGTAAGCCGTGAATACCGACAGCAACAGCAAGGCGATGATCCAGAACGACAGCACATAGGCCAGGCTGACGGCGTAATTGAGCGCCCCGATCCACACCAGCACCGCCACGCCGAACAGCAACAGGCCGAAACGGGTGGGCAGCAGGTAGATGCGATTCTGGCTGAGGGTGACCGACGGCGCGCGCGGCGCACGCCGGGCCATCCATTGCTCCAGCGCCTTACGCCACTGCGACATGGTCCAACAGCCGTATGGCAAGTACTGCACTGTTGCTGCCGGGCAGGCGCGGCGTCAGCCGGTGCGCCACCACCGCGACGAATACCGCCTTGATGTCTTCCGGCAGCACGTGATCGCGCCCTTCCAGCATCGCCCAGGCCTTGGCCGCGGCCAACAGCCCCAAGCCGGCACGCGGGCTGAGACCATGCACGAACTGCTCGTTCTGGCGCGTCGCTTGCAGCAGGGCCAGCACATAGCCGGCCAAAGCCGGTGAGACATGCAGCGCCGCCACCTGCTGCTGCAGACGGCGCAGCTCGTCCGCGGCCAGCGCCGGCTGCAGCTTGGGCAACAGCTGGCGCCGATCACCATCCTGCAGAAGTTTGAGTTCGGCCTCGGCCGGCGGGTAGCCCAGAGAAATGCGCATCAGAAAGCGGTCAAGCTGGGACTCCGGCAACGGGAAAGTGCCCTGCTGCCCGAACGGGTTCTGGGTGGCGATCACAAAGAACGGCGACGGCAACGCATGGGTGGTGCCGTCCACCGACACCTGCTGCTCTTCCATCGCCTCCAGCAACGCCGATTGCACCTTGGGCGAGGCACGGTTGATCTCGTCGGCGAGCAGCAGCTGCGAGAACACCGGCCCGGGGCGAAACTCGAAGCGCCCGTCAGCCGGCAGGAACACACTGCTGCCCAGCACATCAGCCGGCAACAGGTCGCTGGTGAACTGCACACGGCGGTAGCTCAGCCCCAGTACCGCCGCCAGACTATGCGCCAGGGTGGTCTTGCCGACACCGGGCACGTCTTCGATCAACAAGTGGCCACCGGCCAGCAGGCAGGCCAGCGCCAGCCGGGTGGCCTGCGGCTTGCCCAGAATCAACGCATTCAGTTGACGATTCGCAAAAGTGACGGATTGCATTTGCCCTCGCTTACGCGCAGTATCTATTAAAAAATCATATTTCCCGAATTGTCCCTGCAAAGCAATAGAGCCGGCAGCGCACCCCGTGTCCATCTGCAAGCCCGTGACAGGCCCGCCGCCGGAGACAAGGAAACGCTCGTGTTGACCTGGTTGAAATCCCATCTCCCTGGCAGTGGCCTAACCGCCTTCATTTCGCATTCCAGCTGTCTGCAACACAATATGGGGGTTGGCCATCCGGAATGCCCGGAACGCCTGATCGCCATCCGCGACCAGCTTAAGGCTTCGCAGATCTATGACAGCCTGCACGAAGTCGACGCCCCGCTGGTAAGCGAGCAGCAACTGGCGCGCGTGCACCCGCCCCACTATGTGGAATACATCGAATCCTGCGCCCCGTCGGTTGGCACCTTTCGTGTCGATCCGGACACCGCGATGAACACCGGCACCCTGCCGGCCGCCCTGCATGCCGCCGGCGCCGTGGTAAAGGCGGTGGACATGGTGATGAACCGCGAGGCCCCCAATGCCTTCTGCGCCATCCGCCCGCCCGGCCACCACGCCGAAAGCGCCAAGGCGATGGGCTTCTGCTTCTTCAACAATATCGCCGTGGGCGTGGCGCATGCGCTGTCGCAATATCGCCTGGAACGCGTGGCGGTGATCGATTTCGACGTGCACCACGGCAATGGCACCGAAGAAATTTTCCGCGATGATCCGCGCGTGCTGATGGTGTCCACCTTCCAGCACCCGTTCTACCCCTACTGCGGCGACGTGCCGCTGGGCAGCAATATGCTGAACGTGCCGCTGAAGGCCGGCAGCAGCGGCCGTGAATTCCGCGAGGCGGTGGAATACCAATGGCTGCCGCGACTGCACGAATTCAAGCCGCAGATGATCTTCATCTCGGCCGGTTTTGACGCCCACCGGGAAGACGACATGGGCTCGCTGGGCCTGGTGGAGGCCGATTACGAGTGGGTGACACGGCAGCTGATGCAGGTGGCCGCCGAGCATAGCGAGGGTCGCATCGTGTCGGCACTGGAAGGCGGCTATGACTTGTCGTCGCTGGCGCGCAGCGTTACCGCGCACGTGAAGGTGCTGTCCGACGGCTAACACGGATGGCAGCAGCAACAACGGCACCCGCTGGGTGCCGTTTTGCTTTCAATGTTGCCGCAGCCAATCCGGATGACGCCAATACAGCCAGCGCTGGCGCCAGCGCGGCAGGTGGTCGATAAACACCCGCCCGGCCAGATGGTCCAGCTCGTGCTGAATGGCAGCGGCCAGAAAATCCGCCGCCTGCAGCTGCAGCCACTCGCCATGCCGAGTCTGCAGGCGCAGCTGGATGCGATTGGCGCGGCCAACCTTGGCCCGCACCCCTGGCACGGACAGGCAACCCTCCCGGTTAACCTCGTAACCACTGGCATCCAGCAACTGTGGATTGATCAATATCAGCGGGCAATCACGCGCATCACTGACATCCACCACCGCCACCGCCGGCCGCTCACCCAGCTGTGGCGCGGCTAGCCCGACCGCGTTGGTCGTGGCATAGAGGGTATCCAGCAGATCATCGATCAGCGGCTGAACGGTACGGACATCGGTAACCGGCAGTGCCGGCTGACGCAGGCATGCGTCGCGTAAAGAAAGGATGGGGCGAATACTCATGATGAGAACCAGCGGCCCGATCACGCTGCGTCGCCCAGAACGGACGCGCAGCGCGCGGGGCGGTTCTCAGGGCTGGGACTGGTCGCCCGAAGACGGCTTGCCGATCTTGTCTTCGTTGCCGGTCAGCAGATTGATCAGGTTCGATTTATGACGATGAATCACCAGAATGGCGATGATGATGCAGCTGCCGAAGTACACGCTTTGCGGTCCGACAATAAAGTAGGCATAAACTGGTACCAGCACGCAGGCCACAATGGCGGACAACGAGGAAATCTTCACCACGAAGGCCATGAACAGCCAGGTTGCCACCGCCGCCAGCGCCAGCCACAGGTTGAAGCCGAACAGCACCCCCACCGCGGTGGCCACGCCCTTGCCACCCTTGAAGCCGAAGAACAGCGGCCACATGTGGCCGATCAATACCGCCAGGCCGGCCATCGCCACGCCCTGCCCACTCAGGCCGTAAGCCGGGCCGAAGGCCTGCACCAGCGCCACCGCCACCCAGCCCTTGAGGCCATCGCCCAACAGCGTCAACACGGCGGCCAACTTCTTGCCGCTGCGCAGCACATTGGTGGCACCTGGGTTCTTCGAGCCATAGGTACGCGGATCGGCCATACCCATGACCTTGGACACGATCACCGCAAACGACAGGGAACCGAGCAGGTAGGCGCCCAAAATGAAGGCAAATGCTGTTGTGGTCATGTCTTATCCACTAGAATGCAAGGCTTGGCATTTTACGGTATCGGGCAGTAAACCCAAAGCCCGCAACGATGGACATCATTTACTTGCGCGAAGTGCGCGCCGAAACGGTGATTGGCGTGTACGACTGGGAGCGCACCGCGCCCCAAACCGTCCTGCTGGACATCGAATACGGCATCCCCAGTGAAGTAGCCTGTCACAGCGACGACATCGGCGACACCATTCACTACGGCGAAGTGGTCGAGCGGGTACGCAGCTCGCTGGCAGAGCAACACTTCCTGCTGATCGAGGCATTGGCCGAGCACATCGCCCGCATCGTGCGCGAAGAATTTGGCGCACCGTGGGTGAAAGTGGCAGTCACCAAGCTCAACATCCTGCCGGATGTAAAACACGTCGGCGTGATGATCGAACGTGGCCATCGCCCGCACTGAAACCGCCCGGACACAAACAAAACGGCCCGCCATCGCGCGGGCCGTTTTGTTTGACCTGCCGCCGCCGGAAGCGGCGCTACCAGGTCACCCTCAAGCGCAGCTCGGCCTTGCTCTTGGTGACCTTGAAAGACAGCCGGGTGTGCCCATCCAGCTGCCAGCTTGGCCGTAAGCCGAAACGTCCGCCATCACTCGCATCCACCCGCTCTAGCCGGAACGCCCCAGCTTGCCATAGCGTACTCTCTTGCTCATTCAACCGTAACGGATCGCTGCTTTGCGGCGCTGTCGACATCGGCGTGGCGCACAACAATGCGGTTGGCGGGCAGGCAGCCAGCGCGGGCAACGCGACGACAACGAGCAGTGCAGCCCAGCAAAATGCGTGTTTCATGATGATCGTCCTGCCAGATCGACAAATAACTGTCGCTGATCTCAGCTTGGATCATCTGCAACTACATGCAAGTGCTGATTACAATTTAAATGCGCTGCTTATTCCTGCTGGTTACGCATGAAGTCGGCCGTGTTGTAAAAAGCCTCCAGCAGCTTGGCTTTCAGCCAATCCTCGCACAGCAGCTCACCCACCGCCTGGGTCATGCACTTCATCCACATGTCGCGCGCCTCGCCATCCACCGCGAACGGCATGTGCCGCATGCGCAGCCGCGGATGACCGAACTTCTCGATGAACAGCTGCGGTCCGCCCAGCCAGCCGGACAGAAACATGTACAGTTTCTCGCGCGAACCCGCCAGATCCTCCGGATGCATATCGCGCAACGGTTTCACCGTTGGATCGCTATCCATGATGTCGTAGAAACGGTCGGTCAACCAGCGCACCACGCCGGCCCCGCCCAGCAATTCGTAAGGGGTCATTTCCTTCATCGTGTCATCCCCGTTTTCACCAGGGCGGCATGGTAACACGCAGTTGCCGCCCGTCCCTGTCCATGATCAACCTTACGTGCTTAAGCGCGCAGAAACGGAAAAGCCAGCGCCGGCGTCTGGCCGGACATCAATTCGGCCAACGCCCGCCCCGAGCCCGGGCCTTCGGTCCAGCCCAGCGTACCGTGGCCGGTGTTCAGCCACAAATTGTCGAACTTCAGCCGGCCGATCAGCGGCACATTACCCGGCGTCGCCGGGCGCAGCCCGCTCCAGAAGCGCGCCGCCTGCCAGTCGCAGGCATCGCCGAATAACTCGCGGGCGCGGCGCAACAACGCGGCACAGCGCACCGGGTTGAGATGACTGGAATAGCCGGACAACTCGGCCGTGCCGGCAATGCGCAGCTCGTCATCCAGCCGCGAGAACACCAGCTTGTGCGACTCATCGGTAATGCTGACCTGCGGCGCCAACTGCGCATCCCACACCGGCACGGTGGCGGAGTAGCCTTTCAGCGGGTATATCGGCAAACGCAGTCCCAACGACTGCAGCAGCAGCGGACTGTGGCTGCCCAGCGCCAGCACAAAGGCGTCGGCATCCAGGCTGCGATACGCGCCATCCGCCCCGGTAACCGAGACCCGGGCGATGCGCTCGCCTACCGGCTCCAGCGCGTTGATGCGCGTCTGATAGCAAAACGTCACCCCGGCCGCGACGCAGGCATCCGCCAGCTGGCTACTGAAACGATGCACATCACCGGATTCATCGCTTTCGCACCAGCTTGCGGCCAACATGCGTGGCGCAATGCTGGCCAGCGCCGGCTCGCGTGCCACCGCCTCGCTGACACTGATCAACTCGCGGCGAATCCCCTCGGCCGCCAGCAAGCGGCAGGCATGTTCAGCATGGCGTACGCCCTGACGATCAAACAGCAATGCCAGAATGCCCTGTTGCCGATGCGCGTAACTGGGGGCCAGTGCCTGGCGCAGCTGGGCAAAGGTCTGCTGACTATAGCGCCCCAGCGCCACCATGGCCTTGAGGTTGGCCGCATGGCGGCTGCTGCGGCATTGCCCAAGAAAGCCGGCGATCCAGCGCCATTGCTGCGGATCGAAACGCGGCCGAAACAGCAGCGGCGCATCGTCGCGCGGCAGCCACTTCAGCACCTGCCACGGCGTGGTCGGATGTGCCCACGGCTCGGACTGGCTTACCGATATCTGACCACCATTGGCAAAGCTGGTTTCGCGCGCCGGCCCGCTGCCACGGTCCACCACCACCACCTCGTGCCCGGCCTGCCGCAAGAACCAGGCGGTACTGATACCCACGATGCCCGCCCCCAGAACTGCCACCCTCATCGCCATTCCCCAAAGACAACGGCCCACACGGGGCCGTTTATTGTCAGACAGAACGATGGTAATGCTGCAGCCGCAGCATGCCAAGCCATCATTGCTTGGGCTTGGACAGTTCGTACACGGTTTTGCCTTTTAGCGTGAAGTAGTCCGAGGCAAAGTAGAAATTCTCGGAGTGGCCGACAAACAGCAGGCCGTGCGGCTTGATCAGCGGATGAAACTTCTTCAGCACCGCGAATTGGGTGTCGCGGTCGAAGTAGATCATCACATTGCGGCAGAAAATGGCATCGAACTGCTTGCGCAGCCCCCAGCTGCTATCGATCAGATTCAGCCGCGAAAACTGGATCATGTCGCGCAGCACACTTTTGGCCTGATAGTGGCCATCCGCCAGCTTGTCGAAGTATTTCCCGGCATAGCCGGCAGGCAGCTTGGCAATTTTGTCCTCGCTGTAAACCCCCTTGCGGCCAACCTCCAGCATGCTGGTATCCAGATCGGTGGCAATGATGTGGATCGGCGGCTTGCTGCCCAGCGGAAACGCCTCCAGCGCACTCATCGCGATGGAATACGGCTCCTCGCCGGAAGAGGCCGCGGCGCACCAGATCGCCACCTCGCCCTTGCCGGCGAGGGTTTTCAGGTGTGCGGACAGCATCTGGAAGTGATGCTCCTCGCGGAAGAAGAAGGTGAGGTTGGTAGTCAGCGCGTTGACGAACTGCTCGAACTCGCGCTTGCCGGCCAGGCTTTGCAGAAAATCGATATAGGCGGCAAACGTCGGCAGCTTCAGCTCGCGGATGCGGCGTACCAGGCGGCCATACACCATGTCTTTCTTGGTGGCATTCAGGGCAATGCCGGCCTCTTTGTGAATCAACTGGCGGATGCGCTCGAAATCCTGATCGCGAAAGTCGAACTCACGCTTGAGCTCGAACTTGGGCAACACAATGGGCGGTATCTTGTTCTGCATGCCGGTCTCCGCAAAATAAAAAACCCGGGAGCAGGCCCGGGTTTCCGTGGTGCATGGTGCGAATTATACCGAGAACGACGAACCGCAACCGCAGGTAGTTTGTGCGTTCGGATTGCGAATCACGAACTGCGAACCTTCCAGGCTATCCTGGTAGTCGATCTCCGCGCCCACCAGATACTGGTAGCTCATCGGGTCGACCAGGAAGGTCACGCCGCCCTTATCGATCGCGGTATCGTCTTCGTTGGCGATTTCATCGAAGGTAAAACCGTACTGGAAGCCGGAGCAGCCGCCGCCGGTCACGAACACGCGCAGTTTCAGGTCAGGGTTGCCCTCTTCTGCTACCAGGTCGCGCACCTTGTCGCATGCAGCGTCGGTAAACATGATCGGGGACAGGGTTTCGGTTGCAGCAGTCATGTCTCAAGCCTTTCACAACGGGACAGGCCGCGCCGGCGGCCTTTCATCCTAGTATTTTAGTCGGATATTGGTCCGGTTGGCGAGTTTTCAAGCTCAGGGCAGCAGCGGCACGATGTCGAGACCGGCGTTTTCCGGCTGGCCGAACATCAGGTTCATCACCTGTACCGCCTGACCGGAAGCGCCTTTCACCAGATTGTCCTCCACCACCAGGATGATCAGCAGATCGCCATTGTTCGGGCGATGCACGGCGATGCGGGCGGTATTGGCACCACGTACCGAGCGGGTTTCCGGGCAGCTGCCAGCCGGCAACACATCCACGAACGGCTCACCGGCAAAGCGCTGTTCGAACAGCTGCTGGTAGTCGACATCGCGGCCTGCCGGCTGGATGCGCGCATAAATGGTGGAGTGAATGCCGCGGATCATCGGCGTCAGGTGCGGCACGAAAGTCAGCTTTACCGGTGCACCGTGGATCTCGGACAGGCCCTGCTCGATTTCCGGCGAATGGCGATGGCCCTTCACACCATAGGCCTTGAAATTGTCGCCAGCCTCGGCAAACAGCGTACCCACCTCGGCCTTGCGACCGGCGCCGGACACGCCGGACTTGCAATCGGCAATCAGCGTCTGGGTATCGATGTACTGCTTGCCACCATCCAGCAACGGCAGCAGACCCAGCTGCACCGAGGTCGGATAGCAGCCGGCCATGCCGATCAGACGTGCAGCCTTGATCGCCTCACGGTTCACTTCCGGCAGACCATACACCGCCTCGGCCAGCAGGTCGGTGCAGCTGTGCTCCATCGCGTACCACTTGGCGAACAGCTCCGGGTCTTTCAGGCGGAAGTCGGCAGCCAGGTCGATGACCTTCACCCCGGCTTGCAGCAGCTCGCGCGCCTGCGCCATGGCCACCCCATGTGGGGTGGCGAAGAACACCACGTCGCACTGCTTGAGATCAGTTTCATCCGGGGTGGTAAACGCAACGTCCACACGGCCACGCAGGCTGGGGAACATCTCGGCCACCTTCATGCCGGCTTCCTTGCGCGAGGTCACGGCCACCACTTCTGCCCCCGGATGGTTAGCCAACAGACGCAACAGCTCGACACCGGTATAACCGGTGCCGCCGACGATGCCCACCTTAATCATGCGAGGCTCCTTGATGTAAAAAAATGTCGCAAAGGCGACATGTTAAGGAGTGCGGCAGTGCATTGCAACAAAGAAAAAAGCCACCGCGAACGGTGGCTTTTTCGGTCTCGCAACAAGCAGATTAACGCTTGGAGAATTGCTTGCGACGACGTGCTTTGCGCAGACCCACTTTTTTACGTTCCACTTCACGGGCATCGCGAGTAACGAAGCCAGCGGTGGACAGGGTCGGCTTCAGTTCGGCGCTGAAGTCGATCAGCGCGCGGGTGATACCCAGACGGATAGCACCAGACTGACCGGTTTCACCGCCACCGGATACGTTGACCATAATGTCAAACGACTCCAGGTGCTCGGTGATCTGCAGCGGTTGACGGATAACCATGCGACCGGTTTCGCGAGCGAAATACTGGTCAACCGGCTTGCCGTTAACGACGATCTGACCGGTGCCCTTTTGCATGAACACACGAGCTACGGAGCTCTTGCGACGGCCAGTGCCGTAGTAGTATTTACCGTTCATCTAAATGTTGCCTCTGAATCAGATTTCCAGCACTTTCGGCTGTTGTGCGGCGTGCGGGTGCTCGGTGCCAGCATAGACCTTGAGCTTCTTGATCATTGCGTAGCCCAGCGGACCTTTCGGCAGCATACCCTTAACGGCTTTTTCCAGAACGCGCTCCGGGAACTGGTTTTGCAGTTCGGTGAAGTTGCGTTCGTAGATACCGCCCGGGTAACCGGAGTGACGGTAGTATTTCTTATCCAGTGCCTTGTTACCGGTAACGCGCAGTTTTTCGGCGTTAACGACAACGATGTAATCACCGGTATCAACGTGCGGAGTAAACTCCGGCTTATGCTTGCCGCGCAGACGACGAGCGATTTCAGCAGCGAGACGGCCCAACACCTTGTCTTCGGCGTCGACCACGAACCACTCGCGCTTTACCTCATGCGGCTTGGCAGAAAAGGTCTTCATGGAACTCTTCCATCGTAATTCTTGAAAGTTCCGGATTCTATTACAGAGAGCTTACGCTGTCAAACTTAAGTGGCAGTTCAAAGCCTTGTCCGGCAAAGAAAAACCTGGCGCGCAACAAGCAGGCGGAAAAGCAAAAAAAGAGCGCAATCAGACAAACTGATTGCGCCAAGTTCCACCTGTTGAAGGAGGATGGAGGAGACAACACCAAAACGCACACCGTTAGTGCAACGCCCTGATGTGTTTTGATTATGGTGACGCCATGGCGGTTTGGCAAGATTTTTTTGTGCATTGCATCAAAAAATGTTGGCCGCAACCGACACGCAACCAACATCCGTTTGAAAAAATATCACTTTACAGCTGCAGCGCGGTTTCCAGCGCGATTTCCATCATGTCGCGAAAGCTGTTCTGCCGTGCTTCCGCATCCATCGCCTCCCCGGTCGGGATCACATCCGACACCGTGAGTATGCCCAGCGCCCGTGCGCCGTATTGCGCCGCAACACCGTAAATGCCGGCCACCTCCATCTCCACCGCGTTGACGTTCATGCTCTTGAGCACCTCCAGCAACTGCGGCTGCACGCCGTAGAACAGGTCGGCGGAAAACACATTGCCCACCTGTACCGGCTTGCCCAGCCGCGTGGCGGTATCCACCGCCGTGCGCAACAACGTGAAATCGGCAATGGCGGCAAAGTCGTGATCCAGCAAGCGCATGCGGTTGACCTTGCTATCGGTGCAGGCGCCCATGGCGATCACCACCTCGCGCAGCCCCAGCCGCGTGCCATCCACCGAGCCGCAGGAGCCGATGCGGATGATGCTGCTCACGCCGTAGTCCTTTATCAGCTCGGTGGCGTAAATGCTGGCCGATGGAATACCCATGCCGTGCGCCATCACCGACAGCCGCCGGCCGCGGTAGTGGCCGGTATAGCCGAACATATTGCGCACACTGGTCACCTGTACCGCATCCTGCAGATAGGTTTCCGCGATCAGTTTGGCGCGCAGCGGATCGCCCGGCATCAGTACGATGTCGGCAAAATCGCCCTTCTCGGCACCGATATGCGGTGTAGCCATGGCTTGTCTCCTGTCTTGCCCGACGGCACGCCGATACACGGAAAGCCGCAGCGCGTGCTGCGCAGGTACGGTGTTCTACCCGCCGCCGGAAGTCCCTGCCATGCAAACGTCCGTGTCCCTCCGTGTATTGGCATGGCACAAAAAATCGAATCAGTGCAGAAACAATCAGTACAGAAATGAAGTACCGTAAGCCAGCGCCGGCAGTCCCAGCCAGCTGGCCACGCTCTGGCCGATGTCGGCAAAGGTGGCGCGCTCGCCCAGGCTGCCCGCTGCCACCTGCCTGCCGTAGCACAGCACCGGGATGTGTTCGCGGGTGTGGTCGGAGCCCGGCCAGCCGGGATCACAGCCGTGGTCGGCGGTGAGGATCACAATGTCGTCGTCGCGCAGCCGGCCCAGCAGCGCCGGCAGCCGGGCATCGAACGCCTCCAGTTCACGGGCATAACCGGGAATATCGCGACGATGCCCATAGCTGGAGTCGAAATCGACAAAATTGGTAAAAATGATGCTGCGACCGGGGGTAGTGTCCATGGCAGCCAACGTTTGCTGCCACAGCTCATCCAGCCCGGTGGCCTTTAGCGCTTGCGTGATGCCGATATGGGCATAGATGTCGGCGATCTTGCCGATGGACACCACCTCGCCGCCAGCCTCCGCCAGTTTCTGCAGCACCGTCGCTGCCGGCGGCGGTAAGGCCAGATCCTTGCGATTGCCGGTACGCACGAAGCGGCCCGGCGCGTCGCCGACAAACGGCCGTGCGATCACGCGGCCGATGTTGTACGGCGCCAGCAACTCACGGGTGATGGCACACAGCTGGTACAAGCGCTGCAGGC
Organism: Vogesella oryzagri; assembly: GCF_040148885.1. NCBI lineage: Bacteria > Pseudomonadati > Pseudomonadota > Betaproteobacteria > Neisseriales > Chromobacteriaceae > Vogesella > Vogesella oryzagri. The sequence goes on from NZ_JBEFLD010000006.1 coordinate 177,752, forward strand.
CGAAGGTCTGTTCGTGGCAGGCGATCTGGAACACCGAATCGGCCGAGGTATAAAAGATCGGCTTGCCGCTGGCCATGTGCTCCATGCCCAGGCGGTCGATGATCTCGGTACCGCTGGCATGGCAGTTGCCCAGCCAGCCGGGCAAGTCAGCCTCACGCACGATGGCGGCCAGCAGCTCCGGTGGAAAGCTGTTGTCCCGCTCGTGGAAATACCCCCAGTCGAACAGCACCGGCACCCCGGCGATCTCCCAGTGCCCGGACGGCGTGTCCTTGCCGCTGGACAGCTCGCGCGCGTAGCCGTAGGCGGCAAGCGGCGCCGTGCGCAGCATGCCCTCGGGAAAGTAGCCGGACGACAGCTCGCAGGCATGCGCCAGCCCCAGCGCCGACAGATTGGGCAGCTGCAGCGGCCCGTTGCGGCCAACGTTGGCCGCGCCACTGGCGGCGGCGCGGGCGATGCGGCCCAACGTGTTGCTGCCAACATCGCCAAACTTGGCGGCATCGGCACTGGCGCCGATGCCGAGCGAGTCCAGCACCAGCATGATGACGCGTCGCGTGTCCATGCATGTCTCCTCGTCACGGCCGCGCTGGCGGCCATGCACTGATGATGATGGCCCGGCCGCCACACTTCAACTGGCATGGCCGATTGCCATGCGCGGCCAGCCGGCAACCGTTGCGCCGACACCCCGGCATGGCGCGCCGCCGGTTGCGCTCGCCAGATGGCAAGGCGGCGCCATGCCGCCACAGCGATATTGTCCGCCGCGCAGCAAGGCCACGCTGCGGGATGCGGCCAACCTGCGGCGGCGGTTCAGTAGCCGCGGCCGGGCGGCGCCGTCTGGCCGGCGATCACCGCCTGCAGATTTGCCAGCAGGCCGGAGGCACCGAAGCGGAAATGCGCCGGCGTCAGCCACGCCTCCCCCATGATCTCGGCCGCCAGTTGCAGATAGATGGCGGCATCTGCCAGCGTGCGCACCCCGCCGGCGGCCTTGAAACCGGCATCGCGGCCGCTGTCGCGGATCGCCTGCAGCATGATGCGCGCCGCTTGCGGCGTGGCATTCACCGCCACCTTGCCAGTAGATGTCTTGAGAAAATCGGCGCCGGCCGCCAGCGCGATGTCGCTGGCCTGGCGAATCAGCGCCGCCGCGGCCAACTCGCCACTTTCGATGATCACCTTCAGGATTTTGTCGCCACAGGCCGCCTTGCAGGCCGCCACCAGCACGGCACCAACCGCGCCATCTCCCGCCAGCAGCGCACGGTAGGGAAACACCACGTCCACTTCGTCGGCGCCAGCGGCGATGGCGGCACGGGTTTCCGCCTCCGCGCTGGCGACCGCGGCATTGCCATGCGGAAAGTTGGCCACCGTGGCCACCCGCACCTGCGGCGTAGCGGCGGCAGCCAGCGCCTGCCGCGCAACGGCGACAAAGCAAGGATAGACGCATACCGCCGCCACGGTGCCGGCATCGCTGTCGGCCTGGGCGCACAGCGCACGTATCGTGTTGCCACTGTCGTCGTCATTCAGGCTGGTGAGATCCATCAGCGACAGCGCCAGCCGCGCCGTGTTTACCGCATCCTGCATGTCGGTTCTCCCGCCAAGGTTGGCCGCCTGCGGCCAACCTTGCCGCACTTATACCCGGCGCGCTTCCTGCACGCCGCGCACTTCCATCACGTGCGCCAGCACGCGGCTGATCTCGCGCACGTGGCGCACCTCCACCGTGAAGCGTAGCTTGGCCTTCTGGTTGCGCGACAGCGTGTTGACGCCGATAACGTTGAGCTTCTCGCGCGAGAACACGTCGGAAATATCACGCAACAGTCCCGGGCGATCGGCGGCATGTACTTCCAGGTCGATCGGGAACACGCTGCTTTTCTGCTCGCCCCAGTCGGCGGCGATCAGCCGCTCCGGCGCGTCGGCCGACAGCCGCTTGAGGGTGATGCAGTTATTGCGGTGAATGGAGATGCCGCGGCCGCGGGTGACAAAACCCACCACACTGTCCGGCGGTGCCGGCTTGCAGCACTTGGCGAGGATGGTCATCAGATTGCCCACCCCTTCGATCAGCACGCCGCCGGCATCGTGGCCGCCCTTGCTGCGGCGGATCAGGTCGGCCGCGGTCAGCTCCACCACCGGCGGTGGGGCGAAACTCTCGATGGCGTTGGCCACCGCGCGCAACCCCACTTCGCCATGGCCGATGGCGGCGTACAGTTCGTCCAGCCGGTCGTAGCCCAGCTTTTCCGCCAGTGCCGCCAGACTGGGCTGCACATGCGGATGGCGCGCCAGCTCGCGCTCGAAAATCTGGCGCCCGGTTTCGCGCACCGCATCGGAGTTCTGCTGACGGATGTACTGGCGGATCTTGGCAATCGCGCGCGGGCTTTTCACCCAGCCTTCGTGCAGCCAGTTCACTGATGGGCCGCCATCCTTGGCGGTCAGCACTTCCACCCGCTGGCCGTTCTGCAGCGGGGTGGACAGCGGCACGATGCTGCCCTCCACCTTGGCGCCGCGGCAGCGGTGGCCGACGTCGGTATGCAGCGCGTAGGCAAAGTCGATCGGCGTGGCGCCGTGCGGCAAGGCCAGTACCCGGCCCTGCGGCGTCAGCACATAGATGGTGTCGGAGAACAGCTCGGTCTTGAAGGCGTCGGCCAGGTCTTCCCTTTCCGAGCCGGACATATCCTCGCGCCAGTCCAGCAGCTGGCGCAGCCAGGAGATTTTCTCTTCGTACTGCGCATCGCCCTGCCCGCCTTCTTTGTAGCGCCAGTGGGCGGCGACACCGAACTCGGCGTGCTCGTGCATCTCGAAGGTGCGGATCTGCACCTCGACGCCACGATCTTCCGGGCCGATCACCGCGGTGTGCAGGCTGCGGTAATCGTTGGCCTTGGGGTTGCTGATGTAGTCGTCGAATTCGCCCGGAATCGGCTGCCACATGCTGTGGATCAGCCCCAGCACGGTGTAGCAGTCCTGCAGCTTGTCCACCAGGATGCGCACCGCGCGAATGTCGTACAGCTCGGAGAAATCGAGCTTTTTCTTCTTCATCTTCTTCCAGATGGAATAGATGTGCTTGGGGCGGCCGGCGACATCGCCGCGGATGCCGGCTTTTTTCAGCTCGCCACGCAGGATGTCCAGCACGCGCTCGATGTAATCGATGCGCTCCAGCCGGCGCTCGTCCAGCAGCTTGGCGATCTTCTTGTAGTTTTCCGGCTCGGTGTGGCGAAAGCCCAGGTCTTCCAGCTCCCACTTGATCTGCCACACCCCCAGACGGTTGGCCAGCGGCGCGAACAGATCCAGCGTCTCCTGCGCGATCTGCCGCCGCACACGCTCGTCCGGCACCAGTGCCAGGTGGTGCATGGTCTGAGTGCGCCAGGCCAGTTCGATCAGCACCACGCGGATGTCGGCCACCATCGCCAGCAGCATCTTGCGCATGGTTTCCGCCTGTTTGGCGCGGTCGTCCGGTGTGGCCAGCTTGTCGATACGCGCCAGTTCGGTCAGCCGCTGCACGCGGTTGCCGCCCTCCACCAGCGTCAGCACGGTGCGGTTGAATGCCTTGGGCAGCCACTCCTGCCAATCCTTGCGGAACTCCGGCACCGCAAACAGCAGCGTGGCGGCGATGGCATCCGGCAGCAGGTTGAGATCGGCCACGATGGCCGCCGCCCCCACCGCATGGCTGAAGATGTCTTCGCCGGTGTGCGGCAGGGTCTTGCCGCTGTACAGCTCGCGCGCGGCATCGAAGGCACGGGTGAGCAAGACGCGCTCATCGGCGCTGAGCGAGGCGCCCAGCTGCGCCAGCCAGTTGGCCGGATCAGCGGCATCGGCCAGGGTATCGGCCACGGAACGGACTACGGAAACCATGTATCAATCCAACCTTGCGGCCAACGCCGCTGCTAACTCATTCCGCCGGAACGGCACCATCCAGCGCCAGCTGTAGCAAGCGGCGCACCGGCGCCGGCACGCCGGCATCCAGCGCCGTAGCCAGCGGCAGCCACTGCCAGCCGTTATCGGCGCAGACCTCACCCGCAAGCCGGGTTACCTCCACACATTGGGGCGTGATCGTCAATTTAAAATGGGTAAAAACATGCAGTAGCGGCGGCCAGGCCGGCGGCAGATCACCATCGCCGTTGAGCGCCAGCCAGTCGGCAATCGCCAGCGTGGAGTCGAACTGCGGCAGCGACAGCAGCCCGCCCCAGATGCCGGTGGGTGGGCGGCGCTCCAGCAGCACCTCGCCATTGCGCAGCGCCAGCAGCATTACCGTCTCGCGCTCCGGCACCACTTTCTTCGGCTTCTTCACCGGCAGTTCGGCGGTACGGCCCTCGCGCGCCGCCACACAGCCATCCACCAGCGGGCATACCGTACATGCCGGCTTGCTGCGGGTGCAGACCGTGGCACCCAGATCCATCAGCCCCTGGGTGTAGGCCACCATGTCGGCGGTCGCGGCCGGCAGCAGCCGCTCGGCCAGCTGCCACATCTGCGCCTCCACCTGCTTGTCGCCGGGAAAGCCGTCCACACCGAAGCAGCGCGCCAGCACGCGCTTGACGTTGCCGTCGAGAATGGTCTCGCGCTGGCCAAAGCAGAAGGCGGCAATCGCCGCGGCGGTGGAACGGCCGATACCCGGCAGCGTCTCGATGGCATTGCGTGCGGATGGAAACTCGCCACCGAAATCGCACATCACCTGCTGCGCCGCCTTGTGCAGATTGCGGGCACGGCTGTAGTAGCCAAGGCCGCTCCAGTACGCCAGCACATCATCCACCGGCGCTGCGGCCAACGTTGCCAGATCAGGGAAACGATCGAGAAAGCGCGGGTAGTAACCCAGCACGGTACTGACCTGAGTCTGCTGCAGCATGATCTCCGACAGCCACACCCGGTACGGGTCGCACACCTGCCACGGCAGGCCATGCCGCCCGTGCACTTTTTGCCAGGCTACCAGCCGGGGGGCAAATTGCTGTTCCACTGCCAAGCACCACCGCCTGTTGAAATCGAACCGAGCATGGTAAACCAAAGGCCGGCGGCAACCAAGCGGGGGACGGGCGAATAGGCTAGAATGATGGATTGTTTTCAAAGGATTACCGCTTTATGTCCACCTTCCGTTCCCGCCAGCGCGCAGCAGTGCGCCGACAGCCCACCACACCCGCCGAGCGTAACGCGCCCCCCGCCGGGCACCAGACGCCCGCGGCAGGACAGGCTCCGGCCAAGCCGCGCTTCGGCGGCGAGCGTCGCGAGGGCGGCGTCAAACGTGAAGGCGAACGCAATTTCGACAAGCCACGCTTCGGCGGCGACGACAAGCCGCGCGTCGGGGGCGGCGACAAGCCGCGCGTCGGGGGCGGCGAACGTCGTGAAGGCGGCTTCAAGCGCGAAGGCGAACGCAACTTCGACAAGCCACGCTTCGGTGGCGGCGAGCGTCACGAAGGCGGCTTCAAGCGCGAAGGCGAACGTAGCTTCGACAAGCCACGCTTCGGTGGCGAAGATAAACCGCGTTTCGGCGGCGGCGAGCATCGCGAAGGCGGCTTCAAGCGCGAAGGCGAACGCAGCTTCGACAAGCCACGCTTCGGTGGTGACGACAAACCGCGCTTCGGAGGCGGTGAGCGTCGCGAAGGCGACTTCAAGCGCGAAGGCGAACGCAACTTCGACAAGCCGCGCTTCGGTAGTGACGACAAACCGCGCTTCGGCGGCGGTGAGCGTCGCGAAGGAGGCTTCAAACGCGAAGGCGATCGCAGCTTCGACAAGCCGCGGTTCGGTGGTGACGACAAACCGCGCTTCGGCGGCGGTGAGCGTCGCGAAGGAGGCTTCAAACGCGAAGGCGAACGCAGCTTCGACAAGCCGCGGTTCGGTGGTGACGACAAACCGCGCTTTGGCGGCGGCGAGCGTCGCGAAGGCGGCTTCAAGCGCGAAGGCGAATCCCAGCCACGGGGCGAGCGCAACTTCGGCAAGCCGCGCTACAACAATGAACACCGCGAAGGCGGCTTCAAGCGCGAGGGCGAATTCCAGCCGCGGGGTGAGCGTGACTTTGATCGTGCGCGCCACAATGCCGGGGACAAACCGCGTTTCGGTGGCGACGACAAGCCGCGTTACAGCAACGAGCATCGCGAAGGTGGTTTCCGCCACAACGATGGCCTGAAGCGTGATGGCAACAGCCCGCATCAGCGCCACGAATTCCAGCCGCGCGGCGATCATGCCATTGAAAAACCACGCACCCTGTTTGGTGGCAAAACGGTGGCCCCGTCAGCGCCGGCCGCCAGCGAGGCACCGGCAGAACGCCGCTACACCCGCGACCGCGTCGCGGGCCGCGGCGGCAAAACCCACCCCGACTATATTGCGCCGCCGATACGTGAAGACGCTGAGACAGCCACCCCACCTGCCCCGTCAGCCGCTGCGCCGCGCAGTGGCACCAGCACGAGCACCAGCTTTCTGAAGCGTGTCAGCGACGAGCAACCGGGCGCACCGCGCAGCAGCGAACAGCCGGCAGCGGATAGCAACAGCCGCGATGACGGCTTCAAGCGTGACGGCGGCTTCCAGCCGCGTGGCGAACGCGAATTCGATCGTTCGCGCCACGGCGCCGACAAGCCGCAACCACGCTTCGGCGGCGAACGTCGCGACGGCGGTTTCCAGCCGCGTGGCGAACGCGAGTTCGACCGTTCGCGCCACGGCACCGACAAGCCGCGTTTCGGTGGCGATGACAAACCACGCTTCGGCGGCGAGCGTCGCGACGGCGACTTCCAGCCGCGTGGCGAGCGCGAGTTCGACCGTTCGCGCCACGGCACCGACAAACCACGTTTCGGCAGCAATGACAAACCGCGTTTCGGCGGCGAGCGTCGCGATGGCGGTTTCCAGCCACGTGGCGAGCAGCCGCGCGCGCTGTTCGACAAGGGCCAGGCTGAAGGCGGAGACGCTGGCGGCAAGGTTGGCCGCACGCCGTTTGTGAAAACCCAATTCCGTGCGCTGCAGGAAAACGAGCTGGCGCTGTTTGCCAGCTGCCCGCGCGGACTGGAAAAGATTCTGGCCGACGAGATCAGCCTGCAAGGCGGCAGCGAACTGCAGCTGACCGATGGCGGCATCGCCTTTATCGGCAACCGCGAAGTGATGATGCGGGTGAACCTGCATTCGCGCGTGGCCAGCCGCGTACTGATGCAGCTGGCGCAGGGCAGCTTCCAGGAAGAGCGCGACATCTACACCCTGGCGCACGGCATCGACTGGCCGGCACTGTTCGAAGTCAGCCGTACCATCAAGGTCAACACCGACGGCCACTCGCGCCTGCGCAGCATGGACTACGTGTCGCTGCTGGTGAAAGACGCCATTTGCGACCGTTTCCGCGAAGCTTGCGGCGAACGCCCCAGCGTGGATACCCGCCACCCGGACATGCGCATCCGCGTGTTCATTTCCGGCTTTGACGTGCAGATCTACCTCGACACCAGCGGCGAGGCACTGTTCAAGCGCGGCTGGCGCGAAGAAACCGGCGAGGCGCCGCTGCGTGAAAACCTGGCCGCCGGCATTCTGCTGTTGGCAGGTTACACCGGTAGCCAACCGCTGCTGGATCCGATGTGCGGTAGCGGCACCTTCCTGGTGGAAGCGGCAGACATCGCAATGAACCGCGCGCCGGGCCGTGCCCGCCGCTTCGGCTTTGAACTGCTGCTCGGCCACAACGACCTGCTATGGCACAGCATCCGCAACGATGCCGAGCTGGCGCAGCGCAAGCTTGCCAGCCTGCCGCTGTTCGGCAACGACCGCGACCCGCAGTTGGTGGAGATCACCCGCCGCAACCTGGCGCGCGCCGACATCGAACAACTGGTCACCCTGAGCTGTGGCGATGCCACCGCCTTGGCCGCACCAGCAGCCAATGGCCTGATCGTATGCAACCCACCGTATGGCGTGCGTCTGGACGAGCAGGAAAGCCTGGCCGAGCTGTATCCACAGCTGGCGACCTGGCTGAAGCGCAACTTCGCCGGCTGGCACGCACATTTCATGACGGCGGACAGCCGCCTGCCGTCGCTGATGCGCCTGTCCGTCAGCAGTCGTCCACAGCTGTTCAACGGCCCGCTGGCCTGCCATGTATATGGCTTCGAGCTGGTAGCCGGCTCCAACCGCAAGGAAAAATCGGCCGACGATAGCCAATAAGACAAGTTGTAGGCTATGTTGCAAAAGGGCGTGTCACAGCGCCCTTTTTCTCATTTTGGCCTTTTTCCGGAACGCCTGATGAATACCTCTTTTTTCTCCGCCACCGTGCTGCTGATCCTGATCACCGATCCGCTGGGCAATATTCCGCTGTTCATCTCCGCGCTGAAGCAGGTCAAGCCGGAGCGCCGCCGCAAGGTGGTGTACCGCGAATGCCTGATCGCCTTTGTGGTACTGCTGACCTTCATGTTCTTCGGCAAGGGTTTTCTGGAGGTGATGCACCTCACCGACGAAAGCCTGCGCGTGGCCGGCGGGGTGATCCTGTTTCTGATCGCGCTGAAGATGATTTTTCCCGGCGACGGCGGGCATGCGGCCAACCAGTTGAATGGTGAGCCGTTCATCGTACCGATTGCCGTGCCGCTGATTGCCGGCCCATCGGCGATGGCCACCGTGCTGCTGATGTCGACGCGCGAACCGGAGCGCATGCTGGAGTGGATTGGTGCACTGAGCATCACCATGCTGGTGACGCTGGTGGTGTTTCTGTTTTCCGGCAAGATTCACCGCCTGCTGGGCGAGCAGGCGATGACGGCGATGGAGCGGCTGATGGGCTTGATCCTGACCGCCATCTCCATCGAGATGCTGCTGGGCGGCGTGGCCGCCTACATCAAGAAGCTAGCCTAAACGCGCCCGCGCTACTCCGATGGCGCGGAGACATCCACGTCATCGTGCAACTGCTCGTATACCTGCATGATTTGCGGCTGGACGGCAAAGAAGGCATCCACCACCTGCGGATCGAAATGCTTGCTGCGCTGTTCCTGCAACAGCGCCAGCGCCTTATCCAGCGGCCATGCCGGCTTGTACGGCCGCGCCGAGGTCAGTGCATCAAACACATCGGCCACGGCCACGATGCGGCCAACCAGTGGGATCTCCTCCCCGCTCAAGCCGTTGGGGTAACCGCTGCCATCGAATTTTTCATGGTGCGTCATGGCAATGTGATATGCCATTTCCAGCAACGGCGAGCTGCTGCCACGCAAAAATTCGGCGCCGCGCGTGGAGTGCGTCTGCATGATGGTGAACTCGTCCGGCGTCAGGCGGCCCGGCTTGAGCAGAATATGATCGGGAATCGCCACCTTGCCGATATCATGCATTGGCGCCGCCAGCAACAATAGTTGCTGGACATGCTCATCCAGCCCCATTTGCCCGGCGATAATGTACGAATACTGCGCCATGCGTTCAATGTGCCGCCCGGTTTCCGGGTCGCGCGATTCCGCCATGTGCGACAAACGCATGATCAGGTCCTGCGCCGCGGCCTCCTTCAAGCTGCGCTGCGCCTGTCGCAGCTTCAGCAGATTCTGGATGCGCGCCCGGGTTTCCGCCGGGTCCAGTGGCTTGGCCAGAAAATCGGTGGTACCGCTTTCCAGCGCACTCTGGCGCACCGTCTTCATGTCACTGGTCGTCACCATGATGATGGGCACATCAACCACATGCGTCAGGTTGCGCAGTTCGCGCACCAGCGCAATGCCATCCATCCCCGGCATCATGTAATCGGTCAGAATCAGATCTGGCTCATGAAAACGGCACCAGTGCAGCGCCGCTTCGGGTTCCGTCATGGCCACTACCACGCAGCCGCTGATGCGGCCAACCATATGTTCCAGCACCATCAGATTGGTCTGATTGTCATCTACAATCAGTACGGTCATGTCCATTGTCAGTTTCCACGTTAAGCCCCGCTTTGAGAGCGGTTCACAGCTTAGCATCAGCATGCTGCCTGCCATCTGACCAGCGTCAGGTCATGCAGTATAGAAGCTGGAAATGCAAACCCGGGGACATATCGCGTTTGCCACGGACGCAAAAAAGCCGCAATCAATTGATTGCGGCTTTTTATGTATTTGGTGGCCAATCTCGGAATCGAACCAAGGACACACGGATTTTCAATCCGTTGCTCTACCAACTGAGCTAATTGGCCAAACGTCTGCATCGGGTAAAGTGGTGGCCAATCTCGGAATCGAACCAAGGACACACGGATTTTCAATCCGTTGCTCTACCAACTGAGCTAATTGGCCTCTTTGCCGCGCACTTGCGTGCTGCATCAGAGGCACGCATTAAAGCAGATCGTGATTTATGCGTCAAGGCTTTTCCGGAAAAAACCGCCGAAAACGGCGGTTTTTTCAGATCAGCCACTTTATTTATGCCGCATCCGGCTGTTGCGACGGATGTGCCGCGGCAAAGGCTGGCAATTGTTCCAGCCGCCCGGCAATACCCGCCAGCAGTGGGTACGCTGCCATATCGACATTAAAGCGCTGGGCATTGAATACCTGCGGCAGCAGGCAGGCATCGGCCAGGGTCGGCACATCGCCAAAACAGTATTGCCCGGCGCTGGCCGCCAGTTGCCGCTCCAGCGCGGCAAAGCCCGCGCTGACCCAGTGCTGGTACCAGGCGTTGCGCGCATCGTCTTCTAGCAGCAGTTCATTCTTCAGATAGTTGAGCACCCGCAGATTATTCAACGGGTGGATGTCGCAGGCGATGCTCTGCGCCACCGCCCGCACCTGGGCCCGCAGCACAGGCGCGGCCGGCAGCAGCGCCGGCGTATCCGGATAGGCGTCGTCGAGGTATTCGCAGATTGCCAGCGACTGCGTCAGCAACACGCCGTTGTCCAGCAGCGCCGGCACCAGCCCTTGCGGATTCAGTGCCAGATAGTCGTCGCCGCGCTGCTCGCCCTTGACCAGGCTGACCGGCTGCTGGTGGTAGTCCAGCCCCTTGAGGTTGAGCGCGATGCGCACGCGGTAGGCGGCAGAAGAACGGAAGTAGCCGAACAGCGTGCGGCCAACGTTGGGGACATCAGTCATGGCTTGCTCCAATGGCTAGCGGCAAAACGTTGGCCGCAGCCCGAAGGCTGCGGCCAGACGCTTGCCACAATAGGATCGGCGGGCGATGCCGGGCGGCCTAGATCGTCCACACCCTGCCACCGGCACCGCTGCCGAAACTTACTCCGCCGACAGTACGCCGCGGCGGATCTGGTCTTCCTCGATCGATTCGAACAGCGCGCGGAAGTTGCCTTCGCCAAAGCCTTCGTTGCCCTTGCGCTGGATGATCTCGAAGAAGATCGGCCCGATCACGGTTTCGGTGAAGATCTGCAGCAGGATGCCCTCTACCGGGGCGCCATCGATCAGGATGCTGTTCTGCTGCAGGCGGGCCAGATTCTCGCCATGGTTCGGCACGCGCTGGTCCACTTTCTCATAGTAGGTGGCCGGGGTGTCGAGGAAGCGGGTACCGCGCGCCTTCAGCGTCTCCACGGTAGTGTAGATGTCGTCGGTGGTCAGCGCGATGTGCTGGATGCCTTCGCCGTTGTACTGCTTGAGGAATTCCTCGATCTGGCTCTTGTCGTCGGAGGACTCGTTGATCGGGATGCGGATCTTGCCGCATGGACTGGTCATCGCCTTGGACACCAGGCCGGTGAGCTTGCCTTCGATGTCGAAGTAGCGGATTTCCTTGAAGTTGCCGATGTCCTCGTAGAAGCCGGCCCACTTGGCCATATTGCCGCGGAACACGTTGTGGGTGAGGTGATCGATCACCTTGAGGCCGACACCCACCGGGTGCTGATCCACACCTTCCAGCGGCACGAAGTCGATGTCGTAGATGTCCTTGCTGCCATAACGATCGACAAAGTACAGCGCGGAACCGCCAATGCCTTCCACCGCCGGGATGTTCAGCTCCATGTAGCCGATCGGGCGGCGATACGGCTTGGCACCGTGCGCCAGCGCATAGTCGTAGGCCTTGGCAGCATCCTGCACGCGCCAGGCCATGGCACAGGCGGACGGACCGTGCTCACCGGCAAACTCGGTGGCCGGCTGCGTCGGTTCGGCATTCAGGATGAAGTTGATGTCGCCCTGGCGGAACAGGCTGACGTTCTTGCTGCGATGGCGGGCAACCTCGATAAACCCCAGCGACAGGAACAGGGCGGTGAGTTTGGCCACGCCCTCGGCATCGGGCGCGGTGTATTCGACAAACTCGAAACCGTCGGTAGCCAGCGGGTTCATCAGATGGTGTTCCATTTTCATGCGGTTCTCCTCTTTGCAGCCACGGTGCGGGCTGCAGCTCTGTAGGTGTGCGGCACGGATGCCGGTGTCGCCAGGCCACGGCGTCACGTCGGATACGGGGAGATGAAAATGCAACACCGCTACAAGCAGATACCATCTGGCGTGGCTGTTGCCTGTAGTGCCGTAAGCTGCCGCCAAGCAGCGCTGCCACGGCATTCTCCTCTTGTCTTTGGGTATCCGGCGATCTACTGCCGCCGTAATAAATGACTGGCTATGGCGAAGTATTCTAAGTAAACTTGCCGGCAATTTTCTTGCGATATAGTGCTGAGAAAATTAAAAACATAAAACAATATTCCAGAGCAAACCGACAATCAGGAGATAATATGCCCGTGGCTACCCTGGACAAGACCGACATCAAGATGTTGGCCGCATTGCAAGCCAATGGACGTCTGACCAACGTCGAACTGGCCGAGAAAGTGGCCCTCTCCCCCTCCCCCTGCCTGCGCCGCCTGAAACAGCTGGAAGAATCCGGCGTCATCCGCCAGTACGTTGCCTTGCTGGAACCGGCCAAGATCGGCCTCGGTCTGCAGGCCTTTGTACGCGTTTCGCTGGAAAAACGCGGCGGCGGTCACCTGGAAAACTTCATGGAAGCGGTACAGCGCTGGCCGGAAGTGGTGAACTGCTATGCGATGACCGGCGAAATGGACTACCTGCTGCAGGTGTACTTTGAAGACCTGGAACATTTCTCGCGTTTCGTGATGGACGACCTGCTGCAACAGCCGGGAGTGGAAGACGTGAAATCCAGCTTCGTACTGAAAGAGTTCAAGAAGACCACTGCGCTGCCGATCTCGCACCTGGGCCAATAAGCAGCCAGCCGCGGCCGTGTGACAGTGGCCGCGGGTGTGCAACCGCCCTCCCCGATGCGAGCGCCAAGGCCCGGCACTGCCGGGCCTTGTTGCATGCGACGGCCGCCGGACTGGCCGCCGTCGCTTGCCCCACCACCACGCTTCGGCCCGCCACGCTGCCGGCGCGCTTGCCAGCGCCCGTTTTTTGCCCGACAGTAGGCAGCGCAGGACGCCGGCTGCGCTGCGTCCTGGTGCCGACTCTTGCGGAAACCCTGCCGTGACACTATCCAAACCCCTCAACCAGCAACTACTGCAGCGTGCGCTGCTGTTCAGCGCCGCATTCTGTACCCTGGCGCTGCTGCTGCACCTCTCGCTCGGCTATCGCGCCAAACAGCAGCAGCTGGCCGACATTCCGCAGCGCATCGAGCTGCAGCTGATGCCGATGCTGGCGCAAAGCGTCTGGGACGTGGACCAGAGCGCTACCCAACAATTGCTGCGCGACTTGTTGCAGCAGGATGGCATCCGCCAGATTTCGCTGCGCAACAACCAGGGTGCGGTGCTGCAGGAACTGGGCAGCGGCGACGACGTAAGCCATGTCATCGAGCTGCCGGTGCAGTCGCGCCGTACCGGCGATCAGCCGCTGGGGCTGCTGCATATCGGCCTGTCGCAAACCGCGCTGGAGCAGCAACTGTGGCGCGACAGCCTGTTTACCCTGCTGGAATTGCTGGCCGGCCTCGTCGGCCTGACGCTGCTGTGCTACCACTTCCAGCAACGCCGCATCCTGCAGCCCTTGCAGCAACTGCACGGCCGCATGTTGCCTGCGGCCAACCTGGACGACGCCGCCGATGAAATGGCGTCGCTGACCCAGGCGCTGCAGCAGTTGCAACAGCAGCAGCACGGCTACGAAGCCACCCACCAGCAACAGGAACGCGAGCTGGCCCGCCACCGCGACCACCTGGCCGAGCTGGTGGCGATGCGCACCGCCGAGCTGGAGCACCTCAGCCGCTTTCAGCACCTGATTTCCGAGCTGTCCACCCGCTTCATCCATTTGCCGCTGCAGGAACAGCACCAGGCAGTGGACAGCGCGCTGGAGCGGATCGGCACCCTGCTGGAGGTGGACCGCTGCTACCTGTTCCGCGTCACACCGGAGATGACTATCCACGACAACCAGGAGTGGTGTGCCAGCGGCGTGAAGAGTACCGCCGACTTTTACGAAGACTATCCGATCAGCGAATCGCTGTGGTTTGTGCCGCAGCTGCTGCGCCAGCAACAACTGGCGTTTTCCAGCCTGGACGAGATTCCGCAGGAAGGCCACCACGAGCGCGAGCGCTTTGCCGAGCACGGCATCCAGAGCATTGCCGTAGTCACGCTGTCGCATCAGGGCCAGCTGCTGGGCTTTGTCGGCTGCGATGCGGTCAGCCGGCCGCGCGCCTGGCTGGACAAGGAGCTGTCGCTGCTGCGACTGGTCGGCGAGATGCTGTGCAACGTGCTGCTGCGCAAGCAGCACATGGAAGAGCTGGACATCGCGCAACACGCGCTGGCGCAGGCCAACAGCAAACTGGAAAGCATTGCCAACACCGATGGCCTGACCGGGCTGGCCAATCGCCGCCTGTTCGACCAGCGCAAGCAGCTGGAATTTACCGCCGCCTGCGCGCTGAAGCAGCCGCTGTCTCTGCTGCTGTTGGATGTGGACCTGTTCAAGGCCTACAACGACTGTTTTGGCCACCTGGAGGGCGACCAATGCCTGCGCCAGCTGGCACACGAACTGCAGCAGCAGTTCCCGCAGGAGGAACAACTGGTGGCACGCATCGGCGGCGAGGAGTTTGCCGTACTGCTCCCGCGCACCGCGGCCAGCAACGCCAGCCAGCTGGCCGAGCAGCTGCGCCAACGCGTCTGGCAGCTGGCCATTCCGCACATGGCCTCGGCGGTATCCACCTACGTCACCATCAGCATTGGTGTGGCCAGCCTGGATCTGGCGCGCCACGACAGCATCGACGACTTGCTGGCCGAGGCCGACAGCCGGCTGTATCAGGCCAAGCATCAGGGTCGCAACCGCGTGATCGGCCCGGACGACAGCCACTAGCCGCTCTTACCCCCCCAAAAAAACCGCCGCACTGCAATGCAGACGGCGGTTTTTTACGGCCAGCTTGGCCGCATGCCGCGTTACAGCCCCAGCCGCTGCCACACGGTAGAGACGATGCCGGCTTGGTTCAGGGTGTAGAAATGCAGGCCAGGCGCACCATTGGCCAGCAGACGGTCACACAGCTCGGTGACCACGTCCAGCCCCAGCGCGCGGATGGACGCGGTGTCGTCCATATACGCCTGCATGCGCAGCCGCAGCCAGCGCGGCACTTCGGCGCCGCACATGTCGGAAAAGCGGCACAGCTGGCCGAAGTTGGCGATCGGCATGATCCCCGGCACGATGGGCACATCCACGCCACGCGCCTGCACTTCGTCGACAAAGCGGAAGTAGGAATCGGCGTTGAAGAAATACTGCGTCATCGCCGAGTTGGCACCGGCCTTCACCTTGCGCACGAAGTTGTTCATGTCGTCTTCGGCCGAGCGCGCCTGCGGGTGGAACTCCGGGTAGGCCGCCACTTCGATGTGGAAGTGATCGCCGTGCTCTTCGCGGATGAAAGACACCAGTTCGTTGGCGTAGCGGAACTCGCCGGCCTCCACCATGCCGGACGGCATATCGCCACGCAGCGCCACAATGTGACGGATGCCGTGGTTGCGGTATTCATTCAGGATCGAGCGGATGTTGTCACGGGTCGAGCCGATGCACGACAGGTGCGGCGCGGCAGCATTGCCCTCGCCGCGAATCTCCAACACCGTGGCCAGCGTGCCTTCGCGCGTGGTGCCGCCGGCACCAAAGGTGACGGAGAAAAATTCCGGCTTGAATTGCGCCAGCTGCTGGCGGGTGGTACGCAGCTTGCTCATGCCTTCCGCGGTGCGCGGCGGAAAGAATTCGAAGCTGAAGGTATGTTTGCGTTCTGTCATGGCAGTTCTAGTCGCTGAGTTCTGGGGTCCCTGGCATGGCGTAGCGGTCTGCGCCGCCTATCACCTGTCGCCTGGCGGCCAACGTTGGCCGCAAAAAAGCGGGCAGGAAATTCTAGCTGCCTGCCCGCTTTTTACCGACATCAAATATCAATAACGATAGTGTGCCGGCTTATATGGGCCATCCTTCGGCACGCTGATGTAGGCAGCCTGCTGGTCGGACAGCTCGGTCAGGCGGGCACCGATGCGCTCCAGGTGCAGGCGCGCCACCTTCTCGTCCAGATGCTTGGGCAGCACGTACACCTTGTTTTCGTACTTGTGCTCGTTGGCGAAGATCTCGATCTGTGCCAGCACCTGGTTGGTGAAAGAGTTGGACATCACGAAGCTCGGGTGGCCAGTGGCGCAGCCCAGGTTCACCAGGCGGCCTTCGGCCAGCAGGATGATGCGCTTGCCGTCCGGGAAGATGATGTGATCCACCTGCGGCTTGATGTTTTCCCACTGGTACTGGCGCAGCGAGGCCACTTCGATCTCGCTGTCGAAGTGACCGATATTGCACACGATGGCGTTGTTACGCATTTTCTTCATGTGCTCGTGGTTGATCACGCCAACGTTGCCGGTGGTGGTGACGAAGATGTCGGCCTGATCGCAGACTTCGTCCATGCGTACCACGCGGTAGCCTTCCATCGCCGCCTGCAGCGCGCAGATCGGGTCGATTTCGGTGACCCACACGGTGGCGCCCAGACCACGCAGCGATTGCGCGCAGCCCTTGCCCACGTCGCCATAGCCCAGTACCACGGCCACTTTGCCGGCGATCATCACGTCAGTGGCGCGCTTGATGCCATCCACCAGCGATTCGCGGCAGCCGTACAGGTTGTCGAACTTGGACTTGGTCACAGAGTCGTTGACGTTGAACGCCGGGAACGGCAGCGCGCCGTCCTTTTCCAGCTGGTACAGGCGGTGTACGCCGGTAGTGGTTTCCTCGGTCACGCCCTTGATATGCTGCAGACGCTTGGAGTACCACTGCGGGTCGATGGCCAGGTAACGCTTGATGGCGGCGAACAGCGCGGTTTCTTCCTCGTTGCTCGGGTGACTGATCACGCCCAGATCCTTCTCCGCCTTGCTGCCCAGCATCAGCAGCAGGGTGGCGTCGCCGCCATCATCCAGAATCATGTTCGCCGGCTGACCTTCCGGCCATTCGAAGATCTTGTGGCTGAATTCCCAGTACTCGTCCAGGCTCTCGCCCTTGAAGGCGAATACCGGAATGTTGGCCGCAGCGATGGCGGCGGCAGCATGGTCCTGGGTGGAGAAGATATTGCACGATGCCCAGCGCACTTCGGCGCCCAGCGCAGTCAGGGTCTCGATCAGCACCGCGGTCTGCACGGTCATGTGCAGCGAGCCGGCAATGCGCGCGCCGCGCAGCGGCTGGCTGTGCTGGTATTCCTGACGCGTCGCCATCAGGCCCGGCATTTCGGTCTCGGCGATGTTCAGCTCTTTGCGGCCCCAGTCGGCCAGGTTGATATCGGCAACAACGTAATCGTTGAAATCAGCCATCGTGCAAATCCTTTCACGAAGGCCGGGAGGGATGGCTCACCCGCGCATCCCGTGCCCGGCACGGGGTTTCTGGCCGCCTCCGGTCGGGAAGCGGCAAGGTTATCAGCAGGTGAGCGCCGTTTTGGAGGTTCCGGGCCTGGGGCATGGTCTCGCAGCGCTCCCCGGAATCGCGCGATTATACGTGGTTTTTCCGGGCTTTACCGCAGCTTGCGGCCAACCTTTGCCGCTTGATAAAACAAAAACCGCCAGCGCGGGCTGGCGGTTTACTTTGCGACTTGGCTAACGCTTAGAGACCGGCGTCGGCGCGCAGCGCCTCCACCTTGTCGGTACGTTCCCAGGTGAACTCCGGCTCTTCGCGGCCGAAGTGGCCGTAGGCGGCGGTCTTGGTGTAGATCGGACGCAGCAGATCCAGCATCTGCACGATGCCTTTCGGGCGCAGGTCGAAGTGGCGCTTCACCAGCTCCACGATCTGCTCGTTCGGAATCACGTTGGTGCCGAAGGTATCCACCGAGATCGAGGTCGGCTGCGCCACGCCGATGGCGTAGGAAACCTGGATCTGGCACTGGCGCGCCAAGCCGGCGGCGACGATGTTCTTGGCCACGTAGCGACCGGCATAGGCGGCGGAACGGTCAACCTTGGTCGGATCCTTGCCAGAGAAGGCACCACCACCGTGCGGTGCGGCACCGCCGTAGGTGTCGACGATGATCTTGCGGCCGGTCAGACCGCAATCGCCCATCGGGCCGCCAATGACGAAACGGCCGGTCGGGTTGATCAGGAACTTGGTCTCGGCGGTAATCATTTCTGCCGGCAACACCGGCTTGATGATGTCTTCGATCACGGCTTCGGTCAGGATCTTGTGATCGATGTCCGGGCTGTGCTGGGTGGACAGCACCACGGTGTCGATGCGCTTGGGCAGGCCGGTAGCGCTGTCGTACACGCAGGTGATCTGGCTCTTGGCATCCGGACGCAGCCACGGCAGGCGGCCGTCCTTGCGCAGCTCGGCCTGGCGCTGTACCAGACGGTGCGCGTAGTAGATCGGGAACGGCATCAGCGTCGGGGTTTCGTCGCAGGCGTAGCCGAACATCAGACCCTGGTCGCCGGCACCTTGCTCCAGATCCAGGCCTTCGCCTTCGTTCACGCCCTGGGCGATGTCCGGCGACTGCTTGTCGTAACCGACCAGCACCGCGCAGCCGTGGTAGTCGAAGCCCAGCTCGGAATTGTCGTAACCAATGCGCTTGATGGTTTCACGCGCCACTTTGATGTAATCGATGTTGGCCGTGGTGGTGATTTCGCCGGCCAGGACAACGAGGCCGGTATTTACCAGCGTTTCGGCCGCGACGCGGGCATACTTGTCCTCGCGCAGGATGGCATCCAGGATGGCGTCAGAAATCTGATCGGCAACCTTGTCCGGATGTCCTTCCGATACCGATTCCGAGGTAAAAAGATATTCGCTCATTGTCTTCGTTCCAGAAAATGGCCAGTGAGTTGATGATAAAATGCTGTGTTTTTTTGTCCGTCCAAGTCCATGACCCGACTCGCACGTTTTCTTCTGCAGGCGCTTGCCGCCTTGCCACTGCCGCTGCTACATGCTTTGGGCAGCGTGCTCGGGCGAGCGCTGTACTGGTTTTCGCCGGGATTTCGTGCGCGCATGCGCACGAACATTGCGAACAGTAAAATCGCTGGAAATTATCAGGTTTGTGAACAGCTCGTCAAACAGTCCGCGGCGGAAACCGGCAAGGGCGCGCTGGAGCTGGCCATCGCCTGGTGCCGCGAGCCGACCGCCATCGTCGGCCTGATCAAGGATTGCCAGGGCTGGGAACACGTCGAAGCGGCACTGGCCGCCGGCAAGGGGCTGATCTTTGTCACCCCGCATCTGGGCAGCTACGACATCGCCGGTCGCTATATCTCCTCGCGCCTGCCCTTTCCGCTCACCGCCATGTATCGTCCGCCCAAACTGAGCTGGCTGGAACCGATCATGAATGAGGGCCGCGTCCGTGGTGGTGCCAAGACCGCGCCGGCTACTGGCGCCGGCGTACGCTTGCTGATGAAGGCGCTGAAGTCCGGCGAAGCCACCATCATCCTGCCGGACCAGGTACCGGGCAGTGGCGAAGGAGTGTGGGCGCCATTTTTTGGCCAACCCGCCTTTACCATGAGTCTGCTGCCACGACTGGCCCAAATGGATAACGTGGCCGTGCTGTGGTTTACCGGTGAGCGGCTGCCGCATGGCCGCGGTTTCGTTGTCCACATTACGCCGCAGTCGCAGCCGTTCTGCGGCCAACGTGAGCGCGATGTCGCCATCCTGAATAGCGAAGTGGAACAGCTGATTCGCCGCTTCCCATCCCAATACCTGTGGAGCTACAACCGTTACAAGCGCCCTGCCGGCGCTCCGGCTCCCGATTACGTCTGAAAGTCTGCTGCATGAAACTTGCGTTGGCCTTGTTGTGGCTGCTCCGCCTATTGCCCCTGCCGTTGATTCATGCGCTGGCCTGGCTGCTGGGCCAGATCGTGTACCGGCTGGCCAAGGAGCGCCGCCGTGTCGGCCTGATCAATCTGCGGCTGTGTTTTCCGGACATGAGCCCGCAGGCTCGCCGCCAGCTTATTCGCCGTCACTGTGTGGAAATGATGAAGTTGATGCTGGAATACGGCATCGTATGGTGGTCGTCACCGGAGCGCCTGCGCCGGCTGGTGGAGATCCGCGGGCTGGAACATATCAGCCGCCTGCGCGAAGCAGGCGAGGATGTGATCCTGTTTTATCCGCATTTTGTCGCCTTCGAAATCTGCGCCTTGCGCCTGAATCTGGAGGTACCGCTGGTCAGCGTTTATTCACACCAGAAGAACAAGACCCTGGATGCGCAGTTCTATCAGGGGCGCAATCGCTTCGACAACGCCTTTATCGTGTCTCGGCAGGAAAGCCTGCGCAGCATCATCAAGGCCATGCGCAAGAATCACACCCCGTTCCTGTATCTGCCCGATCAGGACTTTGGTGCGCGTGACTCGGTGTTCGTGAAATTCTTCGCCACCGACGCCGCCACCATCACCGGCCTGTCGCGCATCTCCTCGCTGGCAAAGGCCAAGGTGGTGCCCGCGATTGCCCGCCGTGAAGGCTGCCGCTTCGTGCTGGACATCCACCCACCGCTGGAAAACTTTCCCAGCGCGGACCTGGTTGCCGATACCCGCGCGATGAATGCCTTTCTGGAACAACGCATTCTGGAAGCGCCAGAGCAATACTTCTGGTTGCACAAGCGCTTCAAGACCCGGCCGGCCGGCCAGCCCAAGCTGTACTAAGCTTACTGCCATCAGAACAAGCGGCCAGGCAATGACACTACTGGCCGCTTTTGCTTGCGCTTGTCGCCTCCCCCATCCAGTTTGCCGCGTGCCCGGAGACGCTAGCTCGGCAATGTCTCCAAGCGACAGCTTGGCCACACAGCGCCCCTTCCACGCCGCCACAGTATGAGCGCTGCACATACCCGCGGTCATGCAGCTGCCGCCAGCCGCGCAACCGTGCCAGCCACACACAGAACCATCGTGTTTCGGCCAGCCAAAACAAAACAGCCCGCAGATGCGGGCTGTTTTGTTGGACCGAGACTGGCTCAGTTGCTGCGACGCTTCCAGAAGTAGCGCGCCACAAAACCGGGAAACGCAAACACCAAAAACAAGGCCATGGTGGTCACGTAGAACTGCCAGTTTTGCGCATGCACCGGCGCCAGGCGACCTTCCAGCAGCCGTGCCAGCAGGCCCAGCAGCAGGAACAGCGTTACCAGTTCTGCCAGATGCCAGCCGAAGTGCTTCTTGGCGACCTGCTTGATGCCGGCAACACGGTTGCTGACAAACGGCAGGTTGGCCGCAACGAAGGCGACAAGCAACAGCACGATAACGCTGGTTTCCACAATCAAGTCCTTACAGGGTAGTGAGCGACAGTTTCATCGCTTGGACGCACATGGCGACCAGACGTTCCGGCATCATCCCCAGCACTAGCAACGCCACCGCATTGACCGACAGAACCAGCTTCATGTCGCCGGCCATGCTGATCGGGCTGTTGTCCTGTACATCATCGAAGTACATCGCCTTCACTGCGCGCAGGTAGTAGAAGGCACCGATCAGCGACATCATTACCGCCACCACCGCCAGCCATACCAGGTTCACGTTCACGATTGCCTGGATCACCGCAAACTTGGCATAGAAGCCAGCCAGCGGCGGAATGCCGGCCATGGAGAACAGTGCCAGCAGCATCAGCAGTGCATACCAGCTGTTGCGGCTGTTCAGGCCCTTCAGGTCGTCCAGGGTTTCGCACTCGAAACCGGCACGGGACAGGCCCAGCAGGATGCCGAAGCCCACCAAGGTGGTCAGCACGTAGACGATGGCGTAGAACATCGCCGCGGAATAGCCTTCAGGAGTGCCGGCAATCAGCCCCAGCAGCAGGAAGCCCATGTGCGAGATGGTGGAATACGCCAGCATGCGCTTGAGGTTGGTCTGGGCGATGGCAGTGATGTTACCGATGGCCATCGACAGCACGGCGATGATCACCAGCATGCCCTGCCAGTCGGCCACCATGGCACCCAGGCCCTGCACCAGAATGCGCAGCACGAACACGAATGCAGCCAACTTGGGGGCGGCACCGATCATCAGCGTCAGCGCAGTCGGTGCACCGTGATACACGTCCGGCACCCACATGTGGAACGGAACGGCACCCAGCTTGAATGCCAGGCCGGCAACAATGAACACCAGGCCGAATACCAGCAGGGTCTGGTTGGCAGAACCGGAAGCAATCGACTTGGCAATCAGCGCCAGATCCAGCGAACCGGTAGCACCGTACAGCATGGACATGCCGTACAGCAGCAGGCCGGAAGCCAGCGCGCCCAGCACGAAGTACTTCATCGCCGATTCGGTAGCACGCGCAGAATCACGCTGCAGCGCAATCAGCGAGTACAGCGACAGCGACAGCAGCTCCAGGCCCAGATACAGGCTGACGAAGTTGCTGGCCGACACCATGAAGTTCATGCCCAGCAGTGCAAACAGCGACAGGGTGAAGTATTCGCCCTTGAACAGACCGCGGTCGGTGGCGTACTGACGGGTGTACACCAGTACCGTGGCTGTCACGCCGTACATGGCCACCTTGACGATGTCGGACAGCGGATCGTCAATAAACATGCCGCTGAAGGTGTAGCTGGCAAACGGTTCAAACGTGTTGATCTGCAGGTACGCGCACACCGCCAGCGTCACCAGCGACAAGCCGTAGGTGATAACGCGTTTGGCATCCGAGATAAACAGATCCAGCATCAGGATGACCAGCAATGCTCCGAGCAGAAACATCTCGGGCAATGCCGGCATCAGGTTGAGATCAGCCCAATTCATCGCTTGGTCCTTGTTGGCTTAGAGCTTGCTGATCGCTACGTGCGCAATCAGGTCATTAACGGAGAGGTGCATCTTCTCGACAAAGGCTTGCGGGTACAGACCCATGCCCAGCACGGCAACCGCCAGGATTACCAGCACCAGGAACTCGCGCTTGTTCACGTCGGAAAGCTCAGCCACATGGTGGTTGCCGACATCACCGAAAATCACGCGCTTGTACATCCACAGGGTGTAGGCGGCGCCGAAGATCAGCGTGGTGGCAGCCAGAGCGGCAACCCAGAAATTCACCTGTACGGCGCCCATGATCACCATGAACTCACCGACGAAGCCGGAAGTCGCCGGCAGGCCGGAGTTGGCCATGGCAAACAGCATCATGAAAGCGGCAAAAATCGGCATCTTGTTGGCCACACCACCGTAGTCGGCGATGTTGCGGCTGTGTACGCGGTCATACATCACACCGATACAGAAGAACATGGCGGCGGACACGAAACCGTGCGACACCATCTGCACCAGCGCACCTTCCACGGCCCAGGCATTCAGGTTGCTGCCGGAGAACAGGAACATGCCCAGGGTAACGAAACCCATGTGCGAAATGGAGGAGTATGCCACCAGCTTCTTCATGTCGGTCTGCACCAGCGCCACCAGGCCGATATACACCACGGCCACCAGCGACAGCACCACGATTACCGGGGACAGCTGCAATGCGGCATCCGGCACGATCGGCAGCGCAAAACGCAGAAAACCGTAAGCACCGATCTTCAGCGTGATGGCGGCCAGCACCATGGAACCACCGGTCGGCGCTTCCACGTGAGCGTCCGGCAGCCAGGTATGCACCGGCCACATCGGCACCTTCACGGCGAACGACAGGAAGAAGGCAACAAACAGCAGGATCTGCACGTCACGCGGGATTTTCGCCAGCGCCTGGAAGGCTTCGATTTCAAAGCTCTTGCCGGCCTGGAAATACAGGTAGATGAACGCTACCAGCATCAACAGGGAACCCAGCAGGGTGTACAGGAAGAACTTTACCGAAGCGTATACACGACGCGGGCCACCCCAGACACCGATGATCAGATACATCGGGATCAGCATGCCCTCGAAGAACACGTAGAACAGGATGGCATCCAGCGCGGCAAACGCGCCGTTGATCAGGCCGGACATGATCAGGAACGCCGCCATGTACTGACCAGTGCGCTTCTGGATCACTTCCCAGCCCGCCAGCACTACCAGCAAGGTGGTAAAGCTGTTGAGCACAATGAACAGCATGGAGATGCCATCCACCCCCAGGTGGTAGTTGATGCCCAGCGATTCGATCCACGGCATTTTTTCAACAAACTGCATGCCGCCATGCAGGTTGTTGAACTGGGTAAACAGCGGCAGTGATACCACAAACCCCGCCAGAGCACCGGCGACAGCCAGCCAGCGGGCCAGCGTCGCCCGCTGGTCGCCGCCGGTGGCCAGCACCAGCAGGCCGGCCACGATCGGAGTCCAGATCACCAGACTCAAGGTATTAGCAAACATATCGATAACCTATTCTTTTTGCGATTCCGGTAACCGACCCTCAACGCAGGATCAGCGGCTTCAACCAGTAGGTCATCAGCACCAGCACGCCAACGATCATGATGGCAGCGTAGCTGTAGATAAAACCGGTCTGCAGCTTGCGCACTACGCCAGAGAAGTAACCCACCAGTCGAGCACTGCCGTTTACCAGCAGGCCGTCGATCAGCAGCATGTCGCCCACTTTCCAGAAGAAAGTCCCCAACAGGCGCGAGCCCTTGGCGAATACGGCGAAGTAGATTTCATCCAGGTAGTACTTGTTCTCCAGCAGGGTATTCACGGCAGAGAACTTCTGCTTGATGGCGGCCGGGATATGCGGCGCCTTCATGTAGAAGAACCAGGCTACCGCCACACCGGCTGCGGCCAACCAGAACGGTGCCGTGGACAGCGCGTGGATTGCCATCGCTACCGGGCCATGGAACTCGTGACCCATTTCTTCCAGCGCCGGGTGCAGTTCATGGTTGATGTGGATAACACCCTTGAAGAACTCGCCATACAGCAACGGTTCGATCGCAAAGAAACCCACGATTACCGACGGAATGGCCAGCAGCACCAGCGGCAGGGTCACTACCCACGGCGACTCATGTGGTTTGTCATGCGGACCCAGACCGTGATGATGATCTTCAGACGGCTCTTCGTCGTCGTGGTCGCCATGGTGCGCGTGTTCACTGCCATGGTTCTCCATCCAGCGTTCCTTGCCATGGAACACCAGGAAGTACATGCGGAAGGAGTAGAAAGCAGTAACGAACACACCGGCGATGACGGCAAAGTAGGCAAAACCGGCTGCCGGCAGATGCGATGCATGTACCGCCTCGATGATGGAATCCTTCGAGTAGAAGCCGGAGAAGAACGGGGTACCGATCAGCGCCAGCGAACCCAGCAGCGAAGTAATCCAGGTAATCGGCATGTACTTGCGCAGACCGCCCATGTTGCGCATGTCCTGGTCATGGTGCATGCCCATGATCACGGAACCGGCACCCAAGAACAGCAGGGCCTTGAAGAACGCGTGCGTCATCACATGGAACATGGCCACCGAGTAGGCGGAAGCTCCCAGCGCCACGGTCATGTAACCCAGCTGCGACAGCGTGGAGTAAGCCACCACGCGCTTGATGTCGTTCTGCACGATGCCGAGGAAGCCCATGAACAAGGCAGTGATCGCACCGGCGGTCATCACCACGTTCAACGCCACGTCGGACATCTCGTACAGCGGGCTCATGCGCGACACCATGAAGATACCGGCGGTCACCATGGTCGCGGCGTGAATCAGTGCCGAGATCGGGGTCGGGCCTTCCATGGAGTCAGGCAGCCACACGTGCAGCGGGAACTGTGCCGATTTACCCATCGCGCCGATGAACAGCAGAATGCAGGTCACGGTCAGCAACGACCATTCGGTACCCGGGATCAGGCTGATGGTCTTGTTCGCCAGCGCAGGCGCGGCAGCAAACACGTCGGCATAGTTCAGCGAACCGCCGAAGTACGCCAGTACCAGACCGATGCCCAGCAGGAAGCCGAAGTCACCCACGCGGTTCACCAGGAACGCCTTCAGGTTGGCGAAGATCGCGGTCGGACGCTTGAACCAGAAGCCGATCAGCAGGTAGGACACCAGGCCAACCGCTTCCCAGCCGAAGAACAGCTGGATGAAGTTGTTGGACATCACCAGCATCAGCATGGAGAAGGTAAACAGCGAGATGTAGCTGAAGAAGCGCTGGTAACCCGGGTCCTCCTGCATGTAGCCGATGGTATAGATGTGCACCATCAGCGACACGCTGGTTACCACCACCAGCATCATCGCAGTCAGCGAATCCACCAGGAAACCGACGGAGAATTCGTAGCCGCCAACCGTCAGCCAGGTGTAGACAGGGCCGTTGAATACGTGGGCGCTGCCATCAAGGAAGCCCTTCAGTACTC
Source organism: Vogesella oryzagri (assembly GCF_040148885.1). Lineage (NCBI taxonomy): Bacteria > Pseudomonadati > Pseudomonadota > Betaproteobacteria > Neisseriales > Chromobacteriaceae > Vogesella > Vogesella oryzagri. Next base: position 204,075 of record NZ_JBEFLD010000006.1, read on the forward strand.
CGATCGACAGTACCGCCGATACTGCCACGCCGAGAATCGTCACAACGTGGGCAGCACGGCGACCAATCGCCCAGCCAAACAGGCCTGCAATGATCGACCCCACCAAAGGTGAGAGCGCAATCAGCAGGTATAAGCTCTTCATATCCATGTTTGTCGTGCTTTTTAGAATTGAAATCCGGTTTTGTTAGCCTTTGAGGCTGCCCAAGTCTTCCACGTTGATACTGTTCAGATTACGGAACAGCACCACCAGGATCGCGAGGCCGATTGCCGATTCGGCAGCCGCCACGGTCAGGATGAAGAAGACGAAAATCTGCCCTGCCGAATCCGACAGGTAGTGCGAGAACGCGATGAAGTTGTAGTTCACCGCAAGCAGCATCAATTCGATGGCCATCAACAGCACAATCAGGTTTTTCCGGTTAAGGAAAATGCCCAGGACGCTGATGGCGAACAGGATGCCGGCCAGCACCAGGAAGTGAGTCAGTGTAAGCACGTTTACTCCCGTCGTTACGGCCGTCAGGCCTGTTGCTCGGTATTGGACTCGGATGCAGTAGCCACTTCCGGCTTCACCACATCCATCTTGACGATGCGCACGCGATCGTCGCGACGGACACGTACCTGCACCCCCGGATCAACTGCCTTGCTATCTTTGCGCTGACGCTGGGTAATACCGATAGCAGCCACCATGGCCACCAGCAGGATCACCGCAGCCGCTTCAAACGGCAGCAGGTAGGTGGTGTAAAGCTGACCGCCCAGTACCTTCACGTTGCTGATCTTGGCCATGGCATCCGCCGCAGGCTGCAACTTGGACAGGCCAGCCTCGGGGCTGGACAGCACCAGGATGATCTCGGCCATCATGATCAGCGCCACGATGGCGGCTTGTGGAAAGTGACTCCAGAAACCGGCGCGCAGCTTCTCCACATTGATGTCCAGCATCATCACCACAAACAGGAACAGAACGGTTACCGCCCCCACGTACACCAGTACCAGTGCAATGGCCAAAAACTCGGCCTGCAGCAGCAGCCAGTGGCCGGAGGCCGTAAAGAAAGCCAGCACCAGGTACAGTGCAGCATGTACCGGGTTCTTCGCCGTGACCACGCGGAAACCCGCGAAAATCAGGATCGCCGACAGGATATAGAAAACGACAGCCTGAAAGTTCATGGGTCCCCCTTAGCGATACTTGGCATCAGCAGCCTTGTTGGCCGCAATTTCAGCCTCGTACTTGTCACCCACCGCCAGCAGCATCGGCTTGGTGTAGTAGAGGTCGCCACGTTTTTCGCCGTGGTATTCAAAAATGTGCGTTTCCACAATGGCGTCGACCGGGCAGGCTTCTTCACAGAAACCGCAGAAAATACACTTGGTCAGATCGATGTCGTAGCGGCTGGTACGACGGGTACCGTCGTCACGCTGCTCCGACTCGATGGTGATGGCCATTGCCGGACACACGGCCTCGCACAGCTTACAGGCGATGCAGCGCTCTTCACCGTTGGCATAACGGCGTTGGGCGTGCAGGCCACGGAAGCGCGGCGAGATCGGGGTCTTCTCTTCCGGGAACTGAACGGTGATCTTGCGGGCGAAGAAGTGACGACCAGTCACCATCAGGCCCTGCACCAGTTCTACCAGCAGGAAGGTTTTGAAAAAGTTGCGGATCATTTCCATGCTATTTCACCCAAGCTCCATCACTTCCACAGCGACAGCGGAGACAACATCCACACGCCGAGTACCAGCACCCATACCAGTGTTACCGGAATGAACACTTTCCAACCCAGACGCATGATCTGGTCGTAGCGGTAACGCGGGAAGGTGGCGCGGAACCACAGGAACATGAACAGCACCACGGACATCTTGGCAAACAGCCACAGGATGCTGCCGGCGCCCAGAATGCCCCACGATGCCGGGAACGGCGACAGCCAGCCCCCCAGGAACATGATGGAGGTCAGCGCCGCGATCAGGATCATGTTGGCGTATTCGGCCAGGAAGAAGATGGCGAAAGCCATGCCGGAGTATTCCACGTGGAAACCCGCCACGATTTCGGACTCACCTTCCGCCACGTCGAACGGCGCACGGTTGGTCTCGGCAACACCGGAGATCAGATACACCATGAACAGCGGGAACAGCGGCAGCCAGTTCCACGACAGGATGGAACCGCCGGCAATACCGACACCCTGCTGTCTCACGATGTCCACCAGATTCAGGCTGCTGGATACCATCAGTACCCCCACCAGCGCGAAACCCATGGCGATCTCGTAGGACACGATCTGGGCGGAGGAACGCAGCGCGCCCAGGAACGAGTACTTGGAGTTACCGGCCCAACCGGCCACGATCACGCCGTACACGCCCATCGAGGTGATGGCCATGATGTACAGCAGCGAGGCATCGATATTGGTGACCTGCAGGCCTTCATCGAACGGAATCACCGCCCAGGCCGCCAGCGCCGGCATGATCGACAGCACCGGCGCCAACAGGAACAACCCCTTGCTCGACTTGGTCGGCAGGATGATTTCCTTCATCAGCAGCTTGACGCCGTCGGCCAGTGGCTGCAGCAGGCCTTTCGGCCCCACACGGTTCGGGCCGATACGGATCTGCATGTAGCCGATCACCTTGCGCTCGGCGAGCGTCAGGTAGGCTACAGCCCCCATCATCGGGCCGACGATGACCAGGATCTTGAGCAGTGTCCACACTGCCAGACCGGCATCGGTACCCAACAAGCTTTGCAGCAGTTCCATGGATTAACCTCGCTTGATCTGAATCGGTTCGAACAGGCCACCCAGCGACAGCGTCGCCGGATGCGCAGCTGCCACACGGGCGGCACCCTGCGCCAGGGCCTTGTCGGCACGCAGTGTCAGGCTGACCTCGGCGGCACCCTGTGCCACGACAACCGGCTGGCCATCCTGCAGACCCAGACGCTCGGCATCGGCCGGGTGCAGCTGCAGCTGCGGTACGGCAGCAGCGGCGGTCTGTTGCAGCGAGTCGGCACGACGGCAGATCGGGTCGGCGTGGTACAGCGGCACATCGCCGACACGTACCAGCTCGCCGTTGCCAGCAGCAACGTTGGCCGCAAGCAGCGATTGGCCGTTGTCCAGCTGGGCAGACAGCTCGCCCAGTGCCAGCAGTTCAGCGCGCACTTCTTCGCAGGAATTCTGCTCGAAGCCGTTCAGGTTCAGCATATTGCCCAGCACGCGCAGCACCTTCCAGGCCGGACGGGTGTCGCCCAGCGGACGCACCACGCCGTTGAAGGACTGCAGCGTACCTTCCATGTTGATGAAGGAGCCGGCGGTTTCGGAGAACGGCGCGATCGGCAGCAGCACATCGGCGTAGTCCAGCAGGCCAGCGCCCTTGTACGCGGTCAGCGCGATCACGGTAGCGGCCTGCTTCATGGCCGCAACGGCTTGCTGGCCGTTGTAGCTGTCGGCTTCCACTTCGTTGTTCAGCAGCACGTAGGCCTTGCGCGGTGCAGCCAGCATTTCCGCAGCGGTCAGGCCGGCGGTCACGCTCTGGCCGAAAGCGCCACGCGACGGGTTGGCACCCACCACATCGGCACCCACGGTGTTGGCCGCAGCGGCGGCGATACCGAAGCGCGCGCCAGTCAGACGCGCGATCTCCTGCGCCAGTGCCAACAGTTCGGAGAACGCCGGGTGGTTCTGCGCCACGTTGCCCAGCAGCACGGCAGCGCTTTCGGCTGCGCACAGGCTGTCGGCAATGGCTTGCGCCTCAGCGGACACGTTGGCCGCAGCCAGATCGATAGCAGTTTCACCACCCTTGGCAGCAACCACCGCTTTCAGCACCTGGGCCAGGCCGTTCACCAGCTGTTGCGGCGCGACGATCAGCTTGGCGTTCAGGCTGCTGAACAGTTCGTCGTCGGCAACGTGGATCACGTTCAGCTGGCTGCCTTTCTTCACCGCCTGACGCAGGCGTGCGGCCAACAGTGGCTGCTCGCTACGCTGGGTGGAGCCGACCACCAGAATGGACTTGCTGGCCGCCAGTTCCACGATGGAAGAACCCAGCCACAGCGCGCCCTGCTGCTGCTTGGCGACGCGGGCATCGCTGCGACGCAGCGCGGCATCGACGTTGTTCACGCCGAAGGCACGCGCCAGTTTCTGCGCCAGGTACAGTTCTTCGGTAGTGCTGTGCGGCGACAGCAGGAAGCCGATGGCGTCCTTGCCATGATCGGCGGACACGCCGTTCAGGCCTTTCACCACATATTCCAGCGCGGTCTGCCAATCGGTCTCGTGCCACTTGCCGTCGAACTTGATCATCGGCTTCTGCAGACGCTCGGTCGAGTTCAGGCCTTCGTAGGAGAAGCGGTCACGGTCAGACAGCCAGCATTCGTTGATGGCTTCGTTTTCCAGCGGCAGTACACGCATCACTTCGTTGTGCTTCACCTGTACGATCAGGTTGGCACCCAGACCATCATGCGGGCTTACCGACTTGCGACGCGACAGTTCCCAGGCTCGGGTGCTGTAGCGGAACGGCTTGGAAGTCAGCGCACCTACCGGGCACAGGTCAATCACGTTGCCGGAGATTTCCGAATCAACAGTCTTGCCCAGGAACGGCATGATCTCGGAGAACTCACTGCGGTTCGCCATGCCGATTTCCTGGAAGCCACCGATTTCCTCGGTGAAACGTACGCAGCGAGTGCAATGGATGCAGCGGCTCATTTCCTCGGCGGAAACCAGCGGCCCCATGTCCTTGCCCACCACGACACGCTTTTCTTCCTGGTAGCGCGAAGCGGAATTGCCGTAACCCACCGCCAGATCCTGCAATTGGCATTCGCCGCCCTGATCGCAGATAGGGCAGTCCAGCGGGTGGTTGATCAGCAGGAACTCCATCACGCCGGCCTGGGCTTTCTTGGCCAGCGGAGAAGCGGTGTGCACTTTCATACCGTCAGTCACCGGCGTGGCACACGCCGGCAGCGGTTTCGGCGCCTTCTCGACTTCCACCAGACACATGCGGCAGTTGGCCGCAATCGACAGTTTCTTGTGGTAGCAGAAGTGCGGAATGTAGGTACCGGCAGCATGGGCGGCATCCATTACGGTGCTACCCTGGTTGACTGTCAGTTTTTTACCGTCGATTTCGATTTCAAGCATCGCTCAACACCATTTGTGATCTACCAAAGACTTCTTGTGCTCGATCAGATGCTCGAACTCGTGACGGAAGTGTTTGGTAAAGCTACGAACCGGGAATACCGCAGCATCGGCCAGCGCACAAATGGTGCGGCCAGCCATGTTGTTGCCGACGGATTCCAGCAATTCCAGATCGCCCTGGCGGCCTTCGCCGTTGGCAATGCGGTGAATCACGCGATACAGCCAGCCGGTGCCTTCACGGCACGGGGTGCACTGACCGCAGGATTCTTCGTGATAGAAGTAGGCTAGGCGCTCCAGCGCCGTCACCATGCACACGTCTTCGTTCATCACGATCACCGCGCCGGAGCCGAGCATGGAGCCGGCTTTGGCGATGCTGTCGTAATCCATGGTCAGTTCCATCATCACGTCACCCGGCAGTACCGGCGCGGAGGAACCACCAGGAATCACGGCCTTCAGCTTTTTGCCGTCCTTCATGCCGCCGGCCATCTCCAGCAGATCCTTGAACGGGGTACCCAGCGGAATCTCGTAGTTGCCCGGACGATTCACGTGCCCGGAAATGGAGAACAGCTTGGTGCCACCGTTGTTCGGCTTGCCGGCATCCAGGAATTTCTGGCCGCCATCACGGATGATGAACGGTACCGAGGCAAACGATTCGGTGTTGTTGATGGTGGTCGGCTTGCCGTACAGGCCAAAGCTGGCCGGGAACGGCGGCTTGAAGCGCGGCTGGCCTTTTTTGCCTTCCAGCGACTCCAGCAGCGCAGTTTCCTCGCCACAGATGTAGGCACCGTAGCCATGATGGGCGAACAGGTCGAAACTGAAGTCGGTACCCAGGATGTTCTGTCCCAGGAAACCCGCCTTGCGGGCTTCTTCCAGTGCGGCTTCGAACAGCTCGTAGGCTTCGAAGATTTCGCCGTGGATGTAGTTGTAACCAGCCTTACAGCCCATGGCGTAACCCGCAATGATCATGCCTTCGATCAACGCATGCGGGTTATACAGCAGGATGTCGCGGTCCTTGAAGGTACCCGGCTCGCCCTCGTCGGTGTTGCACACCACGTATTTGTCGCCCGGGAAGGAACGCGGCATGAAGCTCCACTTCAGGCCGGTCGGGAAGCCAGCACCACCACGGCCGCGCAGACCGGAGCCCTTCACTTCCGCAATCACGTCTTCCTGGGGGATCTTGTTATCCAGGATCTTTTTCAGGGCCTGGTAACCACCACGCGCCATATAGGCATCGATGTGCCAGCAGTCCGGTGCAGCGGTGTCCACACCTTCAAAAATCACGCCTTTGACGAAGATAGCCATTATTCCAACTCCGCCAGTTTCTTATCGATGGCTTCAGGGGTCATGAAGCTGCACATCGAGTGGTTGTTCACCAGCAGCACCGGCGCATCACCACAGGCCCCCATGCACTCCCCTTCCAGCAGGGTGAACTTGCCATCGGCAGAGGTTTCGCCCAGGTGGATGCCCAGCTTCTTGCCGATGTAGTCGGCCGCATTCACGCCGCCACGCAGCGCACAGGGCAGGTTGGTGCAGACGGTGATCTTGTACTTACCCACCGGCTTCATGTCGTACATGTTGTAGAAAGTGGCGACTTCGTACGCAGCCACCGGCGCGATGCCGATATAGTTGGCCACGAATTCGATCACTTCCGAATTCAGGCAACGCTCTTCCGGCGTTGCACCTTGTTCACGGCGCTCGGTCAGTGCGATGCGCAGGGCGCCCATCACGGCAGAGCGAGCTTGATCGGCCGGATATTTCGCCAGTTCACGATCAATTTTTGCCAGGGATTCAGCGGATAGCATCAGCGGTCGATCTCCCCAAATACGATATCCTGGGTACCGATGATTGCCACCACGTCGGCAATCATGTGGCCGCGCGACATTTCATCCAGGGCTGCCAAGTGGGCATAGCCAGGAGCGCGGATTTTCAGACGGTACGGCTTGTTGGCGCCATCGGACACCAGATAGATACCGAACTCACCCTTCGGATGTTCTACCGCGGCGTAGGCTTCGCCTTCCGGCACATGCATGCCTTCGGTAAACAGCTTGAAGTGGTGGATCAGCTCTTCCATGTTCGACTTCATGCCTTCACGGCTCGGCGGAGCAAACTTGTAGTTCTCGGTGATGACCGGACCCGGATTGGCCTTCAGCCAAGCCACGCACTGCTGGACGATGCGGTTGGATTGGCGCATTTCTTCCATGCGCACCAAGTAGCGGTCGTAGCAGTCACCGGTCACACCCACCGGCACATCGAAGTCGACGCGGTCGTATACGTCATACGGCTGGGTCTTGCGCAGATCCCAGGCGATACCCGAACCACGCAGCATGGCACCGGTCAGGCCCAGATTCTTGGCACGCTCCGGCGATACCACGCCGATGCCAACGGTACGCTGCTTCCAGATACGGTTGTCGGTGAGCAGGGTCTCATACTCGTCGATCTTTTCCGGGAAGCGCTTGGTGAAGTCTTCAATGAAATCCAGCATGGTGCCCTGGCGGCCTTCATTGAGCTTGGCCAGTTCACGTGCATTCTTGATCTTGGAGACGGTGTACTGCGGCATGGAGTCCGGCAGATCACGATACACGCCGCCCGGACGGAAGTAGGCGGCATGCATACGGGCACCGGAAACAGCCTCGTAGCAGTCCATCAAATCTTCACGCTCGCGGAAGGCGTACAGGAACATGGTCATCGCCCCGATATCCAGCGCATGCGCGCCAATCCACAGCAAGTGGTTGAGGATACGGGTGACCTCGGCAAACATCACACGGATGTATTGCGCACGCAGCGGCACTTCGATGCCGGCCAGCTTTTCGATGGCCAGGCAGTAGGCGTGCTCGTTGCACATCATGGACACATAATCCAGACGATCCATGTACGGCAGCGACTGGATGAAGGTCTTGCTTTCGGCCAGCTTCTCGGTGCCGCGATGCAGCAGGCCAATGTGCGGGTCGGCACGCTGCACCACTTCACCGTCCAGTTCCAGCACCAGACGCAGCACACCGTGCGCGGCCGGGTGTTGCGGACCGAAGTTCAGCGTGTAGTTACGGATTTCAGCCACCGTAGTTCTCCTCGCGGATGATGCGCGGCGTGATTTCGCGCGGCTCGATGGTTACCGGCTGGTAGATAACGCGCTGTTGAGCGGCGTCATAACGCATTTCCACATGACCGGACAGCGGGAAGTCCTTGCGGAACGGATGGCCGACAAAGCCATAGTCGGTCAGCAGGCGGCGCAGGTCGGGGTGACCGTCAAACACGATACCGTACAGGTCGAACGCTTCACGCTCGAACCAGTTGGCCGCAGACCAGATGTCGACCACGGACGGCACCACCGGGAAGCTGTCATCTTCCGCAAAGATGCGCACGCGAATGCGCGCATTGTGCTTGAGCGACAGCAGGTGGTAGACCACGGCAAAACGCAGACCATCCCAGGGTTGGTCCTTGTATGCGCTGTAGTCCATGCCACAGACGTCGATGCATTGTTCGAACGACAGGGTGTCGTGGTCGCGCAGGGCGGTCATTACTGCCAGTGTATCGGCAGCCTTGCACACCACGGTCAGCTCATCCAGTGCGATCTTGGCGCTGACGAGCTTGTCGCCCAGCACCTCTTCAACCGCCGTCTTGAGCTTTTCCATTTTCACAGACATGGTGATACCTCAGCGGGCGATGGTATTAGTACGCTTGATCTTGTTCTGCAGCTGGATGATGCCGTACAGCAGCGCCTCGGCGGTCGGAGGACAGCCCGGAACATAGACATCCACCGGCACGATGCGGTCGCAGCCGCGCACGACAGAATAGGAGTAATGGTAGTAGCCACCACCGTTGGCACAGGAGCCCATGGAAATTACCCAGCGGGGCTCCGCCATCTGGTCATATACCTTGCGCAGGGCCGGAGCCATCTTGTTGCACAGGGTACCGGCCACGATCATCAGGTCGGACTGACGTGGACTGGGACGGAATACGATACCGAAACGATCCAGGTCATAACGCGCAGCACCGGCGTGCATCATCTCGACAGCACAGCAGGCCAAGCCGAAGGTCATCGGCCACAGGGAACCAGTACGAGTCCAGTTAATGAGTTTGTCCGCCGTGGTGGTGACAAACCCCTTTTCGAGAACGCCCTCTACTCCCATTCCAGAGCTCCTTTTTTCCACATGTATACGAAGCCAAGCGTCAGGACGGTGAGAAACTCCAGCATCACGCCGAAGCCATACACACCCAGTTCCTTGAACACAACGGCCCATGGGAACAGAAAGGCGATCTCCAGATCGAACAGGATGAAGAGAATGGCGATCAGATAGTAGCGAACGTCAAACTTCATCCGAGCGTCTTCGAAAGCTTCGAAGCCGCACTCGTAGGGAGACAGCTTTTCGGGATCAGGCCGATTGGGTGCCAACAGCCACCCCAGAACCAGCGGACCTACCCCGACCAGCAGGCCGACGATGACAAACAACAGAATGGGAAAGTAATTTTGCAGCATTTCCCGCACACCCCTAAAAGAAAGGAGGCCAAAGACCTCCTTAGACTCCAAACAAAACAGGCCACCGGAATCCCGGCGGCCTGTTTATTGAATGTGGTGCCGACAGTGAGACTCGAACTCACACAGCCTACGGCCACTACCCCCTCAAGATAGCGTGTCTACCAATTTCACCATGTCGGCAATACTCTAGATTGTTACTCCGGAATTACCTTGCCAGAGTTTTTATCCTTTGCTGCACCGCTCGGGATTTGCGGGGCAACATTTTCGACTGCCGTATCCATCACGCCAAGCTTGCTGGTAGCAGCAACATGCAAATAACTGATCAGCATCAACATCGAAAAGAATACGACTGCCGCCAACGCGGTAGCCCTACTCAGGAAATTTGCGGAACCAGTTGCACCAAACAGACTACCAGACGCACCACTACCAAAGGCTGCGCCCATATCTGCCCCCTTGCCATGCTGCATCAGGACAAGGACGATAATTGCCAGCGCAGAAACGATCAGCGCGACGAGTGCAAAAGTATTCAGAAGTTCCATATTATAAAGTCTTTTTAGCCGACTGACAAATCTTGCCAAACCCTTTAACTTCAAGAGAGGCCCCGCCAACTAAGGCTCCGCCTACACTTGCCAGCGACAGGATTGCGTCGGCGTTATCGGCTTTGACGCTTCCGCCATAGAGGACGCGAATACTAGCAGACGCCCCATGGCATTGCAACACGCGCTCCAGAATCAGCCGGTGCGCCTCGTCGATCTGCTCGATGCTGGCGACGCGACCGGTACCGATGGCCCATACAGGCTCGTATGCCACCACGTACTCCTTGCCGCTGATGGCGTCCAATGCCTGAAGCTGCTCGCCAACCACCTCGGCAAAACGGCCCGACTCGCGCTCTTGCAACGTTTCGCCCACGCAGTACACCGGCACCAGGCCGGCCGTCACCGCGGCCTGCAGTTTTTGACGCAAGCACGCGTCATCTTCGGCAAAGTACTGCCGCCGCTCGGAATGGCCGATCAACACATAGCGGCAGCCCATGTCCGCCAGCATGTCGGCGCTAACTTCACCGGTAAAGGCGCCATCGGCGGCATAGCGGCTGACATCCTGTGCCGCCACTGCCAACTGGCTGCCGGCAAACGCCGCGCCCAACTGGGCAAGATAAGGATAAGGCGCGGCAATGCCCACGCCGGCGCGGTTGATGTCTGCATCCGCCAGCATTGCCTGCAGCAATGCAAGGTTGGCCGCAAGACGACCATTCATTTTCCAATTGCCCAGCACCAGCTTGCCTTGCATCGCCCATCTCCATGTCTGTTCTTTTTACAGCCGCCGATTATAGCAGTTGCCCATAACTCGGGCCGCATGTGACGAACTGTAATATTTCTGAAACGCCAAGCCTCTAGCATCCGAACCGTCGAAACGCGTACTTCAACTTTCGGAGCAAGCATGAACTTCACTACTCGTTGGGCCGTTACCCTGGCAATGTCCGGTTTTGTTGTTGGCAATGCGGTGGCTGCTGATATCACTGGCGCTGGCGCTACCTTCCCGTACCCGCTGTACGCCAAATGGGCCGAAGCCTACAAGGCCAAGACCAACAACAACATGAACTACCAGTCGATCGGTTCCGGCGGTGGCATCAAGCAGATTCAGTCCAAAACCGTGGACTTCGGCGCATCCGACATGCCGCTGAAACCGGAAGAGCTGGAAAAAGCCGGCCTGACCCAATTCCCGACCGTGATCGGCGGCGTGGTACCCGTCGTTAACCTGCCGGGCATCGCTGCTGGCCAGCTGAAACTGACCGGCCCGCTGATCGCCGATATCTACCTGGGCAAGATCAGCAACTGGAACGATGCCGCCATCGCCAAGCTGAACCCGGGCGTGAAGCTGCCGGATCAGAAAATCACCGTAGTGCGTCGCTCCGACGGCTCCGGCACCACTTTCGTGTTCACCAACTACCTGTCCAAGGTTTCCCCGGAGTGGAGCAGCAGCATTGGCTCCAACACCGCAGTGAACTGGAAGACCGGTGTCGGCGGCAAGGGCAACGAAGGGGTGGCCAACTATGTAACCCGCATCAAGGGTTCCATCGGCTATGTTGAATATGCCTACGCCAAGCAGAACAAGATTGCCCACGCCGCGGTGCAAAACGCCGCCGGCACTTTTGTGCAGCCGGATGACAGCACCTTCAAGGCCGCAGCCGCCGGTGCCGACTGGGCCAAGACCCCGGGCTTCTACCTGATTCTGACCAACCAGCCGGGCAAGGACAGCTGGCCGATCTCCAGCGCCACCTTCATCCTGATGCACAAGAAGCAGGACAAGCCGGAACAAGGCGCCGAAGCGCTGAAGTTCTTCGACTGGGCCTACAGCAATGGTGACGCCACCGCCAGCCAACTGGACTACGTGCCGATGCCGAACAATGTAAAAGCCCTGATTCGCGGCAGCTGGAAGCAGATCACCAGCACCGCCGGCGCCCAGGTATGGAAGTAATTCGGCAGGCCTGACTGCCAGATAAGCCGGGGGCGCGAGCCTCCCGGCTTTTTACCTGCATTACCGCAAATGTGAGCAACATGGAAAACACCCAGAACGCCGCGCATCTCAAACGGCAGATGCTGCTTGACGCCCTGTTCCGCCTGCTGACCCGAAGCTTCGCCTTTCTGGTACTGGCGCTGCTGCTCGGCATCCTGCTGTCCCTGCTGATCGGCGCCCTGCCCAGCATCAAACACTTTGGCTGGGGTTTCCTGACCAGCAGCGACTGGGACCCAGTCGCGGAAAAATTTGGTGCCGTAGTGCCCATCTTCGGCACGCTGGTGACCTCTGTTATCGCACTGTTGATCGGTGTGCCGATCAGCTTTGGTATCGCCCTGTTCCTGACCGAGCTGTGCCCCCCGTTCCTCAAACGCCCGCTGGGTATCGCGGTGGAGCTGCTGGCCGGTATTCCTTCCATTATTTACGGCATGTGGGGGCTGTTTGTGTTTGCCCCGCTGTTCGGTGAATACGTACAACCCTGGGTGCTGGACAATATGGGCAACCTGCCGCTGGTCGGCTTCCTGTTCCAGGGTGCGCCGATGGGCATCGGCATGTTCACCGCCGGCCTGATCCTGGCCATCATGGTGATCCCCTTCATCGCCTCGGTAATGCGCGACGTGTTCGAAGTAGTCCCGCCGATGCTGAAGGAATCGGCCTATGGCCTGGGCGGCACCACCTGGGAGGTGGTACGCCACGTGGTATTGCCCTACACCAAGACCGGCGTGGTCGGCGGCATCATGCTCGGCCTTGGCCGCGCGCTGGGCGAAACCATGGCGGTCACCTTCGTGATCGGCAACTCGTCCAACTTCTCCACCGGCCTGTTCGATGCCGGCAACTCCATTGCCTCCACCCTGGCCAACGAATTTGCCGAAGCCAATGGTGAGCTGTACCTGGGATCGCTGATTGAACTCGGCCTGATTCTGTTCTTTATTACTTTTGTCGTGCTGGCCTGCTCCAAGCTGCTGTTGCTGCGCTTGAAGAAGCAGGAAGGCCGCGCATCCTGAGGACGCAACATGACGACCAATGTTGCCCGCACTGACAAGGCAAGCAAGCCCATGGCAAGTCAAGCCCACCGCAGCCGCGCGATTTATGCCCGCCGCCGGTTGATCAACAACTTCAATATGCTGGGCGCCACTCTGGCCATGGCCTTCGGCCTGTTCTGGCTGCTGTGGATCCTGTGGACGCTGCTGCAATACGGCCTTTCCGGCCTGTCGGTAGACGTGTTCACCAAGATTACACCGCCACCCGGCTCCAGCGGTGGCCTGGCCAACGCCATTGCCGGCTCGCTGCAGATGACCTTCTTCGGCACGATGATCGGCACACCGATCGGCATCATGGCTGGCATCTACCTGGCCGAATTCGGCGATCGCGGCTGGTTGGCACCCGCCACCCGTTTCATCAACGACATCCTGCTGTCGGCTCCGTCCATCGTGATCGGGCTGTTCATCTACGAGGTGTATGTGATTTCGGTGGGCCACTTCTCCGGCTGGGCCGGCTCGCTGGCGCTAGCGTTGCTGGTGATCCCGGTAGTGGTTCGCACCACCGAGAACATGCTGCGGCTGGTACCGGGCAGCCTGCGCGAAGCGGCCTTCGCACTGGGCGCACCACAGTGGAAAGTCACCCTGTTCGTGACCCTGCGCGCCGCCAAGTCCGGCGTCATCACCGGCATTCTGCTGGCGGTGGCACGTATCTCCGGCGAAACCGCTCCGCTGCTGTTCACTGCGCTCAACAACCAGTTCTGGAGCAATATGAACCAGCCGATGGCCAACCTGCCGATCGTGATCTTCCAGTTCGCCATGAGTCCATACGAAGACTGGCATCAACTGGCGTGGGCAGGCTCCATCCTGATCACCTTCAGCGTACTGACCCTCAACATCGTTGCCCGCTGGCTTGGTAGCCAGAAATCGCAATCTCATTAAGGCTTGGCGACCCATGACCACTAACGATATCAAGCTCCAGGTAAAGAACCTGAACTTCTACTACGGCAAGTTCCACGCGCTGAAGAACATCAATCTGGACATTCCCGCCGGCAAGGTTACCGCCTTCATCGGTCCGTCCGGCTGCGGCAAATCCACCCTGCTGCGCACCCTGAACCGCATGTTCGAGCTGTACCCGGGCATGCGCGCCGAGGGCGAGATTCTGTTTGACGGCAGCAACCTGCTGGCCAAGAGCGTGGACGTGAACATGCTGCGCGCCAAGGTCGGCATGGTGTTCCAGAAGCCGACGCCATTCCCGATGTCGATCTACGACAACATCACCTTCGGCGTGAAACTGTATGAAAACCTGTCGCGCGCCGAGATGGACGACCGCGTGGAATGGGCACTGCGCAAGGCCGCGCTGTGGGGCGAGGTGAAAGACAAGCTCAAGCAATCCGGCAACTCGCTGTCCGGCGGCCAACAGCAACGGCTGTGCATCGCCCGTGCCGTGGCCACCCGCCCGGAAGTGCTGCTGCTGGACGAGCCGACCTCGGCGCTGGATCCGATCTCCACCGGCCACATCGAAGAGCTGATCCATGAGCTGAAACAGGATTACACCATCGCCATCGTCACCCACAACATGCAGCAGGCGGCGCGGGTGTCGGACTACACCGCCTACATGTACCTGGGCGAACTGATGGAATTCGGCGATACCGACAACATCTTCACCGCGCCCAAGCGCAAAGAGACCGAAGACTACATTACCGGTAAATTCGGCTAATATTACGGTTATATTACAAAGCCCTTACGGTTTGCGCCGCAAGGGCTTTTTCCTTTTTGCATCAAATACCTACAACGACCCCAAATACCCTTTTGTCAAGCCTGACACCGGCATTTGGCACAAGTTTTCGACATCACACAAAAAGTTTATTACAAGCTCTTGACGTGTCATGTTACAGCCCCAAGAATCCCGGCTTTCCCCAATAACCACAGCCAAAATCATGCTGGAATTGCTCTCGGGCCTCGATACCTCTCTTGCGGTCGTGCTGGTCCTCTCCGTCGGCTTCGTACTGGCCTTCGAATTCATCAACGGTTTCCACGACACCGCCAACGCGGTGGCCACCGTCATCTACACCCAGTCGATGAAGCCGCAGACCGCCGTGCTGCTGTCCGGTTTCTTCAACTTCCTGGGCGTGTTCTTCGGCGGCCTAGCCGTGGCCTATGCCATCGTGAACCTGATCCCCACCGAGATGCTGCTGCACATCCAGTCCACCCAGGGCATGGTGATGGTGTTCGCCCTGCTCTCCTCCGCCATCCTGTGGAACCTGGGCACCTGGTACTTCGGCATTCCGGCCTCCAGCTCGCACACCCTGATCGGCTCCATTCTGGGCGTCGGCATCGGCAACGCGCTGCTCACCGGCGACTCCATCGCCAACGGCATCAACTGGAGCAAGGCCATCGACGTGTTCCTGTCGCTGTTCGTGTCGCCGCTGTTCGGCGCCGGCCTGGCCGGCCTGATGCTGTTCGCGCTGCTGAAAATCCGCCCGCTGAGCAACATCCACAAGTCGCCGTTCCAGCGCCAGCAGATCGAAGGCCGCAAGCACCCGCCGTTCTGGGCACGTTTCATGCTGATCGTGTCCTCGATGGGCATGAGCTTCACCCACGGCTCCAACGACGGCCAGAAGGGTGTCGGCATGGTGATGCTGGTGCTGATCGCGCTGGCCCCGGCACAGTTCGTGGTGAACCTGGACGCCGAACCGCTGCAGATCGAGCACACCAAGATCGCCGCGGTACAGCTGAAGGAAATGTACCAGCGCAACCAGAGCATCATCGATGCCAAGTACCCGGCTGGCGGCAACCACACCTGCGAAGTAAACAAGGTGGTGGCCGAGAGCGGCGCGCTACTGTCTGCCATCGGCGATGCCAAGACCCTGCAGCAACTGCCGGAAAACGCCCGCGCAGACGTGCGCACCCAGCTGATCTGCCTGGCCGATGCGGCCAAGAAGATCAGCAAGGTGCCGAGCATCAGCGAAGTTGACCAGAAACAGCTGAAGGGCCTGCAGAAAGACCTGGCCGCCACCACCGAATACGCCCCGACCTGGGTAATCGTCGCCGTGGCACTGGCCATCGGCATGGGCACCATGGTGGGCTGGAAGCGCGTGGTGCATACCATCGGCGAGAAGATCGGCAAGCAGGACATGACCTACGCTCAGGGCATGGCGGCGCAGACCATGTCGGCGGCCTCCATCGGTCTAGCCAGCCTGATCGGCGCACCGGTGTCCACCACCCAGATCCTGTCCAGTGCCGTAGCCGGCACCATGCTGGTGAACCGCGCCGGCATTCACTTCTCCACCGTGAAAACCATCGCGCTGACCTGGGTGCTGACCCTGCCGGTGAGCATGGGTCTGGCCATCGGCCTGTACTACGCCGGGGTGAAGCTGTTCGTGTAAGCACGACTGCACAAACAACAAGGGCTGCCACTGGCAGCCCTTGTTCATATGTAAAGGTTGGCCGCATGCGGCCAACCTTACGCCTTGAGGAAGTGCTCGCGCCCGGCCAGCCAGCGTGTCAGGTGCGCATGGGCCTGCTGCGGCCAACGTTGCAGCAGCTGCGGCGCCAGCTGGCGGGCAGCCTCCAGCAGTTCGATGTCCGCTTCCAAGTCGGCAAAGCGCAGCATCGGCAGCCCGCTCTGCCGTGCGCCGAGGAATTCGCCGGGGCCGCGGATGTTCAGGTCCTGACGTGCGATCTCGAAGCCGTCGGTGTTCTCGTAGATCACCTTCAGCCGCGCCTTGGCCAGCTCCGACAGCGGCGTTTCGAACAGCAGCACGCAGGTGGACTTGGCGGCGCCGCGCCCTACCCGGCCGCGCAGCTGGTGCAGCTGCGCCAGCCCCATGCGTTCGGCGTGCTCGATCACCATCAGGCTGGCATTGGGCACGTCCACACCGACTTCGATCACCGTGGTCGCCACCAGGATATGCAGCTCGCCGGCGGCGAACTGCGCCATCACCGCGGCCTTTTCCGCCGCCTTCATGCGGCCGTGCACCAGGCCGATACCCCACTGCGGCAGATCCTGTTGCAGCACCACGTGGGTATCCACCGCGGTCTGCAGCTGCAGCGCCTCTGATTCCTCGATCAGCGGACACACCCAGTACACCTGGTTGCCTTCGCCGCAGGTCTTGTTGACATAGGCCACCACCGCGTCGCGGCGCTCGGCGCTGATCAGCTTGGTGACAATGGGGGTGCGCCCCGGCGGCAGCTCGTCGATCACCGACACATCCAGATCGGCGTAGAAGCTCATCGCCAGCGTGCGCGGAATCGGCGTCGCCGACATCATCAGCTGGTGCGGCTCGGCCCCCTTCTGCTGCAGCGCCAGCCGCTGACCGACGCCAAAGCGGTGCTGCTCGTCGACAATCACCAGCCCCAGCCGTTCGAACGCCACATCGTCCTGGAACAGCGCGTGGGTGCCCACCGCCAGCCGCGCCGCGCCGCTGGCGATGCTGGCGGTCATCTCGCCGCGCGCCTTCTTGCGCAGGCTGCCGGACAGCCAGGCTACCTCGATGCCCAGCGGTGCCAGCCAGGCGGACAGTTTCAGATAATGCTGCTCGGCCAGAATCTCGGTCGGCGCCATCAGCGCCACCTGGAAACCGGCCTCGATCGCCGCCAGCGCGCTCATCGCCGCCACCACGGTCTTGCCGCTGCCGACGTCGCCCTGCAGCAGACGGTTCATCGGGTGCGGCAGCGCCAGGTCGGCGGTGATCTCGGCCAACACTTTCTGCTGCGCACCGGTCAGTGCGAAAGGCAGGTTGGCCGCAAGCCGCTGGCGCAGACTGCCGTCGCCCTGGATCACCGGCGCGGTGCCTTCGCGCCGCGCACGGTAGGCCAGCCGCATCGACAGCTGCTGCGCCAGCAGCTCGTCGAACTTCAGCCGCTGCCAGGCCGGCAGGTTGCCGTCGGTGAGCTGGGTGGCGGAATATTCCGGCCCCGGCCGGTGCAGCAGCTGTACCGCGTCGGCAAACGGCATCAGCCCCAGACTGCGCCGCACCTCGTCCGGCAGTGTCTCCGGCAGCGGCAAGGCTTTCAGTTCGGCGTGCACCAGCCGGCGCAGCACCGGCTGGGTCAAGCCATTCACCGTCGGGTACACCGGGGTGAGGCTGTCGGCCAGCGCCTCGCCCTCGCGCACGCTGCGCAGCTTGGGGTGCACCATCTCGTCGCCGAAGAAGCCGCGGCGGATCTCGCCCAGTGCGCGTACGCGACTACCGACGGCCAGCGCCTGCTGAGTATTGGGGTAGAAATGGATGAAGCGCAGCACCAGCTTGCCGGACTTGTCCTCGATCTGCGCCACCAGCTGGCGGCGCGGGCGGAACTGCACCTCGCACTTTGTCACCTCGCCTTCCACCAGCACCGCCTGGCCATACGGCGCCTGCGCGATGGGATAGAGATGGGTTTCGTCCTCGTAACGCAGCGGCAGGTGCAGCACCAGATCGAAGCGGCGGCGGATGCCCAGCTTCTCCAGTTTCTTGGCGGTGGCGGCCGGCGCCGCGGGCGGCTGGCTGGCGATGTCGACGGGATGGTTCATGCCTGCGATTGTACCTAAGCCAAAAGCAAACGGGACGGCAGCTGCCGTCCCGTTTAGTAGCAAGGTTGGCCGCGGCCAACCTGTAACCGGTATTACTGGCGTTCCCACACCTGAGTGCGGCCCAGCAACGAGATACCGAGGAAGCCGCGCACTTCCAGCTTCTTGCCGCCTTCCACCAGCTTGGCCTTGGCGCTGTACACCTTGCCGGATTTGGGATCGAGAATCTTGCCGTTTTCCCAGGCGTCGCCGTCTTTTTTCAGGCCGGTCATGATGGTCAGACCGACGATGGGCTTGCCCTTCAGCGCGCCGTCGCACTTGTCGCACACCGCATCCGGATTGTTGAACAGCTTGATCACCTTGCCGCTCAGCTCGCCGTTGGCCGCTTCGCTGATTTCCACCAGCGACTTGGGCTGATGGGTTTCGTCGTCAATGGTTTTCCAGGTACCGCCGGCGCCCACTGCCAGTGCAGCCTGGGCCGCCAGGGTCAGCGCGGAAACAGCAGCCAGTTTTGCCAGTGCTTTCATGTGTATCTCCCTCGTATTGTGTCTGGCGTGGGCACCCCTCATGCCTTTTTCAAACGCCAGTTTGGTGCTACGGCTCTAGCCGTAATGCGCAAAATTATCAGCCACTTGCGGCAGCGTCAACGGTTGTCGCCGTCACCATGCCGCTTTGCAGCCAGGCAGCCCAATCCGGGCGGCCATTGCGCGCCGCCTGGGCGGCGGCCGCATGCCAGTCGTAGGCGATGCGCAACAGCTGCAGCTGCCAGCCGCCGGCCACCCGCTCGGCTATCGCATAACTGGCATGCGGGGCACCGGTCTGCACCCGGTGATAGCCGCCATCGCTGTCGTCGTAAGCCGGCAGCCCGACGCTGCCCGGATTGAGCAGCAGCGGTCCGCCCGGCAGCTGCAGCAGGCGCGGCAGGTGGCTGTGGCCGCACAACACCAGCGTGGCAGTGGTCTGGCCCAGCCGCTGCGCCACGGTTTGCTGGCTGGCCGGCACCAGGTTGGCCGCCACGATGTCGTCCAGCAGATACTGCAAATCCGTCTGCGGCGTGCCGTGGGTCAACTGCACGTCGCCCAGCCGCAATGCCGTGGGCAGCGCGGCCAGCCAGGCACGCTGCAGCGGCGAGGTCTGCGCATAGGCGTACTGGTCCGACGGCCCGCCGGGCTTGCTCTGGCAAGCCAGCAGCTGACGCTCGTGGTTGCCAGCGATGGTGGGCAGGTTCAGCCCCATCAGCAGGTCGGCAGTTTCCGCCGGCCACAACGGCCCGGACAGGATGTCGCCCAGGTTCACCGCATGGCTGACACCGCGGCCGTGCATGTCGGCCAGCACCGCCTGCAGCGCCGGCAGGTTGCCGTGGATGTCGGACAGCACTGCAAAACGGTCTGGCAGCATGGCTATTCCCTCAATGAAAAAGCGGCCAAAGGCCGCTTGATTGTGGAAAGCTCCGCCGCTCAGGGCAAGTGGAATGTACCGTCGCCCAGCAGCTGCACCTTGCCACCCACCTGCACCGTGCCATCGGCCGCCACCTCCAGGTACAGCACATTGGGACGCTGGATCACTGCGCCCTGCTCGATGCGCCACGACAGTGGCGCCAGCCCGTTCAGCGCGCACCAGCCGCCCAGGTTGGCGCAGGCGCTGCCGGTGCCCGGATCCTCGATGATGGCGCCCTGCTGCTCGAAAAACAGCCGCACGGTGGCGATGTTGTCTGCCACATGCCACAGGTAGGCGATGCTGCGCCCCGGGTACAGCGTGGCATGATGCACGAACAGCTCGGGCCGCGGCTGCGCCGCCAGCACCGCCTCGCGGCTGGCAAGGCGGATCAGCAGCTGTTCGCTGCCGGCATTCACCCACATCGGCTCGGCGGCAATGTCAGCCGCGCCGAGGCCCAGCATGGCGGCGGCATCGGTGGTGGCAAGGTTGGCCGCACGCTGGCTGGCCGCCACCGCGGTGAGGCGGAACACGCCATCCTGCCGGCGGATCGGGATCAGCCCGGCGCGGGTGCGCAGCGTGAAGCTGTCGCCCAGCCCGTGCAGCGCCTGCAGCACCGCGGCGCTGCCGATGGTGGGGTGGCCGGCGAACGGCAGTTCATAACTGGGGGTAAAGATGCGCAGACTGGCGGCGGCCTCGGCATCGCCCGGCAGCAGGAACACCGTTTCCGATAGATTGAACTGCCGCGCGATCAGCTGCATGTCGTCGTCCGACAGCCCTTCGGCGGCGGTGAACACCGCCAGCGGGTTGCCGCCGAAACGGCTTTCGGCAAACACATTGACGATCTGGTAAGCGTACCTGCTGGTCATGCCACACTCCTTGTCCTGGTCTGCGACGGATAAACCGGCATTAGGCCATGCCATTGGCACGCCAAAAAAGGCCCCCGCGGCAAACAGATTGTTTTTCCGATGACGGCAATGGCGACAGTTGCCACTACTGAATATTGGATACGGTACCCAATATTATTTTGTTACAATTTGTGTGCTCGTGTTTGCGCGGCCATCCCGTCTGATTGTTCTGCCGTTTCCGAATCGTCTTGCAGTTGGCCGCACACCGGCCTGTCACGCGTCATGCGGACAGCAAACCAATAACGATAGCAACGTGGAACCGAAATGCAGCAGAACCCGACTCTTCTCAACAAGATCATGAACGGCAGCATCGTGCTGCAGATCCTGATCGGCATGCTGGCCGGTATCGCCGTGGCCAGTTTCTCCCCCGACACCGCGCAATCGCTGACCTTCCTCGGCAGCCTGTTCGTCAAAGGCCTGAAAGCCGTGGCGCCGGTACTGGTGTTCGTGCTGGTGGCCAGCGCCATTGCCAGCAAGAAGCAAGGCGTACAGACCAATATGCGCCCGGTACTGACGCTGTACCTGCTGGGCACGTTCCTGGCCGCCGTCACCGGCGTACTGGCCAGCTTTGCCTTCCCGATCACCCTGAAACTGGTTGCCGCCGCCGGCAGCACCACGCCGCCCAGCGGCATCGGCCAGGTGCTGAACAACCTGGTGTTCCAGATTGTGGATAACCCGGTCAACGCCATTGCCACCGGCAACTACATCGGCATCCTGACCTGGGCCGTGGCACTGGGCATGGCCCTGCACCACGCCAGCGACAGCACCAAGACCCTGCTGAACGAGCTGGCCGACGGCGTATCGCGCATCGTCGGCGTCATCATCCGTTTTGCTCCGGTAGGCGTGTTCGGCCTGGTGGCCGAATCGGTGGCCACCACCGGCCTGTCCGCGCTGCTGGGCTACAGCCAGCTGCTGCTGGTGCTGGTGGGCGCCATGCTGTTCATCGCGCTGGTGGTCAACCCGCTGATCGTCGGCCTGACCATCCGCCGCAATCCGTTCCCGCTGGTATTCACCTGCCTGCGCGAAAGCGGCATCACCGCCTTCTTCACCCGCAGCTCGGCGGCCAACATCCCGGTGAACATGAACCTGTGCAAGAAGCTGGGGCTGAATGAAGACACCTACTCGGTCTCCATCCCGCTGGGCGCCACCATCAATATGGCCGGTGCCGCCATCACCATCTCGGTGCTGAGCCTGGCCGCAGTGCATACCCTGGGCATCACCGTGGATCTGCCCACCGCGCTGCTGCTGTCGGTGGTGTCCACCATCGCCGCCTGCGGCGCCTCCGGCGTGGCCGGCGGCTCGCTGCTGCTGATCCCGATGGCGTGCAGCCTGTTCGGCATCAGCAACGACGTGGCGATGCAGGTGGTGGCCGTCGGCTTCATCATCGGCGTGGTGCAGGACTCCGCCGAAACCGCGCTCAACAGTTCCACCGACGTGCTGTTCACCGCCGCTGCCTGCATTGCCGCCGGCGATGTGGTCGATGCCGAACCGCGTCTGGCCAGCAACGAAATCTGATTCAGCCCGGCCACCCCGGCCAGCAAAAAAGGCACCCCGCGGGGTGCCTTTTTTAGTTGCGGCGCGCTTACTGCGCCGTGGGCCGCTGCAACAGCAGCAAGCGCAACGCCAGCGCCGCCAGCACCAGCGCCAGCGTGCGCCCCTGCCAGACGGCAAAGCGCGGCGCCGCGGCCAGCCGCCGCCCGATCACCCCGCTGCCGTGCGCCAGGACGATATTGAACAACAGCCCCACCAGCGACAGGATCACCCCCAGCAACACCACCTGCTGTGCCACCGCGCCGCGGGCGGCATCGACAAACTGCGGCAGGAACACCATGAAAAACAGCAGCGCCTTGGGGTTGAGCAGGCTGTTGAGCATCGCCATGCGCACCACCTGGCGGTAGCTGCGCTGCGGTGGCCGGCTCAATGCCGCCATGCCGCCGCTGCGCCACGCCTGCCACGCCAGCCAGCCCAGGTACAGCGCGCCGGCGAGGCGCAGCAGGTCGAACATCGGCGGCCAGGCGGCCAACATGGCGGTGATGCCGCTGGCGGTCAGCAGCGTCAGTACCACATCGGCCAGCGCGATACCCAGCGCCACCGCGTAGCCGCCGCCCGGCCCCATGCTGGCACTGTGCGACAGCAGAAACGCCATATTCGGCCCCGGCGACAGGAACAGCATCAGCACGGTCATCAGGAACAACAGCAGCGTGGATTCGGCAATCATGGCAGGCTCCTTGGCAATGCAGGCCAGTGTAACTGCATGCTGGCAGCAGGCCGAGCCGGCAGCGGAAACAGTCTGTTTTGCCAAGCCGCGCACTTGCACAACGTTGGCCGCGCGCGCCACCAGCGGCACGAAAAGCCCAGTCGCCCGCCGCCGCCATCGCCACAAAGAAAAAGCGGCCCGCAGGCCGCTTTTCACTACCGGGCTGATCGCGCGATCAGGAACCCAGCACCATTACCGCGTCGGCTTCCACCTGCACGCCCTTGGGCAGGCTGGCCACGCCGATGGCGGCGCGCGCCGGGTACGGCTGGCTCATGTACTGGCTCATCACTTCGTTGAAAGTGGCGAAGTTGGACAGATCGGTCAGGAAGGCATTCAGCTTCACGATCTGATCCAGGCTGCCGCCGGCGGCTTCGCACACGGCTTTCAGGTTCTTGAACACCTGATGCGCTTCGGCGGCAAAGCCGCCTTCCACCACGGTCATGGTGGCCGGGTCGAGCGGGATCTGGCCGGACAGGTACACGGTATCGCCGGCTTTTACCGCCTGGGAGTAAGCGCCAATCGCGGCCGGGGCCTTGTCGGTATGGATGGTCTCTTTAGCCATTCAGTTTTCTCCTTCTTCGTGCAGGAACAGGGTTAACAGGTCATTCAGGAAGCGCTGGCCCTTCAGGGTTGGCCGCAGCAGGCTGACATCATGTTCGATCAGCCCTTCTGCCCGCGCTTGCTGCAATTGTGATTGGATACAGGATACCGGCAAACCGGTGCGCTCGCTGAACAGTCGCAACTCGAAACCGCCGGTCAGGCGCAGCAGGTTCATCATGAATTCGAACGGCAGATCCTTGCGGCCAACCTTGTGGCTGCTCTGCACCGGCTTGCCCGCCGCCACCGCCTGCAGATAGGCGGCCGGCTGCTTGTAGCGCATCTCGCGCACGATGCCCTCGTGCGAGCTGATCTTGCCGTGCGCACCGGCGCCAATGCCGACGTAGTCGCCAAACTGCCAGTAGTTGACGTTGTGGCGGGCAAAGCGCCCCGGCCGGGCAAAGGCGGAAGTCTCGTAATGCACGAAGCCGGCGCCTTCCAGCCGCGCCTCGATCGCCTCCTGCATGTCGGCGGACAGCTCGTCATCCGGCAGGTTCTGCGGCAGCTGCACCGCGAACAGCGTGTTCGGCTCGATGGTGAGGTGGTAGGCGGAAATGTGGCTGACACCAAACGACAGCGCGGTGTCGATATCCGCCAGCGCCTCGGCCAGCGTCTGCTGCGGCAGCGCGTACATCAGGTCGAGGTTGACGTTGTCGAAGTGCGTCAGCGCGATCTCCACCGCGCGGCGCGCCTCGGCATCGTCGTGAATACGGCCCAGCGCCTGCAGGTGGCGCGGGTTGAAGCTCTGGATGCCGATCGACAGCCGGTTGATGCCGGCATCGCGGTAGCCGTGAAAGCGCTCGCTCTCGAAAGTGCCCGGGTTGGCCTCCATGGTGATCTCGGCATCCGGCAGCAGCCGCACGCGGGCGCGGATGCCGGCCAGCAGCGCGTCCATCGCCTCCGGGCTGAACAGGCTGGGCGTGCCGCCGCCCATGAAGATGGTGCTGATCGGCCGGCCCCAGATCGACGGCAGGCTGTATTCGAAGTCGCGCAGCAGCGCCTCGACATACGCCATCTCGTCGAAGCCCTCGCCCACCCGGCTGCGGCCAACGTTGGCCGCGTTGGCGATGGGGATGCTGCCGGCACGGAATTCATGCGAGTTGAAGTCGCAGTACGGGCACTTCTTCACGCACCACGGAAAATGAATGTACAGCGACAAGGGAGGAAGCTCGCGTAAGCCGCCCTTCAGCGCCGACAGATCGATCACGCTCATGCCAGCTGCGCCTGCAGTTTGGCCAGCAGCGCCTGCATTGCCTGGCCACGGTGGCTGATGCCGTTCTTCACCCCGGCCGGCAGATCAGCCACGGTGCAGCCGTGCGCCGGCAGCCAGAAGTGCGGGTCGTAGCCGAAACCGCCGTTGCCGGACGGGCTGTCCACCACCTCGCCATACCAGGCACCATCCACCACCAGCGGCTGCGGGTCATCGGCATGGCGCAGCAGCACCAGCACGCAGTAGTAGTAGGCGCGGCGGTTGCCCTGGCCCTGCAGGTCGGCGATCAGCTGCGCATTGTTGCGCGCATCCGATTTCGGCTCGCCGGCATAGCGTGCCGACAGCACGCCGGGCTTGCCGCCCAGCGCTTCCACGCAGATGCCGGAATCGTCGGCCAGCGCCGGCAGGCCGGTCACGCGGCAGGCATGACGCGCCTTTTCCAGCGCGTTTTCCAGGAAGGTGCCATGCGGCTCCGGGCACTCCGGTACGCTCAGCAGCCCCTGCGGGATCACTTCCACACCCAGCGGCGCCAGCAGCGCCGAGAACTCCTTCAACTTGCCGGCGTTATTGCTGGCCAGCACCAGTTTTTCGATCATGCTTTACTCCGTGACTGCCGGCGCCCTGCGCCCGGCAGCGAAAAAGGCCCGGCGAGCCGGGCGGGTAACGCGTCTTAATCAAGCCAGCTGGTCAAGCCATCTGGCCCTGAGTGGCCAGCAGCGCGCGGATGAACAGGCTCTCGTCGGCGTCCTTCAGCTCCTTGGCGTCGGACAGCAGGCGCCGCCACTGGCGGCCACCCGGCTCGCCGTGGAACAGCCCCAGCACGTGGCGCGCGATGTGGCGCACGCTGCTGCCGTCCTGCAGGCGCTCGGCCACGTAGGGCAGCAGCGCTTCCACCACCTTGCCGCGCGAATACACCGGGCTGGCATCGCCATAGAAATCGGCATCCCAGCCCGCCATCAGATAGGGGTTGTGATATGCCTCGCGGCCAACCATCACGCCATCCACATGCTGCAGGTGGCCGGCAATCTCGGCATTGGTCTTGATGCCGCCGTTGATGATGATCTCCAGCTCCGGGCGCTCCTGCTTCAGCCGGTAGACATAGTCGTACTTCAGCGGCGGAATCTCGCGGTTTTCCTTCGGGCTCAGGCCCTTCAGGATGGCGTTGCGCGCATGCACGATGAAGGTGCGGCAGCCGGCTTCCGCCACGGTATCCACAAACTCGCGCATGTAGTCGTAGCTGTCGATGTGGTCGATGCCGATGCGATGCTTCACCGTCACGTCGATGTCCACCACGTCGCGCATCGCCTGCACGCAGTCGGCCACCAGCCGCGGCTCGGCCATCAGGCAGGCGCCAAACGCGCCCTTCTGCACCCGCTCCGACGGGCAGCCCACGTTCAGGTTCACCTCGTCATAACCCCACTGCTGCGCCAGACGCGCGCACTGCGCCAGCTCGGCCGGCTCGCTGCCGCCCAGCTGCAGCGCAATCGGGTGCTCCGCCTCGTGGTAGCGCAGGTGGCGGCCAACATCGCCATGCAGCAGCGCGCCGGTAGTCACCATCTCGGTGTACAGCCAGGTATGGCGGGTGATCAGGCGCGCAAAGTAGCGATAGTGGCGGTCGGTCCAGTCCAGCATCGGCGCAACCGAAAGCCGCCTGGCGGGGCGTGCAGCTTGATTCATGAGAGGGGTGGAGCAATTCGCTCCGTTAGCAGCGGTTTCGTTTCTGTTCATTCAGGCCGATTCTTGACCATTGGTGCCTTGCCGGTGCGAGACAACGAATTATCTTCATTGCGCAACACGGTTAACTGACTAAGCGATTGAAAATCCTGCAATTATCCTGTCTGCCCCCTGCAAGGGTCAAGCGCTGGGGAGCCCTTGCGCCATTGCGCGAGCCTAATCAGCGAATGGCATCGAATCTGAGTAGGCCGTTACTGCGATTTGCCCCCCCTGTCTTGCGCAGTACGCCTGAGCCGGAATGTATTTCTGCCAATCCGGGGTGGGACTGGTTGGTAGGAAATGAATTTATCTGCAATGGATCACCACCCCACCAGCAAACTCAGAGACGCCCCCCAACCAAGCGCCTGCTGACACAACAATACTGGCACGCCTCAACCTGACCAAGAAACACCTCATCCCTCCGGTTGATGGGTGAGCACAGGACCTGACGCTACATTGCCGCCATCGCCCCGCCCGGGGCATACACCTGCAATGGAGCACGCCATGCAACAGCAACCGGTTTTCATCCAGGTCGGCGCACTGGCCGACGGTTTCGCCCCCGACAACAACACCCTGCCCAGCTGCACCGAGCTGGCCGGGCGCAGCTTCCAGCTGCTGGACACTGCCGGCAACGCGTACACGCTGAGCTTCGGCAACGACGGCAGCCTGACGCTGCACGACGCCGGGCGCGACATCCACGCCCCCTGCCGCGTCAGCTCGCTGCGCGACAGCCTGTACTTTGTTGACTGTCTGCCGGCCCAGCCGGCCGGCGCTTCGCTGAGCCTGGTATTGGACCTGGCGCGCGGTCTGTACACCCGCGTCGATGGCCAGCTGCCGGACGAGGCGGCAACAAGGCTGGACCCGTTCCGGCGCGTGGCACAAGGGCTGGAGCTGACCGCGGTAACGGCCACCATCAGCCATGGCACCGTGGACCATGCGGCCAACCCCGGCGAGGAACTGCACCACCCCACTCACGAGCTGGTAGGCATGCGCAACCAGTACCGCTACAGCCGCACCGAGTGCTACGAGCACATCTACCTCAACGACAGCTTCTACGCATGGCAATGCCTGCAGGGCGTGGAACAGGGGCTGGCCGACGTGGACCGCTGCCACTACATCAAGCTGGCCGATCAGCTGTACCTGTTCGTGTGGCGCGAAAAGATCATCCCCACCCTGGGCGTGGTGCTGATCGACCTGGCGCGCGGCAAGACCGACGGCAAGATTGTCGGCTACCAGGGCGGGGACTTCGGCAGCCTGTCCAACTTCGCGGTGGGGGCCACGGCCCAGGTGCTGAATACCACCCGGCATAACCTCGACTAAGCGCCTGTTTACGCTCTGCGTCCCACCCGCGGCCCGGCCCCAGCCGGGCCGTGCACCATGCCGGAGAAACACATGCTCAGCCCCTGTTACACCCCCGATTTCCACGGCCGCGTGGTGCTGGTCACCGGCGGCGCCCAGGGCATAGGCCGCGGCATCTGCCAGGCCTTTGCCGCCCATGGTGCGCGCGTGATCATCGCCGACCTGCAGGCCGACAAGGCCACCGCCACCGCGGCCGAACTGAACGCCGCTGGCGGCGACGTGCACGCCTGCGGCATCGACCTCGCCAGCCACGACGCCATCGGCACGCTGCTGCAGGACGTTGGCCACGCGCATGGCCGGCTGGACGTGCTGCTGCACAACGCCGCCTATTTTCCGCTGACGCCACTGGCAGACATCCGCCCTGCGTTGCTGCAGCGCACGCTGGACGTGAACCTGTCGGCGCTGTTCTGGCTCACCCAAGCGGCGCTGCCGCTGCTGCGCGTGCGCGGCGGGCGCATCCTGGCCACCTCCTCGGTGACCGGCCCGCGCGTGGCCTACCCAGGCCTGGCGCACTATGCCGCCTCCAAGGCCGGGGTGAACGGTTTCATCCGCGCCGCCGCGCTGGAGCTGGCGGCCGACGGCATCACCGTCAACGGCGTGGAGCCGGGCATGATCCGTACCCCGGCGATGGCCAACCTGGGCGATACCGCGCTGAATGCCGGCATTGCCACCGGCGTGCCGCTGGGCCGGCTGGGTGAACCGGCCGACATCGCCGCCGCCATGCTGTTCCTGGCGTCCGACGCCGCCGGCTACATCACCGGGCAGACCATCGTGGTGGATGGCGGCGCCACGCTGCCGGAATCGGCCGCAGCCCTGCCCTAGCTGCCTGGCCACGCGGCAGCGGCACGGCGGGATCGGTCCGCATATCGGCGGGGGTGCCCCCGGCAAACGGCAAGGGCAGCCGTCACAATGACGGCTGCCCTTGTCATGCGGCCAACAACGACGGCCGCCCAACCGGAGACACCCGCCATGATGCAGTTCACCCGTGCCCGAGACTTTACCGCCAGCCGCGCCTGGGGCGCCCGCGACATCGCCAGCTTCGACGGCGTCAGCGCGCGTCTGCACTGGACCGACCAGCCCTACCGCTGGCACATCAACGATGGCGACGAGCTGTTCGTGGTGCTGGATGGCCGCGTGGCCATGCACTACCGCGATGCCGAGCGTCGGGAACATATCCAGCAGCTGGAAGCCGGCGACATCTTTTATGCCAGCGCCGGCTGCGAACACCTGGCCCACCCGCAGGGCGCGGCGCGCATCCTGGTGATCGAGCGTGCCGGCAGCGCGTGAGGCCACGCACCGCTGCATAAATAAAAATTATCCTATGGAAAATTTTTAAATATTTTAGCCATGCAGTAACGCTACGTAGACTGCCCTGGTCAACGCAGCGAACGGCAAGCGGCTTGCCAGCCGGGCAGTAGCGCCCGATAACCGCCAGCCCCCGCCGCCACATAACAACAGCGCCGCCCGACAGGGCGCGCCTGCCAGATGCCAGCCCGGACGTAACCGCCCGGAGCATGGCCACACACGGGCGGACTCCCCGCACCAGGCTGGACAGCCCGGCACCCACTGCCGGGAATAGTCCTTGCACACCCACCTAGAGGAGTACTTTGCATGGCTAAATTCATCCCCCACCTTGCTGCACTGGGCATCATTGCGGCCTGTCCGCCGGCACTCGCCAAAGACATCACCGTGGTGTCGTTTGGCGGCGCCAACAAGGACGCGCAGACTGCCGCCTACTACCAGACCTTCGAGAAAGCCAGCGGCAACAAGGTAACCGCCGGCGACTACAACGGTGAAATGGCCAAGATCAAGGCCATGGTCGATGCCCGCCAGGTGAACTGGGACGTGGTGGAAGTGGAAGGCCCGGAGCTGATGCGTGGCTGCGAGGACGGCCTGTTCGAAAAGCTCGACTGGAAACAGGTGGGCAACAAGGCCGACTACCTGAAGCCGGCGGTAGCCGAATGCGGCGCCGGCATCTTCGTATGGTCCACCGCCATGGCCTACAACGCCGACATCCTGAAAACCGCACCGCAGAACTGGGCGGATTTCTGGAACGTGAAGAAATTCCCCGGCAAGCGCGGCCTGCGCAAGGGCGCCAAGTACACGCTGGAATTCGCGCTGCTGGCCGATGGCGTGAAGCCGGCCGATGTCTACAAGGTGCTGGGCACCAAGGCCGGCGTGGATCGCGCCTTCAAAAAGCTGGACCAGCTGAAGCCCAGCATTCAATGGTGGGAGGCCGGCGCCCAGCCGCCGCAGTTCCTGGCATCCGGCGACGTGGTGATGAGCTCGGCCTATAACGGCCGCATCGACACGGTGCAGAAGGAAGGCAAGAACCTGAAGGTGGTGTGGAGCGGCAGCATCTACGACGTGGACTTTTGGGCGGTGCCCAAGGGTTCGCCCAACGTCAAGGAAGCCATGGCCTTCATCAGGAATGCCGGCAAGCCGGAAAACCAGGCGGTGTATTCCAACAAGATCGCCTACGGCCCCACCAACCTGAAAGCGGTGCAGAAGGTGGATGTCAAATCTGCGGCCAACCTGCCGACCTGGCCGGCCAACCTGAAGAACGCGGTGGCGCTGGATGTGAACTTCTGGGTGGAGCATGGCGAAGACCTGGAGCAGCGCTTCAACGCCTGGGCAGCGCGCTGACCCTGCTGCCCCATCGCGATAACAGCCCGTGCCAGCAGGCGCGGGCTGTTTGGGGCTGTTGACAAAGTCCAAGGCGAATGTTCTGCCGGACCCGGCAAAGCCGGGCTGCTCCGGCGAGGTCATTGATCGGCAGCCTTCCTGTTTTTTTACAACAAAGCCCTTGCGCGATACGCAAGGGCTTTGTCAACACACACAAACCGGCCGCGCCTGTTGGTGCGACCGGTGTTTACAGCCGCTCGAACGCCAGCGTCGGCACATCCACGATGCTGGCACCGCCATCGGCCACAATGCTGGCGCCGGTAATGATGCCGGCCTCGTCCGACACCAGGAAACGGCACAAGGCGGCGATCTCGTGCGCCTCGGCCGGGCGGCGCAGAGGCACCTCGGCGGTAACGCGGCGGTAGGCGGCATCCAGATCTTCCCCGTAGTGCGCCATCAAGGGCTGCATCTCCTCGTCCGCCATCGGCGTACGCACCCACCCCGGACACACCGCATTCACCCGCACACCGTGTGGGCCGTAATCGCGCGCCAGCGAGCGGGTAAGCCCCAGCAAGGCATGCTTGGCGGTGGTGTAACCGCACACACCCGGCCCGGCCGCCAGCGAGGCGATCGACGCCAGCAGCACGATGCTGCCACGGCTGTGCTGCAGCGCCGGCAGGCAGGCGCGCGCGCTGCTGAAGGCGGTGCCAAGGTTGGCCGCCATCGCCTGCTGCCAGCCGGCATCGTCGGTGTCGGTGGCACTACCCTGCCCCATGCCGCCGGCGCAGGCCACCAGCGCATCGATGGCGCCATACTGCTGCTGGATGCGGGTGCTGAATTCCTGCCAGTCGGCACTGCTGGCCGCATCGCCCACCAGCACCAGCCCGCCGGTAGCCTGCGCCACACGCTGCAGCGGCGCCGCGCGGCGGCCGATCAGCACCAGCCGCGCGCCTTCGGCGGCAAAGAGTCGGGCGCAGGCTTCGCCGATGCCGGTGCCGGCACCGGTAATCACGATGGTCTTGTTATGCAGCGACATGCCACTCTCCTTGTGGTGGATAAGGCTTGAGTCTGGCGGACATGCCAGTGGCGCGGCATCAACCGGAGGGATGAGCTGCTGCCCTTGGCCGCACGAAATGTTAAGATGTTCAGCATTGTGATTACAGGCCCGCGCCATGGACATGCAACGCCCGCATCAGCACCGTCTGCCGCAGCACCTGCTGCGCGCCCGGGAGGCCGTGATGGCCTATTTCCGCCCGCTACTCAACGGCTACGGCCTTACCGAACAGCAGTGGCGCATCATGCGCCTGCTGGATGACCGCGGTGAAATGGAGGCCGGCATGGTGGCCGACCTCGCCTGCATCCTGCCGCCCAGCCTTACCGGCATCCTGGTACGCATGGAAAAGGCCGGCCTGATCCACCGCCGCAAGGACAAGAGCGACAGCCGCCGGCTGATCGTGTCGCTGTCGGCAGAAGGCCGCACGCTGACACAACAGATATCGCCGCAGTCTGCCGCCTGCTACGAGCAGATCGAGCAGCACTTCGGCGAGGACAAGCTGGAGCAGCTGCTGCAGCTGCTCACCGAGCTGGAACAACTGCCGGCGCCGGCTGCACAGCCGGCCGCAGCGGAGGAAGAAGCCGCCGCCGACTGAGCCGGCTGGCCGCTAAAACAGCAAGGGCGCCGCAGGCGCCCTTGCTGTTTGCAATGCCACAACAAAAACTCAGACCGCCAGCACCGCCTGACACGCCCGCAGGCTGTGCAGCAGCGCCTGGCGCTGCGGGGCGATCAGCCGGATGTAGCGCCGCATTGGCGGGATGTTGGTCA
Source organism: Vogesella oryzagri (assembly GCF_040148885.1). NCBI lineage: Bacteria > Pseudomonadati > Pseudomonadota > Betaproteobacteria > Neisseriales > Chromobacteriaceae > Vogesella > Vogesella oryzagri. The sequence continues at coordinate 236,558 of NZ_JBEFLD010000006.1, forward strand.
CCACCTCGCTGGCGCCGAAGTGCTCGATGCACAGTTGCCAGCTGCCGTCCTCCAGCCGCAGCTCGCAGCGGCGGAAATCCAGCGGCAGCAGCGCTGCCTGTAGCGCGGCATCGTCCTGCAGCCGGCGGGCGATGGCCGCCAGGCTGCCGTCGTCCGGCCCGGCTACCTGGCAGGCAATGCCCTGGCGGCGCACCGCGCCGGTGTGGCGGATCACGATGCGGGCCGGATCACTGCCAGGGTTGGCCGCAGCCGCAGCGATATCCAGCGCCAGTGGCAGGCGGAACTCGCAGCTGACGGTATGCGCCAGGAACACGGCGTCGATGCGCTCGCGCACCGTGAACTGCAACCCGTCGGCACTACGGCAGGCCAGCGCGGTGCTACCGGCCGGCTCGCACTCGGCGCCCACGCGGTCCTGGCCCAGCTCCTGTCGCAGCCGCGCCAGCGTGGCGCCCGGGCGGTAGCCACGCGGCGCACGCTCGCGCCGCAGCCAGTCAACCAAGCGATGCAGCACGCTTCAGTTCCTCGTCGATCAGCGACTCATGCCCGGCGGCCTTGCCGAATTCTTCTTCCAGAATCGCCTCGATCGCCACCGGGCGGAACGGGTGCACCTTCTGCACGAACACCGTCCACACCAGCGCGTACACCGCGGTCAGGCCCAGCATCACGCCGAACGGCACGTAGATGTCGCGGCTGTTCATGCCCGGCGGGGTGATGTACCAGATGGCGATGATGATGCCGACGCTGGAGATGATCTGCGGCAGCGGGAACCACGGAGAGCGGTAGGCACGCGGGAACTCCGGGCGGCGCAGGCGCAGCAGCGCCACCGAGATGTTCACCAGCAGGTAGGCCACGCCCCAGGCACAGACGGCGGCCAGCACCAGCGGCATGATGCGGTCCAGGTCACCGTGGATGTACCAGGCATGGGCGCACGGCACCACCACCGCCACCAGGATGCCGAACAGCGGTGTCTTGAAACGCGGGTGCAGGTAGGTGAACACCCTGGGCAGCGCGCCATCCAGCGCCATGCCGTACAGGATGCGCGGCAGCGCGGCGATCAGGGTGTTGATGGTGGCGGCGCCGGCAAACAGCAGGCCGACACCCAGCCAGATCTTGCCGAACGGGCCCATTACCTGGCCGGCGAAAGCCGGAATCGCCATCGGGGTATCCAGGAGGTGCGGGCCGGCGAGGTTTTTCGGGTCCATCGGCACGTTCGCCACCTGGTGCACCATGGCGGCGCCATAGATGAACATGGTGGAGGCCACGCCGGTCAGGCCCAGCTTGGCGGCCAGCGGGATGTTGCGGCCAGCCTGTTTCAGCTCCGGCGCCAGTGGGGTCACCAGTTCGAAGCCGACGAACATGAACATCGCCATGCCGATCAGGCTCAGCACGCCGCTGGGATCGGACAGGTCCAGCGGGCTGCCGAACCAGCCATCCAGCTTCACTGCCGGCGCCTTGATCAGGCCGATCACGCCGAAAATGGTCAGCGTCGCCCACATCACGAAGGTAAGGATGATCTCGGCCTTGCCGAAGATGGTGATGCCCAGCGCATTGAGCACGCCGAACAGCACCACCAGCCCCACCCCCACCAGCCAGGAGCTGCCGCTGCTCTCCATCATGGTGTTGAGGTGCTCGAAGTTCACCAGCGCCATGATGCCGGAGAGGATGGTCTCGGCGGTGCCGGCGAACACATGCACCAGCAGGTAGGCCGAGATGGTGCCGGTAATGGCGAAAAAGCGCCCCATGCCACAGGAGATGTAGTCATACACCGCGCCGGAGGTAGGCAGCATCGATGCCGCCTCGGAGAAGGTGGTGGCCTGCGCCTGCATCATGATCCAGGCAATCACCATCGCCAGCGCGAAGGTGCTGCCGGCCATGCCGAAACCGCTGGTGACGGTGAGGATCACCGGGCTGGCCATCACCACACCTACCGAACTGGCGAGGGCCACCGGAAAGCCCACCACCCCCTGGTCGAGGTAGCGGGCAAGTTTCTGCTGAATGGTCATTGTTCGTGACTCCTAAGTATTTCTCGCTTTGTCGCCGGCACCCTGTATTGGCTGTTATGGCGGGGCCGGTAGTCTTTGGCCAAGTCTAGCTGACAGGGCCGTATTCCGTGCCGTGCGCCAGGTCCAGAAACAGCCGGCTGGCAAGCTCGGTACGGTTATTCACGCCGAACTTGCGGTACAGGTGCTGCAGATGGGTTTTCACCGTCGGCAGCCCCAGCTCCAGCAAGCGGGCAATGGTCTTGTTGCAGGCGCCATCGCGCAGCAGCAGCGCCACCTCGCGTTCGCGCGGGGTCAGCAGCACGCCGGCATCCGGCGTCTCTGCGGCCAACTGCAGCGGCAGGTTGCCACTGGCGGCCAGTTCCAGCAGGCCGTGCAGCTGTTGCAGCGTGGCCAGCTCGGCCGCGCCGAACGCCCCCAGCTCCTCGCCGCGAATCAGCGAGAAACCGGCCACCACGCGGCCGCCGCGGCGCACGAACAGCTCCACCACGTCGGCCATGCCATGGCGTGCCATGAAGCGGCCATAGCGCGACTGCAGCAACGCACCCTGCGCCACCGCCTCGCCCATCGGCATCACGCTGGTGCCGTGGCCGAAGCGGGCCGGATGCAGCGGGTCGCACTGCTGGTAGTGGGACAGATAGTGCTGATGCACCTGCCCCGGCATGCGGTGCAGCAGGTAATGGCGCGGACGCAGCTGGGCATCCACCTGGTAGAAGGCGCAGGAGGTCACCGGCACCAGGCCGGTGACACTGGCGATGCAGCGCTGCGCGTAGTGCGCCACGGCGGCGGAGGCGGATGTCGTCATGGCGGCACTCCCGGCAGCGTTGCTTCAGGTGCGATCAGGCGCCGGCGAAGCCGGCTTCCAGCGCGGCGACGATGGTGTCGATCTGCGGCTGCTGGATCACCAGCGGCGGCGACAGGATGATCTTGGTGCCCACCGGGCGCACCAGCACGCCGTGTTCGCGGGCGATCTCCGCCACGCGGTTGGCGTAGCCGCCCATCGGGTCCACCGGCTCGCGGGTGGTCTTGTCCACCACCAGGTCCAGCGCCACCATCAGGCCCTTGCCACGCACCTCGCCCACCGCCGCGTACTTGTCGGCGAACGGCTTGAGTTTGGAAAGCAGGTACTCGCCCTGCGCGGCGGCATTGGCCGGCAGGTTTTCCTCGCGCACGATCTTGAGGTTGGCGATGGCGGCGGCGCAGGCTACCGGGTGCCCGGAGTAGGTGTAGCCGTGCATGATGGCGCCGCCGAAGTCGGCGTTGGCCGCAAAGGCGTCCGCCACGCGCTGGTTCACCACCGTGGCGCCCAGCGGCACGTAGCCGGAGGAGATGCCCTTGGCCAGACACATGATGTCCGGTGCCACGCCCCACAGCCGGCTGCCGAACATGGAGCCGGAGCGACCGAAGCCAGTGACGATTTCGTCGGCGATCAGCAGCACGCCGTACTTGTCGCACACCTCGCGGATCAGCGGCCAGTAGCTGGCCGGCGGCACGATCACACCACCGGCGCCCTGGATCGGCTCGGCGATGAAGGCGGCCACGGTGTCCGGGCTCTGGAACTGGATCTCGCGCTCCAGCATCTGCGCGCAGATCTTGGCCAGCTCTTCCGGGTCCTCGGTGAACGGGTTGCGGTAGGTCCACGGGGTTTCCACGTGGAAGCAGCCCGGCAGCAGCGGCTCGTAGTTGCGACGGAACACGGTGTTGCCGTTGACCGAGGCACCACCGAAGTGGGTACCGTGGTAGCCCTGCTTCAGCGAGATGAACTTGGTGCGATCCGGCTGGCCTTTCACGCGCCAGTACTGGCGAGCCAGCTTCAGCGCGGTTTCCACCGCGTCGGAACCGCCGCTGCTGAACGCCACGCGGGCCATGCCTTCCGGCTTCAGCATGTCGATGATGGTGGCGGACAGCTCCTCGGCACGCGGGTGGCTGATGCCGTCGAACAGCTGGAAGTATTCCAGCTCGTCCAGCTGGTTCATGATCGCCTGCTTGATCTCGGTGCGGTTGTGGCCAACGTTGACGTTCCACAGGCCGGCCACGCCATCCACCAGCTGGTGGCCCTTGTCGTCATATACATGGCAGCCGTCACCGCGCACGATGCGGATCGGCTCGCGGCGCTGCATCTCGTTCGGGTGCAGCATGGGGTGCCAGAAACGGGCGTTATCGTAAGACATGGCAAAACTCCTTCAAATGACTGGGCCGGTTAAGCCGGCAAGAAAGCTCAGCGCAGCGGTTCCGGCCAGGCGCCCTGCCGCAGACAGTACAAGTAGTACGGCAAGGCAGGGCAACAACGCCGGAAGGGCTTTATTGCCGGCTTAATGAGCGATGCACACCGATTTGAGCTCGGTAAAGTTTTCCACCGCGGCACGGCCGAACTCGCGGCCAACCCCGGATTGCTTGTGGCCGCCGAACGGCATGTTCGGGTCCAGCGGAATATGGCTGTTCACCCACACGGTGCCGGCCTGCACCTGCGGCACCACGTTCATCACCAGCGACAGGTCGTTGCTCCACACGCTGGCCGCCAGGCCGTACGGTGTGTCGTTGGCCAGGCGCACCGCCTCTTCCACCGTGTCGAACGGCATGGCCACCAGCACCGGGCCGAAGATTTCCTCGCGCACCACGGTGTGGCCGTGATCGACATTGGTCAGCACGGTGGGCTGCACGAAATAGCCCGGCAGGTCGGCGGCGGAACCACCGGCCACCACGCGCGCGCCTTCGGCACGAGCGATGTCGATGTAGCGGCATACCGACTGCTGCTGCCGCGCCGATACCAGCGGGTTGATCTGCGCGTTCATGTCCATGCCGGCGCCGATGCTCATGCTGCCCGCCGCGGCAGCCAGGCCTTCCACCACCTGGTCGAACTTGCTGCGGTGGATGTAGATGCGCGAGGCGGCGGCGCAGACCTGGCCCTGGTTGAAGAAGCCGCCCAGCATGGCGCCCTGGATCGCCTTGTCCACGTCCACATCGCCGAACACCAGCATCGGGTTCTTGCCCCCCAGCTCCAGCGAGAAGCGGGTCATGTTGTCCAGCGCGGCGTGGCCCACGGTCTTGCCCACTTCGGTGGAGCCGGTGAAGGTGACCTTGCTCACCAGCGGGTGGCTGGCCAGTGCCTGGCCGGCGCGGCTGCCGCGGCCGGTGAGCACGTTCACCACCCCCGGCGGAATGCCGGCTTCCAGCGCCAGCTCGCCCAGACGCAGCGCGGTAAGCGGCGTTTCGGTGGACGGCTTCAGCACAATGGTGCAGCCGGCGGCCAGTGCCGGAATCAGCTTCCAGATGGCAATCATCAGCGGGAAATTCCACGGTACGATGCCGGCCACCACGCCCACCGGCTCGCGGCGGGTGTAGGCGGTGTAACGGGTACCCGGCGGCACCGGAATCGACACGTCCATGGTTTCGCCGGTGATCTTGGTGGCCCAGCCAGCCATGTAGCGCACGTATTCGATGGCGGCGCCCACTTCGATGGCGCGCGAGATATGGATGGACTTGCCCTGGTTCAGGGTTTCCAGCTGCGCCAGCTCCTCGGCATGCGCTTCCAGCACGTCGGCCAGCTTCAGCAGGATGCGCTCGCGATCCGCCGGGCGCAGGCCGGACCAGGCACCGGAAGTGAAGGCGCGATGCGCACTGGCCACCACGGCATCCACGTCGGCCTCGTCGGCATCGGCCACGCTGGCAATCACCTGGCCGCTGGCCGGGTTGCGCACTTCGATACGGCCACCGGCGCGCGCCGCTACTGCCGCGCCATCGATCAACAGGCCATGCTCCTTGTGCAGGAAGGCATTCACCTCGTCCAGCACCGGCACCAGGTTCTGATCCATCCTCGTTCTCCTCATCTGTATTGACGCCAGTCCGCACTGGCGGGTTGGCCGCATCAGCCGCCCGGCGCGCCTGGCGCCAGCGGCCGGTTCCCAGAGCGGCCTTGATGCATATCAATGTACTCGGTGCGTTTCGCCGGGCTTATCCCAAATCGGCAAACCCTGCCTGCAGCCGGCAAAGCCGCTACCGGCAAGGCTGCCAGCCGCCTACGGCCAGCAATCTGTCGCGTGGTGGTAACAGTGCTGACATCGGCATGAAGCCTTGCTGCAACTGGCTTGTACACTGTCCGACAAGCAAATAGATAACATGTTAATTATTTTTTTCGATATACCCATCCCACAGCGGTGACGCCACCCCGTCGCTGCGGGATACTGCGTGGGCAGCAGGCCGCCACGGCGCGCCGACAGCGCGACAGACACACCGCACCAGCCCCCGGCACAGGGGGCGGCAAACAAGGAAAACGGCGGCCCCGGCCGCCGGAAGAGACACGCATCACGGAGCCCCCCATGCAGGCCCAGCAGCAGCAATTCACCGATGCCCAGCAGCACGCCGCCTCCCTGGCGCACTGGAACCAGGTTTACGACCAGATCACCGCCGGCCGCTTTCACAGCTCGCTGCAGCGGCTGAACACCGACCAGCTGGACATCTTTCGCGAGACCATCAACCAGCGCGTGGTGCAGCATGGCCAGGCGCCGGCCGACATGGTGCACTTCGCCGTGCCGCTGACACTGCCCCAGAACCGGCCAGTACCGCTGTCGCTGCAGGGCTGCCAGGTGGGCGACAACGCGGTGATGGCGCTGCGCAGCAACGAGGAATTCGTATTCCACGTGCCACCGCAGGTGGATTCGCTGCAGATCTCGATCCGCAACAGCGACCTGGAAGCACTGGCGCCGCAGCTGTGGCAGCGGCTGAGCCAGAGCCGCCAGCGCATGCCGGTGCTGCAGGTGAGCCCGCAGCAACTGCAGGCCACGCGCGAGCTGCTGCTCACCGCCTTCGAACAGGCGCTGCAGAACGCCGACCTGCTGAACTTTGCCGGCAGCCAGAAGCTGATCCAGCACCAGTTCATCAGCCTGCTGCTGGATTTGCTGAACGACGTGGCACCGGACGAGCGCCCCAGCCTCACCCACGCCACCCACAGCGACATCGTGCGCCGCAGCCAGGGCATCGTGCAGCGCAGCCCGGATGAGCCGGTGACCGTGCTCGACCTGTGCCAGCAGCTGCGCGTCAGCCGCCGCACGCTGCAGAACAGCTTCCAGCTGATCACCGGCACCACGCCGGTGGACTACCTGCGCTCCATCCGCCTCAACGGCGTGCGCCGCATGCTGCAGGCCGCACCGGACCGTAACAGCGTGCGCGAGGCCGCCGGGCACTGGGGCTTCTACCACCTGGGCCATTTCTCGCGCGACTACCGCCGCCTGTTCGACGAACTGCCCTCCGAAACCCGCAGCCGCGCGCTGGCGTAACAACTGTAGGGCGAAAGTCCCGGTAAATCGGGGCGTTCCGCCACCAGCCCCTGCCAATCACCAATCCCCCGCCAGCCAGCCCCACATGCCACCCGGTGGCGGAACGCCCGCTTTGCGGGCTTCCGCCCTACGCATGCCTTGCAAAAAAAAACGGGCGCCCGAAGGCACCCAAGGAGAGATAGCCGCCACAGTCCCCCCGTAGCGGCATGGAGAAACCGTTCAGTCCGCGGCAGCACCCTGCCAGCGCCGTTCGATGGCGCTGCGCGGCGGGGTGGGCAGGAATTCGCTCAGGAACTGGTTGATGGCCGCCAGCAGGCTGGCGTTTTCCGGCTGCGCCGCCACCGCCGCGCAGTATTGCCAAGGTGCCGCTCCCAGACCGCCTGGCAGGATGTCCAGCCGGCCACGCCACGGGCTGGCCGCATCGCTGGCTGCCCAGTGAAAGATGGTGCGCTCCACCGCAAAGGCATCCACCGTGCCTTCCGCCACCGCGGCGTGGATGCGGCTCTGATCGGAGTACAGCAGCAGATTGGCCAGCTGCACCCTGCCGCCCGGCAGCTCGCGGTTGGCCTGCCAGCGCACACCGGCAGCCTGTAGCGCCGCCAGTGCGCTGGGGTCGTTGCCCACTCCCAGCACCTTGCCGGCAAGGTCGTCCAGCCCGCGAATACGGGTGTCTCCGGCGCGACGCACCAGCACGAACGGCGTGCTGCTGTAAGGCTGCGACAGCCACAACCCCGGCAGGCCGATGCCGGCAGGCAGTGCGCTCCACATCAGGTCGGCCGGCGCCTCACCCGGCTGGCGACCAAAGTACAGCAGGTCCGGGCACTGGTCCCAGCTGTGCTCGACGAACTGCGGCTTTACCCCCAGCCAGCCGGCAAACGCCGTGGCGTAATCGATATCCAGCCCCTGCAGGCCCAGCCCGCCGCGCGGGCGGAACGACAGACCGACAAAGGCCGGCTCCACCGCAATGCGCAGGCTGCCGCGCTGGCGTATCGCCGCCAGCCGGTCGAAGCCGGCCTCCAGCGGCAGCTGGTTGGCGCGCAGCAGGCTGCGGGCGGCATCGGCTCGCTGCTGCGGCGCTTGCGGCAGTGCTGCCCCCAGTGCCTCGGCAATATTGGCCGCACGTTCGGCCTGGCCGCGCAGCAGCTCGGCGCGCGTCGCCACCTGCGGCGCCGCCTCGGCAATCAGCTTGTTGGTGTCGTCCAGGCGGAGGATGTTGCCGGACAGCGCATCGAACAGCCGCCCCAGCTCGCCCAGCTGCGTGCCGAGCTCGTCAGTAAGGGCCGCCAGCTTGGCGTCGCTCTGGCTGACGATATGCGCCACCTGCTGCTGCACCTCGCCCAGGTCCATGTGCTGCATCGCCAGCGCCGAGCTTTCCAGCGTGCGCTGCGCCAGGCGCCGCACTTCGTCCGCCACCACGGCAAAACCACGGCCCTGCTCGCCGGCGCGCGCCGCCTCGATGGCGGCATTCAGCGCCAGCAGGTTCACCATCTTGGCGATGTCGCCGGTTTCGGCGATCACCCCCAGTGCCTGTCCGGCCTTGGCATCGATCAGCGCCACCGCCGCGGCCAGCTCGCGGCGGATGTCGCCAGCTACCCGCGCCACCTCGGCGGCCAGTGCCTGGCGCAGGGTGTCGGCAATGTCGGCACTCTGCTGCACCTGGCCGGCGGACTGCAGCAGCGCACGATGCATGCGCCCGCTGCGCTCCTCGATTTCCGCCACCACCTGCGCCTGGGTGGACAAGCCACGCGCCACGCTGTGCTGCATGAAGGCCACGGTATGCAACAGACGCGCCAGCAGGGTGTCGCCCACCGGCTCCGCCGTATTGGCGGCGTGATGCGCGGGGGCATGCAGCGGTGCCAGCGGCAGCAGGCTGGCAGGGTCAGGCTGGCGGCGCTGACGATGAAACTGGCGGCGGAATACGGACAACACGGCATTCTCCTCACGGTGGCATGGCGCGGGCAGTATCGGCGGCATGGCCGGCAGAGGGGTATCCGGATTTGGCAAATCGAGAACGGAAGTGGCGTGGCTTGCGGCCAACGTTGGCCGCCAACCGTAGGGTGGGCAAAGGCCGTAGGCCGTGCCCACCGGCAGCACTTGACTGGTGGGCACGCTGCGCTTTGCCCACCCTACGTGCCCGACTACTCCCCCTGCCGGTTGGCCGCGCGATAGTCGCTGGGGCTGCGGCCGGTATCGCGCAGGAAGAAGCGCGAAAAGTAGGCCGGGTCCTTGAAGCCCAGGTGGTAGGCGATCTCGTTGATGGACGAGGCGGAGAAGATCAGCAGGCGCTTGGCCTCCTGCAGCAGGCGGTCGTGCACCAGGCGCTTGGATGGCAGGTCGGCCAGCCGGCGGCAGATGTCGTTGAGCCGCGCCTCGGTGACGCCGATGTGTTCGGCGTAGCGCCACAGCGCCCAATGCTCGCGGTAGTGCTGCTCGATCAGCGCATTGAAGCGGTGGTAGATGTGCAGGTCTTCGCGGCGGAAGTGCTGGTTGCGCCCGGCCTGGCTGGACAGCCGCAGCAGGCTCACCAGCAGCAGCTGGGTAATGCCATGCAGCGCCGCGTCACGGTCCTGGCCTTCCGCCAGGTATTCCTCGCCCAGCAGCGCAAACAGCTGCGGCAGGCGCTCGGCCTCGCGCGCCAAATCCACCGGCACCTTGCCCAGCTCCACGCAGAATGGCGTCATCAGCCGCGCTTCGGTTTCGTGGCGCGGCAGGCTGGCCAGCAGCTGCCACACCAGCTCCTGGCGCACGGTCAGCACATGGCCATCGGCGTCTTCCTCGGTGATGAAGGCGTGCGGCACGGTGGGCGGGGTGAGGAAAAACAGCGGCGCATCGGCGATGTACTGCTGCTCTTCCAGGTACAGGCGGATCTGGCCGCTGGCCAGGTAGTGCACCTGGAAGAAGCGGTCGTGACGGTGCACCGGCATGTTGCGGCCGAAGAATTCCGCCAGCTTGCCAAAGCGCTCGTAGGACACCTCGGCGGCGGCATAGCGGCTGTCATACTCCTTGCCGATGTCGATATTGGGAATCGGCGTGCGCTCGCGAGCCATGACTAGCCCTGCGGCAGGATGGCGGCCAAGCCGGCCTCGGCGCAGGCGATGTCCTGTGCCTCGCTGGCGCCGGAAATGCCAATCGCCCCGATGCGCTGGCCATCCAGCATGATGGGCAGGCCGCCGCCAAAGCCGGCAAAGCGCGGCCGGCCGTACAGCCCGGCGCGCACCGCCTCGCTGCGCTCCGCCAGCCGCGCATCCCAGGCGGCGGTGGGCAGGCCGAAACTCACCGCGGTGTAGGCCTTGTCGATGGCGATGTCCACCGAGTGCAGCGGCGCGCCTTCGCAGCGCAGAAAGGCCATCAGCACGCCGCTGTGATCCACCACCGCGGCGTTCACCATCACGCCAAGCTGGCGGCCGTGCGCCACGGCAGCCTCTGCCGCACGCATGGCGGCAACGCTGGTGATGGACTGACAGTAGTGGGCGAGATGCTGCATGTTTGTCTCCATAATTGTTCTGGCCACGTCTGGCCGGGAAAAGTGCCAGCGCTGGCGGGCTGCGGGGCCTTGATCTGGCTATAGACCACTAGTGCCCGCTGCGAAAAGTACCGTTTTACCCTGGGAAAGTACACACGGCTTCACGGCATAGTGACTACCGGACACCTGCGCGCGGCAGCCAGGGTGTTGACAATGCCGTCCGCCGCGCCGTATAAATTTAACATGTTAACTAAATTCGCAGCAGGCCAAGGTTGGCCGCAAGGCTGCGCATCACCAAGTAGAGGAGCAAGCATGGCGCGAGGACGCATTCTGCTGAACCGGCAGGCGCGCGGCGTGACGCTGCAGGCGGATGGTTCGCTGCTGCTGGACAACGGCAACCCGCTGCTGGACGAGCCGCAATGGCTGGCGCCGGTAAGCGGCACGGTATACGGCGCGGCACTCAATCACCGCTCGCTGACCGAATCGCTGGCCGCTGCCTTCGAGGACGCACCGTACAAGGCCGCCCCCCGCGCGCCGGTGCTGTTCATCAAGACCAGCAACACCCAGATCGGCCACGGCGCGGCGATTCCCTTTCCCGCCGGCGTGGCGCGCATCCAGGCCGGTGGCGCGCTGGGCGTGGTGATAGGCAAGCAGGCGCGCAAGGTATCCGCCGCCGAGGCGCTGCAGTACGTCGAGGGCTACACCGTGGTGAACGAGGTGAGCCTGCCGGAAGACAGCTTCTACCGCCCGGCGGTGAAGGCCAAGTGTCGCGACGGCTTCTGCCCCATCGGCCCATGGCTGGTGCCGGCCGACGGCATCGCCCCAGAGACGCTGGAAGTGGAAACCTACGTCAACGGCGTACTGCGCGAGACCAACCGCTGTGCCGACCTGCTTCGCAGCGTGCCGCAGCTGATTGCCGACGTGTCTGCCTTCATGACCCTGCAACCGGGCGACCTGCTGATCGCCGGCACCCCGCTGCGCAGCGTGAACCTGCAGCCAGCCGATGTGGTGACCGTAGCCATTGCCGGCATCGGCCGCCTGGAAAACCCCGTGCTTGCCGAGGAGGCCGCCCGATGAAACACGCCCGCATCCGCTACCAGGGCCAGGTGCACCACGTGCTGGTGAACGACGACCACAGCGTGACCGTAGCCGGCCAAAGGTTGGCCGCAGACGCGGTGGAATGGCTGCCGCCGGCGCAGGGCACCGTGTTCGCGCTGGGGCTGAACTATGCCGACCACGCCGCCGAGCTGGCGTTCAAGGCGCCCACCGAGCCGCTGGTGTTCCTCAAGTCGCCATCCACCCTCACCGGCCACAACGCCGTGTCGGTACGCCCGGACAACGTCACCTACATGCACTACGAGTGCGAGCTGGTGGTGATCATCGGCAAGACCGCGCGCAACGTCAGTCGCGCACAGGCCATGGACTACGTGGCCGGCTACAGCGTGTGCAACGACTACGCGGTGCGCGACTTCCTGGAGAACTACTACCGCCCCAACCTGCGGGTGAAGAACCGCGACACGCTGACCCCCATCGGCCCGTGGTGGGTGGACAAGGCCGACGTGGCCGACCCGGCCAACCTGACGCTGCGCACCTGGGTGAACGGCAAGCTCACGCAGGAAGGCAACACCAGCGACATGGTGTTCGACATCCCCTTCCTCATTGAGTACCTGAGCAGCTTCATGACGCTGTCGCCGGGCGACATGATTGCCACCGGCACGCCGGAAGGTCTGGCCGACGTGGTGCCGGGCGACGAGGTGGTGGTGGAGGTGGAAGGCGTTGGCCGCCTGGTCAATCGCATCGTCAGCGAAGCCGAATATGAAGCCAGCGGGAACCGCAGTTAAAACGCTTTCTGCGTTGTTGCGCCGCCTTGCCGTACTACTTGTACTGTCTGCGGCGGCGCGCCTAGCAGAAAACGTTTTTCCAGCGATCCCCAACCTTGGCACAAAACACAGATTCATCGCTGCGGCAGCGCCGCACAGCAAAGGAAACACACCATGATCAAGCACTGGATTAACGGCCGCGAAGTCGAAAGCCGCGACAGCTTCACCAACTACAACCCGGCCACCGGCGAAGCCATCGGCGAAGTGGCCAGCGGCGGTGCCGACGAGATCAACGCAGCGGTGGCCGCCGCCAAGGCCGCGTTTCCGAAATGGGCCAACACCCCGGCCAAGGAACGCGCGCGCCTGATGCGCAAGCTGGGCGAGCTGATCGACAAGAACGTGCCGCAGCTGGCCGAGCTGGAAACCCAGGACACCGGCCTGCCCATTCACCAGACCAGGAACGTGCTGATTCCGCGCGCCTCGCACAACTTCGACTTCTTCGCCGAAGTGTGCACCCGCATGGACGGCCACACCTACCCGGTGGACGACAGCATGCTCAACTACACGCTGTACCAGCCGGTAGGCGTGTGCGGCCTGGTGTCGCCGTGGAACGTGCCGTTCATGACCGCCACCTGGAAGACTGCGCCTTGCCTGGCGCTGGGCAACACCGCGGTGCTGAAGATGTCCGAGCTGTCGCCGCTCACCGCCAACGAGCTGGGCCGCCTGGCGATGGAAGCCGGCATTCCGGAAGGCGTGTTCAACGTGGTGCAGGGCTACGGCGCCACCGCCGGCGACGCGCTGGTGCGCCACCCGGACGTGCGCGCGGTGTCCTTTACCGGCGGCACCGCCACCGGCCGCCGCATCATGCAGAGCGCCGGCATCAAGAAATACTCGATGGAGCTGGGCGGCAAGAGCCCGGTGCTGATCTTCAACGATGCCGATCTCGACCGCGCGCTGGATGCCGCGCTGTTCACCATCTTCTCGCTCAACGGCGAACGCTGCACCGCCGGCAGCCGCATCTTCATCCAGGAAGGCGTCTACGACCAGTTCGTGGCCGAGTTCGCCCGCCGCGCGAAGAACCTGATCGTCGGCGACCCGCAAGACCCGAAAACCCAGGTCGGCTCCATGATCACCAAGGCGCACTACGACAAGGTTACCGGCTACATCCGCATCGGCCTGGAAGAAGGCGCCAACCTGCTGGCCGGCGGCCTGGAACGCCCGGCGAACCTGCCGGCGCACCTGCAGAACGGCAACTTCATCCAGCCGACGGTATTCGCCGACGTGGACAACCGCATGCGCATCGCGCAGGAAGAAATCTTCGGCCCGGTGGTGTGCCTGCTGAAATTCAAGGACGAGGCCGAGGCGCTGCGCCTGGCCAATGATGTGGAATACGGCCTGGCGTCCTATATCTGGACCCAGGACATCGGCAAGGCGCATCGCCTGGCCCGCGGCATCGAGGCCGGCATGGTATTCATCAACAGCCAGAACGTGCGCGACCTGCGCCAGCCGTTCGGCGGGGTGAAGGCCTCCGGCACCGGCCGCGAAGGCGGCGCCTACAGCTTCGAGGTGTTCACCGAGATCAAGAACGTGTGCGTCTCGATGGGCAGCCACCACATCCCGCGCTGGGGCATCTAAATCGTTGCGGCCAACCCCGCAAGGTTGGCCGCAAACACAACCACCCCACCGCCACCGTTACAAAGAATCGAGGAGACAACCATGGGCAAACTTGCGCTTGCCGCCAAGATCACCCACGTGCCGTCCATGTACCTGTCCGAGCTGGACGGGCCGCACAAGGGCTGCCGCCAGGCGGCCATCGACGGTCACAAGGAGATCGGCCGCCGCTGCCGCGAGCTGGGCGTGGACACCATCGTGGTGTTCGATACCCACTGGCTGGTGAATTCCGGCTACCACATCAATTCCGCGCCGCACTTCGAAGGTGTCTACACCAGCAACGAGCTGCCGCACTTCATCAAGAACATGCCGTATGAGTACCACGGCAACCCGCAGCTTGGCCGCCTGCTGGCCGAGGCCGCCACCGCCGCCGGCGTGCACACCCGCGCCCACGACGCCACCACCCTGGCGCTGGAGTACGGCACGCTGGTGCCGATGCGCTATATGAACGCCGACCAGCATTTCAAGGTGGTGTCGGTATCGGCGCTGTGCACCGTGCACAACCTGCAGGACAGCGCCACGCTGGGCGCCGCCTTCCGCCGCGCCATCGAGGAGCAGTACGACGGCACCGTGGCCATCTTCGCCAGCGGCTCGCTGTCGCACCGCTTCGCGCAGAACGGCGTGGCCGAGCAGTACCTGCACAAGGTGTGGAGCCCGTTCCTGGAAACCATCGACCACGAGGTGGTGGACATGTGGCAGCGCGGCGACTGGAAGACCTTCTGCGCCATGCTGCCGGAGTACGCCGACAAGTGTCATGGCGAAGGCTTCATGCACGACACCGCCATGCTGCTGGGCGCGCTGGGCTGGGATGAATACGCCGGCAAGGCCGAGGTGGTGACGCCGTACTTCGGCAGCTCGGGGACCGGCCAGATCAACGTCATCCTCCCTGTTTAAACGCTGACTGCCTGGCCGCACCCCACCTGCGGCCAACTTATGGAGCCCGCCATGCCGCACTTCATCCTGGAATGTACCGACAACATCCGCGAGCAGGCCGACCTGCCGGCGCTGTTCGAAAAAGCGCACGCCTTCCTGATCGGCACCGGTCTGTACCCGGTGGCCGGCATCCGCAGCCGGGTGCACTGGCTGGACACCTGGCGCATGGCCGACGGCGCCGCCGATTACGCCTTCGTGCACATGTCGCTGAAGATCGGCCACGGCCGCAGCTTCGAGGAACGCGAGCGGACAGCGGAAGGGCTGTTCGACATCATCAAGGCGCACTTCCAGCCGCTGTTCGACGCCCGCTATCTGGCACTGACCTTCGAGCTGAGCGAGATGCCGCAGCAGCTGAGCTACAAGCACAACAACGTGCATCAGCGTTTTAAATGAGCAGGTTCATGACCCGGATACAACTGCCATGAATCCCTCCCGCACAGCCCTGCCCCATGGCCGCCTGATCTGGCTGCTGGGCGCACTGGTCGCCTTCGGCCCGCTGTCCATCGACATGTACCTGCCGGCGTTGCCCGCCATCGCCGCCAGCCTGGCCGCGCCGGTGGGGCTGGTGCAGTTCACCATCGGTGGTTTCCTGGCCGGTTTCTGCCTGGGCATGCTGCTGTACGGCCCGCTGTCCGACCGCTATGGCCGCCGCCCGGTGCTGCTGGCCGGCATCGTGCTGTACCTGCTGGCCAGCCTGGCCTGTACGCTGGCGCAGTCTGCCGAACAGCTGATCGCGCTGCGCGTGCTGCAGGCGGTGGGCGGCGGCGCCGGCAGCGTGCTGGGCCGGGCGATGGTGCGCGACCTGTTCGCGCTGGACCGCGCGGCACAGGTGCTGTCGCTGCTGCACCTGGTCACCATGATTGCACCGCTGCTGGCGCCGCTGCTGGGCGGCTGGCTGCTGCTGGCCGCCGGCTGGCGTGCGCTGTTTCTGGCGCTGGCGCTGTTTGGCGCCGTCATCCTGGCACTGGTGGCATGGCGGCTGCCGGAAACCCACCCACCGGAGCGCCGTAGCGGCGTCAGCCTGGGCGCGGCATTTCGCGGCTATGGCCGGGTGCTGGGCGATGTGCCGTCGCTGGGCTACCTGCTGGCGCTGGGCCTGACCTTTGGCGCCATGTTCGCCTACATCACCGGCTCGCCCTTCGTCTACATCGACTATTTCGGCGTGGCGCCGCAGCACTATGGCTGGCTGTTCGGCCTCAATATCGCCGCCGTCATCATGCTGACGCTGTTGAACAAGCGCCTGGCGCAGCGCCACAGCCCGGACACCCTGTTGCAGTGGCAGACCGCCGCGGTGGCACTGGCCGGCATCGCGCTGTGGCTGGCCGGCGCCGGCTCGCTACTGCTGGTGGTGCTGCCGTTGCTGGTCAGCGTCGGGCTTACCGGCTCCATCGGCCCCAACTGCATGGCGCGACTGCTGCAGCGCCATGCCGAGCGTGCCGGCGCCGCCATGGCGCTGGCTGCCAGCGGCCAGTTCGCGCTGGGCATGCTGGCCAGCGCGCTGGTGGCCTGGCTGCACGACGGCAGCCCGCGCGCCATGTGCCTGGTAATCGCGCTGTTCGGCGCCGGTGCCTGGCTGGGCCTGCAACTTACCCGCCTGCCCGCCGCGCGGCAGCAGGCCACGTCTTCCCCCTTGTGAGCACCCCACCATGACTCTGACTACCCTGCTGAACGACCCCGGCCTGCTGCAAACCCGCGCCTATATCAATGGCGAGTGGGTGGATGGCGAGGCTGCGGCCAACTTTGCGGTGAGCAACCCGGCCAGCGGCGACAGCATCGCGCAAGTGGCATCCTGCAGCGCCGCCGACACCCGCCGCGCCATCGAAGCGGCCGAGGCGGCGCTACCGGCCTGGCGCGCGCTGCCGGCCAAGTGTCGCGCACAGATTCTGCGCCGCTGGTTCGAACTGCTGCTGCAGCACCAGGAAGACCTGGCGCAGATCCTGAGCCTGGAACAGGGCAAGCCGCTGCCGGAAAGCCGTGGCGAGATTGCCTACGGCGCCAGCTTCATCGAATGGTTTGCCGAGGAGGCCAAGCGCGCCTACGGCGACGTGATTCCCAGCCCGTTCGGCGACCGCCGGCTGGTGACCATCAAGCAGCCCATCGGGGTGGTGGCCGCCATCACGCCGTGGAACTTCCCCAATGCCATGATCACCCGCAAGGTAGGCCCGGCATTGGCAGCAGGCTGCACCGTGGTGGTGAAGCCGGCTGCCGAAACGCCGCTGTCGGCACTGGCGCTGGCCGTGCTGGCCGAGCGTGCCGGCGTGCCGCGCGGCGTGCTCAACATCGTTACCGGCGAGCGCGCCAGCGAGATCGGCGGCGAGCTCACCGGCCACCCGGCGGTGCGCAAGCTGTCGTTCACCGGCTCCACCCGCATCGGCAAGCTGCTGATGGAACAGTGCGCCGGCACGGTGAAGAAGCTGGGGCTGGAGCTGGGCGGCAATGCGCCGTTCATCGTGTTCGACGATGCCGACCTGGACGCCGCGGTGCAGGGCGCGCTGGCCAGCAAGTTCCGCAACACCGGCCAGACCTGCGTCTGCGCCAACCGCCTGCTGGTGCAGGACGGCGTGTACGACGCCTTTGCCGAAAAACTGGCGGCAGCGGTACGCAAGATGCAGGTAGGTGCCGCGCACAGCGGCGAGGTGCAGCAAGGCCCGCTGATCAATGCCAAAGCGGTGGCCAAGGTGGCCGAGCACGTGGCCGACGCGGTAAGCCAGGGCGCCAAGGTGCTGACCGGCGGCGAGCCGCACCCGCTGGGCGGCAACTTCTACCAGCCCACGGTGCTGACCGAAGTCACCGAGCACATGCTGGTGGCGCACGAGGAAACCTTCGGCCCGCTGGCGCCGCTGTTCCGCTTTAGCGATGAGGCCGAGGCGATTCGCCTGGCCAATGCCACCGAGTTCGGCCTGGCCGCCTATTTCTACAGCCGCGACGTTGGCCGCATCTGGCGCGTGGCCGAGGCCATCGAGGCCGGCATGGTGGGCATCAACGAGGGGCTGATCTCCACCGAGGTGGCGCCGTTTGGCGGCATCAAGCAATCCGGCCTTGGCCGCGAAGGCTCCAAGTACGGCCTGGAAGACTTCATGGAAGTGAAATACCTGTGCTTTGGCGGCCTCAATAACTGAGGAAACGGGCCTCGGCAGCATTTCTTACTGATTAAACAATTTGAGGAGCGACAGCATGCTCAGCTACGACATCATCGAACAGACCGCCCGCCGCCTGCATCAGGCCGAGCAGGAGCGCCAGCAGATCCGCCAGATTTCGCTGGACTACCCGGAAATCACCATTGAGGACGCCTACGCCATCCAGCGCCGCTGGGTGGAGATGAAAGTGGCCGAAGGCCGCGTCATCAAGGGCCACAAGATCGGGCTCACCTCGCGCGCCATGCAGATGTCGTCGCAGATCGACGAGCCGGACTATGGCACGCTGCTGGATGACATGTTCTTTGCCGACGGCTCCGACATTCCCACCAGCCGCTTCATCGTGCCGCGGGTGGAAGTGGAGCTGGCCTTCATCCTCGGCAAACCGCTGAAAGGCCCGAACATCACCCTGTTCGACGTGTACAACGCCACCGAATACGTGATTCCGGCGCTGGAGATCATCGACGCGCGCAGCCAGTCCATCGACCCGGCAAGCGGCCGCCCGCGCAAGGTGTTCGACACCATTTCCGACAATGCGGCCAACGCCGGCGTGGTGATGGGCGGCCGCCCGGTGAAGCCGTCGGAGCTGGACCTGCGCTGGGTATCGGCGCTGATGTACCGCAACGGCGTGATCGAGGAATCCGGCGTGGCCGCCGCGGTGCTGAATCACCCGGCCAACGGCGTAGCCTGGCTGGCCAACAAGCTGGCGCCGTTCGACGTGAGCCTGCTGCCGGGCCAGGTAATCCTGGGCGGCTCCTTCACCCGCCCGGTGGCGGCGCGCCCCGGCGATACCTTCCATGTCGATTACGGCCCGCTGGGCGCCATCAGCTGCCGTTTTGTGTAAGGAGACCGTCATGCAACTGCCTCACAACCCCTTCAAGGCCGCGCTCAAGGCCGGCCAGGTGCAGATCGGCCTGTGGCTGGGCCTGGCCGATGCCTACTGCGCCGAACTGCTGGCCGGCGCCGGCTTCGACTGGCTGCTGATCGACGGCGAGCACGCACCCAACGAGCTGCAGGGCATGCTGGCGCAACTGCAGGCCATTGCCCCCTACCCGTCGCACCCCATCGTGCGGCCGGTGTGGAACGACCCAGTACGCATCAAGCAGATTCTGGACATCGGCGCGCAGACCCTGTTGCTGCCGATGGTGCAGAGCGCCGAGGAAGCGGCACAGGCGGTGGCAGCCACCCGCTACCCGCCGCACGGCATCCGCGGCGTGGGCAGCGCGCTGGCCCGCGCCTCGCGCTGGAACCGCATCCCGGAGTACCTGCACGCCTGCGAGCAGGAAATCTGCGTGCTGGTGCAGATCGAAACCCGCGCCGGCCTCGCCAATCTGGACGCCATCGCCGCCACGCCAGGCGTGGATGGCGTGTTCATCGGCCCGGCCGACCTGTCCGCCGACATGGGCTATATCGGCCAGCCGGCGCACCCCGAGGTGCAGGCGGCCATCGAGGACGCCATCCGCCGCATCCGCGCCCACGGCAAGGCACCGGGCATCCTGATGGCGGACGAGAAACTGGCGCGGCATTACATCGCGCTGGGCGCGCAGTTCGTGGCGGTGGGGGTGGACACCACCCTGCTGGCGCGCAGCGCCGAAGCGTTGGCCGCACGTTATCGCGATGCCGCCGCGCCGGTCGCCACTGGCGGTGGCGTGTACTGAATCCGCACGCCTGCCAACCGGCAGGCGAGAGAGCGTGTTCACGATCTCGCGAGCTGGAGCGAGACAAGGCGAAAACGTGAGGGACGCGGAGTTTACAAGTAGTAAATGCACATCCCTGGATCGAATGAAACGCCGTATCGCCAAGCGCAGCAGATCGTGAGCATGCCCTGAGGTCTGCCGCTACCCGTGGCGGCAGTATGAAGCAGTAGTACGCAGGTGTTTTCCCAGCTGGGTACCGGCCCTGGTGCCGGTACCGTTTTTTCGGCGCCACCCCGCGCCGTCAGCACTCCTGCGCCGACATGCCACGAATACTTAATATGTTCATTTAGCGGCAAACTGGAGGATGCCAGCACTCCCCGGTAGCAAACACAAAACAGATGCCACAGAGCGTCACCGTCAACATAGAGAGAACGCATGCGCCGGCCACCCCCGCGCCCATGCAGGAGATAAGCATGCAAATGGAAAAAACCGCGGCCGCCCCCACCGCACTCGCCCCGACGGCAGAGCAGGACCAGCAGCTGATCGGCAAGGTATCCGGCCGCCTGATCTGGTTCCTGTTCATCCTGTTCGTGTTTTCCTTTCTGGACCGCATCAATATCGGCTTTGCCGGCCTGACCATGGCGCACGATCTGCAACTCAGCGCCACCATGTTCGGCCTGGCCACCACCATCTTCTACATTGCCTATGTCGCCTGCGGCATCCCCAGCAACATGATGCTCAGCCGTATCGGCGCGCGGCGCTGGATCGCCATCATCATGGTGGCCTGGGGCCTGGCATCCACCGCCACCATGTTCGCGCATGACGCCAACAGCCTGTACCTGCTGCGCGCGCTGGTGGGGGTGACCGAGGCCGGCTTCCTGCCCGGCATGCTGCTGTACCTTACCTTCTGGTTCCCGCGCGCCTACCGCGCCCGCGCCAACGCACTGTTCATGATCGCCATGCCGGTTACCGCCGCCGCCGGCTCGGTAGCATCCGGCTACCTGCTGGAGCTGAACGGCCTGTGGGGCCTGGCCGGCTGGCAGTGGCTGTTCATGGTGGAAGGCCTGCCGGCGGCGCTGCTGGGCATCGCGGTGTGGTACTACCTGGACGACAGTCCGGCGCAAGCCGGCTGGCTGAGCAGCACAGAGAAACAGCGTCTGCAGCAACTGCTGCTGCAAGAGCAGCTGGAGCAGCAAGCCGCACCGCAGGCTGCGGCCAACGTTGGCCGCGAAGCCGGCATCTGGCGCGAGCTGCTGTCGCCCAGCGTGCTCAAGTTCGCGCTGGCCTACTTCTGCCTGGTGAACACCCTCAGCATGGTCAACATCTGGGTGCCGCAGATCGTGAAGAGCTTCAACAGCGGCAGCAGCAACGCCACCATCGGCATGCTGGCCGCCATTCCGCAGCTGGCTACCATCATTGCCATGCTGTGGTGGGGCGCACGCTCCGACCGCAAGCAGGAGCGCCGCTGGCACACCGTGCTGCCGATGCTGGCCGCCGCCGCCGGCTGGCTGCTGTGCGCCTATGCCGATGGCGCCGCACTGCGCCTGGCCGGCATCGTGGTCGCCTCCGCCGGCGCCTTCACCGCCATGACCATCTTCTGGACCACGCCGGATGCGGTGCTGTCCACCCGCGCCAAGGCCATCGGCATTGCGCTGATCAACGCCACCGGCAACGTCGGCTCGGCACTCAGCTCGGTGGTGGTGGGCTGGCTGAAGGACATCAGCCACAGCTTTACCAGCGGCATGCTGTTCGCGGTGGCAGTGCTGGTGATCGGTGCACTGGTGATGCTGGCGATACCGGCGGGCAAGCCGGCGCAACAGTGAGCCTACCGTTAAGGCCACAGCAATCGTAGGGCGAAAGCCCGGTGAAACCGGGCATGCCGCCACCCCCCCTTGATCGCTGCCATACGGCGGAATGCCCCCCTATGGGGCTTCCGCCCTACTCTGTCAGACCCCCGCTACGCCCAGTGCGAAGCGGGGGTTTTTGCCTTTTGCGCACCAGGCTACAAAATCGGCAAAATCGCCATGAAAAGTACAATCTTCTGCCTGAAAGTTACATTTCAACTACTACTTGTGCTCCGCATAATGCAGTGACAGCCAGCTGCCAAGGCAGCCGTCGCCACACCGGCAAAGCCCTGCAACGACAGGCCGCCGACATGACCATGTCACGGGTGCCTCGAAAAACCCGGATTTCCAAGCGAGACAAGGCGCGAATGAAAAATTCCGACGCAGCATATGTCTGATATGTGAGGAGGAATTTTTTGTGAGCAACGTAGTATCGCAACGAAAGCTGGAGTTTTTCGAGATGCCCTCACATCACGGAGACACCAAACAATGAGCACCCACAACGCCCTGCTGGAAAAGCTGCGTACCGTCCTGCCGGCCATTGCGGCCAACGCCCAGCGTGCCGAGGAAGAACGGAAAGTACCAGACGAAAACATCGCCCTGCTCAAGGGTATCGGCATGCACCGTGCCTTGCAGCCGAAGAAATATGGCGGCCTGGAGATTTCGCTGCCGGAGTTTGCCGACTGCGTGGCCGCGCTGGCCGGCGCCTGTGGCGGCACTGCTTGGGCATTCAGCCTGCTGTGCACCCACAGCCATCAGCTGGCAATGTTCTCGCCCAAGTTGCAGGACGAAATCTGGGCCGATAACCCGGATGCCACCGCTAGCAGCAGCATCGCGCCGTTCAGCCAGATCGAAGAAACCGAGGGCGGCGTGTACCTGAGCGGCGAAATGGGCTGGAGCAGCGGCTGCGACCACGCCGAGTGGGCGATTGTCGGCATGCGCCGCAAGAACAAGGACGGCGAACTGGTGTACAGCTTTGGCGTGCTGCCGCGCTGCGACTATGAGATTCGCGACAACTGGTACGCCATGGGCATGAAGGGCAGCGGCTCCAAGACCCTGGTGATCAACAATGCCTTCATCCCCAACCACCGCATCGAAGCGGCCAAGGACATGATGGAAGGCCGCTCCAGCGGCTTTGACCTGTACCCGTACAGCGACATCTTCTACACCCCGTACCGCCCCTACTTTGCCAGCGGCTTCGCGGCGATCAGCCTGGGCGTGGCCGAGCGCATGCTGCAGGCATTCAAGGAAAAAACCCAGAACCGCGTGCGCGCCTACACCGGCGCCAGCGCGGGCACCGCCACCCCGGCGCTGATGCGGCTGGCGGAATCCACCCACCAGGTGGCTGCGGCACGCGCCTTCCTGGAAAAAACCTGGCAGGACCACGCCGAGCACGGTCGCCGTCACCAGTACCCCAGCCGCGAAACGCTGGCCTACTGGCGCACCAACCAGGCCTACGCGGTGAAAATGTGCATCGAAGCGGTGGATCGCCTGTTCAGCGCCTCCGGCGCCACCAGCTGGATGGAAGGCAACGAGCTGCAGCGCCTGTTCCGCGATTCGCACATGACCGGCGCACATGCCTACACCGACTACGATGTCTGCGCGCAGATCCTCGGCCGCGAGCTGATGGGCTTGGAGCCGGATCCGAGCATGGTTTGAACGCTGGCAAATAAATCTGCGGCGCGCCCCAATGCCGATCCTGTGATGCTCGCCGTACCCGGTGTACGGCTGTGCCTCTCGAATCGACCTTGGGCCGCCCGCGACGATTTCTTCTGCCAGCGGCTACCGGCTAACAGGCGTACACATCAGGAGCACACCCATGACCACCCCCACCACCCAGGATTTCGACCCACGCGTGTTCCGCCGCGCGCTGGGCAATTTCGCCACCGGCGTCACCATCGTCACCGCCGCCACCCCGTCCGGCGCCAAGGTCGGCGTGACCGCCAACAGCTTCAACTCGGTATCGCTGGACCCGCCGCTGGTGCTGTGGAGCATCGACAAGCGCTCCGGCAGCTACGCGGTGTTCGAGGAGGCGACGCACTTCGCCATCAACATCCTGGCCGCCGACCAGATCGAGCTGTCCAACCAGTTCGCCCGCCCCAAGGATGACAAGTTCGCCGGCATCGCCTACGACAGTGGCGCCGGCGGCGCACCGCTGTTTGCCGACTGCGCCGCGCGCTTCCAGTGCGAGAAGTACCAGCAGGTGGACGGCGGCGACCACTGGATCATGATCGGCAAGGTAGTCGCCTTCGACGACCTGGGCCGCTCGCCGCTGGTCTACCACCAGGGCACCTACTCCATGGTGCTGCCGCATGCCCGCATGCAGAAACGCGAGGAAGGCGCCGCGCCGTCCAGCACCTTTCAGGGGCGGCTGAGCAACAACATCTACTATCTGCTGACCCAGGCGGTGCGCAGCTACCAGGCCAACTACCAGCCGCGGCAGCTGTCCACCGGCCTGCGCACCAGCGAGGCGCGCATGCTGATGGTGCTGGAAAGCGATGCCGACATGGACATGGCCGGCCTGCTGCGCGAGGTGGCGATGCCGGTGCGCGAGATCGAACAAGCCGAGGAAATCCTGCGCCGCAAGGGGCTGGTGAGCAACGGCGACCACGGCTATCGCCTGACCGAGGCCGGCGTGGCCCAGGCGGAAACACTGTGGGACATCGCCGCACGCCAGCAGCAGCAGGTGCTGGAAGGCTACAGCGAGCAGGAGATCGACGCCTTCAAGAAAGTTCTGCGTGGCATTATCGCGCTGCGCTAAGCATTGCACCTTCCTGCCGGCTTAGCGCTCGGCGCATGAAACACAAGCCGGCCTTTGCTGCATGAGCAAACAAGGGCCGGCTTGGTTTATGGTCTGAGCCGTCATGCAGTCGTACGGCTGGTCAGCCGCCAGAACTGTACTGCCCTGCAGCAGTGCCTTGCCGCAGCCGCACAGGTTGGCAGGATAGGCAGCAATAAATTTACATGTTAAGTTTCAGCGGTCTTGAAAGCACAACCCGAGCAAACCATGCAGCTTTCAAACCTCAGCTTTGCCCTGTTGCACACCCTTGATGTGCTGCTGGAAACCCGCAATCTTAGCCACGCAGCTCTACGACTTAACAGCAGCCAGCCAGTGCTGAGCCGGCAGCTGGCACAGCTACGGCAGGACTTTGACGACCCGCTGTTGGTGCGGCATGGCCGTGAATATGTGCTTACGCCGCGGGCAGAAGCACTGATCGGGCCGCTCAAGCATCTACTGGCGGAAATGGAGGCACTGCTTAGTCCGGCTTCGTTTTCTCCTGCGCGGTGCGAGCGTCGCTTCGAGTTGGCCGCATCCGATTACATTGCCGACCACATGCTGCCCCTGCTGATGCAGCGGCTGGCAAGCAATGCACCGCACGCCTCCATCCGCTACCACACCTGGCAGGCCAAGCAGTTTGATCTGCTGGCCAGTGGTGGCCTCGACCTGATCACCACCATGCTGGACGACGTGCCGGACGAACTGCATGGCAAGTTGCTTGGCGAGGACCACCCGGTGTGCGTGATGCAAACGCAGCATCCACTGAGTAGCTGTCACCAGCTGAGTGAAAGCGATTATCTGGCATGGCCACATGTGCGGATTTCTGGCGGCGGCGACAAGGACAGTTTCATCGACCATTACCTCAGCCAGCAGCGCCTGCGGCGTACCCTGCAGCTGGAAGTGCCGTTTTATACCGCGGCCTTGCGCGTGGTAAGCGACAGCAGGCTGCTGGTCACCCTGCCGGAGCATATCGCCGCGAGCCTGGCACAGGTTTACCCCATCACCTGGCGGCCACTGGGTTTCATTACCCATACCCACCGCTACTGGGTGCTTTGGCATACCCGCACCCATCACGACCCGGCTCACCAATGGTTCCGCAATCAGGTGCACGAGCTGTGGCAACACTCGCGCTTTGGCGTCAGCAACTACCGGGGCAGCAACTAACTATCCAGTTATTGCATGCCTACTATGCCGAGCCTGGTGTTCTTGACTTGCGCACATGCCCCCTAGACTAGCCGCAGCATCTAGACGGATGTGTCAATTCAAGGAGTGCATGCAATGACCCCAGACGAGTTTCGTCGCCACGGCCATCAACTGATAGACCGCATTGCCGACTATCGCAGCAACGTGGCCAGGCTGCCGGTAATGGCACAGGTTGAACCTGGCCAAATCAAGGCCGCCTTGCCCAAGGCGCCCCCACAACAGGCAGAGCCGTTCGAATCGCTGTTCGAGGATGTCGACCAGCTGATCATGCCGGGGCTGTCGCACTGGCAGCATCCGAACTTCTTCGGCTACTTCCCTTCCAACGGCACGCTCTCCTCGGTGCTGGGGGATTACCTGAGCACCGGCCTGGGGGTGCTTGGTCTGTCGTGGCAGTCCAGCCCGGCATTGACCGAACTGGAAGAAACCACCACCGATTGGGTTCGCCAGATGGTCGGTCTGTCAGACCAATGGAGCGGCGTAATACAGGACACCGCTTCCACCTCCACCTTGCTGGCGCTGATCTGCGCACGCGAACGTGCCTCCGACTATGCGCTGGTAAAAGGCGGCATGCAGGCACTGGATAAACCGCTGATCATCTATGTGTCGCGCCATGCGCACAGCTCGGTGGATAAAGCGGCACTACTGGCGGGCTTCGGCAAGGACAATATCCGCTACGTCGATACCGATGCCGATTTCGCGCTGATCCCATCGGCGCTTGAGCATGCGATCCAGGCCGACCTGGCAAATGGCTTGCAGCCATGCGCCATTGTCGCCACCACCGGCACCACAACCACGACAGCCACCGATCCTCTGGCTGCAGTCGGCGATATCGCTCAAAAGTATGATCTCTGGTTCCATGTCGATTCTGCCATGGCCGGGTCGGCAATGATTTTGCCGGAATGCCGCTGGATGTGGGATGGCATTGAGAAGGCTGACTCACTGGTACTGAATGCACACAAATGGCTTGGCGTTGCATTCGATTGCTCGCTTTACTATGTGCGCGATCAGGAGCACCTGATCCGGGTAATGAGCACCAACCCAAGTTATCTGCAGTCCAAAGTCGACAGCGAGGTCAAAAACCTGCGCGACTGGGGTATCCCGCTTGGGCGCCGTTTCCGTGCGCTCAAACTGTGGTGTCTGATTCGCGCCGAAGGCGTTGAAGGCTTGCAGCAACGCCTGCGTCGCGATCTGGCCAATGCCAAATGGCTGGAAGAGCAGGTGCGCAATGCACCGGACTGGCAGGTACTGGCCCCGGTCAACTTGCAGACGGTGTGTTTGCGCCATGCGCCGGCAGGCTTGTCTGGCGAGGAACTGGACCGCCATACCCTGGCTTGGGCAGATGCCCTCAATCAATCCGGCCAGGCATATGTAACCCCCGCCACACTGGATGGCCGCTGGATGGTACGAATCTCGATCGGTGCGCTGCCAACCGAACAAGAGCACGTGGCCATGCTGTGGCAGAACATGCAACGAGCAGCTACCGACAGCCTGCCGGAACAGCTCTCCTCCTGATCAGCGGGCGGGCACCGCCCCGCCTGAATCCCACTTCTTGTCCCTGTAACTGCTTGATCCGATCGGCAAGCAGCGGGGTACGTTTTGCCGCAAGTCATCCGTAACAGCACAAAAACATAGCCACGCTACATAGGAGTAAGTTCATGGAAAACTTTGTAAAACTAGGTGCCTGCACTGCTGTGGCATTGGCATTGGCTGCCTGTGGTCCCAAACCGCCGACAGGGGGAGAACCAGCGGCTGGCGAGTCCGCTTCCGCTGCCACTGCCACTGCACAAGAAACCGTAATCAAAATCGGCCAGGTCTCGCCGATGACGGGGCCGATCGCCCATTTGGGCAAGGACAACGAATATGGCGCCAAACTGGCGATTGAAGACCTGAACGCGGAAGGTGTCGAAATCGGAGGCAAGAAGGTGACTTTCGAGCTGGTTTCGGAAGACGACCAGGGCGACCCGAAAATCGGTACGCAAGTTGCACAGCGCCTGGTGGATGCAGGTGTTGTTGGTGTTGTTGGTCACTTGAATTCTGGAACCACAATTCCGGCATCCAAGATTTACGCCGATGCCAGCCTGCCGCAGATTTCCCCATCGGCGACTAACGCCGACTACACCAAGCAGGGCTTCAAGACCACGTTCCGTGTGATCGCCAATGATGTGCAGCAAGGCACCGCCCTTGGACAGTTTGCGGTGGAGTGGCTGAAAGCGAAGAAAGTCGCCATCATTGACGACCGTACTGCTTACGGCCAGGGTCTGGCCGATGAATTTGAGAAAGCGGTTAAAGGTAAAGGCGCCAGTGTGGTTAAGCGCGAATTCACTACCAATACGGCCACAGATTTCAATGCCATTCTCACCTCCATCAAGGCTACGCAACCTGACGTGGTGTTCTATGGCGGCATGGATGCTCAGGCAGGTCCGCTAGCCAAGCAGATGAAGCGCCTTGGCATTAAGGCAAAGCTGATGGGGGGTGATGGCTGGCAGTCACCGGAATTCATCAAGCTGGCTGGTGATGCCGCAGAAGGGCAGTACGCATCCAGCTGCGGCGTATCGCGCGACAAGATGCCAGGCTTTGCCGCGTTCGATAAGAAGTTCAAGGCAAAATTCAACGCCGAGGTCCAGGTCTATGCACCGTATGAATACGATGCCGTCCGTGTTTTGGTTGATGCCATGAAGCGTGCGGACTCGGCCGACCCGAAGAAATACCTGCCCGAAGTCGGCAAGACGCACTACACCGGTGTCACTGGCAAGATTGCCTTTGATGACAAAGGTGACATCCGAAATGGCGCGGTGACCGTTTATCAAGTCAAAAGCGGGAAGTGGGAAGTCGTTTCCACCATCGGTGGCGAGCAGGCGGCCGCTACCCCCTGATTCACATTTCCTCTGAGCAAGACTTTAGCCAGCTTTCTGCTGGCTTTTTTTATGGCAAATGCTGCGCTGGAATGCCCCTGCTTCAGTCGGTATTCCTGCCCTACGATTGAATCGCCCAGGGCGGCTTAGTCTGCGGCGACAACAGGGGGAGTTTCTTAACGGTTCATCTAAGCGAGTATTTGCCCGTGTGCGCCTGGCCAACAGCATGTCGCGCAACGGTGATGCGATGAAAATGCAGCCGGCTCGGCAACATTCAGTAAGCAATTGAAAACAAACCGGGAATTATCTTATCGCCGCCCCCCGGGATCAAGCCGGACACGACAGGCGCGCTCACACACCCACCGCCCGTACCGCGCTATGCCGGCAACAGCGCCAGCTGCATGCTGATGGCCAGGCGCTGGCCGGGCGCCAGCCAGTGGCCGCCGGTCTGCGTGGCAGGGTGGGCGGTCAGATTGGGGAAGTCCGGCACCTGGGTGCAGGGCTCCAGACAGAAGAAGTCCTGCCCCGGCGGGGTGTACACGGTAAGCAGCCCGGCCGGGGGGCCGGCGCTCAGTTGCAGCTGCAGACCGGCGTGACGGATGTGCAACGCCCCTGCCCAGCCGTAAGCGGTGTTGTCCAGCGGCCAGTCGTCCGGATGCAGACCGGCTGCCAGCGCGCTGGCCAGCGCTGCCGCCGCTTGCGGCAACAGCGGCAGGATGGCGGCATCGGCCTGCCACAGGCCGGCGATGCGCGTCTGCAGTGTGGTATCGGCATAGCGGGGAAAATAGGGATGCAGGCCGATGCCATAGGGCAATGCCTGCGCCGCCTCGTTGCGCAGCGTCAGCGTGTGCTGCAGCCCGCCATCATGCAGCGCGATGTGCTGGGTGGCGGTAAAGCGGTACGGCCCGGCGCCCTGCTCCACCCGCAGTTGCAGGCTGGCGTGATCCGGCCCCTGCGCCAGCACCTGCCAGGGAAGACGCCAGCCGACGCCGTGCAGAAAATGGTTATCCCGCCAGGCTGGCGGCAGGCTGACCCGGCTACCATCCGGCAGGGGGAAGCTGCCATCACGCAGTCGGCCGCACAGCGGCAGCATCGGGAAGCAGGCCATGCCTTCCACCGCGTGCTGCGCGATGGCGGCGTCGGAAGCTGGCCGCAGCACATGCTGCCGCCGGGCGTCGTGCTGCAGGTAGCAGCGGGCAATGCTGCCACCCGCCTGCGGCAGCAGTTCCACATGCAGCGGCCCATGCCGCAGTGACAGCAGCGCCATGTCAGCCGCCAAACTGCGCCGGCGGCAGGCCGCGCACACCGAGGGTGTCGATCTCGAACAGCGCCCCGGCCAGTGGCTGTGCGGCCAGCGTTGCGGCATCCAGACCGTCGCGTGCGGTGGTCACCGCCAGCCGCTCCAGCTGCGCGCCAAAGAAGGTCACATTGGTCACCAGCGATACCGGCAGACGGATGCGGCGCAGCAGGCTGCCATCCGGAGCAAAGCGCGATACGCAGCCACCTTCCCAGTGCGCCACCCACAGGCAGCCTTCGGCATCCACCGTCATGCCGTCGGGGTAACCTTCCTGCGGGGTGAACACCTTCCACACCTCGCGCCCGGCCGGCGTGCCGTCTGCCGCCAGCCGGTAGCGGTAGATGGTGCGCAGGAAGGAATCGGTGTGGTACATCAGCTGCCCGTCCGGCGAAAAGCAGGGGCCGTTGCAGATGTGGTAGCCGCTATCCACCACCTGCCAGCGCAAATCCGGCTGCAGCCGGTACAGCCGGCCGTGGGCGCCGGCGGGGTCTCTGTCGCTCATCGAGCCGGCGAAGATGCTGCCGTCGCGCCAGGCGCAGGCATCGTTCAGCCGCATGCCGGGCTGCCCCGGATGCGGGTTGGCGATGGGCTGCAGGCTGGCCTCGTCCCCCAGCTGCAGCAGGGCGAAACCATCGCGCATGCCGGCCACCCAGCCGCCCTGGCGGCGGGGAATCACCCAGCCCACCAGGTCGGGCAGCTGCCACTGCCGGCAGTCGCCACCATCCGGCTGCAATGCCTGCACCGTGCGCTGGCGGATGTCGACAAAGTACAGCCGCGCCTCCGCCGCCAGCCAGTACAGCCCCTCGCCCAGCACCGCGCGGGCTTCATGCAGCAGGCGCACCCCGGTCATCAACTCCCCCGTGGCCATCAGGTCCACCCGGCATCCACCACGAATTCCTGCGCGGTGATCATGCGGCTGTCGTCCGCGGCCAGGAACAGTGCCATGCGCGCGATGTCGTCGCCGTGCAGGCGCCCGTCCAGGCACTGGTTGGCATCGATCAGCTGTTCGCCGGCGGCATCCACCCACAGCCGCAGCTGTTTCTCGGTCATCACCCAGCCGGGGGTGAGCGTGTTCACCCGCACGCCCTGCTTGCCCAGGTCGCGCGCCAGCGCGCGGGTCATGCCGATGGTGGCGGCCTTGCAGGTTTCATACACCGGGTAGCCGGCACCCTTGATCTTCCAACTGATGGAGCTGAGGTTGACGATGGCGCCACTGCCGGCGGCCACCATGTCGGCCGCAGCCTGCTGCGCGGCAAAGAAGCCGGCGCGCAAGTTGATGGCCACCATCTGGTCGAAGTATTCCGGGCTGACCGTGGCCAGCTGGTGGCGATCATCGTTGGCCGCGTTGTTGATCAGCACCTGCACCCGGCCCAGCGCTTCGCGGGTGGCGGCAAAGGCGCTGGCGATGTCCTCCACCCGGCCCATGTCGCAGGGCAGGAACAAGGGCTGCGGCCCCAGTGCGGCGGCAGCCTGCAGCACCTGCTGCGCTGCCTCGCGGTTGCGGCCGGTAAAGGCGACGCGTGCGCCCTGTGCCGCGAAGGCGGTAACCATGTCGGCGCCGATGCCGGAGCTGCCGCCGGTGATGAAGACCACCTTGCCGGCCAGGCTGGGATAGTGTGCGTACTGGCTCATGTCTCTCTCTTTGTAGGTAGTGTCCGACCGCTGTTGTTCGCGGTCTGTTGTGCTTGCGGCCAACCTTAGGCCCCGCTAGTGCGATTCGCGCGGCACTGCAGCGCCGCTGCTGCCCACCAGGAAATCCAGGTCGGCACCCAGGTGTGCCTGCTGCACGTGCTTGACGTACAGATGGTACCAGCCGCGCGACGGCTGTTCCGGCGCCACCCACTGCTCGCGACGGCGGGCCAGCTCGGCATCGCTGACGTGCAGGTGCAGGCGGCGGCCCGGCACGTCCAGCTCGATCATGTCACCGTTTCGCACCAGCGCCAGCGGACCGCCGATGGCCGCCTCCGGCGAGGTGTGCAGCACCACGGTGCCGTAGGCGGTGCCGCTCATGCGCGCATCGGAGATGCGCACCATGTCGGTAATGCCCTTCTGCAGCACCTTGGGCGGCAGCTGCATATTGCCCACCTCGGCCATGCCGGGGTAGCCGCGCGGGCCGCAGTTTTTCAGCACCAGCACGCAGTGTTCGTCCACGTCCAGTTCCGGGTCGTCGATGCGCGCGTGGTAGTCGTCGATGTCCTCGAACACCACGGCGCGGCCGGTGTGGGTCATCAGTGCCGGCGTGGCGGCGGACGGCTTGATCACCGCGCCGTCCGGCGCCAGGTTGCCCTTCAGCACCGCGATGCCGGCATCCGGCTTGAACGGCTCGGCATGCGGGCGAATCACCTCGCGGTTGTAGCATGGCGCATTTGCCGAGTTTTCCACGATGCTCTTGCCGTTGGCGCTGACGGTGTTGGCGTGCAGCACGCCGGAGATTTCGCGGATCACCGCCGGCAGGCCGCCGGCGTAGTAGAAGTCTTCCATCAGGTACTGGCCGGACGGCTGCAGGTTGACCAGACAGTCCATCTCGCGGCCCAGGCGGTCCCAGTCGTCCAGCGTCAGCGGCACGCCGATGCGGCCGGCCAGCGCCAGCAGGTGGATCACCGCGTTGGTGCTGCCGCCGATCGCCGCGTTGACGCGAATGGCGTTCTCGAACGCCTCGCGGGTGAGGATCTTGGACATGGTGAGATCTTCCTTCACCATGTCCACGATGCGGCGCCCGGTCAGCTGCGCCAGGCGGTTGCGGCGCGAATCCACCGCCGGGATGGCGGCGTTTTCCGGCAGCGACATGCCCAGCGCTTCCACCATGCTGGCCATGGTAGAGGCGGTGCCCATGGTCATGCAGCTGCCCTTGGAGCGATGCATGCAGGATTCGGAGGCCACGAACTCTTCCATGCTCATCTTCCCGCCACGCACCATCTCCGACATCATCCACACCCCGGTGCCGGAGCCCACGTCCTTGCCACGGAACTTGCCGTTGAGCATCGGCCCGCCGGACAGGCCGATGGTGGGCAGGTTACAGCTGGCGGCGCCCATCAGCAGCGAGGGGGTGGTCTTGTCGCAGCCCATCAGCAGCACCACACCATCGATGGGATTACCGCGGATGGACTCTTCCACATCCATGCTGGCCAGGTTGCGGAACAGCATGGCGGTTGGCCGCAGCTGGGTTTCCCCCAGCGACATCACCGGAAACTCCAGCGGAAAACCACCGGCTTCGTATACCCCGCGTTTGACGAACTCGGCCAGTTCGCGAAAGTGACCGTTGCACGGCGTCAGTTCGGACCAGGTGTTGCAGATGCCGATCACCGGCCGGCCATCGAACAGGTCATCCGGGTAGCCCTGGTTCTTCACCCAGCTGCGATGCATGAATCCGTCCCGGTCCTGCTTACCGAACCAGCCCTGACTGCGTAGTGTCTTGTTGGCATTGCTCATGATGTGTTCCCGTGGCTACTGCACTGTGACGTGCGTGATGGAAACATCCTAGCAACACATAACGATGCCAAACCAATGAAAAAAATAGCAAAATTGATACCAAAAAAATTATCAATCACAGCTGGAAGCTGGTGCCGTACAGCTCGTTGGCCACCTCGCGCAGCGTGCGCATCATCAGCACCGCCCCCGGCGACAGCTGCTGGTCGCGCAGGGTGATGAAGCCGAATTCATCCATCTTGCACGGGAAGTTGATCGGCAGAATGCGCAGCATGCCGTAGCGGCTGTAGTGCTCCGCCACCCGGGTGGCGATGGCGGTCAGCATGTCGGTGGATTCCAGCAGCGTGGTGGTTACCAGCTGCGACACGGTTTCCACCACATTGCTGGGCGGGTCGATGTTCTGCTGGCGAAAGCCCATGTCGATACGGTGGCGCAGCACGCTGCCGGCGGGCGTAAGAATCCAGCCGGCGGAAAACACATCGCGCAGCCCCAACCCCGCCACGTTCAGCAGCGGGTGGCCGGGGCGGCAGACGATGCTGATCGGCTCCTCGGCTATCGCCTCGTATACCAGGCTGCTCTTGTCCTGCTGCTGCAGGATGCGGCCGATCATGATGTCCAGCTTGCCCGCCATCAGACGCGGCTGCAGCATGTCACTGGTGTCGATGGTGACGTTGATGTCCAGCAGCGGGTACTGCTGCTTGATGCGGGCGATGGCCAGCGGCACCAGCCGGGTGCCCGGGTCGGTAATCGCGCCGATGCGCACCTGGCCCATCTGCCCGGCCTTCAGCGCATGAATCTCCTCGTGCGCCTGGTTGAGACTGGACAGCACCATGCGCGCGTGGCGGATCATGATCTCGCCGTACCAGGTTGGCCGCATGCCGCGCGGCAGCCGCTCGAACAGCGGCACCTCCAGCATGTCCTCCAGCTCCTTCAGCAGCTTGGACACCGCCGGCTGCGTCATCATCAGCGCCTCGGCGGTGCGGTGGATGTTGCGCTCCTCGTCCAGCGCCACCAGCAGCAGCAGCTGCCGGGTCTTCAAGCGTGAGCGGATGAACCAGTTGCCGTAATTGCCTGCCATGCCTGCCACCAAATTGATATGGAAAACAGTATCAATACTGGCATTTTTTTCATTAGTTGTGCATCACTTCTGGCGATAGTATGGATTCAACACCCAGCCAGGAGTCCGCTTCATGTTGTTGATCCAGTATCTCGACACCGATGGCCAGCCTGCCGTCGGCGTGCTTTCCGACGATGGCGAGCAGTACCGCCCACTGCGCGGCCTGACCTCCACCTATGCACTGGCGCAGGCCGCCATTGCCAGCGGCCGCGACCTGGCCACCAGCCTGCAGGACTACCCGCAGGGCGAGCCGGCCCCCTACGCCGGACTGGTAGAACGCGGTGCGCTGCTGCCGCCGCTGACCCACCCCGACCCGGCCCACTGCTACGTTACCGGCACCGGCCTCACCCACATGGGCAGTGCCGCCACCCGCGACCAGATGCACCAGAAGCTGCACCAGCACGACAGCGCCGAGCTGACCGACAGCATGAAGATCTTCCGCCTGGGGCTGGAAGGCGGCCGTCACCAGAACGGCCAGCCTGGCGTACAGCCGGAATGGTTCTACAAGGGCGATGGCAGCATCGTGGCCGCCCCGGGGCAGCCGCTGCCGGCACCGGATTTTGCGCTGGATTACGGCGAGGAGCCGGAACTGGTGGGGCTGTATGTCATCGACCCGCACGGCCAACCTTGCCGGCTGGGCTTTGCGGTGGGCAACGAGTTCTCCGACCACGTCACCGAGCGGCAGAATTATCTCTACCTGGCGCATTCCAAGCTGCGCCCCTGCGCACTGGGGCCGGCGCTGCGCATCGGCGCGCTGCCGGCGGCGCTTACCGGCGAAAGCCGTATCGAGCGTGACGGCGCCATCGTGTGGCAAAAGCCGTTCCTGACCGGCGAGGCCAATATGTGCCACAGCCTGGCCAACCTGGAATACCACCACTTCAAGTACCGCCAGTTCCTGCGCCCGGGCGATGTGCACCTGCACTTCTTCGGTACTGCCACCCTGAGCTTTGCCGATGGTATCGCGGTACAGCAGGGCGACGCGTTCGTGATCCACATCCCGGAATTCGGCCCGGCGCTGCGCAACCCGGTGGCCGCCACCGCGGCGGGCTTTGCCATCGAGGGAGTGCGCGCACTATGAAACTGCCGGTATTCCGCAACTACATCAACGGCCGCTGGGTGAACGGTTCCACCACCGGGCTCAACGAAAACCCGTCCGATCTGGACAACCCGGTGGGCGAATACGTGCGCGGCAGCGCCGCCGACACCAGCGAGGCCATCGAGGCCGCCAGCGCCGCCTTTGCCGACTGGTCGCTGAGCAGCATCCAGCGCCGCGCCGACATCCTGCAGACGGTAGGCAACGAGCTGCTGGCCCGCCAGGACGAAATCGGCCTGCTACTGGCACGCGAGGAAGGCAAGACCCTGCCCGAAGCGGTGGCCGAGGTTGGCCGCGCCGGCCAGATCTTCCGCTTTTACGCCGGCGAGGCACTGCGCATCAGCGGCGAGCAGCTGGCATCGGTACGCCCCGGCGTCAGCGTGGAAGTGAGCCGCGAGCCGGTAGGCGTGGTGGGCATCATCACGCCGTGGAACTTCCCCATCGCCATTCCGGCGTGGAAGATCGCGCCGGCTCTGGCCTATGGCAATACCGTGGTGTTCAAGCCGGCCGAGCTGGTGCCGGGCTGCGCCTGGGTGCTGGCCGACATCCTGCATCGCGCCGGTATCCCGGCCGGGGTGTTCAACATGGTGATGGGCAGCGGCCGCCTGGTGGGACAGACCCTGGTGCAGCACCCGGAAGTCACCGCCATCAGCTTTACCGGTTCGGCCGGTGTCGGCCAGCAGATCCTGGATACCGCCAGCAAGCGCGGCGCCAAGGTGCAGCTGGAGATGGGCGGCAAGAACCCGCTTGTGGTGCTGAACGACGCCGACCTGGACGTGGCGGTGCAGGCCGCCGTCAACGGCGCCTACTTTTCCACCGGCCAGCGCTGCACCGCGTCCAGCCGGCTGATCATCGAACAGGGCGTGTATGAGCCGTTCCTGGCGCGCCTGCAGCAGCGGCTGGCCGGCCTGCGCGTGGACAACGCCACCGCCCAGGGCTGCGACATCGGCCCGGTGGTGGACGAAAAACAGCTGGCCACCGACCTGGACTACCTGCGCATTGCCGAGGCCGAAGGCGCGCGACGGCTGTTCGGCGGCGAGCTGGTAAGCCGCGCCAGCCGCGGCCACTACCTGCAGCCGGCACTGCTGGCCGGCACGCCGCAGATGCGCATCGCCCGCGAGGAGGTGTTCGGCCCGGTGGCGGTGGCCATGCCGGCGGAGTCGTTCGAGCACGCACTGCAGCTGGCCAACGACACCGAGTTCGGCCTGTGCGCCGGCATCTGCACCCGCTCGTTGCGCCACGCCAGCGAATTCAAGCGCCGCAGCCGAAGTGGCATGGTGATGGTGAACCTGCCCACCGCCGGCGTGGACTACCACGTGCCGTTTGGCGGCCGCCGCGCCTCCAGCTATGGCTCGCGCGAACAGGGTCGTCACGCCATCGAGTTCTACACCACGGTCAAGACCGCCTATACGGCGCCCTGAGCGTAAACAATTGTTTGGATTCCGATCTGCTGCCGGATAATGCCGCAGAGCCCATCGTGTCACCCACCACTGGTCGTTCGAGCCAGGCAGTGACCGGTCATATACAGAGAGACAAAGAGGAGATGGTCATGAAACAACACACACTGGCGATTCTGCTTGGCCTGGCCGGCCTGGCACCACTGGCCGCCCACGCCGCCGACAAGGGGATGGTTGCCATTTCGATGCCGACCAAGTCGTCGGCACGCTGGATCGCCGATGGCAGCAATATGGTCAAGTACCTGCAGTCCAAGGGCTATAAGACCGACCTGCAGTACGCCGAGGATGACATCCCCAACCAGCTGGCACAGATCGAGAACATGATCACCAAGGGGCCGAAGGTGCTGGTGATCGCCGCCATCGACGGCACCACGCTATCCGATGCGCTGTCCAAGGCCGCCAGCAAGGGCATCAAGGTGATTGCCTATGACCGTCTGATCAAGGGCTCCAAGAACGTGGACTACTACGCCACCTTCGACAACTTCCAGGTGGGGGTGATCCAGGGCGGCTACATCGAGAAGGCGCTGCACCTGAAGGAAGGCAAGGGCCCGTACAACATCGAACTGTTCGGCGGTTCGCCGGACGACAACAACGCCTTCTTCTTCTACAACGGCGCCATGTCGGTGCTGAAGCCTTACATCGACAAGGGCAAGCTGGTGGTGCGCAGCAAGCAGCTGGGTATGGACAAGGTGTCCACCCTGCGCTGGGACGGTGCGGTGGCCCAGGCGCGCATGGACAACCTGCTCAGCGCGAACTACAGCAGCGCCAAGGTGGATGCGGTGCTGTCGCCGTATGACGGCCTGAGCATCGGCATCATCTCCTCGCTCAAGGGCGTGGGCTACGGCACGCCCAAGCTGCCGATGCCGGTGGTCACCGGCCAGGATGCCGAACTGCCGTCGGTGAAATCCATCCTGGCGCGCGAGCAGTCGCAGACCGTGTTCAAGGACACCCGCGAGCTGGCCAAGGTCACCAGCGACATGATCGACGCCATGCTGGCGGGCAAGCCGGTACCGGTGAACGACACCAAGACCTACAACAACGGCGTGAAGATCGTGCCGTCCTACCTACTCAAGCCGCTCAGCGTCGACATCGGCAACTGGAAGCAGGTGCTGGTGGATACCGGCTACTACTCCAAGGGCATGTTCTAACTGATCCGGCCACGCTGGCGGGCCCCCCGCCGGTGCCGGCGCGGCATGCGGGCTGAAGGTTGGCCGCATGCCGGCCGGTGCGGATTCGACGGTACCGCCCTGCCCGCCGCACGCCGGCGACCGGGGCTACACGACGGGACGAAGCAGTGGAAACAATTCTGGAAATGCGCAGCATCACCAAGGAATTCCCCGGGGTGGTGGCGCTGAACCAAGTCAATCTCTCGGTGCGGGCGGGCGAAATCCACGCCATTGTCGGCGAGAACGGCGCCGGCAAGTCCACGCTGATGAAGGTGCTGAGCGGTGTCTACCCGCACCACAGCTACAGCGGCGAGATCGCCTTTGCCGGCCAGGTGCAGGCCTTCCGCGACATCCGCGATTCGGAGCGACTGGGCATCATCATCATCCACCAGGAGCTGGCGCTGGTGCCGCAGCTGTCGATTGCGGAAAACATCTTCCTCGGCAACGAGCCGGGCCGCCACGGCGTCATCGACTGGCACCAGGTGTATGCCCGCACCAGCGCGCTGCTGCAGAAAGTGGGGCTGAAAGAGGCACCCACCACCCGCATCAGCGAGCTGGGGGTGGGCAAGCAGCAACTGGTGGAGATCGCCAAGGCGCTGTCGAAGAACGTGCGGCTGCTGATCCTGGACGAGCCTACCGCCAGCCTGAACGAAACCGACAGCGACGCGCTGCTGGAGCTGCTGCTGGAGCTGCAGCGCGAGGGCATCACCTCGATCCTGATCTCGCACAAGCTCAACGAGATTGCCAAGGTGGCCGACCGCATCACGGTGATCCGCGATGGCATGGCCATCGAGACCATGGACTGCGCCGATGCGCCGATCCCGGAAAACCGCGTGATCCAGCGCATGGTTGGCCGCGAGATGTCGGACCGTTACCCGCGCCGCCAGCCGCAGATCGGCGGCACGGTGTTCGAGGTGCGTAACTGGCGCGCCAGCCACCCGCAGCACCCGGAGCGGCAACTGCTGAAGGACATCAACCTGCATGTGCGCAAGGGCGAGATCGTCGGCATTGCCGGCCTGATGGGCGCCGGCCGCACCGAGCTGGCGATGAGCATCTTCGGCCGCAGCTACGGCCAGCGCATCCAGGGCGATGTCTACCTGCACGGCCAGGCAGTGGATGTCAGCACCATCCGCAAGGCGATACGCCACGGCATCGCCTATGTCACCGAGGACCGCAAGGGGCTGGGGCTGGTGCTGCACGACGACATCGCCCGCAACATCAGCCTGCCCAACCTGTCGCGGGTGGCACGCGGCGGGGTGATAGACCAGGCGCGCGAGGTGACCGTAGCGCGTGAGTTCCGCGAGAAACTGCGCATCCGCTGTTCCGGCGTGACGCAGCAGGTGGTGAACCTGTCCGGCGGCAACCAGCAGAAGGTGGTGCTGAGCAAGTGGCTGTTCTCGCAGCCCGAGGTGCTGATCCTGGACGAACCCACCCGCGGCGTGGACGTGGGCGCCAAGTACGAGATCTACACCATCATCAGCCAGCTGGCCGCCGAGGGTAAGTGCGTGCTGATGATCTCGTCGGAAATGCCGGAGCTGCTGGGCATGTGCGACCGCATCTACGTGATGAACGAAGGCAGCATGGTGGCGGAGTTCCCCGCCGCCGAAGCCTCACAGGAAAAGATCATGAGCGCGATCGTACGCGCCGGGAGCGAGAAATGAACGACCACACCGTGACCCTACCGCCAGCGGCGGCAGACAAGAAATACAGCGGCTTCCTGCGCCGCAACTTCCGCGAATACGCGATGTTCCTGTCGCTGTTCGTGATCATGCTGTTCTTCCAGATCCAGACCGACGGCACGCTGCTGATGCCGCTCAATCTAACCAACCTGGTGCTGCAGAACAGCTACATCGTGATCATGGCGCTGGCCATGCTGCTGGTGATCGTGGCCGGGCACATCGACCTGTCGGTGGGCTCGGTGGCAGGCTTCATCGGCGCGCTGGCGGCGGTGCTGATGGTGCAGCACGAGGTGCCGGTGTTTGTCGCCACCGCCGTCTGCCTGCTGGCCGGCGCCATCATCGGCGCGGCACAGGGCTATTTCGTGGCCTACCACCGCATCCCGTCCTTCATCGTCACCCTGGCCGGCATGCTGGTGTTCAAGGGCCTGGCGCTGACCCTGCTGGACGGCCAGTCCATCGGCCCGTTCCCGGAAATCTTCCAGAAACTCAGCTCCGGCTTCATCCCGGAGGCGCTGGAAAGCGACGGCCTGCATGTCAGCTCGCTGCTGCTGGGCTGCGCCGCCGCGGTGGCGCTGCTGCTGCTGGCGGTGAAACAGCGCGCCGCCCATACCCGCCACGGCATGGAAGAAGAGCCCACCCACTTCTTCTGGGCCAAGCAGCTGTTGATTGCCGCCATCATCGTGTTCTTCAGCTACAAGCTGGCCGCCTACAAGGGCCTGCCCAATGTGCTGATCATCATGTGCCTGCTGGTGGCGCTGTACCAGTTCGTCACCAACCGCACCACCGTCGGCCGCCGCATCTACGCCCTGGGCGGCAACGAGAAGGCCACCCGCCTGTCCGGCATCAACACCCAGCGGCTGACCTTCTACACCTTCGTCAACATGGGGGTGCTGGCGGCCTTGGCCGGCCTGGTGTTTGCCGCGCGGCTGAACACCGCCACGCCGAAAGCCGGCCTCGGCTTCGAGCTGGACGTGATCGCCGCCTGCTTCATCGGCGGGGCCTCCGCCTCCGGCGGTGTCGGCAAGGTGATGGGGGCGGTGATCGGTGCCTTCATCATGGGGGTGATGAACAACGGCATGTCCATCCTCGGCATCGGCATCGATTACCAGCAGGTGATCAAGGGCCTGGTGCTGCTGGCCGCGGTATGGGTGGACGTTTACTACAAGAACAAATAAGGCGCCGGGCGGCCGCGCCCCGGTGCGGCCAACCCCGCCACTGCGCGAGGCAGCCATCATGTCCCACCCCCTACCCGTAACCGCCCCGGCCCTGATCGGCCTGGACTGGGGCTCCACCCAGGTGCGCGCCTTCCTGTTCGGCCAGGATGGCGAGCTGCTGCACAGCATGCAGGCGCCGCTGGGCGTCAGCCACCACCCCGGCGCCGCCGGCGTGGCCGCGGTGGCAGCCTGGTTGGCCGCATGGCTGCAGGCCTATCCCGGCATACCACTGCTGGCCTGCGGCATGGTCGGCAGCCAGCACGGCTGGCAGGCAGTGCCCTACCTGCCCACCCCGCTGCCGCTAACGGCGCTGGGGCAACACCTTACCCGGCTGGATGCCTGGGGCCGCGCAGTCTACCTGGTGCCCGGCGTCTGCCATGACAGCGCCGGCGACGGCTTCCGCGACGTGATGCGCGGCGAAGAAACCCAGCTCGCCGGCCTGGCTGCCGCCTACCCGGAGCTGGTGGCGCCGGAGCTTATCCTCACCCCCGGCACCCACAACAAATGGCTGCGGCTGCAGGCTGGGCAGCTGCTGTCGCTGTCCACCTGCATGACCGGCGAGCTGTACGCGCTGCTACGCGAACACAGCCTGCTGGCGCCGTTGCTGGCGGATGGGGCGTTCGATAGCGACAGCTTCCTCGCCGGTGTGAATGCCGCCCGCGACAAGGGCGACTGGCTGCACCAGCTGTTCGGCGTGCGCGCCCGCGGCGTGCAGCAGCAACTGCCGCCCGCCGCGCTCAACGACTGGCTGTCCGGCCTGCTGATCGGCTACGAAATCCACGGCACGCTGGCCGCCGGCGGCAGCGTGGCGCGCTGCGGGCTGATCGGCAGCCCGGCGCTGACCCGCCGCTACGCCACCGCCCTGCGCCACCTGGGCGTCGTCGCCGTCTGCCTGGACGGCGAGCGCGCCGCCAGCGCCGGCCTGTGGCACATCGCCAGTCAGGCCGGCCTGTGCCGGCCGCTGGCGGCCAACCTTCTCCTGGAGCCCTGACATGCAGCAGCAAACCCTCACCCCGCCGCTAGAACTGGACCGCGCCATGGCGCAGCTGCCGCTGGTCGCCATCCTGCGCGGGGTCCGCCCAGACGAAGTGCTCTCCATCGCCGCGGTACTGTACGACGCCGGCTGGCGCATGGTGGAAGTACCGCTGAACTCGCCTACCCCACTGGACAGCATCGCGCTGCTGGCCCGCCACTTTGGCGAACGCATGCTGGTAGGCGCCGGCACCGTGCTCAGCGCACAGCAGGTGCGCGAGGTGGCCGCCGCCGGCGGGCGGCTGATCGTGTCGCCCAATCTGGAACGGGAGGTGATCACCACCAGCAAGGCGCTGGGGCTGTACGCGCTGCCCGGTGTACAGACTGCCAGCGAATGCTTTGCTGCACTGCAGGCCGGCGCCGACGGCCTGAAGCTGTTCCCGGGCGAAGCCGTCACCCCGGCCATCATCAAGGCGCTGCGTGCGGTGCTGCCGCCCGCCACCCGGCTGCTGCCAGTGGGCGGCATCACCCCGGACAATATGGCCGCCTTCCGTGCCGCCGGTGCCAGTGGCTTCGGCATCGGCAGCGCACTGTTCAGGCCGGGCATGACCGCAGCAGATATCAAGCAGCAGGCCCAGCGCTTTGCCGCTGCGCTGCAAAACCAAGGAAGCGCACCAGCCGGAGTTGTCGGAACAAATCGGGACGCCGATTGACAGCTGGCGGACGCGTGCCGCCCGGGACCGCCCAGGATTTTCTCCGCCGGTCGGGGACGATCCCCCTGACAACCGGGAATGAAAAAGCCGCCCAGCTACGTGAGGCGGCTTTTTCATTGGCTGCCGCGCAACCTGCTATCGCGCGACAGCGGCACCAGCAAACCACGGGTCTGCAATGAATTTCACGAACCGCAGCCTGCATCGGGAGCACGGACAGGCGGCGCGGCGGCAAACGGTGACTGCTACGGCAATTCAAACGGATAGCAAGCGGCGTCAAGCAGTTGCAAAGCACGCTGGATTGTCTCTGGGGCCCCGGCGCAACTCAAGCACGTTGGCCGCAAGAACAACCCGACCCAGCAGCCCTAGTGGCACAGATCCACTCAGGCCGGCAGAACAGCCAGTGGCGCATGCACTTTGCACATGCCGTGTCAAAGCATAATCCGCAGCCAGCCCCCAGCCATACGTCTACTCACCGCGTGTTTGCATGAAAAAACCACATGAACATCAAGGTTTGTTAATAAATGTTACTTGATAGCAAACTGTGCCCCAGCCTTCTGATGGTATAAATGGAAGTTTAAATATTGCTGTATCAAATCCTGATGGCTGAATCCGGCCTCATGAAGGAAATATCATGCAAGCAACGCCAGAACGCCCGACAGATTCCCAAACCGACACCGACATGGGCCCGCAACAGCCGTCGGCTCAGCCGCGCCATTTGCACGCGGTACCGGAGCGCAGCGGCAGCCAGCGCTACCAGTACTACACCGAGCGCGACATGACCCGCATCCTGACCAACCTGGATACCCTGCGGCGCGAAGCGTTTGCCGGCAACCAGGATGAAGGTCTGGACAGTTATGAGCGGCCGTTTCCGTCGGTATGTCTGATTGGGCTTGGCCGTTGTGGTTCCAACATTGCGCTGGACGTGGCCACGCTGGTGTACAACGCCCGCAAGTTCTACCTGAATGAATTCGGCAATGAAGAGAAGCCCAGCAACGAGCAGGACTTCCGCCCGCGCCGCTGGATCAAGCGCACCCTGCTGTCGCCGCAGAAGACGCAAAAACCGGCGTTCCTGATCGAGCCGATGGTGATGCTGGGCGACCTGGACAAGGACATCAAGGGCCGTATCCGCTTCTCGCATCGCGGCGAGCAGGGCGCGTTCCTCAACGATTACAGCAAGATGCGCATCATGGATCTGGCCGAGGTGCACGCCGGCGGTGCCGGTAATGCGCCGATCCTGGGCCAGTATCTGGCCAAGATCATCCTCAACAAGGACACCCAGAGCTTCTCCGATGAAGACTGGAAGCTGATCCATGCCTACCTGATCGACTCCTGCGGCATCCGCGCCAACCAGTCGCGGCTGTACTTCTACATCTTCAGCGCCGGCGGTGGCACCGGCTCCGGCATGGCCAGCGAGTTCGGGCTGGCGCAGCAGTATGCCTATATGAGCAAGACCTTCGAGACCCGCATCGAGCCGGAAGGCAGCAGCAGCGGCGACGAGCAGGGCTTCGTATTCGAGCCGATCTTCACCAGCGGCATCTGCATTCTGCCAAACATCTCCGGCCAGCATGTGGAAGGCTCCGAGGCGCTGCATATCAACGCCGGCCGCCTGCTGTGCAAATATCTGTCCGAAGAGTGGGATTTTTCCTACAACTTCGACAACGAAGAAGCCGGCGCCGAAAGCGTGATGCGCCGCATCCGCCCGTGGAACGCCATGATGCTGATCTCCAACGACATCATGCGTTACGCCGAGGAAACCGATAAGGGCAGCATCGAGGATTTGGACGTGAACGCCATGGAGCGCCACGCCAACCAGTACATCTCGCAGCAGATCTTCAACATCCTCACCGCACAGGCGGTCACCACCGACTACGACGAGAACTACTTCCATCGTGCCGGCATCGACATCGGTGAAACCATCCGCCTCGATGCCAACGACCTGTTCATGAGCCTGGCCGGTCCGGTGGCTGTGGCCTATGCCGAATCGGTGGTCGGCGACCCGCTGGATGTGAACAGCAGCAGCAAGTTCAATATCGATGACCTGTTCTTCCGCTCCATCGACCTGCCGCACTTCAACCCGGTGACCCAGGCAATCGAGGGCATCAGCCTGC
Source organism: Vogesella oryzagri (assembly GCF_040148885.1). Lineage (NCBI taxonomy): Bacteria > Pseudomonadati > Pseudomonadota > Betaproteobacteria > Neisseriales > Chromobacteriaceae > Vogesella > Vogesella oryzagri. The sequence continues at coordinate 281,409 of NZ_JBEFLD010000006.1, forward strand.
TGCCGATCGAATCCGACCGTTACCGCACCGCGCTGAACGAGTACAAGGAGTCCGGCTACGACCCGGCCAAGCTCAACGAGCTGTTCTTCTTCCGCAATTGCTCGTCGGTGGTAGCCATCCTGTCGCTGCCCAAGGGCTACAAGCTGTCTTACATGGACCTGAACCGCCTGAAGCAGCACCTGAACGGCCTGTTCCCCAGCACCACGCTGAAGCGCTACGCGCTGGTGATCGGCGCCTCGGCCAACCTTTCGCTGACCACGCTGGTGGCCAAGAGCCCGTGCCTGAGCGACGATTTCCTGACGCTGATCGTGGCCTACATCAAACGCTGCTTCGCCCGCGGCGGTTACCGCTACAACGACACGCTGGATAACGCCATCCTGGAGCTGATTACCGCCGAGCAGTTTGACGAGTCGCGGCTGGATGAGCTGCTGGACGAGTTCGAGAACCCGGCCAAGATTCTGGACACCAACTGGTTCGCCATCAAGCCGATGTACGAGAAGAAGTATCGCGAGCTGATCCGTGACCCGAAGAAATTCGTGTCGATCAACGATATCCGCCTGACGCGCAACCACGTGCAGAAAGCCATCTGCTACCTGCGCGAGATCTATCGCCACCGCATCGGCAAGACCCGCGTGGTATCGCTGAATGCCTACGCGGACCGCCACCCGCCGCTGCCGCACGATTGATCGCCGGCTAGCCGTCACGCCCCGCGCTGCGGGGCGTTTCATTTTGAAACAGCAACTGCCTTGCCGCTGCGGCGACGACAGGGCCATACTCGCGTTTTAAACCGGAGAGTGGCGATGACTCACAAGATCCTGTTCGTCGAAGACGACGCCGAGCTGGCACAACTGATGCAAGGCTTCCTGGCCCGCCACGATCTGGAAGTGGTGATCGAGCCGCGCGGCGATACCGCCCATGCCGCCCTGCTGCGCGAGCAGCCGGATCTGCTGCTGCTGGACATCATGCTGCCCGGCAAGGACGGGCTGACCCTGTGCCGCGAGCTGCGCCCGGAATTCGCCGGCCCCATCGTGATCCTCACCTCGCTGGATAGCGACATCAACCAGATTCTGGGGCTGGAGCTGGGCGCCAATGATTACGTACTGAAGACCACCCCACCGGCAGTGTTGGCCGCACGCCTGCGCGCGCAGCTGCGCCAGCATGAGCAGCGCCAGGGCGGCAGCAACGAAGCGGAAGGCGAGCAACTGCTGATCTTCGGCCAGCTGCGCATTGACGCGCGCAGCCGCGAAGTGCTGCTGGCCGGCCAGCGCATCACGCTGTCCACCACCGATTTCGACCTGCTGTGGCAGCTGGCCAGCCACGCCGGCGAGGTACAGGACCGCGACACCCTGCTGCGCGTGATGCGCGGCCTGAGCTACGACGGACTGGACCGCAGCATCGATATTGCCGTGTCACGGCTGCGCAAGAAGCTGGGCGACGATCCGGCGGCCCCGGCGCGCATCAAGACGGTGCGCAACAAGGGCTACCTGTTTTCGCCGGCCGGCTGGTAAGCCATGCGCAAGCTGTTCATCCAGTTTTACCTGCTGCTGATCGTCAGCTTTCTGCTGGCGGTAATGTTGGCCGGCCTGGTGTACAAGCAGGTGGCTGAAAAAACCGGCGACCGTGCGCTGGCCGACCTGCTGAAAACCTCGCTGACGCTGATCGAATACAAGCTGGATGGCATTCCGCAGGCGCAATGGCCGGCGGCGCTGCGCACGCTTGACCATGATCTGGGCTTCAATGTCTCCATGCAGCGCATGGAAGAGCTGCCCATCGACAGTGCCACCCTGCACGCCTTGCGCGCCGGCGATATCGTGATGCTGGAGGACGACTACACCTTCCTGCAGCGCGTCGGCACCTCGCCCTATGCGCTGGTGGCCGGACCGATGAGCTACCTGGTGTTCCTGCACGAGCTGCGCTGGTTCGACTATGCGCTGCTGGCGCTGATCGGCCTGTCGCTGGCGATTCCGGTACTACTGTGGATGCGGCCGCACTGGAACGAGCTGATGCAACTGGAACGCAGCGCCAAACAGCTGAGCGAGGGCGAGTTCTCCGCCCGGGTGCAATTGCCACCGCGTTCCGGCCTGCAGCCACTGGCGCAGGGCTTCAACCGCATGGCCGGCAACGTCGAGCGGCTACTGGAAAGCAAACAGACGCTGATCAACGCGGTAGCGCATGAGCTGCGCACCCCGCTGGCGCGGCTGCGCTATCGGCTGGCGCTGCTGGATATCGATGCGGCCAGCCCGGCACACGCCGGCATCGAGCGCGACCTGAACAGTGTCGGCGCCCTGATCGACGAATTGTTGCTGCATGCCCGCCTGTCGCGCCCCGACCTGCCGTTGCAGTTGCAGGAACTGCAACCGCAAGCCTGGCTGCAGCAGCGGCTGGACGACATCACCGAGCTGTACCCGGAGCTGCGCTGCAGTCTGCAACTGGAGCAAGCGTCGGTCACCGCGGACAGCGTGCTGCTGGCGCGGGCGATGGACAACCTGATCGGCAATGCCGCCCGCTACGCCCGCAAACAGCTGCGGGTGCACCTGTATGCCGCCGATGGCTGGCAATACTTCCGCGTGGAAGACGATGGCCCGGGGATTGCACCGGACGACCGCCTGCGGGTGCTGGAGCCGTTTGTGCGCCTGGACCCGAGCCGGGATCGCGCCGAAGGCGGCCACGGCCTGGGACTGGCCATCGTGCAGCAGATCATGCTGGCACACCAGGGGCGGGTGGAAATCGATGACAGCCCACTGGGGGGCGCGGCTTTCACCTTGTGCTGGCCACAGCTACAAGTCGTTACATCAGCGAACAAACCCTAACAGACGGGGCCGCAGCACACCCCTATGATGGTCCTCAGTCGTCGCATGACGACGCCTGCTCTCCAACATTACTCGGGATTACCCAATCATGAAAAAACTGACTCTGATCGCTGCTGGCCTGGCATTCGCTGTTGCTGCTTCCTCCGGTTTCGCCGCTACCAAGCCGGCCGCTGCTGCTTCCGCTCCGGCTGCTGCTGCTCCGGCTAAGAAAGTAGAAAAGAAAGCCGCTAAGAAAGTGGTTAAGGCCAAGGCCACCAAAAAAGCTGCTTCCGCTGCCAAGTAATCGCAGCCAGCAGTAAACAAAACGGGCGCCAGCGGCGCCCGTTTTGCATTGGCCGCCCACTCGGGCGGCAAGCTTAGCTGCCGGCCAGCGCGGCGCGTTGCTGCTGCAGCAGTTCGCCAATGCCCTTTTCCGCCAGCGCCAGCAGGCTGTTCATTTCCTCGCGGCTGAACGGCGCCCCCTCGGCAGTCCCCTGCACCTCGACAAAATGACCGGCCCCGGTCATCACCACGTTCATATCGGTTTCGCAACCGGAGTCTTCCACGTAGTCCAGATCCAGCAGCGGCACGCCGGCCACGATCCCCACCGACACCGCGGCCACCTGGTCGCGTAGCGGGCTGGCGGCCAACTTGCCATCCGCCATCAGCTTGGCGATGGCATCGGCCAGCGCCACGTAAGCACCGGTAATGCTGGCGGTGCGGGTGCCGCCATCGGCCTGGATCACGTCACAGTCGATCAGCACCTGGCGCTCGCCCAGCTTGCCCAGATCGATCACCGAACGCAGGCTGCGGCCGATCAGGCGCTGGATTTCCTGGGTACGGCCGGACTGCTTGCCGCTGGCGGCCTCGCGGCGCATGCGGCTGCCGGTGGAACGCGGCAGCATGCCGTATTCGGCGGTCACCCAGCCCTGGCCCTTGCCCTTCAGGAATGGCGGCACGGTTTCCTCCACCGAGGCGGTGCAGATCACCTTGGTATCGCCAAACTCCACCAGCACCGAACCTTCGGCGTGCCGGGTGTAATGGCGGGTCAGACGCACGGTGCGCAGGGCATCGGCAGCACGGTCGGTGGATCGCATGGCAGGAACTCCGGGGCAAAAGGAAGGCATTCTAGCGCAAAGCCGGGTGCACACCGCTCAGGGATGGCGCAACGGCAACTGGTCAAAGCCGGCACGCGACACATGCTGGCTGTCGATATAGCCGTCGCGGCCGCTGACAAAGTCGCCATCGCCCAGCAGGGTCAGGGCGATGCCGGTCAGGTTGTCGCGTCCGGCGCCGGCACGCTTCTCCACCACGTTCATCAGCGCCGGCAACACCAGCTGCGGCTCGCGGCCAGTGAAGATGCGGGTAATCTCCTCGTCCAGCAGCGGCCCCCACAGGCCATCGGAACACAGCAGCAGCGTTTCGTTACCCTGCAGCGGAATCGGCTCGCTGACTTCGATCTCCGGGTCGATCATCGCACCCAGACAGTTATAGATATGGTTGCGCCCCGGATAGCTTTGCGCATCCTTTTCGCTAAGCTGGCCGCTATCGATCAGCCGCTGCACCTGGCTGTGGTCGCGGGTACGGTAGCGCAGCCGCTCGCCTTGCAGCAGATACAGACGCGAATCACCGGCATGTACCACGTACAAATGGCCGCCCTGCACCAGCCCGGCCACCAGCGTGGTGCTGGGCACTTCGTGCAGCCGGTTCTGCAGCGCCTGCGCCAGAATCGCCTCGTGCGCCTCGGCCATCACCCGCTGCAGGAAGGGCACCGGGCGCAGCAGCTGCGGGTGGGCGGAACGGCGGAAGTTTTCCAGGAATACGTCGACGGCAATCTGCGCCGCCACCTCGCCGTACTCGCGTCCGCCCATGCCGTCGGCCACTACCAGCAGTATCGACTGCGCCGACCAGATGACGCCCTGCCGATCTTCATTGTGTTCGCGCCCACCGACGCGGGATTCGGCTGCAATGGCAAATTTCATCTGGATTTCTTCCCGCCGAGGCAAGCCAGCCAGCGTTGCCAGCGCCTGCCGGTTGGCGGCGCCACTTCCTGGTAACTGGCCAGCAATTGCGCCCGCAGCAGTCCCAGACTGCCCGGGCGTGCCGCCGGCGCCAGCGCCAGGCATTGCTCCACCAGCTGCAGCAATTGCGGCGAATACTTGCCGGCAAACAGCTGCGTCGCCGGCGGCAGCGTGTCCTGTCGTAGCCGCAGGTTGGCCGCAGGCAGACGGCTGCCGCCCATGGTGAGGTACATGCTGGCGCCCAGGCCATAGATATCGGTCCACACCCCCAGCGGCTCGCCATTGTTGTACTGCTCCGGCGCCGCAAACCCCGGGGTGATCATCGCCGCGGCGAAGTGAATCTCGTGCGCCCCCTGCCGCGCGGTGCCGAAATCCAGCAGCATGGGGGTGCCATTGCGCCGCAGATAGATGTTGCCCGGCTTGATATCCAGATGCAGCAGATGCTGCTTGTGGACTTCGTCCAGGCCGGCAATCAGCTCGGCAAACAGCTTGCGCAAGCGGGCTTCCGGCATGCAGCCGTCGGACAGCTCCAGCTCGCGAGCCAGCGAGCGGCCGTCGGCATACTCCATCACCATGTACACCGTCTGGTTGGCTCGAAAGAAATTGCTCACCCGCACCACATTGGGGTGATGAATGCCGGCCAGCACGCGCGCCTCTTCAAAAAAACACTTGAGCCCCAGCTTGAAGACTTCACGGTCCAGCTCGTTGAGCACGGTGACGTCGCCGACATCGCTGCGGCCAACCATGTCGCGCGGCAGGTATTCCTTGATCGCGTACTTGCGGTCGTGGCCGTCCAGCGCCAGGTAGACCTCGCTGAAGCCGCCGGAACTGAGCACCCGCACGATGGTGTACTCCTCCAGCCGGCTGCCGGGGACGAGAGAACGTGACTTGGATTGTGTACTGTCCATTGTTATAGTGTGCCCGCCCCGGAATCATGCCTGCGATTCGGGGTCGTATCCCTTTAAAAACGCCATTCTGGAGCCCCCGATGATTCTCAGCATGACTGGCTTTGCCTCTACCACCCGCGAGTTCCCGGGTGGACTGATGTCCATCGAAGTACGTGCGGTCAACCACCGCTATCTCGACGTGCAGATGCGCCTGCCCGAGGAGCTGCGCAGTATTGAACCACAACTGCGCGAACTGATCGCCGGCCGCGTGACCCGCGGCAAAGTGGAGTGCCGCATCGGCCTGAACCAGACCGCCGACGACACCCCGCAACTGGAGCTGAACCGCGATACCGTCACGCGCCTGCTGAGCGTATGCGACGAAGTACGCACCCTGGCCCCGGGCATCCGCGACCTGGGCATGGGCGAAGTGCTGCGCTGGCCCGGCGTGCTCAAATCCAACTCGCTGCCGCCGGAAGCGCTGCAACAGCTCTGTATCGACGGTCTCGGCGTGGTACTTGAAGACTTTCGCGCGACCCGTGGCCGCGAAGGCCACAAACTGGCCACCATCCTGCTGGATCGCATCAGCGGCATGGACGCCATCGTCAGCGCGGTCAAACCCAAGCTGCCGCAAATTCTGGAAGCCTACCGCAACAAGCTGGCCACCCGCCTGCAAGAAGCGCTGGGTAACGTCGATGACGACCGTCTGAAGCAGGAGTTCGCGCTGTTCGCCCAGAAAATCGACGTGGACGAGGAGCTGGAACGCCTCAGCACCCACCTGACCGAAGTGCGCCGCATCCTGAAAACCGGTGGCCAGGTCGGCAAGCGTCTGGACTTCCTGATGCAGGAACTCAATCGCGAGGCCAATACCCTAGGCTCCAAATCGGTGTCCACCGATACCACCCAAGCCTCGGTAGAGCTGAAAGTGCTGATCGAGCAGATGCGCGAGCAGATTCAGAACGTAGAGTAATTCCCGGCCGCGCGCAATGCCGTGCCGCAGATCAAAGCCACGCCCCGCGTGGCTTTTCTTTTGCGCGGTCGGCGGTTGTCGCCACAGCGACAGGCGCTATAAAGAACGGACGCGCCAGCCCTCCCTGTCGAATCAATCACCGCCGACATACGCAGCGGCGCGCAGCTCTCCCCTTGTCGCCGGCGCGGAGGAAATCCGATGGCCCTGTACGGTTTTGATGCTTTCTCGCCGGCGCAGATTGCCGAAAAGGTCGAGCAGGTTGGCGTCAGCAAGGCGCGGCTGCCATTACTGCAAATGCTACTGCTGGGCATGTTGGCCGGCGCCTTCATCGCACTGGGCGCCATGTATTACGTGCTGGTAGCCAGCGATGCCACGCTGGGGTTTGCTGCCAGCCGTGTGCTGGGTGGGGTGGTGTTCTCGCTGGGGCTGCTGCTGGTGGTGGTGGCCGGCGCCGAACTGTTCACCGGCAACAATCTGCTGGCCATGGCATGGGCCGATGGTCGCATCAGCAGCCGTGAACTGCTGTGCAACTGGCTGCTGGTGGCTGCGGCCAACTTTGCCGGGGCCGCCGGTATGGCGCTGCTGGTCTGGCTGTCCGGCCACCCGGCCATGAACGGCGGCCGCGTGGCCGCACTCGTCGTGCAGCTGGCCAGCGCCAAGTGTGCCGCGCCTCTGGCCGCCTTGTTCTGGAAAGGGGTGCTGTGCAATATCCTGGTGTGTCTGGCGGTATGGATGGCGCTGGCCGGGCGCAGTGTCACCGATAAATTCATCGCCATCGTGATACCAGTGTCGGCTTTTGTCGCCGCCGGTTTCGAACACAGCATCGCCAATATGTATTTGATTCCGCTGGCGCTGCTGCTGCGCGACAGCGTGCCGCCCGAGCTGGTCTCGCCGGCGCTGGGCGTGGTCGGCATGTTGCGCAATCTGGCGGTGGTGATTGCCGGCAATCTGCTGGGCGGCAGTGTACTGGTGGCACTGGTCTACTACCTGATCTACCGCCGTGGCACGCAGCCACCGGCGGCCTCACCATAAAAAAACCGCCCGGCGGGGCGGTTTACGTTGCAACGGTGCGGTGCCAGTTCAGTTGTTGTCCGCCCAGATCAGGCGGGCAATGGCGGACGAATCCAGCTCACCCTCACCCTCCGCCACCAGCTCGCCAATCAAGCCAGCCACGCGCTCGGCTTCAGGCAGCTTGATACCCAGCGAGCGTGCGGTATCCAGCACGATGCCCATATCCTTCTGATGCAGCTTGGCCTTGAAGCCGGGGGCATAGTTGTCGTCGATCATGCGCTGGCCGTGCACGTCCAGCACCCGGCTGGCGGCAAAACCGCCCAGCAGCGCCTCGCGCACCGGTGTCGGGTCCACGCCGCAGGCACGGGCCAGCTTCATCACCTCGGCCACCGCGGCAATGCCGACGCCAACGGCAATCTGGTTGCAGGCCTTGGCCACTTGCCCGGCACCGCTGTCACCGATATGGGTGATGGTCTTGCCCATTGCCGCCAGCGCTGGCCGCGCTTTTTCCAGTGCCGCCGCCTGGCCACCCACCATGATGGTCAGCGTAGCGTTGATGGCGCCTACTTCGCCGCCGGATACCGGGCAATCGAGAAAGTCGATGCCTTTTGCCGCCAAGCGAGCGGCGATGTCACGCGCGCCCAGCGGCGAGATGGTGCTCATGTCCGCGCACACCAGCCCGGCCGCCGCACCCTGCACGACGCCGTTGTCGCCCAGCAGCAGCTGTTCCACATCGGCGGTATCGGAAACATTGGTCACCACCAGCTCAACGTTGGCCGCAAGCCGGGCCGGACTGTCCGCCCACTGCGCGCCGGCATCCAGCAGCGCCTGCGCTGATTCACGGCGGCGCGCCCACACCGTTACCTCATGCCCCGCCGCGAGCAGATTGCGCACGCATGGCGCCCCCATGATGCCCAGACCGATATAACCGACTTTCATTGTTGCCCCTTGTTTCAATGCCCGTGACAGGCGTCAGGATTGCACCGCCGCAGCCGGTGGCTGCCGCAGCGCCAGCCATTGGGTGAAGTCCACGCTCTCGCCCTTGGCCTGTTGTTCCAGAAAGTAAATGAAGGCCAGCACTTCCGCTACTGCGCGGTACAGTTCAGGCGGAATGTGGCTGTCCAGGTCCACCTGCAGCAGCAGGTTGATCAATTCCGGTGAGTCATGCACGAACACGCCCGCATCCTTGGCCTGTTCGATAATGCGCTCGGCCATCTGGCCATAGCCTTTGGCCACCACCTTCGGTGCGTTGTCGCCCTCGCGGTAGCGCAGTGCCACCGCCGAGCGGCGATGATCAGGACGGCTCTGCTTCATGCTTTACCTGCAGGCTGGCCAGCGCCAGCCCGGCAGCCTCCATCGCGCCGGCCAGTTGCAGGCGGTGAGATTCAATCAGCCCGCCGGCCTCGTCGCTGTCGGTGGCAAACACCAGCTGCACCTGATTGCCCACCATGCGCAGCCGGGCCGCCACGCCGCCCAGCGCCGGCAGCTGCAGGTTGAGCTGGGTATGCCAGGCACGCATGGCGTCGGCGCCACCGGCCTCACGCTCCGGGGTATCTTCGGCCTGAATCTGCCACTGCACCTGCTGGCCAGGCCAGGCCAGGCCGTTGTAGACGAACTGACGCTGCTCCAGCGTTTCCAGCTGCCGCTGCACCAGCTGCCCCATTTCACCCTGCGCCTTGCCCGCCGCCCCCAGCTTGGCCTGCGGCTCCTGGCGCAGCTCGTCCAAGGACAAACGGCCATCCAGCCAGGCCTTCTGGTGCGACTCGTAAAACAGCCCGCTTTTTTCTACCGTCTGGCGCAAGCTGGCACTATGGTCACTGCTGGACTGCCCCGGATTGTCCAGCAGGGCCTTGCCACTGCCGGCCACTTTGTCGGTAGCGGTATCGTAGGCGGCGGCCAAGGCGGCCGCGGTGGCGGACAGGCGCCCACCCTGCTGATTGGCGGCCTGCAACAGAGTGCTGAGGTAACGGGTGGCGGCGCTCAGCGACACCGGGGCCGACTTGGCCATGTCCGGGTCCTGCTCCAGCGTGACCTGAGCAAAACTCACCACGGGCTCGGTGGTACGCACCCGCAGTAACAAGGGATCGGCATTCAGTGCCTTGGAGCCGGGCGGCGCCTGCAGCGTGAAGGCGGCATTCTTGGCCAGCACCACGGCAGAACCGTCAGCCAGCCGTTCGGCGACACGTGCATGCACCCATTCGCCAGCCTGGAAGGCGGGCATTTTGCCTGCGGGCTGGCTCAGCGTTGCCAGCGGGGTTTCCTCCTGCCCGGCAGCCAGTCGCAGCGCATCCTGCAACGCGGCGGCCGGCGTTTCTTGCTGCAAATCCACCAGTGCAAACGCCAGTGGCTGCAACGAGGCGACGCGCAGGTTCAGCACGTTGCCCGCCTGGGCCTGACTGCCGGCTGGCATATTCAACAGAAAGGTTTCGCCTTTGATCTGGGCGGCAAGCTTGCCATCCGGCAGCCGCTCGCTGACTGCGGCGGCGAGGCGCTCGCCATTGGCCAGATCCGGCAGCCGGGCCGGTGTGCCGCTGACTTCGATCAGCACCCGGCCCTGTTCGCGCTCCAACCGTGCGTTCTGCGCCGGACTGAGCGTGGTATCGCGCGCGCTGGAGGCGCCAGGAAGCAACGGTGAAATCATGAGGTGGAGCTATTGCGATACAGGGACAGGATCAGTTCGGCCTCGCTGCGCGAGATGCCGCAACGCTCGGCTACATCGGCGGGGCTAAAGCCACGCTTGAACAGCTCTATCGCCTGGTTGTAGGGGCTGGCGCCTTCGCTGCTGGCCAAAGGTTGGCCGCTCCGCTGGGTGCGCGGTGTTTGCAGTTGTTGCTGGGCGATCAGCGCCACATCCTGCAAGCTGCGCTGCAGATGGCTGATCTGCCGCTGCAACTCTTCCATGTGCTGCTGGCTGAATTCCAGGTAGGCAATCTTGCGATAGGCACGATACAACAGGTAGGCCACCACGGCGGAGTGGATAACCAGAACCCAAATGATGTAATCCATCTCACACCTCTGGACAGTAAAGGGAGCTCATACTGAAATCTAGCACCCCCAGATGGCCCTGGTGGCGGGAAAACGCGACAAGGAAGGAGACGTTTTATTGACCGTACGTGGCGTCCAGTTTGTTCTGGTTGCTCATCGCCACCAGCTGGCCGGAAAGTTGCTTTTGCTCCAGCTGCGCCAGCATGGTCAGCTGCTGTAGCAGCTGCTGTGCTTGCACCAGTTCGGCACGCAAGCTGTCGGCCTCTGCCGTTGGCACCTCTTCGGCAGACAGGATGCGGTAATCCAGTGCGGCCAACTGCTCGCGCCGCTCGGCAAAGCCATCCCAGTCGCCACGCTGGGCGAGCAGCAGCATTTCCTGTAACAGGGGGAGTAGTAGCCTTACCGCCGCCGTACGCTCCTGCGAATCAGACGGCACCATAATTCAGGCCCGATTTACCGCCGTCGCTGCCGCCGGCTTGCGGTTTGCCGATTTCTTCCCAAGCACTCTTGATTTCCCCCAGCAAGCTGGCAACCTCATCCAGCGCGGCTGCATCATTTTTGGTGTTGGCCACAAACAGACGCTCGCAGCAGTAGGTATACAGCGCCGCCAGATTCTCGGCCAGCTCGCCGCCAGCAGTGCGATCCAGCGCCAGCAGCAGGCCTTCGTCCACGATGGCGATCGCCTTGCTGATCAGTCGTCCCTTTTCGGCGATATTACCGTTCTCCATGTGGAAACGTGCCTGCTTGATGGCCTGGATAGCGCCATCGAACAACAACAGGATCAGCTTGTGCGGCGAAGCACTTTCTACTTCCAGCTCCAGGCTTTTCTGTCCGTATGCCTTCAGCGCTTGTCTATTCATGTATTACATCAACTCGATTTTGTGAGTGCGGCCAGTTGCTGCGTCAGGTAGTTACCAGTGCTCTGCATCTGGCTGACGGTGGCATCCAGCGCATTAAACTGTTTACGGTAGCGCGCCTCCGTCTTGGTCAGACGATCGCTCATGCGGTCACGCTGTTCGCCAATACGCTTGACTGTAGTGTTGAGTCCATCGGTCTTGGCATCAATCACCCCGGTCTTGCTTGCCAGCAAGCTAGTCAACACGCCATCCAGCGCAAAGGCAAAACCCTTGCTGAACTCTACCGTGCCACGATCGCCAATAGTACCGCCATTCACGGTGACTGACAGCCCTTCCACCGGGGTACCACTGGCACCGGTCAGTTTGTTGCCATCGGCCAGTGCGGCATAACCACCGAGGGTACCGGATACTTTGTCCGCCCCAGCCACACCTGCACCGTCATTAAACAGATTGATACTCCCACTATCCAATGCCACATTGCTCAGACCACTAATTTCAACCGTAGAACTGGTTCCGGTTTTGGTCGAGCTCAACAGTAATTTACCGGAGCTATCCACCGACACCGTCACCTTGTCGCCCTTAGTGGTCAAGTTGCTATCGGCATTGATCACTTCCTGCAACTTGCTGGCCAGCGTTGCCGGCGTATATGTCGCAGCTGGCAATGTCAGCGAGCCACTACTATCGCCATTGATCTTCACCGTAAAAGACGGAGGAAGGGCTGGGGCTGCGGCAATAGTGATAGAACTTGGAACAATCGCCCCCCCTAACAGAGTTCCGTTCTGCACGGCAGTCAGGTTGATCGCGTAATTGCCGGTTTGGGTATTACCGGTTGCAGCTGAAAATTTGATATTACCGTCGGTTGGCGTACCCACCGAGCCGAACAGCTTCAACACGTCTTCCGGATTGCTGTCGATAGCAGCCTGCAGCTTGGTGGTGTTCAACGCCAGGCTACCATTCTTATCAAACGCCAAACCGATTTCCGCCGGCCGTTTGAATTCGCCATCGACGTTCTGCACCGCAGAGAAGGCGGCACGAATCTGGCTGCGAATAGCGCGGATACTGGCATCGCCAGCCAACGGTGGTGCCGTACGCTGCTCGCCCTTGGCCGGCTTGGCGCTGGTATCCACCTTACTAACCTCGTCCATCACCTTTTCCAGCTCGTTGTAGCTCTTGACGAAGTCCTGGATCGCCTTGCTGATACCGGAACTGCTGCGGCTGACATCGATCTTGGCCGGAGTATCGGTGGCCTCATGCGGCTTGAGCAAGGTAAAGGTAAGGCCATCCACTGCATCACTGACGGTATTACTCTGTTTAGTGATGGTCATGCCATCCAGTTCAAACTTTGCGTCCTGCGCCGCCTGCACCTCAGTCAGCTTGGTGCCGGCCGGGTCATGGGCAAAGGCAGCCAAGCTACTATCGCTGCTTTCCACCTTCAACGTACTTTTGGTGCCGGTAGCCGTGGTATACACCAGCCGATTACCTGTGCCGTCATTCACGATGCTGGCAGTTACCCCAATATTGGCCTTATTCACCGCATCGCGAATACCTGCCAAGGTGGAGCCGGCAGGAATGGTCACCGTTTTCGGCACCTTCTCCGGGTTCAGCGCAAATGAGGCACCGCTGGTAGTACCGAAACTGAAGGTAAGCGTACCGCCACCAATGGCGGTTGTAGTACTAGCAAAGGCCGAGGTAGCCAGCTTCTGACTTTGCGCCAGTTGATCCACTCGCAGCAAAAAGCTACCAGTACCCGCCGTGTTGGAGCCGGAAACCTTAACGTTTTCCTCAGAAGAACTGGTTGCCTGGCTGGCGTTGAACTTGCTGCTGTCCTGCAATGCCTTGGTGGCGCTCTGGAAGGAGGACAGCGCCCCCTTGACCTGCCCCAGCGCGGAAATCTGCGCCTGAACAGTTGCCTCCTTGGTATTGAGCTGTTGCAATGGCCGCGACTCCACCGCCATCAGCTGGCTGATCATATTATCGATAGGCAGGTTGGAACCGATACCTGCAGAGCTCAAAGTAGCCATTGCATTACTCCTGTATCAGGCACGCTCTTCAAACAGCACGCCCAATACCTTGTCCAGATTCTTGGCGATCCGCAGTACCTCCTCAGAGGGAAACTGACGAATGACTTCATCGTTGGTGGTATCCAGCACCTTCACCACCTGAATGCCGGAGTCTTCATCAATGCTGAAGTTCAACTCGCGGCCATAAGCCTGCATGGCGGAGCTGACCTTCTCCACCGCCTTGCGCAACTCGTCATCGGAGGTCGCCGTATTGCGCCCCTTGTCGGTGGCTCCGGCAGCCTGCACCGCCTGCGGCGATACCACCACCGCACCGCTACTGACGGCAGCCGAAGTCTGGCTGCGGGCGGCAAGATCCGCCGCATTGCTGCTACTGCCAGGCAATACACCTGGGCCAGGAAGATTACCCAGAATATTCATCATTACTCTCCATGGGCAAAAACCCGGCAGCCAAGCTGCCGGGTTTAATCATACCAATCCTACCGGCTGGCTTAACGCAGCAGGGACAGCACACCCTGCGGCAGCTGGTTGGCTTGGGCCAGCATCGCAGTACCAGCTTGTTGCAGCACCTGGTTCTTGGTCAGTTTAGCGGTTTCAGAAGCGAAGTCGGCATCCTGGATGCGGCTGCGCGATGCACTCAGGTTCTCGGATGAGGACTGCAGGTTCGAGATGGTGCTTTCAAAGCGGGACTGCAAGGCGCCAAACTGAGCACGCTGGCCGTTAATCGCCTGCAACGCCGAGTCGATAATTTTGATCGCATCCTGCGAGCTCGAGAAAGTACTCACGTCAACAGACGACACAGATTGCAGCGACGAAGCACCAGCATTCACCCCACTCAGGGCCAAACCAGTACCCTGATCATCCACCGAGAAGCTCTTGTCCGAGTCAAAGGTGATACGACCAGTAACCAAGGAAGCAGCACCCGCAGCTTTAATATCCTGAGCACCAGCCAAGGTGCCATCAGCTTTGAACGTATCCACGGTAATCGACGGTGTGGATGCCGCCCCAGCGTTTTTCAGCTGAATATCGTTACCTGAGGCATTGGTCAGTTTCAGCGCCTTGTTGGTCGCATCAAATTCAGCAGTTACCCCGGTCTTACCGGACACGGCATTGATTGCCTGAATGGCTTCAGCATAATCTGTCGCCGTATCACCAGCTCCACCTACCGAGAATGACACATCAGCACCGTTCATCGCACCCGTTGCATCAAGCTGTGTATTTTCGGAAATAATATTGATCTTGAAATTACCGGCAGCGCTAAAATCCAGCGACACTTCAGTTTTAGCGGAAGCAGTTACGCCGGTACTATTGGATTCGGCATTGATCTTGGCGGCCAAGGTCGCTGCGGTTTCACCGGTTTTATCATTAGCAAAATCAGAACCAGCGACAGTATCAAATGTTTTAGTACCGTATTGACCAGAAATAGTCAGTTTTGCAGTCGTGGCCGCAATATTGCTAGCACCAACGGTGTTGTCCTTGGCCTTTACGCCATCAACTTGCAAATTATTGTTGCCATAGTTACTGGTACGGAAGTTGCTGCCGGCGGCCTGAATGGTTTGACCGGAGTTAGCCCCTACCTGATAGGTTAAGGTATTGGAGGAGCCATCCAGCAATTTCTGGCCGTTGAATTCGGTGGTCTGGGCGACACGGTCCAGCTCAGATGTCAGCTGGCCGACTTCAGCCTGCAGCGCCTTGCGGTCACTTGCTGAGTTACTGGCGTTGGAAGACTGCACGGCCAGTTCGCGGATACGCTGCAAGATGTCACCGGAAGAAGCCAAGGCACCTTCGGCGGTCTGCGCCATGGAAATACCATCGTTGGCGTTGCGGCGGGCCTGGTCCATACCACGAATCTGGCCGGACATACGCTCGGAAATCGCCAGACCGGCGGCATCATCCTTGGCGCTGTTAATGCGCAGGCCGGAAGACAGGCGCTGTAGCGTGGTATTCAGGGCGCTCTGGGAACTGGACAGGTTGCGTTGCGAGTTCAGCGAGGCAACGTTGGTATTGATGGTCAGCATGGTAGTGCTCCTTGGTGTTCATTCAGAGGGGCGTTGAGCTGTCGGCCCCATGCCGATGCTACCGCCTTCATGATGTATATCGTCGCTACCCACGCTTACTTTAGGGGTGATTAACAAGTTTTTTGCCGTGAAAGCGGTTTATTTCCCGCTCAGCTGTAAGCAAATACTTGCCGCTGTAGCAAGCCAGCATTTATCAGTGCAGCACCAGCCCTCGTTATAGGCACGAATGGCAGGCGCCGCGACAGGCAAGCCTAAGCGCCTTGCGCGCAGAACACCGTCAGCAGCGCCTGTACTTTTGCCATGCCATCGGCCAGCGCATCGTCGGCAAACTGGATACGCTCGGGGCTAGCGCCTTTGCCCGCGGCCCAATTGGCAATGTGGCAGACATGCAGATACTGCAATCCCAGCTCGCGGGCCAGTGCCGCTTCCGGCATGCCGGTCATGCCCACCATATCGGCACCATCGCGCTGCAGCCGCAGCACCTCGGCGGCGGTCTCCAACCTGGGGCCTTGGGTCACCGCATACACGCCACCATCCAGACAGGGCACGGCACTGTTCTCCGCCGCGGCCAACACCGCGCGGCGCAGTTCCGGGTCATAGGGCAGGGTAAAGTCCACCCGCACCAATGGCCGATCTGGCCCTTCATAGAAAGTATGTTTGCGCCCCCAGGTGTAGTCGATGATGTTGTCTGGCACCACCAGCATGCCCGGCGCCATGTCCGGACGGATACCGCCCACGCTACCAATCGCCAGCACCCTCTTCACGCCAACACTGTGTAGCGCCCAGATATTGGCACGGTAGTTCAGCTCATGCGGGGCGATCGAGTTGCCATAACCGTGGCGAGCCATGAACACCACGTTCTGGCTGTCTATGCGGCCAAAAGTCAGCGCGCACGACGGATCACCAAATGGGGTGCGCACCACTTGGCGATGGGTAATTTGCAGAATGGGAAGCTGAGCGAGGCGACTGCCGCCAATGATCGCAAGCATAATTATTCTCCAACTCCGTTTTTAAGCCGCATCCAGAGGCAAAATCAACATCCAATGTTCTACCTTGTTCATTCCTGCAGCAATAAATTCTTGGCTGCATTTGACAAGATAACTAGGCGTATGAATATTTACACGATAAAAAATATAAACAAGCTCAACCACTTCCTCCTGCCTCAGCGTGCGCTTGCGAGCCAAAGACAAGCCAACCAGCCAAAACCGTAGCATCAGATATTCCATGCTAAGGCGCTGTGCGTCCCCAACCAAATCCAGCGCGGACTGGAAATAGTTACTTACCATATGATTGAGGGACACTCGTCGTAGCAAAGCATCTACTTCTACTACTTCTTTTGCTTTTGCAAAATTTGCAGCAAGCACCTGATCATCAGCCCCCTCCACCCCAAGTGATAAGCCGACAAGCGCCTCTTCAATTAACTGCAAGTAACGTATGTCGCGAAAAATAATTTCCGATCTGATTCGACTAGCTGCTGCCATCACTTTTACATGCAGCAAGTCATGCCTACGCAAACCATCCAACTCTTGCAGCAAAGAGCCATCTAGAACTCGCTCTTCCCACATCCGAAGAAACGGTTCAATCAATTCATCTATATTTTGTTTCTGGTCCGAGTGAGCGAGCCAATCCTCAACAATCAACTGTGTCACTGCCAAGCTTTTCCAAGTTGGTATCTCCTGCGTTGCCAACAAAGCCAACAAAAAAGCACGCAATTTACTTAGCGGGCTATTTTTTTTCATGTCCGCCTGACGGGAAACGGACCCAGTTCGCACCTCCAGCTTTTTTACTATCAAGTCGAACGGGGCATGTTCAGCAAAAATCAACCGTGTAACTTCTGGACAGGCCATTGTCGCAAATTGTTCGACTTGTCCATCAATCACGTTAGTCACGCGAGGAAAAGATGAACAAATATCAGGAAGAATCTGCTCGCCACATTTTTTTTGCAAACGGCACAAACCCTCACCATCCAGAAGCTCACAGCTACGGCTGGCATCCTGTTTCTGTGACAAATAGCCATAATCCCAGCTACCCGACTTACCCTTTCCTCTATGCAGTGCATGCTGAATAACCGGTTTCAACTCTTTATCTGGCAGCCCTCGCAAGCGGCCATATGTTTCATGATCAACAGTAACGGTCCAACCATAGCAGCAGTTGTCTGGACAACTAGGACCAAGACAAGTGAACTTATCCAGATACACGGGAGTGGTGACATCAAGCACTTGCTTTTGTGACATCATTAAATCCTCAAATTGAACTTGCTACTTATAGCTTGGCACATCTACCGATAGAGCATACGAAAAAGCCCGCTACCGCGGGCTTGCTACCGATAACTGATCTTACTTCAGCGCATGGATCGCTGGCAGGTTTCGCCAGGCGCCGCGCACATCCATGCCGTAGCCGAACACATAGCGGTCCGGCACATCGATGCCGACAAAGTCAGCGGCGATCGGTTTTTCCTTGCTGATCAGCTTGTTGGCGAACACGCCGCTGTAGAAGGCCTTGGCGCCCATGCCCAGCACCTTGTCGCGGATGGCGGCCATGGTGTGGCCTTCGTCCAGAATATCATCCAGCACCAGCACCACACGGTCGCGCACGTCTTCCTTCGGCGCGGTCTTCCACACCAGCTCGCCGCCCTGGGTCTTGTCGCCGTAGCGCGACACGTGCACGTAGTCGAAATCCAGCGGGAAGATCAGTCGCGGCAGCAACTGGCCGGTGAACACCACCGCACCGCCCATCACGGACAGCACCAGCGGGTAGGTTTCACCCAGTTCACGGGTGATGTCGGCCGCCATGCGGTCTACCGCGGCGTTCACTTCTTCGGCGGAGAACAGGATGTCGGAGCTATTGAGAATACCGCGTGCTTCGGCGACGTTCGGCATGATGATTCCTTTCAAAATACAAGCGCCGCCTTTATGGACAAGGCGGCGCAAAAAGTCAATGCGGATTACTTTTGCGACAGCGTAGCCAGGTAAGCGGCAAACTCGCGGCCAACTTCGTGATGCTTCAGCCCCAGCTCGACGGTGGCTTTCAGGTAGCCGATCTTTGAGCCGCAGTCATAGCGCACGCCATCAAAGGCATAAGCCAGCACCGGCTCATCCTTCAGCAAGGCAGCAATGGCGTCGGTGAGCTGGATCTCGCCGCCGGCGCCGGCCGGGGTGTTGAGCAGCTTGTCGAAGATGCGCGGAGTCAGGATGTAGCGCCCCACCACCGCCAGGTTGGACGGCGCCACGTCCGGATGCGGTTTTTCCACGATGCTGGTCACCTGGTCGCGGCCCTGTCCATTCGGCTGGATCTCCACGATGCCGTAGGAGCCGGTTTCCTCGCGCGCCACGGTTTCCACCCCCAGCACCGAGCTGTGGGTTTCATTGAACACGTGCACCATCTGTTCCACCGCGCCCGGCTCGCCGTCGATCAGGTCGTCGGCCAGGATCACCGCGAACGGTTCGTTACCCACCACCGGCTTGGCACACAACACCGCGTGGCCCAGGCCCAGCGCCTCGGTCTGACGGATGTAGATGCAGCTGACGTTATCCGGCACGATACCCTGCACCAGCTCCAGTAGCTTTTTCTTGTTGCGGTTTTCCAGCTCGGTTTCCAGCTCGTAGGCCTTGTCGAAATGGTCTTCGATGCTGCGCTTATTGCGGCCGGTGATGAAGATCAGCTCGGTGATGCCGGCGGCCACCGCTTCTTCCACCGCGTACTGGATCAGCGGCTTGTCGACGATGGGCAGCATTTCCTTGGGGCTGGCCTTGGTAGCCGGCAGAAAGCGGGTACCCATACCGGCTACCGGGAACACGGCTTTGGTGATTTTTTGCATATCAACGTGCTTTCTCAACACAAGCATTTAAGAACCGGCCTACGATCTACTGCGCGTCGTGAAACGTTGTACGGTGAGTACGTCTTCCGGATGCGCATTTACTATTTGTAAATTCCGCTTCCTCAGCCATTTTCACCCTGTCTCACCCTAGCTCGCGAGATCGTAAACACGTTCTAACGAATGGCCGCCATTGTAGGCGTTTTAGTCGCCGCTCTCCAGCAAGGCCAGCAGCCCGGCCTCGTCCAGCACCGCCACGCCCAGCTCCACAGCCTTGTCCAACTTGCTGCCGGCCTCGGCGCCGGCCACCACGTAGTGGGTCTTCTTCGATACGCTGCCGGACACCTTGCCGCCAGCGGCCTCGATCAGCGCCCGGGCCTGGTCGCGGCCCATAGTGGGCAGCGTGCCGGTGAGCACGAAGGTCTTGCCAGCCACGGCGGCGTTTTCGGCGCTCGCCTCCGCCGGCGGTGCCGCCGCCAGGATGCCCTCACAGTAAGCGGCGATGGCTTGCAGCTGGGCACGGTGGTCAGGCTCATCCAGCCAGTCGGCCAGCGCGTTGACCACCTCGGCCGGCAGATCAAGCTGGATCACCGCCACGCGCGGTAGTGCGGCCAACGTTGCCAGTTCGCCTTGCTGCGCCGCCAGCTGCTGCGCGCGCACCTCGGTGAGCCGCGGCACGTTCAGCCGCGCGTAAAGGTTGGCCGCAGCCAGCTTGTCGCGCAACTGCGCCTTGGGCGCATGCTCGTCCACAGGCGCCACGCCAGCGGCCAGCAGCGCGTCGATCACCCGCTCGTTCTGCGCTTCGGCAAAGAATTCGGCGATGGCATCGGCCACCACGCCGCCGATGTCCGGCAGCGCCGCCAGCACCGCACGCGGCGCGCGGTGCACGTTGTGCAGCGTACCCAGCCAGTCGGCCAGGGTCTTGGCGGTGGATTCGCCGACGTGGCGGATGCCCAGCGCGAACAGCAAGCGCGCCAGTGGCGGGGTCTTGCTGGCAGCAATGGCATCAATCAGGTTTTCCGCCCACTTGGTGGCGACCTTGCCCGCCTTGACGGTTTCCGGGGTGATGCCTTCCTGCTCGTCGGCACGACGCTTCATCTGCAGCAGATCATCCAGCGTCAGCCGGTACAGGTCGGCCACGCTCTTCACGTAGTCAAACTCCACCAGCTTGTCGATATAGCGTTCGCCCAGACCGTCGATATCCATCATGCGCCGGCCGGCAAAATGCTGGATCGCCTGCGTGCGTTGCGCCTTGCACACCAATCCGCCGGAGCAGCGCGCAATCGCCTCGCCCTCCTCGCGCACCACGTGGCTGCCGCACACCGGGCAGGCGCTTGGCAGGCGGTAGGCCGGGTACATCGGTTCTTCGCTACTGCTGAACAGGTCACCGCCGGACGTTGGCCGCATCGGGCGCTGGTCCAGCACCACCGACACCACCTCCGGAATCACGTCACCGGCGCGGCGCACGATGACGGTGTCGCCGACGCGCACATCCTTGCGCCGCACTTCGTCCTCGTTGTGCAAGGTGGCGTTGGTCACCGTAACGCCACCGACGAACACCGGCTGCAGCCGCGCCACCGGGGTGATGGCGCCGGTGCGGCCAACCTGTTCCTCGATGGCCTCCACCCAGGTCAACGCCTCCTCGGCCGGAAACTTGTGCGCAATCGCCCAGCGCGGCGCGCGCGATACGAAACCCAGCCGTGCCTGCAGTGCGCGGCTGTTCACCTTGTACACCACGCCGTCGATCTCGAATGGCAGCGCGGCGCGCTGCGCCAGCACGCCTTCGTAGTAAGCGGCCAGACCAGTTGCCCCCTGCACCACCGGGCGCAGTTCGGCCGCCACCACAGGGAAGCCCAGTGCTGCCAGCCAGTCCATCTCGCCGGCGTGAGTGGCCGGCCAGTCGGTGCCTTCCACCTGGGCAATGGCATAAGCAAAGAACGACAGCCGGCGCTGCGCGGTGATTTTGGAGTCCAGCTGCCGCAGGCTGCCGGCGGCGGCATTGCGCGGGTTGGCGAATGTCTTGTCGCCACGTTCGCGCTGCGCGTCATTTAGGCGCTCAAAATCGCGTTTCAGCATCAGCACCTCGCCGCGCACTTCCAGCAGCGCGGGCACGTTGGCCGCATGCAGCTGCAGTGGCACCGAGCGCACGGTGCGGATATTGGCGGTGACGTTTTCACCGCTGGCGCCGTCGCCACGGGTGGCGGCTTGCACCAGTACACCGTCGCGGTACAGCAGGCTCACGGCCAGGCCGTCGAACTTGGGCTCGGTGGCGTACTCGACCTTGGCCGCCGCCAGATCCTTGCCCACCCGCTCGTCGAAGGCGACCAACTCGGCATGGCGGCTGGTGAAATCGTCCTGCTGCAAATCGGAAAAGGCATTGGACAGTGACAGCATCGGCACGCTGTGCACCACGCTGTCAAAGGCCGGCAGTGGTGCGCCACCGACGCGATGGGTCGGCGAAAAATGGGTCCACAGCTCTGGAAATTCGTGCTCCAGCTGTTGCAGCTCGCGGAACAGGCGGTCGTACTCGGCATCCGGCACCGTCGGCGCGTCCTGCACGTAGTACTCGTGGTTGTAGCGCTCCAGCTGTGCGGCCAACTCGCGGGCGCGGGCTTCGATCTCGGGGGTAGGCATGGTCATGGATGGGCCCCAAATGCAGCACGCCGGCTGCGCCGGCGTGTCGATGGTGAATGGTCTGGACAGCTCAGGCAAACAGCCGCAATGCAGCAACGCTGCCCGGGGCGATGCCGCGGTCGTCCATATTGCCGTAGATGCGGATCAGCTGTTCACGGATGTGGGCGATGCCCTGGTCGCTCAGTTCGCGGCGGTTGTCGTCCATCAGCCGGGCATTGAATTCCTGCCCCAGATGGCGGGCAAACTGCATGGCTCGGTCGAACACCGCCACGCCGCCGGCCACACGCGGCACGTCGAACAGCAGCGTCAGCGCCGGGAAATTCTTGTCCAGCAACGTGTGCATGGTGAATGGCGTCTGGTCGGCGGAGGCCAGCGAGAACAGGGTGTTGCCTGAGTCCGACAGGTAATGGAACTGGCCATCCGGCTCCAGCTGCAGCCCGGCGGCCTCGGCCACGCTGCGCAGGCGCGCACCGGGGATCGGCGAGGTCGGCACGATGCTGATGCCGATCAGTACGTCGACATCGACACAGAAGCGATCCAGCTCGCGCGCCGCCACCAGCTTCTGCTGGCGCTGCGGGAAGCTGACATGAGCGCCCTGCTGCTCGGCATAGTGGCCAACCTGCTGACAGAAACTGGCCAGCTCCTGCTCGGTCACCGCACCACCGCGGTCTACCAGCTGCAGGCCGAAATTTACCTGCTTGTATGGCGTGCCCGGCATGATCTCGGCCGGCTTCCACAGCCCGCGGTCGGTACGCAGCAGCACCTGCACCCGCTTGGCAACATTGAAACGCGGCAGGCTGCTGAGTGTATGCGGCTGCGGAAACACCACTTCGGCGATGAAATCCAGCGACGGGTCCAGCAGCGACACCACTAGCGCCTGGTGATCGGCGCTGTCCAGCTCGGCCAGCGGCGTCTCTTCCACGGCAGCGGCAGGCTCCGGCTCGTAACGGCTGATGGTCGGCGGCGGTGCCTGGTCGTTCAGGTAGGCCGGCGTGTCATCGTCCTCGTCCAGCAATACCGGCTCCAGCCGCTCCTGGCGACCATCGCGGACATTGTTCTTGGGCACGTCCAGCAGCGCGTCGGCGTGGTGTGCAAAGGCCTGGCGCGTTTTCTTGCGAAAGCGCCACTCCTGGTAAAAATTGAGGCCGTATACCAGCGCGATTACCAACGCGCCGAGCAACAGCAATCCGATTTGTATTTCGCTCATTGAGCTTTA
This sequence comes from Vogesella oryzagri, assembly GCF_040148885.1. Lineage (NCBI taxonomy): Bacteria > Pseudomonadati > Pseudomonadota > Betaproteobacteria > Neisseriales > Chromobacteriaceae > Vogesella > Vogesella oryzagri. Next base: position 304,626 of record NZ_JBEFLD010000006.1, read on the forward strand.
TCCACAGCGGCAGCCAGTCTATAGGACAGCATTATAACAAATGCCGGCGGGGGCACGCGGGCCGAAGCGGGCCGCAATGCCTGTTTTTTATTCACTTTCCTGCAAGTTGAAGCGTACCGGTTGTTCGATGTCGGCGACAACCACCTTGCCCGCTTCCAGTTGCGGCAAGAAGCGCCACTGCCACACTACCGCCATGGCAGCCTTGTCCAGACGGCGAAAGCCGCTGGAGCGCAGCAGCTGCACATTGCTCACCGTCCCCTGCTCATCCACCGTCAAGCGCAGCCACACGACACCGGCCTCATTCAATTCTCGCGACAGCGGCGGATACGCCGGCCGTGGCGCCGAGACCAGCCGCGCCTTGCGCATGTCACCGGCCGGCGGCGCGCCATGTTGCGGCCCGCCCGCCGCACCTTCCGTCTGCGCCACAGGTGCCGACGGTGCTGCGGCGGCGGTCGGCGCGGTGCTAGCTGGCGCAGCCGGTTGTCGCGTGGACACTGCCCCGGCCACCACGGCCGGGCGCGATGGCTGCAACGGCGCCGGGGTTGGCCGCACCGCCTCGCGCGGCTGCACAGCCGCCCGCGCCGTCACCGGAGGCGCCCCGCCAGCGCGCCCCTTGGCCGCGCCACCGCTGGCGGCCGTTGCCAGCCGCAACTCCAGCACCAACGGCGCCGCCGGTGTCAGCGGCAGCCACAACGTCCGGGCCAGTGCCGCCAGCAGCAACGCATGCAGCAGCAGCGACAACAACAGGGCCAGCCGCATCGCTAGCCGGTTTCGCGCATTTTCAGCGCTTCCACGATGTCCACTGCCACGATGCGGCTGACACCCTGCTCCTGCATGGTCACCCCCACCAGCTGCTCGGCCATTTCCATGGTCAGGCGGTTATGGCTGATGTACAGGAACTGGGTGCTGGCGGCCATCTGTTTCACCAGATCGCAGAAGCGGCTGGTATTGGCATCGTCCAGCGGCGCATCCACCTCGTCCAGCAGGCAGAACGGCGCCGGGTTGAGGCTAAACAACGAGAACACCAGACTCATCGCGGTCAGCGCCTTCTCGCCGCCGGACAGCAGGTGGATGGTGCTGTTCTTCTTGCCCGGTGGCTGGGCGATGATCTGGATGCCGGCCGACAGCAGGTCGTCGCCGGTCAGCACCAGCTCGGCGCGACCGCCGCCGAACAGGGTGGGGAAAAACTCGCTCATCTTGGCGTTTACCGCCGCGTAGGTCTGCTGCAGCATGTCGCGGGTTTCGCCGTCGATCTTGGCAATCGCCTCTTCCAGCGTCGCCATCGCCTGCAGCAAGTCGTCGGTCTGGCTGGCCAAGTACTCGCCGCGCTTGCTGGCTTCCTCCAGCTCCTGCAGCGCTGCCAGGTTGACCGCACCCAAGCCCTCGATGGCGCGCGCCAGCCGCGCGATCTCCGCCGCCAGTGCATTCGGCTTCACACTGTCGTTCAAATGCGGCAGTAGCTCGGCTTCGTCAGCGCCGGCGGCCTGCAGTTCCTCGCCAAAGCGCTCCAGATTCAAGCGCGCTTCCTGATGCTTGAGCAGCCACTCCGAGCGCGCCTCGCGCAGCGCCGGCAGCGCCGCGCTGACTTCCTGCTGTTTTTGCGTGTACTGGCGCAGGGTTTCGGTCAGCGCATTCAGCGCGTCGCGGGCTGCGGCCAACCCTTGCTCGCGGGTTTCCCGCGTCGCCAGCGCTTCCTGCAGCGCATCGTCCGGCGCCGCCTCTTCCACCGTTTCGGCCTCGAAGGCCAGCGTTTCCAGTCGCTCCGCCAGCTGCAGATCGCGCTCTTCCTGCTCGCGCGCCCGGCGCTCCAGCTCGGCCACTTTCTGCTCGGCGGTCGCTTGCGCCAGGCGGATTTCATGCACCTGACGTTCGGCATCGCGGGTGCGGTTGCGCGCCAGCTCCAGCCCGGTTTCCGCATTCAACCGCGCCAGCCGTGCCTCTTCCAACGCGTCCTGCAATTCTTCCAGCTGCATGGCGTTTTCTTCCGCCTGCAGCTCGGCCTCGGCAATGGTGTCCTGCCCCAGCTGGCGCTCTTCCGCCAGCCGTGCCTGCTCAGCATGGATCGCCGCCAGTCGTGCCGCGCCTTGCCGCGCCGCCTGATCCAGCTTCACGTGCTCCAGCGTCAGCGCATTCAGCTCGCCTTCCAGCCGTGACAACGCGCCCTTCTGCGCACGCACCGCCTCGGCCAGCATGCCCAGCGTGGCCACCACACCGTCGCGGTGGCGCTGCAGCCCGGCGATTTCCGGCTCGATGCTCGCCAACCGGGCGGCAGCAGCATCGCGCGCCGCCTTGCGCGCCATCATGCCGTCGCCGCTAGCGGCGGCATGGAAGCTGACGCTGCTGCGACTGATGCGATGCCCCTGCGGCGTGATCCAGCACTCGCCGGCGGCCAGCTCGCCACGACGGGCGATGGCTTGCGCCAGCGAATCGGCGCAGTAAACGCCGGCCAGCCAGTCCGCCAGCGCGGCATCGAACGGCGCCGCCACCTGCAGCTGCGCCACCAGTCGCGTGCGGCCAACGTTGGCCGCAGGCAACACCGCCCTGGCATCCACCACGGTCAGCGGCGCCGGCGGCATGGCGTCCGGCAACAGCGCGGCGCGGGCCGCCAGTCGCTCGGCCAGCATGGCTTCCACCGCCACCCGCCACTGTTCGTCCACCTGCAGGCTCTGCCACAGCGTCGGCACCTCGGCCAGTTGCTGCGCCTGCAACCAGCCGGCCAGCTGCTCGCCGGCCGCCTCGCGCGCCAGCACCGCGTCCAGCGCCGCCACTTCGGCTTCGGCGCGGGCGGCATCGGCGCCCAGTTGTGCCAGTTGTTTATCCAGTTGTTCGCGCTCGGCGGTCAGGTCCGCCTGCTTGGCTTCGTCGGCGGCCAAGCGTGCGCGCACCGCCTCCAGTGCCGCCTGTGCGCTGGCCACCTGCTCATGCGCGGCGTGCAGCGCGGCGGCGTCCGGCAGGTTCAGATCCGCCAGTTCGCGGCGCAAGGCGTCTTCCCGCCCCGCCAGTTGTTCGATGCTGCGGCGCAGGTGCTCGCCCTGCTGTCGCGCCAGATCGCGCTCGCGCGTCAGGTTGGCAATCTGTGCCGTCATTTGCGCCAGCCGCTGATCGGCAACGCGGAATGCGGCCTCGGCGGCAGGCAGGCTGTCGGCGCCGTCTTCCAGCCCCATCTGCGCTTCTTCCATGCGCAGCTGCGCTTCTTCGCGCCGCGGCAGCCAGTCATCCAGCTCCGCCGCCACCTGCGCCTTGTGCTCGGCCAGTTGCTGCCGTTCGCTACGGGCACTGTTCAGCTCACGCGCCAGCCGTTCGCTGCTTTGCAGCCGGTGACGCTGCTGTTCTTCCAGTCGCGCCAGCGTGGCATTGGCCTCGAACAGCGCCTGCTGCGCCTCGTGCACGGCATCGCTGGCGGCGTAGTGCGTCTCGCGCACGGTTTCCAGCTCGGTTTCCAGGTGGGTGTGAGCGGCCTCCAGCGCGGCTTCTTCGGTTTCGATGCGCGCCAGTTCGCCACGCGCGGCAGCCTCCTGGCGCGCGGCTTCTTCGCGCCGCGCCAGCGCTAGTAGGTTCTGCTTGAAGGTCAGCGCGCCGCGCATGTCCTGGTAGTTGGCTGCCACCTCGGCCTGCTCGGTGAGCTTCTCCACCTGCCGCGTCAGTTCCAGCTTGAGATCCTCGATGCGGGTGAGGTTGTCGCGGGTGTCGGCTAGGCGGTTTTCGGTTTCGCGGCGGCGCTCCTTGTAGCGCGACACGCCGGCGGCTTCTTCCAGGTAGGCGCGCAGCTCTTCCGGCCGCGCCTCGATGATGCGCGAGATCATGCCCTGCTCGATCACCGCGTAGCCGCGCGCGCCGACGCCGGTCCCCAGGAACAGGTCGGTAATATCGCGACGACGCACCTGCTGGTTGTTGATGTAGTAGCTGGATTCGCCCTGCCGCGTCAGCACACGCTTGATCGCCACTTCGCTGTACTGCCCCCACGGGCCCAGCAGCTGGTCGTCGGCATTATCGAAAACCAGCTCCACCGACGCGCGCGACACCGGCTTGCGGCTGGAGGAGCCATTGAAGATCACGTCCTGCATCGACTCGCCACGCAGCTGCTTGGCGGAGGATTCGCCCAGCACCCAGCGCACGGCGTCGATCACGTTGGACTTGCCGCAACCGTTGGGGCCGATCACTGCCACCAGCTGGCCGGGCACGGCGATACTGGTGGGGTCGACAAAGGATTTGAAGCCGGCAAGCTTGATATGGGTGAGGCGCAAGGCGTGATCCGCGTAAAGGTTGATTCAGCCGGGCATTTTAGCAAGCCCGTCGCCCGCTGCGGCCAACCTTTGCAGCGCAACGCCGCGATGTTGCTTTGCCGGCCATGACATTGGTTGCCATAATGCAGCCATGGATACGCTCTCTCTTGCCAATCATTTCCTCATCGCCATGCCCGACATGGCGGACCCGCTGTTTGCCAAAAGCATCGTGTATGTCTGCGAGCACGGCGAACAGGGCTCCATGGGGGTCATCATCAACAAGCCGTCCGGCATCGTTGCAGCGCAGCTGCTGGAGCAGATCGACCTGCCGCTGCCGGAAGGCGAAGCCAGCACCTGGCCGGTATTTTTCGGCGGCCCGGTGCAGCCGGATCGCGGCTTCGTGCTGCACAACCCGATCGGCAACTGGCAATCCACGCTCACCATTACCGACCACCTGGCGCTGACCACCTCCAAGGACATTCTGGCGGCGGTATCGGAAGGCAAGGGTCCGGACAAGCTGCTGTTGAGTCTGGGCTATTCCGGCTGGGAAAAAGGCCAGCTGGAAGAAGAGATCGCCAACAATGGCTGGCTGACGGTACCGGCGGAAGAATGGGTGCTGTTCGACACCCCGGTGGAAGAGCGCTACAACTGCGCCATCAAGCTGCTGGGCTTCGATCCGGCGCTGCTGACCAATGTGTCCGGCCATGCATAAGGGCACGGTGCTGGGTTTTGACTTCGGCGAGAAGCGCATCGGCGTGGCGCTGGGCGAGCCGGAGGTCGGCATCGCCACGCCACTGGACACCATCAACAGCGAAGTGAACGAGGTGCGCTTCGCCGCCATTGGCAAGCTGGTCAGCGAATGGCGCGTCACCGGCTTCGTGGTGGGCCTGCCCACCCACATGGATGGCAGCGAGCATCAGCTCACCGCGCTGTCGCGCAAGTTTGCCCAGCGCCTGAAGGGGCGCTTCGAGCTGCCGGTATGGCTGGTGGACGAGCGCCTGACCTCGGCGATTGCCGAAGGGCTGCTGGAAGATGCCGGCGTCTACGGCCGGCGGCAGAAGGAAATGCTGGATCAGGTGGCGGCACAGGCCATCCTGATGGGCTGGTTCGAGCAGCCGGGTGAGCCGATTGCCTGATACGGCCGGCCCGCCCGCCTGGCTGGAGCAGGCTCTGCGCGCAGATACCTTGCGCTGGCAGTACCTGCAACAGGTGCGGCAGCAACTAGGGAGCGGCTTCTGGCCGGCAGCCGGCTTTGTCCGCAACCTGGTCTGGGACCAACAACACGGTTACCGGCAGGCCACGCCGCTACAGGACATCGACGTCATCTATCTGGATGCCGATTGCACTGAACCCTACTACGAACAGCACTATCAACACCAACTGCACGCCAGGTTGGCTGCCGCCTGGCAGGTACGCAACCAGGCGCGCATGGCACAACAACACGGCCATCCCCCTTATCGGAGTTGTGCAGAAGCCATTGGCTACTGGCCGGAAACGGCCACCTGCTACGCCGTCCGGGTGGACGAGCATGACCAGTTGCACTGGCTGGCCCCGCTGGGATGGGCGCCGCTATTTGCCCGCCAGATCCAGCGCAACCCGGCCTTCAGCGGCGACGATGCCTCCTGGCAACGGCGCCTGCAACGCAAGAACTGGCGTCAACGTTGGCCGCAACTGCAACTCGAACCGAACAACCAATAAAAACAGGCGGATTGCTCCGCCTGTTTTTATTGGGGCGGCCGCTTACTTGCGCACGCCCTTTTTCTTTTCTTCGCGCTCCAGTCGTGCGTCTTCTTTTTGTGCTGCACGCAGCACCTCGTGTTCTTTAGCGGCTTTTTCCCACGCCGCCCACTCTTCCGGCAGTTCCAGCGAGATACGGCCGATGTTGCCGTCACGGAAATCGGTGAGCACGATCTCGGACGCCTTCTGGATATTGATGCGCCCGCCCGGCAACACCGCCCCCCGCTTCTTGCCGATCAGCTCCAGCACCTGCCAGTCCTGCAGCCCGTCGATATCGCCGATCTTGTAGCGCGCATCCAGCTCGGTCGGGTAACGCTTCATCAGATACAGCAGCAATTCCAGCACGACTTCCTCTTCATCCAGCGCATTGCGGCCAACGGCGCCACTGGCGGCCAGGTTGTAGCCACCTTGCGGCACGATGATCTTCGGCCACAGCATGCCGGGGGTGTCGAACAGTTCGATGTCGTCGGCCAGCATGATGCGCTGCTGCCCCTTGGTGATCCCCGGCTCGTTGCCGGTCTTGGCGATGCGTCGCCCCATCAGACTGTTGATCAGCGTGGATTTACCGACGTTGGGAATACCGCAAATCACCACCCGCAGCGGTTTTTCGACGCCGCCACGGCCTGGCGCCAGCTCGCGACAGGCAGCCACCAGTTTCTGCGCCGGCGCCGCATCAGAGGCATCCAGCCCCAGTGCCTGGGTACCCGGCTGGTTGCGATACCATTTCAGCCATTGCTCGGTCACGCGGGCATCCGCCAGATCCTGCTTGTTCAGCACCTTCAGCGCCGGCTTGCCGCGCGCCAGGCGGGCAATCATCGGATTGGCACTGGAGCCCGGCAGGCGGGCGTCGAGCATTTCAATTACCACATCGATACCGCCAAGGCGCTCTTCCAGCTCCTTCTTGGCTTTGTTCATGTGGCCAGGAAACCATTGAATGGCCATTGGCTATCGCTTTCTGAGTGGATCGAGCAGATAGCTCAATCCGTTGTGATCCAGTTCATGCATCAGCGCCAGCAGGCGGCCGATTTCTCCGGGCGGAAAACCCTCGCGGGCGAACCAGTTGAGGTAATGCCCCGGCAGGTCGGCAATCACCCGCCCTTTGTACTTGCCATAGGGCATGGTGCGCGTCAGCAGCATGCCCAACTGTTCGGTATCCATGGCACGTCCAATCAGGAAGAAGGCGCGCATTGTGCCAAAAAATCATCTACTTGGCAGCAATTGTCACAGCGACTTGCCGTCGTTGAAGGCAAGATACCCCTTCACCACCCGGTAAATGCTCCACACCCAGACGCCAAACATCAGCACCGCCCCCAAGCCAAACAGGAAGAACAGTGGCGCGGAAATCACGTAGCCAGCCAACGCCCACCAAAAGGTGCGTATCTGCCAGCGAAAGTGACTTTCCCAGCGCGTGCCCCGGGCATCGTCCAGCTTCACGTAGTTGATGATCACCGCCACGATTGCCGTCACTCCCACCAGCAGACTGCATGCCTGCAGGATGTAGACCACCTGGGTCAATGTGCGAATCGAGTCTTCTTCGCGCGGCACACGCTCGATATAACCATCACGCATAACACCGTCCTTTTTATATCAAGACAAAACAGCTTGTAAGCGCGCCAGATGCGCAGCCAGGTCGTGGCGTAACTGCAAGGATTGCGCCACCGGCGAGACCAACTTGGCTTGGCTTGGCGAGCGGCCAGTAGCCGCTACCACGCAGTCACCACTGCTAGCAACGGCAAATGACTGCAACGAAACAAGCTCCAGTCCTAGGCGCTGCGCAATGGTACGCAAGCTGCGGTTAATAGTATCCATCAGCGCCAACTCACCCACTCCAAGTACCAAATGCTCCAACTGGAATACCGCCACTCGTGCAGCCAACCAGTCAGCCGCCGAAGGTGAGCCGCCGCTGGCGGCAATGTAGGCCAAGGTGCGTACTTCTGGAAACAGCGACTCTATAACACAGGGCAATTGCCGCTGCTGCCATTGAGACAATAACGGCAGCAACTTATCCGCAGAACAACCGGACAAGTGCTCGACATCACAAAAAATATTCAGACTAACGGCAGGCAAAGTTGCAGGCAGAGCGCCCGACCAGATACGGCTGCTTTCCATCATGTTTGCTCCTGGAGCCATAACCGGGAAATCAGCCACTACAGATAGACCAATGCCGCCAGTTACGGCGGCATTGTTGGAAAATTCTGTGAATTCAGTCCACAAGGTTTCCTGGCGCCGCCAGAGAGGAGCGGTAGCCATAATAATACGCAACGGAAACAATGCGGCTGAACGTAGTCATGCGTCCATCTTCGCTAATTCTGCCCTATTCGTCAACCGCACAAATCGACAATCACACGCCACTCCAGCTACCCGGCAAAACAGAAGTCAAGGTTGCGCTATGTAGCAGTATGCCAATACTAATAGCAAAGCCCGCATCAGCGGGCTTTATGTTTGGTCGGGTACGTTGCGGCCCACGTTGGCCGCAGCAGGCGTGTCAGGGACCGGGGTGAGGCGGCGGTCCGGGTGGGGCCTGCCTCACCCACGCACCAAAGCACAAAGCCCAGCTTGATCTCTCAAGCTGGGCTGTTTGTG
>NZ_JBEFLD010000014.1:0-4924 GCF_040148885.1 Vogesella oryzagri
TCCATGGCAAACCGTTACTCCTTCTGGAGCCTGCTCAAACACGGGCTCAAACATCACGAAACCTGGCAACCGGCCTGGCGTACACCGCAGCTCAAGCCACGTTACGACGTGATCATCATCGGCGGTGGCGGCCACGGCCTGGCTACCGCCTACTATCTGGCCAAGAACCACGGCGTCAAGAACGTCGCCGTGTTGGAGAAAGGCTACCTCGGCGGCGGTAACACCGCCCGCAACACCACCATCGTCCGCTCCAACTACCTGTGGGACGAATCCGCCCACCTGTACGAGCATGCCCTCAAACTGTGGGAAGGCCTGTCGCAGGAGCTGAACTTCAACGTGATGTTCAGCCAGCGCGGGGTGATGAACCTCGGCCACACCCTGCAGGACATGCGCGACATCGAGCGCCGCGTCAACGCCAACGTGCTCAACGGCATCGACGGCGTGATCCTGTCGCCGAAGGAAATCCAGGACATCGTGCCGCTGATGGACGTGGGGGCCAGTACCCGCTTCCCGGTAATGGGCGCCAGCTACCAGCCGCGCGGCGGCGTAGCCCGCCACGATGCGGTGGCCTGGGGCTTTGCCCGCGCCGCCAGCGAGCTGGGCGTGGACCTGATCGAGCAGTGTGAAGTCACCGGCATGATCATCGAGGATGGCCGCATCAAGGGCGTGCATACCTCGCAGGGCGACGTGTTCGCCGACCGCGTCGGCTGTGTCGCCGCCGGCAGCACCTCCACCCTGGCCAAGATGGCCAAGGTGCGCCTGCCGCTGGAAAGCCACCCGCTGCAGGCCTTCGTCTCCGAATCGATGAAGCCGTGCCTAGACACCGTGGTGATGTCCAACGCGGTACACGGCTATGTCAGCCAGTCCGACAAGGGCGAGCTGGTGATCGGCGCCGGTATCGACAGCTACCTGGGCTACGGCCAGCGCGGCAGCCCGCACGTGATCGAGCACACTGCCGCCGCCATCATCGAGCTGTTCCCCAGCTTCTCGCGCGTGCGCCTGAACCGCCAGTGGGGCGGCATCGTCGACGTGGCGCCGGACGCCTGTCCGATCATCGGCAAGTCGCCGGTGAAGGGGCTGTACTTCAACTGCGGCTGGGGCACCGGTGGCTTCAAGGCCACCCCGGGCTCGGGCCACGTGTTCGCCCACACCATCGCCAACGATGCACCGCACCCGCTGAACGCCGCCTTCGCGCTGGACCGCTTCAGCACCGGTCATCTGATCGACGAACACGGCGCCGCCGGCGTAGCGCACTAGGAGAGCCCCTTATGTTCCAGCTTCACTGTCCGCACTGCGGGGCGACCCGCGAGGAAGAAGAATTCAGCTATGCCGGCGAGGCCTATATCGCCCGCCCGGCCAACCCGGAAGACGCCAGCGACGCGGAATGGGGTGACTACCTGTTCATGCGCAAGAACACCCGCGGCTGGTTCTGGGAGCAATGGCAGCACACCGCCGGCTGCCGCAAGGTGTTCGTCGTCAAGCGCCACACCGCCAGTTACCAGATTGCCGGCAGCTGGACGCTGGCAGAAGGCAAAGCGCATTACCTGAAGGAGAGCGAAGCATGAGCGCCTACCGTGTCCACCGTAACAGCCAGCGCATCAACACCCAGGCGCCGGTGCGCTTCAGCTTCGACGGCAAGAGCCATCAGGGCTTCGCCGGCGATACCCTGGCCTCGGCGCTGATTGCCAACGGCGTCAAGCTGATCGGCCGCAGCTTCAAGTACGGCCGCCCGCGCGGCATCATCGGCCACGGTTCGGAAGAGCCGAACGCGCTGATCCAGCTGGAAACCGGCGCCTACACCGTGCCGGACCTGAAAGCCACCCAGGTGGAGCTGTATGACGGCCTGTCCGCCACCACCACCACCGGCTTCCCGTCGCTGCACTTCGACCTGAAGGGCCTGGCCGGTACCTTCAGCCGCTTCATGCCGCCCGGCTTCTACTACAAGACCTTCATGGGTCCGGTGAAAGCCGCCTGGCCGATGTACGAGAAACTGATCCGCATGGCGGCCGGCTATGGCCGCGCGCCGGTGGATGCCGACCCGGAATACTATGACCACCTGCACCACCACGTCGACGTGCTGGTGGTGGGCGGCGGTGCCTGCGGCCTGTGGGCTGCCACCCTGGCCGGTCGTGCCGGCCTCAAGACCCTGCTGGTGGACGAGCAGAACGAAGCCGGCGGCTGGATGCTGTCCGACGCCAGCGCGCAGATCGACAGCAAGCCGGCGATGCAGTGGGTGGGCGAGCGCCTGGCCGAACTGGCCAGCCTGAACAACGTCACCGTACTGAGCCGCACCACCGCCTTCGCGCTGCACGAGCAGAACCTGGTGCAGGCACTGGAGCTGTGCCAGGACCACCTGCCGATCGGCAGCCGCAATCCGAACCAGCCGCGTCAGCGCCTGCACAAGATCCGCGCCCACCACGTGGTGCTGGCCGCCGGCGCCATCGAGCGTCCGCTGGTCTACGGCAACAACGACCGCCCGGGGGTGATGACCGCCGCCGCTGGCCAGACCTATCTCAACCGCTACGGCGTCGCCGTTGGCCGCAACGTGCTGCTGATGACGCACAACGATGCCGCCTACGACGCCGCCCGCGACCTGGCCGAAGCCGGCAGCCATGTCACGCTGATCGATACCCGCCTGCGCGGTGCCGCCGACTGGCGCCAGCAGCAGGCCAGGAAGGCCGGCGTCGAGCTGATGCTGGGCTACGGCATTGCCGAAGTGCATGGCCGCACTGCCGTCAGCGGCGCGCAGCTGGTACAGCTGGACCCGTTCACCAACACCGTGCGTGGCAAGGGCCCGCGCCTGTCGGCCGACAGCGTGCTGTCCTCCGGCGGCCTGACCTCCACCGTGCACCTGTTCTGCCACAACACCGGCCGTCCGTACTGGAAGGAAGAAAGCCTGTCCTTCGTGGTGCCGGACGAGGGCCGTCAGGGCATCAGCTGTGCCGGCGCCATTACCGGTCGCTGGGAACTGACTGACGCGCTGGCGCAGACCCATGCCGCCACCAGCGCCATGCTGCTCGGCTTCGGCCGCAGCACCCACGGTGACTGCCCGCAGGCGGGCGAGCACGACGTGGCCGCTACCCGTCGCCTGTTCCGCGTGCCGGACGGCCTGGCCGAGGGCCACGGCGCCAAGGCCTTCATCGACTTCCAGAACGACGTGTCCGCCGCCGACATCCACCTGGCGGTGCGCGAGAACTATCGCTCCATCGAACACGTGAAGCGCTACACCGCGCTGGGCTTCGGTACCGACCAGGGCAAGCTGTCCAACGTCAACGGCTTCGCCATCGCCGCCGAGGCGCTGGGCAAACCGATCTCCGCGGTCGGCACCACCACCTACCGCCCGGCCTACACCCCGGTGACCTTCGGGGCGCTGGCCGGCAGCCACAAGGCCGACACCTTCGAGCCGCGCCGCTACACCGCGATGCAGGCCTCGCACCTCAAGCGTGGCGCGCTGTTCGAGACCGTTGGTCAGTGGATGCGCCCGTGGTACTTCCCCAAGGGCAAGGAAACCCTGCACCAGGCCGTGGACCGCGAATGCCTGGCCACCCGTAACTCGGTGGGCGTGATGGATGCCTCCACCCTCGGCAAGATCGACGTCAAGGGCCCGGATGCGCGCGAATTCCTCAACCGCATCTACTCCAACGCCTGGAGCAAGCTGGACCCGGGCAAGTGCCGCTACGGCCTGATGCTGGACGAGAACGGCATGGTAATGGACGACGGCGTCACCGCCTGCCTGGCCGACGACCACTTCCACATGACCACCACCACCGGTGGCGCCGCCCGCGTGCTGAACTGGCTGGAACGCTGGCACCAGACCGAATGGCCGGAACTGAAGGTGCGCTTCACCTCCACCACCGACCACTGGAGTACCACCGCGGTGGTGGGGCCGAACAGCCGCAAAGTGCTGCAGAAACTGTGCAGCGACATCGACCTGTCGGCAGAGAACTTCAAGTTCATGGACTGGCGCGAAGGCACCGTGGCCGGCGTCCCGGCCAAGGTGTTCCGCATCTCCTTCTCCGGCGAACTGGCCTACGAGATCAACGTCGATGCCAGCTACGGCCACTACATGTGGGAACAGGTGATGACCGCCGGTGAAGAATTCGGCATCACCCCGTACGGTACCGAGACCATGCACGTGCTGCGAGCCGAGAAGGGCTTCATCATCGTCGGTCAGGACACCGACGGCTCGATGACGCCGATCGATCTGGCCATGGGCTGGGCGGTGGGCATGAAGAAGCCGTTCAGCTTCCTCGGCAAACGCTCGCTGTCGCGTTCCGACACCACGCGTTCCGACCGCAAACAGCTGGTTGGCCTGTACACCGCCGACCCGAAAGTGGTGCTGGCCGAAGGTGCGCAGATCCTGTCCACCCCGGACGCCACGCCGCCGGCCAATATGCAGGGCCATGTCACCTCCAGCTACCACAGCGCCTTCCTCGGCCGTTCCATCGCCATGGCGGTGCTGAAAGGCGGCAGCCAGCGCGAAGGCGACACCGTCTACGTGTGGGCGGGTGGCAAGGTGCACCCGGCCAAGGTGGTTTCCTCCGTATTCGTCGACCAAGAAGGGGTGCGTCAACATGCCTAACTTCCAACCCTATCTGCAATCGCCGCTGGCGAACTTCAACCTGCCGGCCGAGACCGTGCTGGTCGACAACAAGCAGCAGGTGCGCACCAACGAACTGCCGCTGCTGGGCTACATCGTGATTCGTGGCGAGCTGGCGGATGCCGCCATCGCTGCCGCCATCAGCCAGGTCACCGGCGCCGCGGTGCCGGCGGCCGGCCAGTTCACCAGCGGCGACGCGGGCGTGCTGCTGTGGCAGTCGCCGGACGAGCTGCTGCTGATCACCCGCCGCGCCGAGCTGACCCAAAGGTTGGCCGCTTTCGATGCCGCCTTTGCCGGCCTGTTCGCCCAGGCGGTGGACAACAG
>NZ_JBEFLD010000017.1:0-548 GCF_040148885.1 Vogesella oryzagri
GGTCAGACACGTGAACAGTGTATGATCAGCCACGTGATCAGTGCATGATAGCCATGTGATCAGTGCATGATCAATCACGTGATCAGTGTATGATCAGCCACGTGAACAGTGCATGCTCAGTCACGTGATCCGGGCCTGCTGAGCTGCGTGATTAGTGTCTGCTCATCTGCTTGACAATTGCCAGCTGAGCTGCACGATTCCTGCCTGTCATCTGCTTGACAATTGCCAGCTGTGCTGCGTAATTCCTGCCTGCTCATCTACTTGATTATTGCCAGCTGAGCAGCATGATTTCTCAGAGGTGAGTTCCATGATTATAGCCTGCTGACTGATTCCTGCCTACTCAACTCTATGTTCATTGCCTCCAGAGGCACATGATCAGTGTGTGATAGCAAACATGATCAGCGCATGATCAGTCACATGATCAGCGCCATTAAGTCACGTGATCACTACATGATAGTCATGTGATCAGTCCATGCTCAGTCACGGTATCAGTGCATGATCAGCCACGTGATCAGTGCATGATCTGTCACAGGATTAGTGTATGATCA